>JAGRJY010000059.1 GCA_020442465.1 Lysobacterales bacterium
GCCAACGGCGTGCTGGGCGGCGAGTTCAGCTCGCGTCTGAACATGAACCTGCGCGAAGACAAGCACTGGGCCTACGGTTCGTACAGCTTCATCTCGGGCGCATTGGGGCAGCAGCCCTGGGTGGCGTTTGCACCGGTGCAGATCGACAAGACCGTCGAGTCGCTCGACGAACTCAAGCGCGAGATCACCGCGTTCGCCGACGGCAGCGAGGCCATCAGCGAAGAAGAGGCCGACAAGATCAAGCTCAACAGCGTGCGCTCGCTGCCGGGCAGCTACGAGACCGCGGGTTCGGTCATGGGCGCGATCGGCGGCATCCTGCGCTACAAGCGCCCGGACAACTGGATCGAATTGCGCAAGCAGAAGTGGGAATCCATGCCGCTGGCCGACGTGCAGAAGGCTGCGTCGGTGATCAAGCCCGGCGCATTGACCTGGGTTGTCGTCGGCGATCTCGCGCAGATCGAACAGCCGATTCGCGACATGAAGCTTGGCGAAGTGCACGTCATGGATGCCGACGGCAACAAGATCCGCTGAGCCATGCTTTCGACAAGAAGCTAGAGGGGACGGGGCGCTGAGGCGCCCCGTCGACGTTTCGGGCCCTGCTCAGACCGGCCGTTCGCGCAGCGCCTTGGTGAGCAGGGCGAGGCCCTCGATCGCGTGCACCGTGGGCTGGTAGCCGAAGTCGCGACGGGCCGGAGACATGTCGTACCAGTGCGGCGTCGCCAGCTGCTCGACCACGAAGCGGGTCAACGGCGGCTCCCCGGGAAGCGGCAACCAGCTCCAGGCGCGCTCGCACACGGCGCCGAGCGCGTAGGCGGCGCGGAACGGGATGAACTGCTCGACCACCGGGGCCCCGGCCGCGCGCAGCAATCCGTTCACCACCTCGATGATGGGCTTGGGCTCACCGTTGGAAATGAAGTACGCGCGACCGGCACAGGCTGCGCCCGGTTTGCCGTGCAGGGCGTCGAACGCCGCGAGGTGGGCAGCCACGGCGTTGTCGATGTAGGTGGTGTCGATCTTGTTCTGGCCGTCGCCGATCAGCTTCAGCTTGCCTGCACGCGCGCGCTCGACCAGGCGCGGCAGCAGGTGGTTGTCGCCCGGGCCCCAGATCAGCCGCGGACGCAGCGCCACGGTGGCGAGGTCAGCGCCGTTCGCCTGCAGCACGGCCGCCTCCGCGGCCGCCTTGGTGGCCGGATAGGCAGCCTTGAAGCGGGTGGCCAAGGGGGCGCGCTCGGCATCCAGCCCCTCCACTGCCGTGCTGCCCCGGTGCGCGACACTGGGCGTGGAGGTGAAGACCAGCGTGCGTACGCCGTTCATCCGGCACGCGGCGATCACGTTCTGGGTGCCCACCACGTTGGCGTCGAAGTAGCTGCGGAAGTCGCCCCACGCACCGGCCAGGGCGGCGACATGAAAGACCGCATCGACACCACGCAGGGCTTCACTCAGGCCGGCGAAATCGGCCAGGTCGAACTGCAGCTGGCGTACGCCTGCTGCCGCCAACGCAGGGTAGGTTTTGCGCGACAGGCTGCTGACGCGTTCGCCACGCTCGAGCAGGGCGCGGCACAGCGCGCCACCGAGAAAGCCACCACCGCCGGTTACGAGTACGTGCATGGTGCCGGATTATCGCCTTGTTCGACCGCATCGCGTCCACCCGCCGGCGTCACATAACGCAACGTCGCCGCGCCGCCGGCATCGACCTGCAGCCAGGC
>JAGRJY010000009.1 GCA_020442465.1 Lysobacterales bacterium
ACGCCCGCACAAGTCACCTGCGCACACTGTCAAAGATCCCGGCAATCAGGCCTCAGCGCCTTCTCGCCTGCCCAAGCATTCAGCCCGAGCGAGCCGCACATCTTACACCATTTTCTAAGGCCGTCAACATCTCTTGCCGAGGTGTTTGCGCTGCCCTGGAGTCCTCGCCGTACGGCTTGGCGGGGCCGCGCATTATGCTCAGGTCGCCTGTCGATGCCAAGGGCTTTTTCTGAATGGAAGGCCTACGCTGCAAGGCCCACCTCGCATGGCACCCGCTCCCTAGTGCCGCGCATCAAGCCTGATCGGGGCTGGCCTCCAATCGAACACGCGAGAAGTTGCGTTTGCCGATCTGCAGAAGCCCCTCGAATCCGGGCAGGAATACCTGCGCAGCGTCCTCCACCGTGGCGCCGTCGATGCGCACGGCACGCTCCTTCAGCTTGCGATTGGCTTCGCTGTTGCTGCTCGAAAGACCGGCCTGCGTGAGCAGCGCCGGCAGTCGAACGCCTGCTCTCTCCACATGCAATACGGTCAGCGGTATCTGTGAAGTGTCGCCTTCGCCGCGCACGGCCGCATGCCAGCCCTCGATCGCGCGCTCGGCGTCATTCGCGGAACTGAATCGCGCGGCCAACTCCCGGGCCAGAATGAGCTTGATGTCGCGAGGATTGCGCTGACCCGAACTCACTTCGCGCTTCATGCACTCGATGTCTGACAGGGACGATTCGAAACTGAGCAGCTCGAACCAGCGCCACATCAGCTCGTCGCCGATCTTCATCGTCTTGGTGACGATGTCGATGGCGGGCTCGTCGATGCCGATGTAGTTGCCGAGCGACTTCGACATCTTGTTGACGCCGTCCAGGCCTTCGAGCAGTGGCATGGTGAGCACGATCTGCGGCGCCTGGCCTTCGGCTTCCTGCAGCGCGCGCCCCATCAGCAGATTGAATTTCTGGTCGGTGCCGCCGAGCTCCACATCGGCCTTCAGCGCCACCGAGTCCCAGCCCTGTACCAGCGGGTAGAGGAATTCGTGGATGGCGATCGGCTGCTGGGACGCATAGCGCTTGGCAAAGTCGTCGCGCTCGAGCATCCGCGCCACGGTGTGGCGCGCCGCCAGACGGATCATGCCCGCCGCATTCATCTGGTCGAACCATTCGGAGTTGAAGCGCAGTTCGGTGCGCTCGCGATCCAGCACCTTGTAGACCTGATCCGCGTAGGTCTTGGCGTTGGCGGCCACATCGTCCCGCGTCAGCGGCTTTCGGGTCACGTTCTTGCCCGTCGGGTCACCGATCATGCCGGTGAAGTCGCCAATCAGAAAAATGACCTGATGCCCGAGGTCCTGGAACTGGCGCATCTTGTTGAGCAGGACGGTGTGACCGAGATGGAGATCGGGCGCAGTGGGGTCGAAGCCCGCCTTGATCCGCAACGGCCTGCCCAGTTCGAGCCGCTTTTCCAGCTCGTCAAGCTTGAGAACTTCGTCGGCCCCGCGTCCGATCTGCTCGATCGCGTGGCGTGTATCGATGGTCATGTCCGACTCCGAAGGCGGCAACCCCGCCCCGGGGCCACTTCACTGTTAACTTTACGTTAAAGCCGTTCAGGAAAAAAGCCTGTGGGAACAATGATTTGACGGCATCTCTTGATCACGTTTATGGTGATCGGCGATTTCTTGCCCCGGACCCTACGTGACGACAGAACCCTCGACCCTGCCGCATTCCCGGGATGATTCGGTCGGGGGCAGCCGCACCGACGCGGGCGCCGCACGCAGGATCGACGGCCGAAGACTGCTGTGGGCGGCCGGCGTCACTTGCGCCGTGTTGGCCGTCGTCTCGATCGTGCCGGGCTTCAACGTCCATCAGACTCCCCACCCAAGCGCCAGCCAGGCCACGGCCAAGCTGAGCCTGCCCGCATCCACGGCGCAGCCGAAGCAGCGCGAAACCAGCAAAGGGCCCCGCTGGCAGACGGTGGTGGTGCAAGCTGGCCAGACGATGGGCGGGATTTTTTCCTCACTCAACCTGCCTTCGACCGTCCTGCATCGTCTGCTGCAGCACCCGGAAGCCAAGGATTCACTGACCCGCATTCGGGTGGGCAGCCGATTCGACTTCGACATCGCCGAGGACGGTGCATTCCGCGCACTGCGCTTCGAGCGAGGCGACGCCGAACGCGTCGTGCTACGTATCGAAGATGATCAGATCGTCGAACACAAACAGCAAAGGGCGCTCGAACACAGAGTGATGATGGCGTCCGGCGTCATCGAGAACTCGCTGTACAACGCCGGCGAAGCCGCGGGCATGAGCGTGGGCGCGATTCTGGAGATGGCCAAGGTCTTCGGCTACGACATCGACTTCGCCCAGGATCTGCGCGTCGGCGATCGCTTCGACGTCGTCTACGAGGAAGTCTGGCGGGATGGCGCGCGACTGCGCGACGGCGACGTGCTGGCTGCCACGTTCATCAATCAGGGCAAGCGCTTCGAAGTCTATCGTTACGTATTCGCCGACGGTCGCACCGAGTACTACGACCAGGACGGCCGCCCAACCAAGAAGAGCTTCCTGCGCATGCCGATCGAATTCGCGCGCATCAGTTCGCGGTTCAGTTCGGCACGCAAGCACCCCGTTCTGGGCAAGGTGCGCGCCCATCGCGGCGTCGATTACGCGGCGAACACCGGCACGCCGATTCACGCGGCAGGTGAAGGCAAGATCCAGTACGCCGGCTGGAAGAACGGCTACGGCCGCACGATCATCATCCAGCACGCGGGCAACGTCACCACGCTGTACGGCCACATGTCCCGACTCGGCGGCTACAAGACCGGCGCGCGCGTGCGTCAGGGTGATGTGATCGGCTACGTCGGCCAGTCGGGCCTGGCGAGCGGCCCGCACCTGCACTACGAGTTCCGCGTCGCTGGCGTGCACCGTGATCCGCTCAAGGTGACGCTACCCAAGCCGCAGCCGCTGCCGCGCAACGAGCTCGCACGCTTCCAGTCCCAGCGCGCGCCGCTGCAGGCACAGCTTTCCCGCCTCGCCGCCGCAGAGCCGACCACGCCCACTCGCGGCTGACCGAACACATGGACGCGTTTGTCGGCCTGATCTCCGGAACCAGCGCCGACGGCGTCGATGCGGCGCTGGTCAGCTTCGAGCCCGATCTGCGCGTGCTGGCGTTCACCACCCACGCATATCCCACTGCCTTGGCCGAACGGCTGCGAGCGCTGGGGCAGGATGGCCGCATCGGCGGTCTCGACGAGTTCGGCGCGCTGGATGCCGACATTGCCGAAAGTTTCGCTGAATCGGCATGTTGGGCCGTCGCCGAGGCAGCCAGGCGGGGTGTCACCGTGCAGGCGATCGGCTCGCATGGCCAGACCGTGCGTCATCGCCCGCATGCCACCCGGCCGTTCACCCTGCAGATGGGAGACCCGAACGTCATAGCGGAACGCACCGGCCACACCACGGTCGCCGACTTCCGACGCCGCGACATCGCCGCCGGAGGTCAGGGGGCACCCTTGCTGCCCGCACTGCATGCGGGACTGTTCACCGACCCCGCTGAGCGCCGCGCGGTGCTCAATCTCGGCGGCATCGCCAATCTGACACTACTGCTGCCAGGCGAGGCAGTCATTGGCTTCGACACCGGGCCGGCGAACGGCCTGCTTGACGCCTGGTGCCTGCGTCACACCGGCAAGCCCTACGATGCGGAAGGTCGGTGGGCGGCCAGCGGAGCAGTGCAGCCAGCGCTGCTGCGCGCCTGGGCATCGGATCCTTGGTTCGCGCTGCCGGCACCCAAGAGCACGGGCCGCGACCAGTTCCACCTCGAGTGGGCAGACCGCGAGTGCGGTGGCCTCGAGAACTACGCGCCCGAGGACGTCCAAGCCAGTCTGCTTGCGCTGTCGGCGCAGACCATCTGCGGCGCCCTGACGCAGGCATGCAGGCGAGTCGACAGACTGCTCGTCTGCGGCGGCGGCGTGCACAACACGCAACTCATGCAGGCCTTGGCAAAGGCGCTGCCGGAAACGCGCGTGGAATCCACCAGCGCACACGGACTGAACCCGGACGCCGTGGAGGCCGCGGGCTTCGCCTGGCTGGCCCGCGAAACCCTGGCTGGCAGACCCGGCAATCTTCCCTCGGTGACCGGTGCGCGCGGGCCGCGCGTGCTGGGCTGCATCTATCCGGCCTGATCCGGCACGTATGCAGCCCTCCTGGCAACGACGCATTTCCACCTCGCTGCGGCCCTACGTGGAGCGCGCGCCACTGGGCGCGCTGTTGCTCGGCATTTCTTCGGGTTTTCCGTACGCCATGATCGGTGCGACGTTGACCACCCGGCTGGCCCAGGATGGGATCGACAAGAAGGCAGTCACCGCCTTCTCGTTGGCCTTTCTCGCCTACAACCTGAAGTTTCTCTGGGCGCCTGCGGTGGATCGCATCGAACTTCCGGGCCTGTCGCGCGCAGGTCAACGTCGGGGTTGGCTGTGGTTGACTGCCGCCGCGGTGGCGGCGAGCGTGTGTCTGCTCGGCATCGCATCGCCTCAATCCAGCCTCGAGTTCGTGGCCTTGGGTGCGGTGCTGGTCGGCGTGAGTGGCGCGACATTCGACATCGTGATCGACGCCTATCGGATCGAATCACTGGCGCCGCACCAGCTGGGCACCGGTTCGGGTATGTCGCAATACGGCTGGCGCATCGGCTCGGTGGCGGCCGGTGCCCTCGCCCTGCTGGTGGCGGCGCGCTGGGGGTGGACGCCCGCCTACCTGCTTTGCGCCCTGTTTGTGCTGCCCGCCGTCTTCGCATCGCTCTGGTTGGGCGAACCGACCCGGCATCGGCCGGCGCCAGCAAGCCAGCGCCTGTCCGACGCGGTGATTGCCCCACTGCGCGAGTTCGTGCAGCGCTCCGGGGCCTGGCTGGTGCTCTTGTTCGTGCTGGTGCACAAGATCGGCGACACCCTGGGCCAGCTCACCCTGCGCCTGTTGCTCGACGATCTCGGGTTCAACAATGACGAAATCGCGACCTACGACGTGGGCTTCGGTTTCATCGCGTACTTGATCGGCATTTTCCTCGGCGGCGCGCTGTACGCGCGGCTCGGGCTCAAGCGCGCGCTGCTGATCAGCCTGATCCTGATGGCGGTGTCGAACCTCTCCTTCGCCGGGCTGGCCGCAGTCGGCCACGACAACGGACTGCTTGCGTTCTGCATCGGCTTTGAAAACCTCGCCTCGGGCATCGGTGGGGTGGCCGTGGTCGCCTATCTGTCCGCGCTGTGCAACCTGTCGTTCACGGCGACCCAGTTCGCGCTGCTCTCAGCCGCTGCCTCGGTGGTGGGCAGGCTGATCACCGGCACCAGTGCTGGCGCGCTGATCGAGTCGATGGGCTACGTCAACTTCTACCTGCTCACCTTCGTCGTGGCGCTGCCCGGCGTGCTGCTTTTCTGGATGATGATGCGCGCCGGCCTGGTCGACCAGGCGATGGGCTCGGCCGGTCGCGAGCCTCCGTCGGTGGACTTGAAGTAACCATCCCCCGGCAAAGCCGGGGGCTTTCATGATGTGAGCCGCTCAAAGCGGCTGGTGGCGGCGCTACCGCGCTGCCACTGAGGTGGGCCACCCTTCGGTGGCTGGGTTATCGCAGCAGGCC
>JAGRJY010000010.1 GCA_020442465.1 Lysobacterales bacterium
CCCCGGCTTGCTGCGCAGCACGTAGTGCGCGTCACCGGCGTCGAGTGCGAAGGTGGGATTCGACTGCCCGCCCTTGAACTTGGTCAGCTGGATCGGCGCCTCGAATCCGCCCAGATGTGCCTGCAGCCAGCGCTGCAGTGCTTGCTCATTGATTGCGTGTCGTGTCGCCGCCATGCGTGCTCCCGTTCGGTGGCCGTTTGGCGCGCGATGATTCGGGCGCGCGTCCGTGCCGCCCGATCATCCCATGATCGGGGTGCGACCGCCGCGCCGATTCGCCACGGAGCTGTCCAGGCCGCGTGCTATAAGCGCGCGATGGATGCCGACCCGGCCACACTGATCACCCACGCACTGCTGCCCTGGCTGTCGCTGGGCTGGTTGCTGTATCTCGTTGCGCTGACGGTGTGGATCATCCTGCAGAAGCGTTCGCCGCTGTCGACCTGGGCGTGGATCCTTTCGCTGGCGGCGCTGCCGCTGATCGGCTTCGTCATCTATTTCTTTCTCGGCCCGACCCGGATCCGCCGCCAGCGCCTGAAGCGCGAACGCCTGCGCGCACGCCAGCAGATTCGCGCCAGCGGCGATGCGGCCCTGGCGGCCGGTCTTCCGCAGCGCAAGCGCGGGCTCTCCGACCTCGTCGACAAGGCGACCGGTGCGCCGGTATCCAGCCTGGTCGAAGCCGAGCTGCTGGTCGGCGGCGAAACCACCTACGAGGCCCTGTTCGCGGCCATTCGTGCGGCGAAACGACATGTTCACCTGGAGTACTACATCTTCGAGCCCGACCGCATCGGGCGCGCCCTGCGCGACCTGCTGGTCGCGGCGCAGCAACGGGGCGTGGCGGTGCGCATGCTGGTCGACGCAGTGGGTTCGACGCGTGCCGGACGTCGCTTCTGGGCGCCGCTGCGCGCCGCCGGCGGCGAAGTCGCGCGCTTCCATCCGTTTCGACTCGCCACCCTCAAGCCCCTGCTCAACCTGCGCACCCACCGCAAGATCGCGGTGATCGACGGCGAAGTCGGGTTCTGTGGCGGCATCAACGTCAGCGAAGACCACGACGCGCGCTTCGCCGCCCGCCCCTGGCACGACCTGCATGTGCGCATGCGCGGACCAGCCGTGGGCTGGCTGCAGGCGGTGTTCGCCGAAGACTGGCTGTACGCGCGCAAGCGCCCGCTGCCCGAGCAGGAGCTCTATCCCGACTGCCACGCCGGGCCGATCGCCGCCCAGGTGATTGCGTCGGGCCCGGACAGCGACAGCGAGGCCATCCATCGCGCCTTCCTGCAGGCGATGGCCGACGCCCGCGAGCGCGTCTGGGTGGCCACCCCCTATTTCGCGCCCGGGGACGCCGCGCTGTACACGCTGACCAATGCGGCGATGCGTGGCGTCGACGTGCGCGTGCTGCTGCCACAGCGCAGCGATTCGCGCGTGGTCAGCGCTGCCGCGCGCTCGTTCTACGACGAGCTGCTGGCGCGCGGCATCAAGGTGTTCGAGTACACCGCCGGCATGCTGCACAGCAAGCTGATGGTGGTCGACCGGGACTGCACCATCCTCGGCACGGCCAACTTCGACCTGCGCAGCTTCCGGCTCAACTTCGAAGTGGCGCTCGCGGTGTACGACCCCGCGTTCTGCGCTCGCTGCGCCGCGCAGTTCGAGGCCGACCTCGAGCTCTCCACGCGCATCACCCTGCCGCGCCCGATTGGCTGGATGGACCGGTTCGGCGAGGCCTGCGCTCGCTTGCTCACGCCGGTGCTTTGAGCCCACCGGCTATGCCGGACGGGGAGCGATGGTGCACCGTGCGGTAGGCGGCGGCGTGCGCAGTGGTGGCCCACGACGAGTGAGACCGAAGGGAAGTCGCTCAGGCGGGTGGGATCGACGCCGTGCCTGCGAGGCACCGAGCTCGATGGCCATGGCGAACGAAGGCCGCGGCACGGCGCAAGGCCGACCGCGCCATGGGCTATTGATTTGTCGGTGGCAGGCCACTAGCGTGGCCGCGAACGCACGCGAGCGAGGGCAGCGGTGGGGCGCAGGCGGGTCCGCAGGGATGCATGGGCGGCGCTGGCGGCAATGCTGCTGCTCTGGCTATCCGCAGGCCCGGCCCGCGCAGAGGCGGATGCCGCGGAGCAGGACATCCGTTGGTCGATCTCCGTGCTGGCCGATGCCGAAGGCGCGTTCACGGCCGCGGACGTGCTCGGCGGCCGCCTCGATCGCTTCGTCCTGCCTGCCGCTCGCGCACCGCGCAATCTTGGCTATCCGCGTCACCCCTACTGGGTGCACATCCGCCTGCACAACAGCGGGGCGCAGGCCACGCTGCGCGAGCTCGTGCTCTGGCGCGGCGCCGCGCACAGCCAGCGCGCGTTCGAGCTTCGCAACGGCCAAGTGCACCCGCTGAGCTACGATCTGCGCACCTCACGCCACGCGGTGCTGCCCATCGAGCTGGCGCCAGGCCAACCGCGCGACATCGCCGTACGCATCGATTCAAGCACGGCACTGTCGCTGGACTACCGCCTGCTCGGCCCCAACGAACTGGCCGACATCGATCGCGTCGACTACTGGTTCTTCGGCATGCTCGCCGGCATCGTGCTGGCCATCGCCGTGTATGTGGTGGCGATCTACTTCGCGGTGCGCGAGCGCATGTACCTCTACTTCGCCGCATTCGCCGGATTGAACCTGGTCTACCAGCTGCATTCCGAGGGCTACGCCTACATCCTCTGAGGCGAGGATCTGCGCCGCACCGGCACGATGGTGGCGGCCTATTCGGGCGGCGTGTTCTCGGGGCTGCTCGTGCTGTTCATCCGCAGCTTCGTGGAGCTTCCACGCCACTTGCCGACGTTCGATTGCTGGGCAGTCCAACCCAGCGTGCTGCTGGTGCTCAGCGTGATCCCGGTGTTCCCGTTCAGTCCCTGGCTGGGCAATACGATCGTCGCCGCCTGCGTCTCGCTGCTCG
>JAGRJY010000060.1 GCA_020442465.1 Lysobacterales bacterium
GCACTTTCACTGACATGGAATCCGGAGCCTGACATGGCCACGATCGAGATCAAGGTCCCCGATATCGGCGACTACAGCGACATTCCCGTCATCGAGCTGCTGGTCGCCGTCGGCGACGTGGTGAGGAAGGACCAGGGTCTGGTCACGCTGGAGTCGGACAAGGCGACGATGGAGGTGCCGAGCTCGGCGGCGGGCACGGTCAAGGAGTTGAAGGTCAAGCTGGGCGACCCGGTATCGGAAGGCAGCGTGGTGGCCGTTCTGGAGGCGGAGGGCGCCAGTGTGGGCGCGGCTCCTGCGCAGTCCGACGCCCGGCCCTCTCCTGCGAGCCCTCCCCCTCCCGAGGAGGCGAGCAAGGCTCAGGCGCCGTCCGCCGCCTCGGCGAGTGGGCGCAAGGCCGACGTCGAATGCCGGATGCTGGTGCTGGGCGCCGGGCCGGGTGGATACACCGCGGCGTTCCGCGCGGCCGACCTCGGCCTCGACACGGTGCTGGTCGAACGCTATGCCTCGCTCGGCGGCGTCTGCCTCAACGTCGGCTGCATTCCATCCAAGGCGCTGCTGCATGCGGCAGCGGTGATCGACGAGGCCGCGCATGCGAAGGACTACGGCGTGAGTTTCAGCGCGCCGAAGATCGACCTCGATGCGCTGCGTGGCTACAAGGAGAAAGTGGTCGGCCAGCTCACCAAGGGTCTTGCCGGCATGGCCAAGCAGCGCAAGGTGCGCGTGGTCGAAGGCGTCGGCTGCTTCGTCTCGGCGAACGAGCTGGAGGTCGAGACCGGGGACGGCCGGAAGCTGGTCCGCTTCGAGCAATGCATCATCGCGGCCGGCTCGCAGGCGTTGAAGCTGCCCGGATTCCCGTGGGAAGACCCGCGGGTGATGGATTCGACCGACGCGCTGATGCTGGCCGACATTCCGAAGAAGCTGCTCGTGGTCGGCGGCGGCATCATCGGGCTCGAAATGGCGACGGTGTACCGTGCGCTCGGCAGCGCGGTCACCGTGGTGGAACTCATGGATCAGCTGATGCCGGGCGCCGACAAGGACCTGGTCAAGCCCTTGGCGGACCGCCTGAAGAAGCTCGGCGTATCGGTGCACCTCAAGGTGAAGGCCAGCAAGATCGAGGCCGAGAAGAAGGGCATCAAGGTGACCTGCGAAGGCGATGGCGCCCCCGACCCGGCGCTGTACGACCGGGTGCTGGTCTCGGTCGGCCGCACGCCGAACGGCGGCAAACTCAGCGCGGAGAACGCGGGCGTCGCGGTCACCGAACGCGGGTTCATTCCGGTCGACCGGCAGATGCGCACGAATGTGCCGCACATCTTCGCGATCGGTGATCTGGTCGGCAACCCGATGCTGGCGCACAAGGCCACGCACGAAGGCAAGCTCGCCGCCGAAGTCGCCGCGGGCGAAAAGAAGGAATGGGTCGCGCGGGTGATTCCCTCGGTGGCCTACACCGATCCGGAAATCGCCTGGGTCGGCGTGACCGAGAACGAAGCAAAGGAGAAAGGCCTGAACGTCGGCGTCGGCAAGTTTCCCTGGGCCGCGTCAGGGCGCGCGATCGGCCTCGGCCGAACCGAGGGTTTCACCAAGCTGATCTTCGACGAAGCCACCCACCGCCTCGTCGGCGCCGGCATCGTCGGCCCGCACGCCGGCGACCTGATCACCGAAGCGGCGCTGGCGATTGAGATGGGCTGCGAAGCCGCCGACATCGGCCACACCATCCATCCGCATCCCACCCTGTCGGAGTCGGTCGGCATGGCGGCCGAGGTCTACGAAGGCACGATCACCGACCTGTACATCCCGAAGCGGAAGTGACCGGCCCGCTGCAGACCCGCGGGCTGCAGCTGGCTCTGGCCTGCAGCCTGGCGACTACGGGCTGCACGAGCATCGACCTGACGCGGCCCGAGGCGGATGCCCATGCCGGTCGCGTTGCCGTGCAGCTCGACGCGCCGGGGGCGGAAGGCAGCCATCGTCTGGGCCCCGGACAGAGCGCCGTACCGCCCGACTTCTACGACCGGGCGCAGCCGCTTCCGCACTATCCGGCGGCGCTGCTCGACGCACGGCTCGAACCAGTCACCGTGGCGACCCTGCTGAGCATCGATGAGCAGGGCAACCTCGCGAACGTGCGCTTTGCCGAAGATGTCCCGCCCGTCGCGGACTGCACTCGCGCGTGCGTTGAGGGTCTTCGTGCGGCAGTGCTCGAAGTGCTGCCGACCTGGCAGTTCGGCCCGCTCGAGATCATCGGCTTCGTCGACGGCCCCGACGAAGACGGCGACGGCACCGCCAACTCCGTCCGTCGCGAGGTGGTCGCCCGGCGTCCCTACAGCCTCAGACTGCGTTTCACCTTCGAACAGGCCGACGGCCTGGGCGTGGTCCGGAGTGCCGTGGCCGACTAGCCGCGGGTTCACGAGCAGGCCGCGCATGCACGAGGCCGTCGACGCGGGCGAGCGGGTCGGGGAAACGATACGGTGATGGAGGACTCCGGCTGCCACCGAATGCGGATCGCTGCCCTGCTGCGGCCCCGTCACGCGCCATGATGGACTGTTCCGGCCTCGCTAGGAGTCGGCATCCTGCATGCGCGGCCGCACGCGCATCGTCTCTTTCCAACCGTCGGGCGGTGTCGGTGAAACACCCTGTTCTGACATGCGTCGGCGCAGCCAGCCCAACTCGTTCGCGCGCGGCGTCGAGAAGTAGTCGAGCCACGCCGACAGCTGGCTCACCTGGGTGATGCCTGTGGCGCCGTGATAGGCATACCAGTGGGTAAGCTCGAGCTGCTGCCGGGCCTCGGACGCTTCCGCGGTCCCTTCCGCCAGGTTGACCCACAGCCGCGCCAGGATTCCCTGCTCGAGCAAGTTGCCGGCGCCCGGCAGGGCGCGCCGGATCAGACCCAGGCAGGCCGCACGCCGCGCCGGGCGCACGGCGGCGACCTCGGCGGAACAGGCCTCGGACAGGTCGCGCAGCGTGGGCACCGCGACCGCCATGTGCAGCCCCAGCGCCGCGATCACCCAGCGCTCGCGGTCGGAGACATCGACCGCTTCGGCGGACTCGGCGCCCGGGCGCGCATCGGCAAACATCTCGAAGCCATCCTCAAGATCGAGGTCGAGCAGGCCGGCCAGTCCGTGACCCATCGGTCGTTTGGCCAATGCATCGACCATCAGCCGCACCGCGTCATAGCTCAGCGAGTCAAAGCGATCGCTGCGCTGTGCCGCCCGCCGCAACCACGCATCGAGCGCGGCGGGATCATCCTGCAGCGAACCGATCCGGTGCAGCCAGGACGCCAGGTTGGCGCCGTCGCGGCGCAGCAGTGTCGACTCGTAGCGCGCCCACTGCGCGTTGTCCGCAAAGTCGCGGGCGTGCCACGCCAGCGCGTGCAACAGCGACAGCGGCACGCCGTCGAGGTCGTCGAAGAGGGCATACCAGTTGGCTTCGGCGTCCGCGGAGGGATCGCGGCCCAACGCGAACCCGCTCGACGTCGTCGTCGCGGAGAGCGGGCGCAGCAGCAGGGCGAGCGCGGCGTCGCGCCCGCGATGGCTCGACTCCAGCTCCGCCACGGTGCCACGGACATGTTCGGCAATCAGCCGAGCCACGAGCGCCCGGTCAGCCAGGGTCAGCGTGGCCGTGTCCTCGTCGAATGCAGTCACGCCTTCGCGCGGCGCTGAGCCGCCTGGCGAGACGGCGCCCGTCTCGCGCTGCGCCGGCTCTTGCTGTTCGACGGCAGCCTCGGCGGTCGATTCCTGATGCTGGGCCGTGGCGATACTGCTGCAGACAGCGAGCAGCAGCACGATCGCACCCACGCGCGGCACCCGTCGCCCTGCGGTGGAATATGAGTTGTGTTCGCGCACACTGCCTCCCGGGACAGGTTTCCTCTGTTGCCCTGTCGAGACGCACGACCGCGGCGCACGTGACCAAGATGCCCGAGCGAGACACCGGGGCCAGACATCGGGCCGCATCAGCGGAGGCAAACGCGAAAGAGAAAAAACGCCCCGGAATCCGGGGCGCCGTCCGGTCGAACCCTTGCTTTTGCCGTGCCCCCTGAATCGGTCGGGGCAGTCGACCCGTGCATCAGGCCACTGCGATCGGATTCGGGACAGGTGGTTCGACTCGGGACCGAAAGCGTCAGTGGGTGGCGGCGAAGGCGCCGGTTCGCGCCGCGGCGTCGGCAAGTACCCGGCGCGCGTCGACGCGCTTCCACACCAGCTCATGGAAATAGAAGGCGACCGTGTTGCAGGCCGGTTCCACCAGCGCGAGCGCACCACCCACGCGCACGTCGCCGGTGAAGGCGTAGCCGACGCCGAACGCGACGCTCATATGGATGACCGCGAACGAAGCAGTCTTGGCCATGTCGGACTCCACCCGGGAACGTGCGCAGTGTCGCGGCCGACCATCCATTCGTCCAATGAATTGATCTGATATCAGCGATAGTTGGAGCGTATGAACCTTCCGCGCAGCGCCCCCGGATTCCGCCGCACCGCCTCGTGCTGGCACCCATCCGTCCTGTAGCAGGGGATTCATCCCCGACCGAACGCCCGACTCCGCCTTGTGGTCGCGCCCATACCGAGCTCCTGTCGGGCGTGCCTTCCCGGATGCGGACAAGCGGCGAACCTCCAGGGATGGGCGAGCTTCTCTCTCCTCCTCCGAGCGCCGCTACCAGCTCAGCGTCTGCGCGATCTGCTTGCGCAACGCCGACGCACGCTCGTCGTCGAAAGGCGCCAGCA
>JAGRJY010000011.1 GCA_020442465.1 Lysobacterales bacterium
TCCATACTCTCTTTCATCCCCCCGCCCCTCGCTCCCGTTTGTCCTCATTAGATACCACCGTGGCGCAAACGACGCCTCGTCGAGGTTCCATTCCATCCAATTACAAAACAGCAGCGTTGATCGGCAGCAGCGCCGAGTTCATCCCCGACCCACCTCCAACACCACCCGCCCCTGTACGAGGGGATTCATCCCCGACCCACCGCCAACACCGCCCGCCCCTGTAGGAGGGGATTCATCCCCGACCCACCGCCAACGCCACCCGCCCCTGTAGGAGGGGATTCATCCCCGACCCACCACCAACACCACCCGCCCCTGTACGAGGGGATTCATCCCCGACCCACCACCAACACCACCCACTCCTGTAGGAGGGGATTCATCCCCGACCCACCGATGAGTTGCCAGCAACCCAACTGCGGCCTCACCCGAACCCGAACCCGAGGCCTTTCACCGCCTCGCTGGTGATGTCAGGACACCGCGCTCTCGTTCCGCAGCGCGTTCCCACACTCCACAATCCTTACCGCCAGCGCCTCGACATCCTCAAACCGCGTGCGCCAGTTCGAGAACGCCGGCCGAAAGATGGTGCGCTCGCCCCACTTCGAGGTGCCGAGCAGAAACTGCCCGTCTTCGATCATCCGCTCACCAAGCTGCCGGTTAAGCGCATCCAGCGCGGCTTCTTCCAGCCCGCCGGGGTTGAACCGGAACGCGACGATATTCAGCGGCACATCGGCCATGCGTTCGAGTGCGGGATGGGCATCCACCTGGGCGGCAAAATGCTGGGCCAGGTCGAGGCAGTGCTCGACGATGCGGCGGTGGCCGTCGCGTCCGTAGGCCTTCAGCGTGGCCCACACCGCGAAGCTGCGTCCGCGACGTGAGCTCTCCGGGCCGATCGCGCCCGGTGTCGGCCGCGGGTCGTCCTCGGTCGGCAGGTAGTCGGCCGAATAGCGAAACGCCCGTGCCAGCAGGCCGTGGTCGCGCACGAAGGCGTAGCCGGAGTCATACGGCACGTTAAGCCACTTGTGCCCGTCGACGGTGATGGAATCGGCGCCCTCCAGTCCGGCCACCAGGTGCTTCGTGCGGTCGGACAGCGCAGCGAACAGCCCGAACGCGCCGTCGAGATGCACCCAGCAACGGTGCTGCCGCGCCATCTCGATCATCTCGGCTACCGGGTCGAAGTAGCCGGCATTCACTTCGCCGGCGTTGACGACCACCAGCGCGGGTTGACCGTCCAGCTGCCTCAGTCTTTCGGCGAACAGCTTGCGGTCGAGTTGCCCGGTGGCATCCACGGCACAGCGCTGCACCGCGTTGCGTCCGATGCCCTGCATCGCCAGCACCTTCAGCGTGGACGCATGGATGAAGCCCGAGCTGATCACCGGCATCTGCGGCTTGCCCGACAGCCCTTCCGCCGACACATCGAAGCCCAGCTGCTCGCCCCACCACTGCCGCGCCGCCGCCAGCCCCACGAAGTTGGCCATCGTCGCGCCGGTGACCATCACGCCGGTCATCGAGGCCGGAATGCCCAACAGCTGCTTCAACCAGTCCAGCGCCTGCAGCTCCATCCGCACGCCCACCGGCGACAGCACCCAGGTGTAGGTGACCACGTCGAACGCCGAAGCGATCAGATCCGCCCCCTGCCCCGCCGGCGTGCTGCCCCCGATCACGAAATGGAAGCAACGCGGCCCCGCCGTATTCGCCCCGGCTCTCGCCTGCAAATCCAGCAGTCGCTCCAACGCAGCCCGCGCCCCCTCCCCGGTCTCCGGCAAAGGCTCGCGCAAGGCTGACAAGACAGCATCCGGATCCACCGGCATGGCCGGCCGCGCATCGACCTCACTGATCGCCTTGCCCAGCGATTCGGCCAAGTCAGAGACCAGGCGACCCGCTTCGCGGCGGAGCTCGTCGGTGAAGGCATGTTGGGGGAAGGGGCGATCGGTCATGGGTGGGATGATTGCGCAATGGTCAGGATCGTGTCATGGGAAGGCTCTCAGCGGAGTTGTCCCTGACGACTTCTCCCCACATGGCTGTCGTCAAGACGAGTGGCCAGATAATCTGCCTTGCGACAACGCTCCCGGACCGAATCCCATGCCCTCCGCATCGACCCTTCTTGGCGCCGCCGGCGAGTACTACGTGATGTCTCAGCTCCTGCGGCGCGGATTCATCGCAGCGCTCGCGCCAGCCGGAGTACCCAATGCAGACATCGTCGTCACCGACGAGGTAGGCGATCGACTCTGTGCGGTCCAGGTCAAGTCACGCGTCGAGAAAGGTTCCGACGGCGGATGGCACATGCGTGACAAGCACGAGTCGGTGATAAGCCCGCATCTGTTCTATGTCTTCGTGGACTTCGGGAAATCGATCGACACCGCAGCCCGCAGTTTCGTGATCCCAAGCGAAACGGTGGCCAGTGCGCTTCGCCGATCCCATGCCCTATGGCTAGCCACCCCAGGTAAGAAGGGTCAGCAGCGACGGGACAGCAAGGTCCGACGTCTACTGCCTGACTACGACAGCGTGGGGCTTTCCATCGGCCATGGTGCAGGCTGGATGGACGTGTATCGAGAGGGCTGGGAACTGCTGCGTCGTTGAGCCGTTGCGTCGTCGTTCTCGGCGCCTAGTTTGCGCCGTGGGAAACGCGTTCAAGCGCATCCCGAATCTGTGAAGGCTCGAACGCAACCGCATGCTTCCAAGCATCGACGCCGCTGTTGCGGTGCTGGATGGAGGCGTATCGTCTGACCGGTTGATCCGGATCGGTCTTGCGTCCATCCCGCGAACAGCTGGCTTCAGCCCAGCGTCGGGGCCGACTCTTGCATTATGCGATGTTTGCTATAGCATATACGGCATGGATGCCAAACTAACTGCCGCCCTGATCGCCCGACTCCGGGACCACCTCCACCTCAGTCAGGAACAGCTGGCCGCCCGACTCAATGTGTCGTTCGCCACCATCAATCGGTGGGAACAGGGCAAGTCGAAGCCGCAACGCGCACAGCGTGAGGCGATCGATGCCTTGTCGGCCGAATGCGGGCTGGACGCTGCAGACAGCGAACCCGCGAAGGCCACTTCAAACGCCGCCAACCAGCCCGCGCGCCGCCGCCGCGGCGTCGCCCATAGTGCCGTGCTCAGCACCAAGTCGATGGAGCAGATGCTGTGGGATGCGGCCTGCGAAATCCGCGGCGAGAAGGATGCACCGAAGTTCAAGGACTACCTGCTGCCGCTGCTGTTTCTCAAGCGCCTGTCCGACGTGTTCGACGACGAGGTGCAGCGACTCACCGAGACCTACGGCGAGCGCAAGACCGCGCTGACCCTGATCGACGCCGACCACAGCCTGGTGCGTTTCTACCTGCCGCCGGAATGCCGCTGGCCGGTGGTGAGCGGGCGCGAGCCGTTCAAGTGGCCGAAGAAAGAACATCCCGCTTCATTGGGCGAGCAGCTCACCACCACGGTGCGCCGGGTGGCCAAGCAGAATTCGCTGCTGGCCGGCGTGATCGATCAGGTCGACTTCGCCCACATCGGCGCCGGCGGCGAGCGCGAGATTTCCGACAAGGCGCTGAAAGGCATCATCGAGACCTTCAGCGACCCGCGCTATCGGCTCGGCCTGCACGATGTCGAGCCCGACTTTCTCGGTCGCTGCTACGAATACCTGCTGCGCAAGTTCGCCGAGAGCCAGGGCCAGAGCGCCGGCGAATTCTTCACCCCGCGCGAGGTCGGCTTTCTGATGGCCGAGATTCTTCGACCGCGTCCGGGCGAAGAGGCCTACGACTACGCCTGCGGCAGTTTCGGCCTGCTGGTCAAGCTGCAGCTGGTCTGCAAGCGGCTCGACCCGCTGAGCAAGATTCCGCTCAAGCTCTACGGCCAGGAGCTGACCGGCTCGTCGTTCGCGATCGCCTGCATGAACCGCATCATCCACGACATGCAGGGCGAGGTGCTGCGCGGCGACTCGATGCGCAACCCGAAGTACCGCGACGGCAAGGCGCTGAAACGCTTCGATCTGGTCATCGCCAACCCGATGTGGAACCAGAGCTTCGATCCGGCGATCTACGAGAACGACCCGTTCAACCGCTTCGACGCGGCCGGCGGCATCACCACCGGCAAGGCCGACTGGGCCTGGCTGCAGCACACCCTGGCCTGCCTGAAAGACAACGGCCGCGCCGCCGTGGTGCTCGACACCGGCGCGGTGACCCGCGGCAGCGGCAGCAAGAACGAAGACAAGGAGCGCAACATCCGCCGCTGGTTCGTCGAGCAGGATCTGATCGACGGCGTGATCCTGCTGCCCGACAACCTGTTCTACAACACCACCGCCGCCGGCATCGTCATCGTGCTGCGGCGGAACAAGCCGAAAGATCGCCGCGGCAAGATCGTGCTGGTCAACGCCAGCCGCGAGTTCAGCAAGGGCAACCCGAAGAACTACCTAAGCGAAGACGCGACTGGCCGCATCTCCGCCGCCTACCTGAAAGGCGCCCCGCAAGACGGCCTGGTCGCCGTGATCGACCGCAAGCAGGCCAAGGCCAACGACTACAACCTCTCGCCCTCGCGCTATCTCGCCAGCGGCGATGCCAAGACCCTGCGCGAGATATCGGGCATCGTCGCCGAGCTGGCCGCACTGAAGAAGGCCGAGGCGAAGCTGGATGTGGAGCTGGCGAAGGTGTTAGGGAAGCTATGAGCAAACGAGGCCAGTCCGCGCCACGCGCCGCCCACTTCTCCGAAAGCGTCTTCCGGGACAATCTCGGTGCTGAAGTTCGATGGGATAGCCGAGAATTTGCACAAGCGCTTTCGGACGAGAAGCTTCCACGACGCACCAAACTCCAAGCGCGCTCCTACAAGACAAGCGGGGCGTTTCCTGTCATCGACCAGGGACAAAACGAAGTCGCTGGCTGGACAGACGACCATACATTGGTCATTGACAGCGGACTTCCTTATGTCGTCTTCGGCGACCACACTCGCAACTTCAAGTATGTAAATTGCCCCTTCGTGCTCGGCGCGGACGGCACGCAGTTGCTCAAGCCCTCGAACGAGTTTTGCGCAAGCTTCTTCTACTTTGCCTGTTTGCAGCTGGATCTTCCGAGCCGCGGATACAACCGTCACTTCACGTTCCTGAAGGAGAAGTCACTACCGCTTCCTCCGAAGCCCGAGCAAGAAAAGATCGCCGCGATCCTCTGGAAGCTGCAACGCGCCATCGCCACCCAGGACCAGTTGATCGCCGCCACCCGCGACCTCAAGCAATCCGCCATGCAACGGCTGTTCACCCACGGCCTGCGCGGCGAGGCGTTGAAGGACACCGAGATCGGGCCGATGCCGAAGAGCTGGAGGATCGAACGGTGCGAGGACGTGACCCGCGAGATCACGGTCGGCGTGGTGGTTAGACCGGCAAGCCACTACGTCGAATCAGGCGTTCCGGCCTTTCGCTCAATGAACGTCAAGGAAGATTTCATTGACGACCGCAACCTTGTTTACTTCGGGCAAGAGGCCAATGACACTATCCTTTCAAAGTCGAAGTTGGCAGCGCGCGACATACTCATTGTGCGCACTGGCTACCCAGGAACGTCAAGCGTGGTTCCCGAGCACTATGAGGGAGCCAACTGCATCGACCTCGTGGTGGTCCGCCCGGACTTAGACTTGGCGCTTCCAGAGTACCTGAGCCGATTCTTCAACAGCCATCTCGGTCGCTCACAAACGACAGCAAGCAGCTATGGGCTGGCGCAGCAGCACTTGAACGTAGGCGCCGTGAAGCGAACATTGATCGGCCTGCCAGGCCTCGACGAACAACGCGAAATCGCCACCGCCCTCGCTTCGGTCGACCGCAAACTCACCCACCACCAGCGCAAGCGCGCCGCGCTGAACGACCTGTTCCAGACCCTGCTGCACAAGCTGATGACGGCGGAGATTCGCGTCGCCGATCTCGACATCGACACCTCCGAAGTGACCGACCAATTTGTTGACCCCAACGAATTGGTCGGTCAAGACGCAGGACCCGCCTGGGTTCGTCGATCGACCGATCGCAAGAAGCCGTCCACACGCCGGAGGAACCGCTGAGGTGCTGATCTTCTTCGACGAGAGCTTCGGCCAGTCCGAACGTGACGACAAGATCACGCTCGGCGGGCTGTGCGGCATCGGCATTCCCGAACATCAGCTGGCAACGGTCGCGCAAGACGTCTACCAGCTGAAGTACAAGCACTTCGGCGCCGACTTCGCCCGCGACAGCGAGATCAAGGGCAAGGAGCTACTGAAGAACTACGTTTTCAATCTGCAGAAGAAGGGCACCGAGTCGAAGAGCCTGGCGTTCGCCTCCGACTTGATCGACTACATCGTCGCCAAGCGCCTTCCGGTGTTCGGCTGCGTTTGCTTCGAGAAAGGCATGCAGAAATTCCAGGTGGACGATGTCACGGCGCTGGACAAGACCTTCAAGTTCCTGTTCGAGCGCATCGACACCTGGATCAAACGCACGCGGCCGAATGAAATGGCCTGCCTGGTCTTCGACGATCGCGACTACGGGATCAACCAGAAGAACTCCACGGCGATCACCAACTTCCTGCAGCGAAGCTCGCCAGGACTGGCGATGGACTCGATCGTTCGCACACCGTTCTTCGCCATCTCTCAGTCGCAGAACGTGGGGCTACAGCTGGCTGACTTCGTGACCTCGGTGATCACCCGAAAACACTCTCACAATCCGAACATCGGGCCCTTCTACGATCGACTGAAGAAAGCCGTGCCGCACTGGGTGTCCGTCGAAGGCCACCATGTGAGCGGAGTGAAGGTGATTTCCGACCGGCCCGAGAAGCCAGCCGCCAAGAAGGCGCCCGGAACGCAGGCAAAGAAAAAGCGCCAGGCGACCTCTCGGTCCGCGGTCGGGACAAGAAAGCCCAACACCCAGCGCTCAGGAAAGAAATAATGCCAGCAGAATGGTCGCGCCGCCATGTTTTTTTGCTAAACGGCCTTCCCGGCCGAGCCGGCGGCGCCGTTGGGCAGAATGCACGGCAATTTCAGGCTCGCGCCGCGCCCTCCACGAACGCAGCGGGCGGCGCGTTCGAGTTGGGGTCGGCATGCTAGCATCCCGCTCCAATCCGCCCCCGGCAGTAGGCCGCCCCTCGACAATTCGGGGCGAGCCGAACCCCGGGGCTTTTTGTTGGGTGCGTGCGCGTCTTTCAAGCAGGGTGCGGAGGGGGCAGGCGTGAGCAAGAAGCGCCCCGCACGTGCCAAGCCGGCATCGAAACCGACGCATCTCGCCGTCGAAGCCACCACCGTTCAGTTCCCCCTGGTCGACCACGCCGTCACCGCGGGCTGGGAGGCGCTGACCCCGGATGCCGCGCTGAGCCGTCGCCGTGGTGAGGGCGGGTTGTTCCTGTACGACCAGCTGGAAGCAGCACTGCTGCGGCTCAACCCCGGCATCGTGACCCCGGCCGACGTGCCGGGCATCGTGCAGCGCCTGGAGAGCGTGCCGAACACCATCGAGGGCAACCGCGAGATGCTCGAATGGCTGCGCGGCCAGCGCACGATCTTCGTCGAGGCCGAGAAGCGCCATCGCCACGTGCGCCTGATCGACTTCGACGACGCCGTGCAGCCCGACGGCACGAAGAACAACCGCTTCCAGGTCAGCTGGGAATGGGCCTACCGCAACGGCACGCGCAAGGGCAACCGCGCCGACGTCACATTCCTCATCAACGGCGTACCGGTCGCCATCGTCGAGAACAAGAACCCGAAGTCGCGCGATGCGATGGAGAAGGCGCTGACCCAACTGCGCCGCTACGAGCTGGAGACGCCCGAGCTGCTGACCGCGCCGCAGGTGTTCAACATCACCCACCTGATCGAGTACTTCTACGGCGTCACCTGGAACTACACCCGCAAGTTCGTCTTCAACTGGAAGGAAGAGCAGCCCGGCAGCTACGAAGACCGGGTGAAACACTTCTTCGAGCATGCGCGATTCCTGCGCATGCTGCGCGACTGGATCCTGTTCTTCGTCGAAGACGACGAGCTGCGCAAGACCATCCTCCGCCAGCATCAGACACGCGCCGCGATCAAGGTGGTCGATCGCTGTGCCGACACGGCCAAGCGCAGTGGCCTCGTCTGGCACACCCAGGGTTCGGGCAAGACTTTCACCATGATCACCACCGCGCGACTGATCCTGGAAGACGCCGAGCGCTTCCCGGGGGCGACGGTGGTGCTGGTGATCGACCGCAGCGAGCTGGAGGGCCAGCTGGCGGGCTGGGTCGACGCACTGATGGGAGAACTGCAGGGCACCGGCATCGCGGTGAAGAAGGCAGAGAGCAAGGCCGAGCTGCAGCGCCTGCTGCGGCAGGAGTTCAGCGGCCTCATCGTCACCATGATCCACAAGTTCGACAAGGCCGACGCGAAGCTCTCGGAGCGACGCAATGTGTTCGTGCTGATCGACGAGGCGCACCGCTCGACCGGGGGCGATCTCGGCAACTACCTGATGGGGGCCCTGCCCCACGCCACCCTGATCGGCTTCACCGGCACGCCGGTCGATCAGACCGCCTACGGCAAGGGCACGTTCAAGACTTTCGGTCGCGAAGACGAGACCGGCTACCTCGACAAGTACTCGATCGCGGAATCCATCGCCGACGGCACCACAGTGCGGCTAAGGCATACGCTCGCGCCGGCCAAGGTGCTGCTGCCGACCGAGCAGCTGGAACGCGACTTCTATGCCCTGGCCGAGAGCGAAGGCATCTCGGACATCCAGGATCTGAACCGGATTCTCGACCGGGCGGTGAATCTGCGCGCCTTTCTGAAGTCGGACGAGCGCGTCGACGAGGTGGCGCGGTTCGTCGCCGAGCATTTCCGCGAGAACGTCGAGCCGCTGGGCTACAAGGCCTTCCTGGTCGGCGTCGACCGCGAAGCCTGCGCGCTGTACAAGCAGGCCCTCGATCGCTATCTGCCGACCGAGTATTCGGTGCCTGTGTATACCGACAGCGCGGCCGACACGATCGACTATCCGCTGGTCGCCCGCCATCAGATCGACGCCGCGGCCGAGAAGAGGGTGCGCAAGCTGTTCCGCAAAGCCGATCAGCTGCCGAAGATCCTGATCGTCACCGACAAGCTGCTGACCGGCTTCGACGCACCGGTGCTGTATGCGATGTATCTCGACAAGCCGATGCGCGATCACGTCTTGCTGCAGGCCATCTCGCGGGTGAATCGCCCCTACGAAGACGGCGACGGCCGCCAGAAACCCAGTGGGTTGATCGTCGACTTCATCGGCATGCTGCGTGACCTGAAGAAGGCCCTGGCCTTCGACTCGCAGGATGTTTCCGGCGTGATCGAAGACCTCGATCTGCTGCTGACCGACTTCCGGCAGCGGCTGAGCGAAGCCGAGGCGGTCTATCTGCAGCCGCTGACCGGTGGCCAGGACAAGCAGCTGGAACACCTGCTCTACGACGTGCTGCTCGACCCGGCCGCACGCCAGCACTTCATCGATCGCTACCGGCACCTCGAAGGGCTGTACGAGATTCTCTCGCCGTCGCCGGAGCTACGCGAACACATCGAGCCGTTTCGCCGCCTCGCCGATCTCTATCTCATGCTGCGCAACGCCTACGGCAGTCCCACCCGGTTCTACGAAGACGTGGCCCGCAAGACCGAACGGATGGTGCGCGAATCGGCGGCGGTGTATGGGCCGATCGCAACGGGCAAGACAATCGAATTCGACCTCAAGACCCTGCAGGCCCTGCGCGACACTGGCGACGACGACAATGCCAGCGTGATCAATCTGGTGCGCGCGATCGAGCGCGACGCCGAGGCCGAAGCCGAGCAGCAGCCCGTGCTGGTCGACATCGCCGCCCGCGCCCAGGCGATTCTCGAAGCCTTGGAGCGCCGCGAGATCAGCACGCGCCAGGCGATGGACCAGATCAGTCAGCTCGTCGAGGAACGCGCGGAAGCCGATGCCGCCCGCGAACAATCGGGCTTCGGGCCGGTGGCGTTCTCGATCTTCTGGCACCTTCGCGGTCAGGAGTTTGCCGACGCCGAGCAAACCACCCGTGAGATCGTCGCGGCGGCGGATCGGTTTCCCAACCACGTCGACAACGAGGACGAACGCCGACAGCTCAAGGCCGAGATCTACCGCAGCCTGCTTCGCGACGTTGAAGGCAGCCGCATGATCGCTCTGGGCGAAACCATCCTCAGGCTGCTGCGCGGATGAGCCCGACCGTGATCGCCGAAGCCACGCTACGCTCGGAGGTCGAGGCATGGTCGGTGAGGCTGCGCGTGCGGCCGAAGCAGGTTCGGCTGCAGCCCATGAAGTTGAAATGGGCCTCGTGCTCTTCAGCCGGCCGCATCACCCTGAGTCGCGATCTGCTGAAGCAGCCGCGAAGCTTCCGGGATTACGTGATTGCGCACGAGCTTCTGCATCTGCGCATTCGCAACCACGGCAAGCTGTTCGACCGCACGCTGCGTGCGCACCTTGCTGGCAATCCCTGGCCGGATAAGGCTGCCGCTGGAGGGCGGCCTCGCGGAGCTTCGTGATTGTGCGGGACCGCGAGAAGGCGTCGGAGTCGATCCCCGCCAGATCCGTTACTCCCCCCTCCCGTACAAATGCCCCCTCGCCTCCTCCGCCGACTCATACAAATGCGGCGCCACGCCCCGTGCCGCCAGCGCCGGCCCGAGCTTCGCTCTCAGGAAACTCGACGTGCTGTACCGCGTGACATTGCGGTAGTAGCGCTCGATCAGGTCGCTGACCATGGCGGCCCAGGCGTCTTGCAGGTCGGGGTCGATGTGGAAGTGGTCGTAGTTGACGACGGCGTAGACGCGTTCGCCGATGGGGCCGAGCAGGCGTTCGACCTGGTGTCGGATGGCGTCGATGTCGGCCTGGTTGCGGATGGTCAGGCGTTCGAAGTTGATGAACAGGGTTTGGGTCGCGGCATCGAACGCGAAGCGGTCGGCGAGGGGGATGGCGAGTAGGCGCTCACGCAAGCCGATCGGTGGCTCGGCGAACAGGGCGGCGTCCATCAGGGCTGGGTCGCGCTCGATCACGGGGCGGAAGTCCATGTTCGCGAGCAGGTCGCGTTCGATGTCGATGCCGGGGGCGACTTCGATCAGTTCGATGCCATCGGCGTGCAGGGCGAACACGGCGCGTTCAGTGACGTAGAGCACCGGCTGTCCGCGGCGCAGGGCTTCTCGGCCCGAGAACGTGCGCTGTTCGACGACGCGGACGAACTTGCGCACGGCGGCGCTGCCGTCGCCGGCAAGGAAGGTGCCGACGAAGACCAGCTTCTTGGCGTTCTGGCTGATGTTGATAAAGCCGCCGGCGCCAGCAAGGCGACTGCCAAAGCGGCTGACGTTGAGATTGCCCTCGGCATCGGCCTGGGCGAGGCCGAGGAAGGCGAGGTCAAGTCCGCCGCCGTCGTAGAAGTCGAACTGGTAGGGCTGGTCGATCACTGCCTGGGCGTTCACCGCGGCGCCGAAGTTCAGCCCGCCCGCCGGGATGCCGCCGATCGTGCCGGGCTCGGTCGAAAGCGTGATGAGATCGATCACGCGTTCTTCGGCGGCCACCGCCGCAACGCCTTCGGGCATGCCGATGCCGAGATTGACCAGCGCATTCGGACGCAGCTCGAGCGCGGCTCGCCGGGCGATGATCTTGCGCGGGCCGGGCGGCATTGGCGCGACGCTGGCCGCGGGCACGCGCAGTTCGCTGGCGTAGGCGGCGTTGTAGGTCTCGGCGAAGGTCTGTTGGTGATACTCGGGCTTCTCGGCCAGCACCACGCAGTCGACCAGCACGCCCGGCACTTTCACCTGCCGCGGCGACAGCGCGTGCGAGTCGGCGAGACGCTCGACCTGGGCGATCACGATGCCGCCGGAATTGCGCGCCGCCATCGCAATCGCCAGCGCTTCGAGGGTGAGCGCCTCGCGCTCCATCGTGAGGTTGCCTTCGGGGTCGGCCGTGGTCGCGCGAATCAGTGCGACGTGGATCGGGAAGGCCTTGTAGAACAGGAATTCTTCGCCATCGATCGGCATCAGACGTACGCGTTCTTCGACGGTGCGCTCGTTAAGGCGACCGCCACCGAAGCGCGGATCGACGAACGTGCCGATGCCGACCTTCGACAGATGCCCCGGCTTGCCGGCGGCGATGTCGCGGAACAGATGGCTGATCACGCCCTGCGGCAGGTTCCAGGCTTCGATGCGGTTGTCCACCGCGAGCTTCTGCAGCGCAGGCACCAGGCCCCAGTGGCCGCCGATCACCTTGGCGACGAGGCCTTCGTGCCCCAGATGATTGAGCCCGCGCGTCTTGCCGTCACCCTGGCCCGCGGCGTACACGAGCGTGAGTTCACGCGGCTGCGCTTCGTCAAGAAAACGCCGTTCGAGCGCGACGGCGAGATTCTCGGCAAAACCAATCCCGACGAAACCGCCTGTTGCGACGGTGTCGCCATCGGCGATCAATCGCACCGCATCGGCAGCGCTGACCAGCTTGCCGCTGCGGCGCAGGAAGGCGAGGCGTTCGGCGACGCGGTGGGCCATGCTCATGGCGGCACCTGATGAAGGGGCTCGGGGTGGATCATGCGGCGGGGAAACGTTCGGTGACAAATGTCGGGTGGTGTTTGGGTTTGGATGTGTGGGGGATGGGTGGGTAGGTGTCGTGATCGCGATGGTTGTCGTGAGGCGGGGAAGGTGCGGCTGCGGTCGGCGCCGCGGTCGGGGTTGAAACCCCTCCTACAAGGGCTGCCTGGCTTCTTGTAGGAGGGGATTCATCCCCGACACGGGGTTGCGAGGAGATTGGGTGGTGTCGCGCGGCCTGTCGCCGCGGTCGGGGTTGAAACCCCTCCTACACGCGCTGCCTGGCTTCTTGTAGGAGGGGATTTATCCCCGACCCGAAGTGGCGAGGTGGTTGGGCGGAGTCGCGCGGCCCATGGCCGCGGTCGGGGTTGAAACCCCTCCTACACGCGCTGCTTGGCTCTTGTAATTGGATGGACTCGCCCCTCGCCGAGGCGTCGTTTGCGCCACGGTGGTATCCAATGAGGACCAACGGCAGCGAGGGGCGGGCCCATGAAAGAGCGTACGGCAAAGTTCGAGATTTTGGCGA
>JAGRJY010000012.1 GCA_020442465.1 Lysobacterales bacterium
CACGCGTCGGCCGAGCTCGCTGCTCAGCAGGTACGACAGCTCTCGCTCGCCGAACACGAAGCGGGTGCGATGGGAGAAGCGCGACTGCTGGAACTCGAGCATCCCGCACACGGGTTCGTCCGCACCAGGCGGAGCATGCGAGTCGGGCGACTCGCTGACTTCGGGCGGTTTCGAGAGAGGCATCCTGCGCGCTCGAGACACTCGGCCGATGTGAAGGTGTGCCACAGCTCCTCCTGAGCTCGACAGCCCGCGCCGGAAACGGCCGCTGCCGCATCCCGGCTGGTCAGGACCGGATGCCGAAGCACGGTCCCGATGCCCGACCATCCCGGGTCGGGCGAGCCCCGACCCGTTTCGGGGACTCTCTGAACTGGTGTCGCCAGTAGCGCGAAAATCGCAGCTCGCCGGTCACGCGACCCGCCAGCGCGCGACGGACCGGGTCCTCAGGCGGATCGGGCCTCGCCCGCCAACGTGCCCGGGGGCGGCTCCCCGTTCGCACGCGGGTCCGCGACACAGCGATTGCGGCCGCGGCGTTTGGCTGCGTAGAGCGCGTCATCAGCGGCGCGAAACAGGTCCCGGGGGCTCGACGCCTGCCCGGCATCGTACTCGGCAATTCCGATGCTGATGGTGATACGCACGTCTTCAAGTTGAGACTCGACCGCGACGCGCAATCGCTCGGCCAGCGCACGCGCCGCCTGCATGTCGAAGCCCGGCATGGCGAGGACGAATTCTTCGCCGCCGTAGCGGCAGACTTCGAGTTCGTGCGGCGCGGCGTCGCGCACGGCCTCGGCGACCCGGCGCAGCACGCGGTCGCCCTCCTCGTGGCCGAAATCGTCGTTGACGCGCTTGAAGTGATCGACATCGATGACCAGCAGCGACAGCGCGGGTCCCGCCGGCCCCAGCTGGGCGAACGCACGCTCGATGATTTCGTCGAAGCGACTGCGGTTGGCCAGACCGGTCAGGGTATCGGTCCGGCTCTGAACACGCAGTTCGCGCACGCGCACGGCCAGGGTGCCGCACAGCAGGAACAGCTCGAACACGGTGCCGATCTGGAAGCCATACTGGGTGGCCAGATTGTGCGGCAGCCAGCCGAAACTCTTGAGGATGTAGGCCACCACGCCGAGCACGAAGGCGGACCAGGCGAGCAGGAAGTAGCCGGCACTGGCCTGGCCGGCGCGATACCCGGCAATGCCCATGGCGAGGACCAGCAGCGCCGCTGCCAGAGTTGCGAACGACAGCGGCTGCACCAGTACGGCGTAGCTGAAGAAAGGCGCCAACAGCGCGCAGGCGGCGACAGCCAGACCCAGCCAGCGGCAGACCCGGTCGAGTCCGGGTGCGAACAGGGCGGTGCGCAACAGGTTGCGGCTGAACAGCAGCAGGAAGAACAGCGAGGCGCACAGCAGCACGACCTGCACCACGCCGAGCACGCCGGTGGATTCCGGAAATACATACTGCCCGGCGAGCCCGTTGAAGATCGCCATGTAGGCGCCGTAGCTCAGCACGTAGCACAGGTAGTACAGGAACACCCGGTCGCGGACGAAGCCGTACAGCAACAGGATGCAAGCCGACAGCAGAAGAAAGCTGCCCAGCAACGCACCCAGCGCCAACTGCTCGGCACTGACCTGCTCCCACAGGCCCAGCTCGGTGTACAGCGTCAATGGCGCGTTGACCGGACCCGACGACTCGGCCCGCACCAGAATCAACCGTTCCTCGCCTGCATCCATCGGCATGGGAAACACGAAGTCGCGGTGCGGCACCGGACGCGATGACAGCGGAAGGGTGTCGCCGGTGTGCCAATGGGCAAGAATCCGCGTGTCGTCGAGCACCCACACCTGGAGGTCGTCGAGCAGCGGATAGTCCATCCGAAGCAGCAGGCGCAGCGATGCATCGCCGGCGTTGCGCACGCGCACCCGCTGCCACCAGGCCGAACGGGTGAATCCGAAGCTCGCACTGCGCGGCGCCAGTGGCTCGA
>JAGRJY010000061.1 GCA_020442465.1 Lysobacterales bacterium
AACACCAGGTCGCTCCACCCGTGCAGCGCGACCAGCCGGTAGCAGGCGGCGAGATCGCAGCGCAGCTGCCACTCCTCGGCGCTGACGTTTCCTTTCAGGCTGGGCACGGACATGGGTGATCTCCTTGGATGGCGGTCCAGCGCACGTGAACCGGACGTTTGTGGCGCCCGGCTTCCGGACGTCTCGGCATCATAAGACCTGGACGGTGGGATCGGCGCAGCGATGCCTGGCGCGAGTGCATCGCGATCCTGCGCCGCAAGAGTGTGCTGCCTTGGTTTGTCGCCAGCGTGGGGCGATGAACTAGTGCTCGGACTTGTCCCGCTTGATCAGCCAGGCACGGTGCAGTGCCAGAGCGACCACGAGCACCGACACGACCACCGAGAACAGCATCGTCTCGCCGCCGCCCCAGCCAAGCTTTCGCGTCCATTGCAGCCCGAGGATGAAGCCAACCATCAGCGCGGCATAGACCACACCGTTGACGATCATGGCGCGGCGGCGCGCGCTCGAACGCACCTGTCGGAGCACGTCGCGAATCTCCATCCAGACGCCGACGAACACCGCGCCGATGGCGGCGAACAGCCCCGCCACCAGCATGCCCGCGCCGGTCAGCAGCGAACCGCCAGCCTTGGCTGCGGTGCCCGTGACCGCGGCCTTGGCGAGGGTGGAGCCGGTGCCGCCGAGCGCGGCCAATACTGCGGACGCCAGCGCCGGCCCGGGCTTTGCGCGCACCGCCGCATCGGCGAAGGTGTGCTCGAACTGCGCGTTCAACAGCGCGCGGGCGCGCTGCAGGCGCTTGCGCACGTTGGCGTCGCTCATGCCGAGCAGGGCGGCGACCTGCTGGCTGCTCTGGCCTTCCATGTAGAACAGCAGCAGCACTTCACGCGTGTCTTCGGGCACCTGCTCGATCGCATCGCGAAGCCAGTCGCTCAACTCCACGTCCAGCACATGGCATTCGGGATTCGCCGTCGCGTCGCTGTGCCCACTGATCCGATGATCGTCGGGGCTCAGCGCTTCCTCGCGGTGGCGGCGTGCGCGGAAGTGATCGATGGCCTGGTTGCGTGCCACTTGCCGCAACCAGGGCAGGAAACTCTCGGCGCGGGTGATGTCGGCGAGCCGGGTCCAGCCGCGCAAGTAGGTCTCCTGGGTGATGTCTTCGCTCAACTGGCGGTCGCGCGTGTGCGCCATCGCAATGCCCATCACCATGCGCTGGGTCGCTTCGATCAGGCGGCCATAGGCGGCCTTGTCGCCGGCTTGCGCGGCGCGGAAATCGCGGTGGATGCCGGCGTGCAGCACATCACTGGTCATGCGGAACTCCCGTCTGGTTTGGGAGGGTAACGAACCGCGGTTGGAAATGTGACAGGCTATCCCGGAACCTGCGCGGGTTCCGGCGGAGGTGGCATGGCCATGGGTGCAGAACCCGGGGTACCCCGGATGACTTGGCGAGTCCGAAGTGCGCATTTCACCTTCAAGTGTGCTGCGGCACGGCGTCATGGACCTCCTGCTTGCGGCCGCCTTCCTGATGGTCTGGGTGATCCGCGAGCGGTTCGCTTTCGACACCTTGCGCTCGCTGCTGTTGTGGCCGGTGATCTTTGAGATCTACCTGCTGACTGCCTTGTTCATGGCCACCTGGGTTGTGGAAGTGGCTCATGCGCTCCTGCGCTGGTCGTGGATCGCCAGTGCAGCGGCGATCTACCTGTTCGCGGTGTGGCTCACTGCGGCGTTGGGAGACATGCCCGGTGCCGCGAGCATCGCGCTGTGGATGTTGCTCGCCCGGGCTTGGCCACCGCAGGGCATGCGCGCGGGCACGCCAAGGCATCTGCAGTGGCTGCAGAAGACGGCGGGCTATTCCGCATTGATGTGGGGCGGTTGCTGCGTGGCGATGCTGGTGCTGATGCTGCTGGTTCCCGGAGCCGTGACGCAAGCTGCCGACGGAACCTTGCGTTCGCAGTCGCCAGCATGGATCTTTCCTCTGGTGTGGACGCCCTACTTCGTGGCCGAGGGGCTCTTGCGCACCTATCGCGTGTTGGCCGCGATGCAGATCGATCGATCCGGCATCGCTTCATCCGACAGTGCGCGCTGAGCGGTAACGGTGCATGCAGTGCAGAGAGTCAGATGCGACCAGACGGCTGCGTAACACGCCGAGTTTCTGCGAGGACGTCAACCTGACGTCGTGCCGCCGCCTCCGGGACGATCTCCCGAGCCAGTGGCGACGAGAACTTTGTCATGGTGCCGGTTCCGCGAACTGTCGATCGTGTTCGACCAGCCACTCCCAGCGCACGCGGTCCTCGGCATCGCGAGGCAGCTCTGTCAGGGCTGGCGTGGTTCGGGCGGTCACCCGGACCGTCCAATCCTCGTCGCGCTCAAAATCGTTCATGGCCTGGGCCGCCAGCGCCCGCGGTACCGCCCAATGGCGCGGCAGTCGCAGCGTTGCGTTGTCGACCGAACGGAAGACGAGGTAGGTGGTGTCACCGCGCCACTGGGTGTTGTGCGTGCGCAGCCCCGAGCCAGTCTGGTCGCGCATCCAGAGCACGGCCAGCTCGTCGTGGACCAGCAGGTCCATGACTCTTCCGTGTCGAAGTTCGCTTCGCCGCGCGCTCAGCCTGGGCGCTGATGTCTTCGCCTGCCGTAACGGCATGGCCGGTGCTTCTTCCACGCTCGACCGCCGCACCCCCAACAGCAGCAGGAAGATCCCGCCCGCCAGCGCGGCCAGGCTGACCACCGGCGCGGCGAGCAGCACGACGAAGATCAGTGTGCCGGCGGGCGATCCTTCGGTCTGGAACTGGCCGGGCTTGAGCAGCGCCGTGGACAGCCAGCCGGCGTAGGCGGCGACGGCCAGCAGCGCGACACCCGAGATCACGCGCAGCACATCGAGGAGGCTCAGGATGCTGACGCGCATGGAGGGTGCTCGGTGCATGTGGGGGAGGCGGCGGTCAGCCTAACGCTTCCGTGGTGGGGCGGGGAATACGCCCGCCGACCACGTCGGCCATCGAACGCCATCGATCGCCACTGAGCGCCACTGAGCGCTCAAGCGCCTCGTTCTTGGCCCGGAATGCGCGATTCATCACGTTTGCGGCGCGAGAATGTGCCACCCTTGGCGCGGAATGTGTGCGGGGTGGGTTCTCATGCGACAAGGGTGGTTGCCGCTCGGTGTGCTGCTTGCCGGGTTGACGGTGTTCTCGGGCTGCGCGCACGCAGCGGAAACCGTCGAGGGCTGGCTCACGCTGCAGTGGGGCGACGGGGGGCCGGAATCGCCGGGCAATCATCGGCGCGTTTCCCTCACCGACGACACAGGCCAGACGGTTGCCCTGTCGGTCAGCGACGAGCTGCTGCGCGGCGGCGTATTTCGCTGGAACGGCCAGCGCGTGCGCGTGTACGCACCGTCGTCCGGTGCGCGCTTCTCGGCAGACGGCGCGATGCGGGTTCGCGCGCTCGAGCTTCTCGGCCAGCCGTCCACGCCTGCCGCGGTCACCGGCTCGCAGCCGTGGATTTCGATCCCTTGCAAGTTCGCCGACATTGCCGACGAGCCCGAGGCCCTCGCTTTCTTCGAAGGCATGTATGCCAATCAACCCGGTGGACTCGACCACTTCTGGCGCGAAGTGTCGTACGGCACCATCGATGTGGTGGGTTCGATCGCGGTCGACTGGGTCACCCTGCCGGGCGTGCAGACCGACTACGTCCCCACGCCCGGGTCGGGCACCGACGCCAACCTCAACAAGGTGTTCGACGACTGCACGGCGGCGGTGGACGACATCGTCGATTTTTCCGGCGGCGGTACGCCGCTGGTCGGCATCAACATCATGCTCAACGGATCGCTCGACTGCTGCGCCTGGGGCGGCGGGCGCTTCGCCACGCTGGACGGGGTGACCAAGAGCTGGCGCACGACCTGGAATCCGCCCTGGTCGTTCGCCAACGAAGGCATCATCGCGCATGAGATGGGGCACGGCTTCGGCCTGCCGCATGCGAACAACTTCGACGACGACGGCAATCCCTACGACAGCCCCTGGGACGTCATGAGTGCAGCGACTGGCTATGCGGCCAGCGACCCCACCTATGGCGCGCTGGGCAAGCACGTCAACGCCTGGCACAAGGACAAGCTGGGCTGGTTCGCGCCTGATCGCCGTTTCGAGGCGATGGTCGGCGAAGTGACGTCGATCGAACTCGACCACACCGCGCTCGCGAACGCCACCCACTACCAGATGGCGCTGCTCTCGATCAGCGCCGACTCGATGTACACCGTCGAAGCGCGCATGCGCGAGGGTCTGTACGACAGCGAGCTGGCAGGCGACGCCGTCATCATCCACGAGGTGCGGCTGGGTCGCTCGGAGCCGGCCTGGGCAGTGGACGCCGACATGCCGCCGGCCAACTACGGCGACAACCCCGGCACCATGTGGCAGCCCGGTGAAACCTTCGCCGA
>JAGRJY010000062.1 GCA_020442465.1 Lysobacterales bacterium
CGCGCCTGGTGGTGGTCGCACGCGACCCGGAACGCGACGAGGACGAGGACGAACCGGCGAACCCGGCGCCGATCGTCATCGACCGGTTCGGTTTCAAGGAAGACGTGACCGGCTACCTCACCGATCGGCGCAGCCATCTGTACCTGCTCGCCCTGGACGAGCCGGACCAGCCCGCTTCCGAGCCCGGATCCGGATCCGGATCCGCATCCGAACCCGAGTCCCCTGACACCGACTCCGGTGACACCGAGTCCGGCGGCCCGCTGCCGATCACCGAGGGCGCGTTCGACGACCTGATGCCGAGCTGGTCGCCCGATGGCACGCAGATCGCGTTCGTCAGCAAGCGCGATGGCGACCCCGATCGCAGCCTCAATACCGACGTGTACCTGATCGCGCCGACGCCCGGCGCGAAAGCGCGCAAGCTGACCGAGTATCCTGGCGCCGACGCCGCCCCCGACTGGCGGTCGCGGCCGCGCTGGAGCGCCGACAGCAAGCAGCTCACCTTCCCGCGCGGCGGCGAAGACCGCTGGATGTTCTATGCGCCCTGGCAGGCGGCGGTGGTGGATATCGGCAGCGGCGCCAGCCGGCTGCCCGCCGACATCGATCGCAACATGACGTTTCCGCAGTTCTCCGCCGACGGCCGGTCGGTGTACGCGCTGGTCGAGCGCGCGCTGGAGACCCAGCTCGAGCGCATCGACCTGCGTCGCGGCAGCGTGCAGGCGCTGACGTCGGGGCCGCGCTTCCTGGCCGAGCTGGCGCTGTCGAACAACGACCGCATCGCCCTGGTCGGTGGCGACGATGCCCATCCCTACGAAGTGCTGGCGTTCGAGCGCGGCAAGCTGCGTCCGCTCACCCACCACAACGACTGGGTAGCGCAGCGCCGGCTGGCCGGCGTCGAGGCGATCCGCGTGCCGAGCAGCGATGGCATCGAGATCGACGGCCTGCTGCTGCGGCCGACCGATCCGGCGCTGAAGCCGCCGTATCCGCTGGTGATCGACCTGCACGGCGGCCCGGTCTACCAGTTCAGTCGCGAATTCATCTTCGACTGGCAGGCCTATGCGCACGCCGGCTTCGCCGTGCTCGCGCTCAACCCGCGCGGCAGTTCCGGGCGCGGCTTCGACTTTGCCAGGGCGATCTTTGCCGACTGGGGCAACAAGGATGTCGACGACGTGCGCGCGGCGATCGATTTCGTCGTGGCCCGTGGCGATGCCGACCCGCAGCGTATCGGCGTCGGCGGCTGGAGCTACGGTGGCATTCTCACCAACTACGTGATCGCCCGCGAACCGCGCATCCGCGCCGCAGTCAGCGGCGCCGGCGCCTCGCACATGGCTGCGCTGTACGGCCACGACCAGTACAGCGCCTGGTACGAGCTGGAATTCGGCCCCCCCTGGCAGCACCCGGAGGCCTACCGCAAGGTCAGCTATCCGTTCTTCGAGGCCGACAGGATTCGCGCGGCGACGCTGTTCCAGTGCGGCGAGCTCGACTTCAACGTGCCTTGCCAGGGCGCAGAGCAGATGTACCAGGCGCTGCGCTCGCGCGGCGTGCCGACGCAGCTGGTGGTGTATCCGGGCGAAAACCACTCGCTATGGGTGCCGAGCTACCTGCGCGACCGCATGCAGCGTGACCTCGACTGGTTCCGCCGCCATCTGCTGGATGCGCCCGCGGAGGACTGACCTCTGGCGCTCGCCGCCCGGCCGCCTTCTGTGCCAGCATCGGGACTTGTGCCCGGCCGGGCCGGAGAGATCGACGCCGCATGAACACCGTTGAACCGCTGGATCGGGCCCGTGCCCTCGCCGTGCCCTACTACGTCGACCCCGACTGGGCACGGCGCGAGCAGCAGGCCGTGTTTGCACGCAGCTGGCAGCTGGCCGCGCACGAAGGCGAACTGGCCGATCCAGGCGACCATGTCGCCACCGAGATCGCCGGCCGGCCGGTGCTCATCGTGCGCCAGGCCGACGGCAGCCTGCGCGGCTTCTACAACGTCTGCAAACACCGCGCCGGACCGCTGGCGCTGTGCAACGGCCGCGGCGCGCGTGCGCTGCACTGCAAGTACCACGGCTGGACCTACACCCTCGAAGGCCAGCTGCGCTCCGCACCTGAAATGGACGGTGCCGCCGACTTCGACAAGAGCACGATCCGGCTCGACGAAATTCGCGTGTCGACCTGGCAAGGTCTGGTGTTCGTCGCCCTCGATGCCGACGTGCCGCCGCTGGATACCGTGTACGCCGGCATCAACGAGCGTATCCGGCCGGTCGAGCCGGGCCGCATGCGCTTCCATCGGCGCACGCGCTACGACATCGCCTGCAACTGGAAGGTCTACGTCGACAACTTCCTCGAGGGCTACCACCTGCCGCATGTGCATCCGGGCCTGTCCAAGGTGCTCGACTACCGCGCCTACGACACCGAACTGTTCGACTGGTACTCGCTGCAGCACTCGCCGATTCGCGACGCCGGCGACATCTACGGTGACGGCGACGCCTGGTACTACTACGTGTATCCGAACGTGATGCTGAACATCATGCCGGGCCGCATGCAGACCAACCGCGTGCTGCCGCAAGGCATCGACCGCTGCGTGGTGGAGTTCGATTTCTACTACAGCGACGACCCGGCCGCGCTGGCGCGCGCCGATCGCGACGAGCAGTTCAGCGACGAGATCCAGCAGGAGGACATTTCGATCTGCGAGGCGGTGCAGAAGGGCCTGACCTCGGGTGCCTACGAGCCCGGGCGGCTGTGTCCTAAACGGGAAGGCGGGGTCTGGCATTTCCAGAACCTGATGCGCCAGGCCTACGCCGCGGCCTGACGCCCGGCACAGCGAACCAGCACGTTGAGCCGCGACCCCCGCTACGACATCCTGTTCGAACCGGTGCAGATCGGTCCGGTGACCGCGCGCAACCGCTTCTTCCAGGTGCCGCACTGCAACGGCATGGGCCACGCCCTGCCCGAGGCGCACGCGGCGATGCGTGCGGTGAAAGCCGAGGGCGGCTGGTCGGTGGTCAGCACCGAGGAGTGCGAGATCCATCCCAGCGGCGATCTCTCGCCCTATATCGAAGCGCGGCTGTGGGATGACGACGACATCCCGCCGCTGGCGCTGATGACCGAGCAGGTGCATGCGCACGGCGCGCTGGCCGCCATCGAGCTGACCTACAACGGACCGACCAGCTCGAACCTGTACTCGCGCGAAGTCGCGCTGGCACCCTCGCACCAGCCGCTGAAGTACGGCTATCCGCATCAGGCCCGGGCGATGACCCTGGCCGACATCGCCGACTACCGGCGATGGCACCGCAACGCGGCGATCAGAGCGAAACGCGCCGGCTTCGACATCATCTACGTCTACGCCGCGCACGATCTGTCGCTGCCGATGCACTTCCTGCAGCGCCGGCGCAACCAGCGCAGCGACGCCTACGGCGGCTCGCTGGAGAATCGCGTGCGTCTGCTACGCGAAGTGCTCACCGACACCAAGGAGGCCGTCGGCGACACCTGCGCGGTCGCGCTGCGCTTCGCGGTCGAGGAGTTTCTCGGCGAAGCGGGCATCAGCCTCGATGGCGAATCCCGCGACATCGTCGGCCTGCTGGCCGACCTGCCCGACCTGTGGGACGTCAATCTCGCCGCCTGGTACCACGACTCGACCAGTTCGCGCTTCGCCGGCGAGGGAGCGCAGCGCCCGTTCACCGCCTGGGTCAAGCAGGTCACGAACAAACCGGTGGTCGGGGTTGGTCGCTTCACCTCGCCCGACACCATGGTCAGGCAGATCCGCGACGGGGTGATGGACCTGATCGGCGCGGCGCGCCCGTCCATTGCCGATCCGTTCCTGCCGCGCAAGATCGAGACCGGTGCGATCGATGCGATCCGGGAATGCATCGGCTGCAACATCTGCGCGTCCGGCGACATGACTTCGACGCCGATCCGCTGCACGCAGAATCCGAGCATGGGCGAGGAATGGCGCAAGGGCTGGCACCCTGAACATATCCCTTCACTGCCAAAGCCGTCACGCGTGCTGGTGGTCGGCGCCGGGCCCGCCGGCCTCGAAGCTGCACGCGCACTCGGCCAGCGCGGCGCCGAGGTCACCCTGGTCGATGCCGCACGCGAGCTGGGCGGCAGGGTGACCCGGGAATCGCGCCTGCCCGGGCTTGCCGAGTGGGCGCGCGTACGCGACTGGCGGCTCGTTCGCCTGCAGACGATGGCGAACGTGGCGATCTATCCGGACAACCGGCTCGAAGCCGACGACGTGCTCGGCTTCGAGGCCGAGCACATCGTGATCGCGACCGGGGCGCGCTGGCGCCGCGACGGATTCGGCCGCAGCGCCGACCTGCCGATTCCCGGCTTCGAGGCTGCGGGCGTATTCACCCCCGACGACATCCTCGACGGCCGCCTGCCCGAGCACGGCCCGGTACTGCTGTACGACGACGACGGCTTCTATCTCGGCAGCGTGTTGGCGGAACGCCTGGTTCAGGCCGGGCTCGACGTCGTCTACGTCACGCCGGAAGACACCGTCGCAGGCTGGACCACGAACACGCTCGACTACCGCCATATCCAGAAGCGCCTGCGCAAGCTCGGCGTGCAGATCATCACGGCCCACGAGCTGCTCGGCTTTGCTGGCGACCACGCCGAGCTCGCCTGCGCGTGGGGCGGCGCCCGACGAACCGTCGCCTGCGCCAGCGTGCTGACGGTGACCGCGCGCCTGCCGGACGATGGCCTGTTCCAGGCGCTGGCGGCGCGGCAGCCGGCCTGGGCCGACCACGGCATCGCCCGCATCGACTGCATCGGCGATGCCCTTGCCCCCGGGCTGATTGCGCACGCGGTGTACGCCGGCCACCGCTACGCCCGCGAGTTCGACGACGCGCGCGACCCGGTGTCCCGACGCGACAGCGTGCCGTTCCGCCGCCGCCGGTTCGTCGCCTCATGAGGCGCGCGGCCTGCACATCCTCGATCAAGCGCCGGTTCGGCTTGCCGGCGGCGCTGCTCACGTGGCTGGGCCTCGGGCTGGGCGCTGTGCTCGCGGCGGGCACGCCGGTCGCTGCCGCGCCCGCCGGACGCGATCTCAGCATCCAGGCCGGCGCGGTGTTCGACAGCGTGCGCGGTGAAGTGCTTGCAGGCCGTCGCATCGTCATCCACGGCGGCCGCATCGTCGAGGTTCGCCCCGCCCACGACGACGACCCGCCGCCCGACCTCGACTGGCGCGATCGCCTGGTGATGCCCGGCTGGTTCGACATGCATACCCATCTGATCGGCGACATCCAGTCGGCCGACCCGCTGGCGCCGCTGAAGTCGAGCGCCGCCGAGGACGTGCTGCTCGGCGCCGCGCACGCGGCGGCCACCCTGCGCGCCGGATTCACCAGCGTGCGCGATGTCGGCACCTATCGCGGGCTGGTCGACGTCGCCCTGCGCGACGCCATCCGTCGCGGCGAGGTGGCGGGTCCGCGGATGTTCGTCGCCGGCGCCTACGTCACCGCGCCGGGCGGTGGCGGCGAGGTCACCGGCACCCCCGGCGCCAGCCTGCCGGCCGAGTTTCGCCTGGGCGTGGCCCGCGGCGAGGAGGCGCTGCGCGAGCGCGTGCGCGTGCTGGCCCAGGGCGGCGTCGACCTGATCAAGGTCATCGCCACCGGCGCGGTGCTCACCGAGGGCACCGAACCGGGCGCGATGGAGTTCAGCGAGGACGAGCTGCGCGCGATCGTCGACGAGGCGCGCAAGCACGGGCTCGACGTCACCGCCCATGCGCACGGCGCCGAAGGCATCAAGGCGGCGATCCGCGCCGGCGTACGCTCGATCGAGCATGCCTCGCTGATCGACGACGAAGGCCTCGCCCTGGCGAAACGGCACGGCGTGTTCCTCGCCATGGACGTATACAACGGCGACTACATCGACGAGGTCGGCAAGCGCGACGGCTGGTCGGCCGACATCCTGCGCAAGAACCGCGACACCACCGACGCGCAGCGCGAGGGCTTCCGCAAGGCGGTCGCCGCCGGGGTCACCGTGGTGTTCGCCACCGATGCCGGCGTCTTTCCGCACGGCACCAACGCGCGTCAGTTCGCCTACATGATCCGCCACGGCATGCGCTGGCAGCAGGCCGTGCAGTCCGCCACCTGGCATGCCGCCCGGCTCTTGCGCGTGGAGCAGGAATTGGGAAGCATCGAACCTGGCAAGCTCGCCGACCTGGTCGCGCTGCCGCTGCCCGCCGACGGCGACCCGCCGGATTTCGAGGCAGCGGTACGGGTGGTTCAGGAGGGCGTGCGGGTGGAGGGCCCGGCCGTCACCCCACCGTTGTCCGCGGTTCGACGCCGCGCACCTGAGGAGCCTGTCACCCCACCATGAGCGCCGAGACCGCCACCGCCCCCCTGCAGCAGGCCCTGGCCCACGCCGAACGCCTGCTGCAGCGCGACCCCGGCCTGGCGGCCGAACAGCTGTCCGAGATCCTGCGTGCGGTGCCGAACCACCCGCCTGCGCTGCTCCTGCTGGGCGAGGCGAAGTGGCGCCTGGGACAGCGTGAGGAGGCGCGGCAGGAGATGCTGTCGCTCGCCCGCGCGCAGCCGAACTGGGCCCTGGCCCAGCACAGCGCGGCACGCATGCTGATCGCCAGTGGTGCCTTCGCGGAAGCCCTCCCGCTGCTGCGGCGCGCGGCCGAATTGCGTGGCGACCTGCCCGGGGTCTGGCGCGATCTCGCCGACCTGCACGACCGCCTCGGCCAACGCGAGGCCGCCGCCCAGTGCTATCTGCGCCACACCCGCCACGCCGCGCAGGAGCCCGCCTTGCTGGCGGCCGGCAGCGCGCTGGCCGAAAATCGCATCCCCGACGCCGAGGCGCGCCTGCGCCGGCATCTGCAGCAGGCGCCGACCGATGTCGCCGCACTGCGCATGCTCGCCGAAGTGGCCGCGCGCATCGGCCGCTACGAGGATGCCGAGACCCTGCTGCTCCGCTGCGTCGACCTCGCGCCGGGCTTTCTCGAGGCGCGCCAGAACCTCGTCCAGGTGCTGCATCGTTCGAACGAGCCCGAACGCGCCCTCATCGAGGTCGAGACACTTTTGGCCATCGACCCGGCGCATCCCGGTTTCCGCAATCTCAAGGCGGTATTGCTGTGCCGCACCGGCGACTACGCCAGCGCGCTCGACCTGTATGCCGGCATCCTCGCCGAGCTGCCGGGTGAATCGCGCATCTGGCTGAGCTACGGCCACGCCCTGAAGACCGCCGGCGACACCGCGCGCGCGATCGACGCCTATCGGCGCTGCATCGCCATCGAGCCGCGGTTCGGTGAGGCCTGGTGGAGTCTCGCCAACCTCAAGACCTATCGTTTCACCGAAGACGACCTGGCGACGATGCGCCGGGAACTGGACGACCCGGCGCTCGACGCCGAGCACCGCCTGCACTTCGACTTCGCGCTCGGCAAGGCGCTGGAGGACGCCGCGGACTACCCGACCTCGTTCGCCCACTACGCCGCCGGCAACGCGCTGCGCAAGCAGCGGGTGCCCTACCGCGCCGACGACACCCAGCAGCGCGTCGAACGCGCACGGGTGCTGTTCGATCGCGCGTTCTTCGAGGCGCGCCAGGGCTGGGGCGACGCGTCCGCGGATCCAATTTTCGTGGTCGGGCTTCCGCGCGCCGGGTCGACCCTCGTCGAACAGATCCTCGCCAGCCATCCCGCCGTCGAAGGCACGATGGAACTGCCGGAGATCATTTCCCTCGCGCGCGGTCTGCGCGCCGAAGGCGATGCCGACGCCGACCTGCCCTACTACGACGCGCTCACCCGCATCGATGCCCAGGCCTGCGCCGAACTCGGTGCGCGCTACGTGGCGCGCACGCGGATCCAGCGCAAGACCGACGCACCGCACTTCGTCGACAAGATGCCGAACAATTTCGCGCATCTGGCGCTGATCCATCTGGCCCTCCCGCATGCGCGCGTCATCGACGTGCGCCGGCACCCGATGGCGTGCTGCTTCTCCGGCTTCAAGCAGCATTTCGCGCGCGGGCAGAACTTCTCCTACGACCTCGACGACATCGGCCGCTACTACCGCGACTACGTCGAGCTCATGGCGCACTACGACGCCGTGTTGCCCGGCCGCGTGCACCGGGTGATTTACGAAGAGCTGATCGACGATACCGAGGCCGAAGTGCGTCGCCTGCTCGCCTACTGCGGGCTGCCGTTCGACCCGGCCTGCCTGAAGTTCTACGAGAACGCGCGCCCGGTGCGCACCGCCAGCTCCGAGCAGGTGCGCCAGCCGATCCATCGCGGCGGGCTCGACCAGTGGCAGCACTACGCCGCATGGCTCGACCCGCTGCGCACCGCGCTCGGCCCTGTCCTGGATTCCTATCCCCAGCCGCACGAAATCGTTGCCGGCGGCACCGGGGTCACTGTCCCGAGCAACGAGAGGGGTCACCACCATGCGTAGCAAAACCGCCCGCGACGAAGCACGCGGTCGCCTGAGGCCGGGCCTTGCCCGACTGCCGCTGGCCGCCGCGATCCACTTCGCCGTCTGTTCCACCGCCTTCGCCCAGGCCGCCGCCGACGAAGATCGCGCCCCGGCCCTCGAATCGATCAGCGTCACCGCGCAGAAGCGTGAGGAAGACGTGCAGAAGGTGCCGATCAGCATGCAGGTGCTCGATACCTACAAGCTGCGCGAGATGAACGTCTCCGACTTCGACGACTTCGCCCGCCTGCTGCCGACGGTCTCGTTCGAGCAGTTCCAGCCCGGCTTCAGCCAGGTCTACATGCGCGGCGTGGCGAGCGGCAGCAACGGCAACCACTCCGGTCCGCTGCCGAGCGTCGGCATGTATCTCGACGAGCAGCCGATCACGACGATCCAGGGCGCACTCGACCTGCACGTCTACGACATCGCCCGCGTCGAGTCGCTGGCCGGCCCGCAGGGCACGCTGTACGGCGCCAGCTCGCAGGCCGGCACGATCCGCATCATCACCAACAAGCCCGATCCGTCGGCGTTCGCTGCCGGCTATGGCCTGGAAGCCAATACCGTCTCGAACGGCGGCAACGGCTACGTCGCCGAGGGCTTCGTCAACGCGCCGGTCAACGACCACACCGCGATCCGCCTGGTCGGCTGGAGCAAGCACGACGCCGGCTACATCGACAACGTGTTCGGCAGCCGCACCTTCCCGACCTCGGGCATCACCATCGACAACGCCGGGCGCGCCGAGAAGGACTACAACGACGTCGACACCACCGGCGCCCGCGCGGCCCTGCTGTTCGAGTTCGACAACGGCTGGACGGTCAATCCGACCGTGATGGGCCAGCGCCAGGACGTCAATGGCACCTTCGCCGGCGAGGATGGCGTCGGCGACTACGCCCTGACCCACTTCTATCCCGAGAAGTCGGAAGATCGCTGGGTGCAGGCCGCACTGACCGTGCAGGGCAAGATCGGCAACTTCGACGTGACCTACGCCGGCGCGCACCTGAGCCGCGATGTCGACATCGACCAGGACTACAACGACTACTCGTTCTGGTACGACACCCTGGCCGGCTACGGCGCCTACTTCTACGACGACGACGGCGTGCTGATCAATCCGGCGCAGTACATCCAGGGCACCGACCGCTACACCAAGATGAGCCACGAGCTGCGCATCGCCTCGCCGTCGGACGAGCGCCTGCGCGTCGTCGCCGGCGTGTTCTGGCAGGAGCAGAACCACGAGATCCAGCAGCGCTACATCGTCGACGATCTCGCCGACTCGATCTCGGTCACCGGCTGGCCGGACACCATCTGGCTGACCAAGCAGTACCGCCAGGACGACGATCGCGCGCTGTTCGGAGAAGTCTCCTACGACTTCACCGACAAGCTCACCCTGACCGGCGGCGCACGCTTCTTCAAGGCCGACAACAGCCTGAAGGGTTTCTTCGGCTACAGCGCCGGCTTCTCCAGCGGCACCGGTGAAGCGGCCTGTTTTGACCAGACCGACTTCCGCGGCGCACCCTGCGTCAACCTGGACAAGAACACCAAGGAAGACGACGGCCTCGGCAAGCTCAACCTGACCTACCAGATCGACGACGACCGGATGATCTACGCCACCTGGTCGGAGGGCTATCGACCGGGCGGCATCAACCGCCGCGGCTCGCTGCCACCGTACAAGTCCGACTTCCTGACCAACTACGAGTTCGGCTGGAAGATGCTGTTCGGCGATCGTCGCTTCCAGTTCAACGGTGCGGTGTTCCAGGAAGAGTGGAAGGACTTCCAGTTCGCCCTGCTCGGCCAGAACGGCCTGACCGAGATCAAGAACGCCAACCAGGCCGAGATCCGTGGCCTCGAAGTCGACATGAGCTGGGCCGCCACCTACAACTTCACCCTGTCGGGTGGCGTGGCGTTCTACGACTCGGAACTGACCGAGAACTACTGCGGCTTCGTCGACGACAACGGCAACCCGGAAACCGACTGCGCCGATCCGGAAGCGCCGTCGGGCACCCAGCTGCCGATCACCGCGAAGTTCAAGGGCAACCTCACCGGTCGCTACGTGTTCGACTTCAACGGCTTCGACAGCTACTTCCAGGGCACCCTGATGCACGAGGGCAAGCGCAAGTCCGACCTGCGCCTGCTCGAGCGCGACATCCTCGGCGATCTGGGTTCGTACGAACTGCTCGACCTGTCCGCCGGCTTCGGCAAGGACAACTGGAAGGTGGAGCTGTACGTGAAGAACGTGACCGACGAGGCCGGTGAGCTGTTCCGCTACGCGCAGTGCGCGGAGACGGTCTGCGGCGAGCAGACCTACACCGTGCGCACCCAGCCGCGCACGATCGGTGTGCGGTTCTCGCAGGAGTTCTGATCGCAGGACCTCGCTTCAACGCTGCACCGGACGGGGCCTGCGGGCCCCGTCTTTTTTGCGCGGCGCATCAGCCGCTGCGCGGCGCGACACTCAGCCGAGCAAGCGTCCCAGCAGCGCAAGCTTTGCCAGCACCAGCAGACCCAGCACCGCGACCGCGCCGACGGTGAACAGTGGCCGCCGTCGCTGCGCCACACGGTTGGCCCCGGTGTGCTCGACGAAATGGGCGATGCGGCTGAGCGCGAACAGCCATGCCAGCGCTTGCGCCGCGATCGACGCCGCATCCAGTGCCCACAGCATCAGGCACAGCACGTAGAACAGCACCGGCAACTCGAACTGGTTGCGGATCGCGTGATTGATCTGGATGACGTGGTCGGGCCAGGCGTCCTCGTGCAACGCGCGCCGCGCTTCGTCGACCGAACCGGCACGCGACGCCGCCTTCTTCGCCGCGCCGAGTCGCAGGTAGGCGTAGGCGGTGAGCGCGATCTGCACGAGCACCGGCAGGAACAGGGCGTCGCGGGTCATGGGCTGGTGCTCACGGCTTGGCGGAAAGGGTCCGTCCGGCAGCCTGGGCCGGCGTCACCGTTGCGCGGTCGATCACGGCGCCTCGTCGCGCAGTCCGCCACTGCATCCGCGCGACGGAACATCGAGGCCCGACCGCGAGGTCCGGTTCGTGGCGCAGGAAGCGCGTCGTCCGCCCTCGCGCGATCAGTCATCGGCGCGCCAGGTCGGGAGGTCTTCCCGATCGCCGCGCGTCGTCGGCGCCGAGATCACCAGAAAGCGCACCGCTGCCGCGGAGCGATTGACGAAACGGTGCGCGACGCCGGCCGGCACCTGCACCGATTGCCCCGCTGCCAGCGCCACGTCGTGGGTCTCGAATTCCATCACCGCCGCGCCTTCGAGGAGGTAGAACACCTGCTCGGCGCGGTGGTGCCGGTGCGCGCATTCGCCAACGCCCGCCGGCACGCGCTCCTCGATCACCGACAGGTCGGCGCCCTGACGCAGGTGCCAGCCGTCACAACCCTCGCCCCAGCGGTAGTGCTCGGCTTCGTCGCGGCCGAGCGCATGCGGCAGTGCGTGCTCCGCGCTCATGCGGCACGTCCCGACGGCATCCGCGCGGAGCCGGACTTCGCCAGGCGCGGCGCGTCACTCCGACACATCGGAATTCGCCATGCGTGCGTACAGGGTCGGGTCATAGCGCTCCATGTGCCGGTCCGCCGCCGCCAGCGGCGTGAACCCGAACTTGTCGTACAGCGCGTGCGCGTCGGCCGTGGTGAGCAGGAAACGCCGCAGCGTCTGCAGGTCGGGATGCGCCATCACCGCCGTCAGCAGGGTCTGCGCATGGCCCTGGCCACGGTGCGCCTGCACCACGAACACATCGAGCAGGGCCGCATAGGTCGCATGGTCGGTGACCACGCGAGCGAAGGCGACCTGCTCGCTGCCGAGAAAGCCGCCGAAGCACAGCGAGTGCTGCAGGGCGCGATGCAGGATGTCGCGCGGAATCGACCGCGCCCAGTACGACTCGTCGGCGAGATAGCGGTGGATCAGCGCGACGTCGAGCTCGCGCCGGTCGGTGGAAATGCGCAAGGCCGGCGTCACGACCGAACGTCCTGCTCAGATCCAGACATCGTTGGGGGCGGTGTAGGCACCACCGGCTTCGCCGGTGTTCACCACGCCGCGTGGCTCGATCAGCAGCACCGAGCACGGCGTCTCGGCGACCGGTCGGTGCTCGACGCCACGTGGCACCACGCACAGCTCGCCCTCCGCGAGTTCGACGACACCATCACGAAACTCGATGCGCAACGCGCCCTCGACGACGAAGAATGCTTCGTCCGTGTCGGCGTGCTGGTGCCAGACGAAGGCGCCCTCGAGTTTGGCCAGCTTGAACTGGTAGTCGTTGAGCTCGGCGATCACCCGCGGCGACCAGCGCTCCGAGAACAGCCCGAGCTTCGATTTCAGGGAAATGGACTGGGGGGTCATGCGGGCTCCCGTGGGCGTTCGAGTGGCTGCTGCGCGGGTGCTGCTGATCGGCGCGATCCGGACAGGCGGGCGTGGTGATGGCGCGATTCAGTGTGGCGCATGGCTGATGAGAAGGGTTCCAGCGAGCGCAATGCCGATGCGGCTGATGCCTCGGAACGTGATTCTAGTGCGCGGCCCCGTATGCCGCGCAAGCGCCCGGCAGACCACGCTTGTGCCGCGCGCCACATCGGAGCGCCTAAGGCTGTTCATTCATCCGCGTGATCCCGTGCGACTGCGCAGCAACGCGAACACGGCGATGCCAATCACGCCGACTGCCACGCACCCAGTGTGCAGTGCGCTGATGCTGATCGCTGCATAGGTGGGATTCGTATCGGTGAACGGCCAGCCCGGCCGCATGTCGGCGTGCATGATGCTGTCGATCGCGACATGGCTGAACGTGCCCAGCAACAGCCCGCTGACGACGGGTAGCACGCTCGGGCGGGACGGCATGCGCCAGGCCGGGCGCATGCTGCCATCGATCAGTCCGTTCCACACCCGTGCCATCCCTGCATAGGACAGCCACAGCAGAGGAAAAGCCAGCACCGCCACGCCCAGCGCACCGGCATAGGTGTGGGTCGGTCCGTGCAGTACCGCATCGTCGCGCAGCATCCGCACCAGCGGCTCGATGTCGATGGCCACCTGTGCACCGCCGAACGCCACCAGGCTGAGGTGGCGCCCGGCCAGGGCCTTCAGGGCCATGCCAGGTCCCATGTGGAAGGGAGTGAAGGGCATCCGGTTTTCCCGTCGGCGCGCGTCGGTCGCGCACGAACAGAGTAGCCCCAAGCATCCTCGCACTTGTGTGCGTCCCGGCTGGCGCGCCGGACCGTTCCAGGGGCCTGCTCCGCGCTATCGCGTGGGCCGTGGCAGATCCTTGGCGTCATCGATCACCTGGGCGAGACAGATCACATGGCCATCCGGGTCGGTGATCTCGAATTCCGCCAGACCGTAGGGCATCTGCTCCAGGCGTCGGGTCACGATGCCGCGCGCCTTGAACGCTTCGTAGACGGCGCGGAATCCCGGTCCGGCCCGGCGAAGGTAGACGTCCCAGTCGTACGCAGCACGTGGCTTCGGCCGCGCCCCTTCCGCACGTCGCAGCATGAGTTCGACCGCGCCCTGACGCAGGATGCAGAACACGTGTGGCGGTTCCGCCGGGAACGGATCGGCGCTCATCGCCAGATGCTCGCGGTACCAGCGCATCGAGTGCGCCACGTCGGCGACCCGCAGCAGGGGTACCAGTTGATCGATGGGCATGGATGCTCCCCCGCGTCACGGGTCTCTGACCGCGCCAAGCATCATCGCAGACGGCAACGTCTACCGAAGCGCGGGTCCACGATTCTCGGAGGCCGGCGCGAGACAGATCGGCGAGCATGCACTGAAGCTTCGAGGGCAACCGCAGGCGGGGCGCCCCATGCAGTCAGGGCGACCGCCGGAACAGTCGCCGCAGCGACGCGCGCCATCCGCGAAGCACTCCGACGAACACCGCGTCAGCGCGTGCGCTGAACACCACGACCGGTGCGTAGCCGGTGCGGGTCGCGCGTTCCATCGCGATCAGCATCAGCAGCGCACTGATGACCAGGTTCTGCCATCCCACCAGCGGCCACTGGAAGGACAGCGACCATTGCGGGTGCATCGAGATCGGGGCCAGGTAGTAGATCGGCCAGATGTCCTCCGGCGTGCTGCCGCGCGAGCCCAGCAGGTCGCAGACGAAGTGCAGGTGCACCGCGACCAGGGACCATAGCGCCGTGCGCGTGCGCAGGCGTGCGCACAGCGCCACCGCGATGGCGATCACCCACGCAGCGGGCAGACCATGGCCGTACACTCGGTGGAACTGCTGATACAGGTCGGTCTCGGAAAGACCCGCGACGCGGGTGAACGCGTCGACGACGATGCCGAGACCATCCAGGTCGGGAGCCAGGCCACTGAAACAGACCAGGGCCTTGTCGCGGCGCGACGGCAGCAAGCGCTCAAGCGCCGTCCAGCCGACGAGAAAGTGGGTGATCGGGTTCACACCGTGGCGACCGCATTCGAGCCGGGTCGAGCGCGACGGGTGCCGGTGCGGGCCAAGGCGTGGGCGGCAGACACACCGCCGTTCGAACCCGCCATCCCGTCACCGTGCCGCGCACACTGGCTTGCCACGCGGTGCATGTCTAGAGGCCGAGGGTGACGATCAACGTCTTGCGCGAGACCCTGACATCCTTGAGCACGAGCCGTGCGGCGGCCTGTTTCGCATCGGCCCGCGACAGGGTGTACACCGGACGCTCGCGGTAGAAGTCGCCCAACGCGTCGGCCATCACCGCGGATACCTTGGCCGTGTAGCGATCCGGGATACCCTGGATCCTGAGCGCGTCGATCCGCGGCTCGGCGAGAAAGAACGCGCCCTGATTCGGATCGTAACGGACGCCACCCGACACGTCGACCGTGCCGCCCAGGGGCATCGGTTGGCCGTTGACGTGGATGTTCAGCAGCACGTCGAGCCCGGCCGAAACGCGATCCGATCCGTCCACGAGGGTCACCCGCGGATGGTCGAGGGTGACCTCGAAGACGAAGAAGTAGCGCCGCGACACGGGCAACTTCGCGCTCAGCGTGTCGCGAATCTGCGCTTCCGAGAACTCGTACACGTACTCCCTTCCCGAGAAGTACACGACCAGTCCGGTCGCCAGCGCCGCGAGCGCCACCACGAGCACGACCCATGTTCGTCGCATCGGTTCTCCGCCGTGGGCGACCCGATCATGCCGCCGTCGAAGGACATCCTCTCAGAGCGGCATCCGCCGAGAAAGTGCCGCCATGCCGCTGCGTTGCGATGCGCGGCGCCGCTAGGCCGGGTCATCCATCCAGGCGAGCGAGGTGATCAGCCACGTCGAATCCGAGCAAGCGAGGTGAAACAACTTGGTGCCCGAGCCGGAATACGTGCTGCCTTGGAGAAGGCCCCGCTTGCCGTAGCGCGACGTGCGGCTGGCGATGCCGCCGAACACCCTCGTGCTCGATTCCACCTCCCACTCGTGGAATTCCACCAGGTCGCCGCTGCTCAGCAGGTCAATCCTGGGCGCAGCGAATGCAGGCACCGTCAGCATCTCGGTCCGGCCGAGGGCATGCCGAACCACGACGGCGCCCTCGGCAAAGCAGCACGCGATGTCATCCATCCGGGGCCGACGCCCGCCACGGTTGTCGAACGCCCGGAAGAACCGGGCCACCACGGCATCGATATCTGCTTCAGCGTCGGCGTCTGCCATGCGAGCTCCGGGGCGCATCTCGTGACCGATGGTCAACCAGCTTGCAGAACACATCGAAGCACCAGCCAGTGGCGCCGTCCAGCACCCAGTGCGCGGCTACTCGACCAACACGGCCTTGTCGCGGCGATGCAGCGTGTGACTGGCGAACTCAACCCATGTGCCGTCCTCGCCCATGCGCTCGACACTCAGCTGCCACACCTGTGCGCCGGCATCGTAGGACAGCGTATCCCTGAACGGGCCCGACTCGTAGTCGAATTGAAACCGCAGCCCATGCATCTCGCGCTTTCCATAACCCAGGGTGGCAGAAGGTTTCGCTCCCAGAGTATCGAGCCAATGCACGACATAGCGGTCACGACTCGCATCGAAACCAAGGTAGATCTCTGCCTCGTACTGCGGCGGCGTCGAGTTCTCGACCAGGTGCAGCTTGAGAAACTGGTGGTTGAGGATCCATCCGCCATGCGCCGAGTAGCCCACGGGCTCGCCGAGCAGGCGACCGCGCATGTCCCAATCTCCGACCAGCCTGTCGAGCAGGGGATCCCTGGATCGCGCCGCTGATGCGTCGTCCTGCGCCTGGCCCGCAGCAGGGGCGAACGCCACAGCCGCGGCAAGTAGCCATCGAATCATTCGCCGCCTCGCTCGATCGCATCCGCACGCGGTCCCATCATGCGGTCGAGAGCCGGCACCACCCGGGCACAGTTGAAGGAAGTCCTTTCGGTTCGTCCCGGCGCGTGGCCGGGCGACACGGTGCTAAGGGAGTGTGAAGGCGAATTCATAGCGATGCTTGCCATCTGCGATGGCGATGTTGAACGTACCGGCGAGGCCGACCAACTCACCCGTGCCCGAATCGGGAACCACGGCAATGTGGAGGCGGGGTTCGCCGCGACACAGGGTGCCGGAGTGCTGAAGCACGAAGCTGCCCTTCCTGCCAAGAAGCGACCCTTCGACGTGCTCGATCGCCACGTAGCCAGCCGAACCCTCCATGCCTGTCCCGGCGCTCAGCATCTGGCCGGTCGTGACAGCAACCAGATCGCCGCTGATGGTCTTGTCCAGGGACATGCGCGCCAGCTTGCCGCCCTCCGGCTGGTTCTCCATCGCCAGCGGAAGCAACTTCACCACAAACTCGCCTTGGGCAACGTGACTCGACACAGCTTCTCCTTTGAGCGACGGGGGGCGGGGCTCCCGGGTTGCAGGCGGGCACATTGAACAGGGCTCACGTCATGGATCCCCGCTCTTGCGCTCGCTCAACGCCGCACGGCGCTGCCCGTGGCAGGCGTCGCCTCGGAAGACATTCAAGCGTGTCCCCTCGGCCCGCACTCGTGCGCAGTCAGCTCGCCGCCGCGAACCGTTGGGCACCCCGGAAGAGCACCACCGCAAAAGCCATCTCCACCAGCCCACCGGCCATGGCCGACATCCACGGCGAGAGCCAGAGGAAGAACGAGACGAAAGCGGCCGCCAGGAGCGCAAGACCAAGCACCCAGTAGATCGCCAAACCGTAGATCGTGGCAAAGACCGCATACCTGCATCCGATCGTGAGCATCATGGCCGGAAAGAACAGTTCCGGCCGAAGGTGATACAGACCATACGCCATGACGCAGCAAGCGATGAGCCAGACCGTCGATGCGCCCGCGAGCTGATTCAGTGCATTCGCAGTCGGTGCAGCCTGCGGTCTCACCCACACCCTGGTGAGCAAAGAACTGATTGGGTAGATCAGCGCCCCGCCAATCAGCAGTGTCCACACACCTTGGTGCGTCCCCGACAGCATGCAGACCGCCGAAGAGCACACCCACACAAGCGCCGACGTGAGCACCCCCGGAGCGCCGTCGTAGTGTTCGCGCCGGATCTCCGACTGCACTCGATCGTTCAGCGCCAGCTGCATTGGGCCCCCTGCGGTCTATCGCCGCATGCAGCGGCCGGTAGGCGACATCATCTCAGGAAACATCGAAGCACGTCCCATCGGTTCGCTCTAATGCGTAGTTAGGCCTCGGCTGCGTGGCAGACCGCCTCAACGTTGTGGCCGTCAGGGCCGATAACGAAGGCGGCGTAGTAGTTGGCGTGGTACTGCGGCCGCAAGCCCGGCGCACCGTTGCACTCGGCACCAGCAGCCAAGGCTGCTTGATAGAAGGCTTCTACTTGAGCCTGACTCTCGGCCGCGAACGCGAGGTGCAAGTGTGATGGTGCAGGGACAGGCTCACGGCGGATGCAGAGGGAAGCAATATCGTTGGGGCGACAAAGCTCAACACCCAAGGGCCCCTCAGATACCACCTCTACTCCCAAAGGAGCAAGGGCTGCCTCGAAGAATGCTTTGCTCACGGCAAAGTCACTCACACCAAACACGACGTGATCGAACATACGTTCCCCAGCGACCTTTACCTATCCGAGGCCTAATGCCGCATTGAGCGGCCGATGGCCG
>JAGRJY010000063.1 GCA_020442465.1 Lysobacterales bacterium
CCGACGCCGACGCGGCGGTCACGCCGTCTGAGCGGCCGGTCGTGGCCGGACTGTGAGATCTCGCCTTCTGCCGCGAATCATCGTCAGGAAGGGCGCGTGGACGCCCGCGGAATGATCCGGCATGTCGGCGATGATGCAGACTGAAGCGATGAGCCAGGCCGAAGCGCGCAACGCATTCGAGGCGGCGTTGCGGGCGCACCGCGGCATCGTGCTCAAGGTCGCGCACAATTACGCCAGCCTGCCCGAAGACCGCGCCGACCTGGCGCAGGAAATCGCCGCGCAGCTGTGGCGGGCATTCCCTGGCTACGACCCCGGCCGCAGCCTGTCGACCTGGATGTATCGCATCGCCCTGAACGTGGCGATCAGTTTCGTGCGTCAGCACGGCCAGCGGTCGCGGCAGCAGGTGCCGATCGGCGACGAACATGCCGACCTGGCCGCGACCACGTTCGACCACGAGTCTGCGCAACAGGTCGAGCGCCTGCGGCAGTTCATCGCGGCGCAACCGCCGATGGATCGCGCCCTGCTGCTGCTCTACCTCGAAGAACGTCCGCAGCGCGAGATCGGCGAGATTCTCGGCCTCAGCGAAACCCATGTCTCGACCAAGATCGGTCGACTCAAGCAGCGTATCCGGACCGAACTCTAGGTCCCGGCCCGAATCCGAAGGAAACCCTCATGGAACTGGAACAACTGAAGTCCACCTGGCAGCAGCTGGCGAACGAGTTGGCGCGCAGCAATCTGCTGCGCGAAGAGGCCCTGGTCGCGTCGCGGCTGCAGCGCACCCGCAGCAGCCTGCGGCCGCTGTATCTGGGGCAGGTGCTGCAGATGCTGTTCGCACTGCCGTTTGTCCTGCTCGCCGCGCTGCTGTGGAGTCGCCAGCCCGACGCGTGGGCGGTGATCGTCGCCGGTGTGCTGGTGCACGCCTATGGCGTGGTGAGCATCGTCGCGGCCGGCCTGACCCTGGGACGGCTGCATGCCATCGACTTTTCCGGTCCGGTGCTGAGCATCCAGCACCAGCTGGCGCAGGTCCGCCGCGCCTACGTGATCTCCGGCATGCTCGCCGGCCTGCCCTGGTGGCTGCTGTGGATGCTGGTATTGATGGTGCTGGCCGGATTGGGGGGCATCGACCTGTCGGCGCAGCAGCCATGGTTCGTCGGCCTCAGCCTGGCCTTCGGTGCGCTGGGCCTGGCCGCCACCGCCTGGTTTCATCGCTGGGCGCGGCAGCCGCAGCGGGCGGCGTTCGGGCGCAGGATGGATGCGCTGCTGACCGGCGCCAGCCTGCGCCGCGCGCAATCGCAGCTGGCCGAGCTGGAGCGCTTTCGCTCCGAGTAGCTGCCGGGGAGACGCGCCAGCCGTGCGCGAAGCGGGCAGGAGTCGCCGGGTACCTGGTGTCGTTGACGGCGCCGTGAGCGTGTTCACCGGCGCGGCTGGGTAGAATCGGGCCTCCTCATCCCGAACGCGGTGAAATCTTGGCCGGATCCTCCCTGTTCACCCTCGTCGACGACATCGCCACCCTGCTCGACGACGTCGCGGTGATGACCAAGGTCGCCACCAAGAAGACCGCCGGCGTGCTCGGCGACGACTTGGCCCTCAATGCCCAGCAGGTCGCCGGTGTGAAGGCCGATCGCGAGCTGCCGGTGGTGTGGGCAGTAGCCAAAGGCTCGCTGATGAACAAGGCGATCCTGGTGCCGGCCGCGCTGGCGATCAGCGCGCTCATGCCCTGGGCGGTGCTGCCGCTGATGATGCTGGGCGGCGCCTTTCTCTGTTTCGAAGGGGTGGAGAAGCTGGCGCACAAGTTCCTGCACAGCGCCGAGGAGGACGCCGCGCACCATCAGCAGCTGGTCGACGCGGTCAATTCCGATGCGATCGACATGGTGCAATTCGAGCGCAACAAGATCCGCGGCGCGATCCGCACCGATTTCATTCTCTCCGCCGAGATCATCGTCATCACCCTCGGCACGCTGACCGGCAAACCCTTCGCTACCCAGCTGACCGTACTGATCGGCATCTCGCTGATCATCACCATCGGCGTGTACGGACTGGTCGGCGGCATCGTGAAGCTGGACGATGCCGGGCTGTGGCTGCTGAAGCGCGGTCGCGAGGGCAAGTCGGCGGTCGCCGGCGCGCTGGGCAGGGCGATCCTGGTGTTCGCGCCCTGGTTCATGAAATTCCTGTCCTTGGCTGGAACCGTTGCCATGTTCCTCGTCGGCGGCGGTATCCTCACCCATGGCATTCCGGCCCTCCACCACTGGATCGAAGGGTGGCAGCTGGAAGGCTGGGTCGCGACGGCGGTGGCCGTCGGCGCCGACCTCGTGGTGGGCGTGTTGGTGGGCGCGGTGCTCGTGGCTGCCGTCGTCCTGTTGAAGAAACTGCGCGGCGCACCGGCGCATTGAACGCAGTAGGGTCGTTTCGGTGTCGGGTCGCACAGGGGGGCGGGTCGTGACCAGTCAGAATGATTTGAGAACCTTGCTGATCGACGCGCGCATCGCGCTGCGCCGCGAGATGGGCCATTTCGATGCCGATCCGCTGAGCAAGCGGCTCGAACAGGCGATTCGCGAGATCACCGAAGCGGTGATGCCGCCGCCCTCGGCAAGCACCAAGACCAGCGCGCAGCAGGTCGCCCTGGCATGGCAGACCGTCTGCCGTGGGCTCAAGCTCACCCATGAAGACCTCTACAACGAGCTGTCGACGCGGGTGATGAACCTGCTCAACGTGAAAGAGCTGGTTGAGCCGGTGACCGAACTGCTGCAGCTCGAAGAGCAGGTGAAGAAGCTCGAGGCCGCGCAGAAGCCGATGCTCGACCGGCTGTCCGACCTGCGCAAGAAGGCGCTGGAGACCCAGCACCGGCTCGACGACCTGCACAAGGCGCTTGGTGCTGCCGCGCCGCAGGTGACCGACGACGGCGACGCGCAGGCGCTGGCGATCAAGCGTATCGACGCACTGCGCGAGGGCGCGCACGCGCCGCCCGCCGCGCAGGCCGGCGGCGGTGCCGGCAACGGCCAGGCGGCCGCACCGAAACCGCCGACCGAAGGGCCGATTCCCTCACGAGCCGTGCTCGAAGCGGTGGTGGCCGGGAGTCGCGAGTTCAGCAAGGAACAGCGCGAATGGACGGTCGGCGAGTGCATGGCACTCACCGGCTGGGAGTTCACACCGGTCGAGCTGATCCAGCACGGCGATGCGTGGATGGCACAGAAGATCCTCGCTTCGCCGAACCCGCCCGCCTAACTGGCGGTTTCCTCGGACAGCGCCGCGGCGAAGCGGGCGCTGCCTGCGCACACCGCCGTCAGTCCGGTGTCTTGATCGTCGTGCCCGGTCCGTTGGTCTTGACCGACTCGATGCCGTTGTCGCGCCCCGACTCGGACTTGTACATCTGGCTGGTGCCGATGATCTGGCCGTTGGCGGCTTTGAGATTGAAGAAACTGCGCCCGTCGGAAGCCTGCTTGCGTTCGTACATCGCGTCGTTCGGCGCATTCGCCTGCACCGAGGCGATGCCGTTGCGCGCGCCCGACTCGCCGGCGTAGCTCTGGCTGCGCAGAATCACTTCACCATTGCCGGCCTTGAGCACGAAGCTGAACTTGCCGCCCTCATTGCTGGAAAGTTCGTACCAACCTGCCATCGGATGTTCTCCTCACGTGGGTGCCTCGGCATTGTAGCGGGCTGGTTCGGCAGGC
>JAGRJY010000064.1 GCA_020442465.1 Lysobacterales bacterium
CGCCGAGTCGTCTTCTTCTTGGTCGCGTACTCGGCGTCGCCGAAACTCATCTGATCCATCGATTTCTGGCCTTGCGGGGACAGGGCTATCTCAGCACACTCGGGGCGACTTGTTCAGACCTTCCTTAGCGACTTCAAGCGCTCTTTCACCGAACCCTTGGTGACCTTGCCCTTGTCGGTCAACGCATCGGCCATCAGCCCTTCTTCGCCACTGTGCTCCTCGACGTATTCCTCCAGTGCGCGTGCGGCTTCGTCCAGCGCGGCCTGCAGGGCGTCGATGGCGGCCTGTTCGGCGGCGTAGTAGCGCGCGACGATCAGCGCCGGCGGCAGCAGGTCCATCTTGTACTTCTTGCGGCCGGTGCTGAGGTCCGGGGTTTCCTTGATCTTGCGTTCCTTGTCGTCGATCACGGCGCGCGGCTGGGCGGCGTCCTTCCAGCCGTCGGCGGCAATCAGGTAGACGTCGTCCTGCATCACCGCGACCCAGTAGTCCATCAGGCGCTGATAGACGTCGTAGCGGCTGACCAGCGGCAGGTCGGAGAAGCGCGCCAGTAGATCCTCGGACAGGGTGTGGATGATGGTCTTGGGCAGGTCGTTGATCTTCAGGCCCATCAGCAGCGGACGGTGGGCCGCGCGCCAGCTCTCGAAAACGGTGGCGAGGCGCGCGGCGAAGGACTGGAACTCGGGGTGGTCGAGGATGGCGCGCTTCACCTGCCGGCTTTCGATCAGCGCTTCGCTGTAGCCGGCACGACGGCTTGGACGGAACAGCGCCTGCCGCAGCGTCGGAAACACGTTCCAGTACGCGCCAAGCGCATCGATGTCGCGATCCGGGATACCGCCGTTGAGGTGGGCATCGAGGTCGTGCAGGTCTTCGGGTTCGCTGGAATCGATGTAGCGCGGCAGGTTGAGGTTGTAGTCGTTGGCGGCGCTGGCGATCTCGGCCAGCGGCACCATGCGCGCGTAGCGCGGCACCTCCGTCTGACGATTGAAGACGTCGACGATCTGGTGGATGTCCTGCGCGCGCAGGCGGTTCTTGTTGCCGTCCTTCACGAAGCCGCGGCTGGCATCGATCATGAAGATGCCGCGCCGCGCCTGGGCGTGCTCCTTGTCGATGACCAGGATGCAGGCAGGAATGCCGGTGCCGTAGAACAGGTTGGCCGGCAGGCCGATGATGCCTTTGATCAGCCCGCGCTCGACCAGGTTGCGGCGGATGTCGGCTTCCTTGTTGCCGCGGAACAGCACGCCGTGCGGCAGGATGACCGCGCCCTTGCCGGTGCTCTTGAGCGACTTGATCAGGTGCAGCAGGAAGGCGTAGTCGCCGTTCTTGGCCGGCGGAATGCCGAAGGCGAAGCGCTCGAACTCGTCCTCGGCGGGGTTCAGTCCACTGGCCCACGCCTTGGTCGAGAATGGCGGATTGGCGACCGCGTAGTCGAAGGTCTTGAGGCTGTCGTCCTTGTTGCGGAACAGCGGCGTCGACAGCGTGTTCTGGCGCTTGATTTCCGCGGTCGGATGGCCGTGCAGGATCATGTTCATCCGGGCCAGGGCCCAGGTGGCCACGTCCATTTCCTGGCCGTAGATGGTGATGCCGCGCGGCGCCTCGTCGGCGGCCTTCAATAGCAGCGATCCCGATCCGCAAGTCGGGTCGTAGATGGTCTGGTCGGGCTTGGTATCTCGCCCGATGCCGACCACCTGCGCCAGGATGCGCGACACCTCCGCCGGCGTGTAGAACTGCCCCTTGCTCTTGCCACTCTCGGTGGCGAAGTGGCGCATCAGGTACTCGTAGGCATCGCCCAGCAGGTCGTCGCCCTCGGCACGATTGGCGCGGAAGTCGAGCCCATCGAAAATCGCGACCAGCTTCGAGAGCCGGTCCTGCATCTCCTTGCCGCTGCCCAGCTTGGCTTCGTCGTTGAAGTCGGCCTGATCGATCACGCCCCTGAGGTCGTTGGCCTCGGCCAGCCGGGCGATGATCTTATTGATTTTGTCGCCGATCTCCTTGTCGCCCTTGAGCTTCACCATGTCGGCGAAGCTGCCGCCAGGCGGCACGTCGATCAACGAGTTCGGACTCGCCGCATGCTTGTCCGACACGTACTTCATGAACAGCAGCGTCAGTACGTAGTCCTTGTACTGCGACGCATCCATCCCCCCGCGCAGCTCGTCGCAGCTTTGCCAGAGGGAGGTGTAGAGCTGGGATTTTTTCAGGGCCATTGAATCAACCCTGCATCACGGGCGAACGCGCGCTGCACGCAACACGCACAACGAAGTCGCCCCGCGCCACCAGGCTGACGGTTTGCCAGCGGAGTCAGTCCACTACGCGGTGCCAGGCCGCCTTGTGCATCGGCGCCTGCGGGGCTCGCTCTCGCAAGGGTGGATCTCATGCGCCTCCCTCGCCGTCAGGCGTTGAGAGGTCCGCCGCCGAACTCCCGGCTGGAATGTGCTGCGCCAGGTCTTCCAGCGGGCAACCGAAGTACTCGCAGAGCTTGTCGAGGTTGTCGGTGCCGGTGTTGTAGCCGACATGGTTGGCGATCTTCGAAAGCGTGATCCGGTGGATGCCGGTGACTTCAGCCACCTCCGCGAGCGTGACGACCCTGCGCTCGCGAAAGGCCTTGTCGGCGAGCAGTTCCTTAAGGCGAAACCTGATCATATGATGAATGCAGCCTTAATGAGGTAGTGCGAACTATTCGTTTGAAGTTGCAACACTCCATGTGGTGTGTATTATCCACTTCGGGCGTAGCGCTAACGCTACGTGCGAAGTGCCACCACTACATGGAGTCTGCCATGAGCGCCACCTATCTGACCACCGACGAGCTCGCCGACCGCATCCGCTACGACGCCCGGACCATCCGCAACCAGCTCAAGGACTCGGTCCTGCTGGAAGGGGTCCACTACTTCCGCCCCTTCGGCGGCCGCAAGATCCTGTACGTGTGGGACGCCATCGAGCGCGACATGAAGCTCGCCTCGGCCGCCCAGGCACCGCTGGTGCCGCTGAGCGCCGGGGGTGCGATCCATGGCTAAGGTCCGCGCTCGGCCCGAGACCGGGAAGCTCTATTTCGATTTCTTCTACCGGGGCGCACGCTGCCGGGAGCAGACGGACCTGCCCGACACCCCGGCGAATCGGAAGCGGGTCGAGGCGGTGATGCGCCGCATCGAGACCGAGATGCAGCAGGGCACCTTCGACTACGCCCGCTACTTCCCCAACAGCAAGCTGCCTCGCCGCGCGGCGGAGCGGAATGGCGTTGCCGCCGGAGTCCAGACGGCGCTGGGAAACGGCGGAGCTGCTGAGGCGCAGTTGGCCGACGTCCCGACGTTCGCGACCTTTCTCGACATCTGGCTCACCGAGAACGAAGTCCGCTGGCGCCGGACCACCAAGAAGCTCCGGCGCGAGACGATCCAGCTGCATCTGGTGCCGACCTTCGGCGAGCGGGCGGTCAACACGATCACCCGCGCGCAGCTGCTGGAATTCCGCGCAACGCTGGCCAAGCGCCCGGGCAAGCGCGAGGGCACGACGATCTCGCCCAAGACGGTGAACGAAGTGATGGCCCTGCTGATGTCGATCCTTGGCGAGGCCGCGGATCGCTACGAGTTCCGCAACCCCGGTGAACGGGTGAGCCGGCTCAAGGTGCCGCGCAAGGACATCCAGCCCTTCAGCCTGGCCGAGGCCCTGCAGATCATCGAGAAGGCGCGTGCCGACTATCGCGGCTACTTCACCGTGCGCTTCTTCACCGGCATGCGCACCGGGGAGGTCCACGGACTGAAGTGGAAGTACGTCGACTTCGAACGTCGGCAGATCCTGGTGCGCGAGTCCTTCACGCAGGGCGAGCAGGACGGCACCAAGACCGACGGCTCCATGCGCGAGATCGACATGAGCCAGCGCGTGTTCGACGCCCTGAAGGCGCAGGAGGCGCTGACGCGCCACCTCGGCGAGTACGTGTTCTGCAGTCGCACCGGTCTGCCGATCGACCTGCACAACTTCCTCAGTCGGGTCTGGAACCCCCTGCTGGACCACCTCGGTCTTGCGCGCCGCCGTCCCTATCAGATGCGGCACACGGCAGCGACGCTGTGGCTCGCAGCCGGCGAGAACCCGGAGTGGATCGCCAGCCAGCTCGGCCACACCACCACCGAGATGCTTTTCCGGGTGTACTCGCGTTTCGTGCCCAACCTGACGCGCAAGGATGGCTCGGCCTTCGAGCGCATGCTCGTGGCGAATGATCCGAAGGGGGCCGGGTCATGAGCTACTGCAGCTGGAAGGATCGCCTCTACGTCATGACGGTGCTGATGTCGGACATCGGCCTCGATCTCGAATCCTTCATTCCAGCCTATTCGACGCTGAAGCTGGCAAACCGAGATGGACGATGGAATGCTGTGGCGTGGCCGCTGCTGACTCTGCCATCGTCTTCATCAACCCCCACTGTTTGCGAGGTCACGGTGCTCGATGCGCGTGAAGATCCTGAGTGCGAGCCGCTTGCACTGGTTCATTGGGAACCGCTGGACGAGATAAGGTTGTTGGACGTTCTGCCGGACGCGCTCTGCCCGATTCCGGGGGTGGTCACTCAGACCTGCGAGCTCGTCAAGACGATTCATTCGAATTGCCTGCGGCGCTTCATGGCAACCGTCTTTCGACACCCGGACGTCCATGTCGGCTTCTGGCGTCAGCCGGCGTCGCTATCCCACCACCATGCCTACGAGGGCGGACTCGCCCAGCACAGTCTCGAAGTCGCGGTAGCCGCATCGAGCATCGATGGACTGGACGCCTCGCAGCGCGACATGGTGGTCACCTATGGCCTGCTCCACGACCTCGGCAAGGTCTGGGCCTACGATGAAGGACAACTTCGGGACGAGGCCCGGCAGCTTGGGCATCAAAAGCTTGGCTATGTCGCGCTACGCCCGCTGTTGGATCAATTGAGGCGATCTGATCGATGGAGTGCCTCAAGCCTGACCACGCTGCTTTCAGGGCAATGGAAGTGCTCGCTTCGCCATCCTTCTTCAGCGCTTGGAGACATCGTGCGCGCAATGGATCGGTTCAGCGCGGCACGCAACGTTGGCAACGCGGCACGTCGAAGCGGATGAACCCGGCCCCTGGGGCTGCTGTGAGGCCCTGTAGAGATGCTCACAGCAGCGCACAACGGCATGGCCTTCGAGGGCCTTGCCAACCAAGCCGAAAACATCGACGAGCTCACTCGTCTGATCTGCTGCAGCCGCACACCCGAACATGCAGGGACTTGCTGCCCCATCAGCACCCGCACTGGCGCCGGTAAGCAAGTCCCCTCTGGCTGATCCAGATCATGGAGGGCCATACCGGGTTGGGGTCTGCTGGACTCCCCTGTTCCGGAGCCTTGCCATGGCGCACGACTATCCCGATCTGCTGGCCGACCTCAACCGCGACATCGCCGCCCTGCGCAACGCCCTGCCGCGCACCATGCAGGCCTTCAGCGGACTTGCCCGCAGCGCCTCGGAGGCAGGCGACCTCGATCCCAAGCTCAAGGAGCTGCTGGCCGTCGGGATCGCCATCGCGATCCGCTGCGATGGCTGCATCGGATTCCACGTCAAGGCGGCGATGGGCGCCGGCGCTTCGCGCCAGGAGATCCTGGAAACCATCGGCATGGCGATCTACATGGGCGCCGGCCCGTCGATGCTGTACGGTGCCGAGGCGCTGCGCGCTGCGGATGAGCTGGCACTGGCGGCCGAAACCGCATGAACATGTCGTTCCGTCATGCAGCGAAGAATCCGCCGGGCAAGCCCGACGCCGCGCAGGCGCTGAGCCGGTGGCAGGCCTACCTGGAGGCCCTGGACTGCGCCGGCCAGGCGATGGACCGGGCGCGACGGCTGGTCCCGGACCATGGGCTTGACCATGGGGTCGAGCGCATCCGCGCCCTGCTGCTGGCAGGCGTCCCAGAGCTCGAACGTCTGCAGTCGGCGGTGGCCCCGAACACCGACCGTGGCGCCCCGGATCAGGCCGCTGCCGGCGTCTCGCCCGACCAGTAGCGATTGATCGCGCCCAGTCGCGGCGGCGCGCCCGGGCTGCCCGCCGCCAGCACGAAATGGCTGACCACCTCCGCCATGTCCTCGGCCTGAGGCGACAGACGCAGACAGCTCACACCGAGCGCGCGCAAGGCGGGCAGCTCGGGACCGAGATCGCAGATCTCCTCGCCCTGCACCTGGATGCCATTGATGCGCAGGAACGGCTGGCCCTCGCGGCTGGCCAGCGGCAGGCCGTCGGGGTACTGGATGCAGCGGAAGCCGCAGTCGTCCTTGCCGACATCGTGGGCGCGGGCAGTGAAGCAGCGCGCGGACCAGGCCAGCGGCAGTCGGCCCCAGACCTGCACCTCCAGCTCCGGGATCGGCAGGCCTTCGGCGCGCGCGGCCTCCAGCAGTTCGCCGATCAGCCTGTGCCCCTGCTCGACACCCGGCACCCAGGTGCGCAGGCCGTCTTCCACCAGCATGCCGAGCACCCGGTGCGAATAGACATTCAGGCTCGGCCCGGCGACGAAGGGCAGACCGCGTTCGCGGCACAGCTGAACGGCCGAAAGGTCATTGGCCTCGATCCGCCAGCGGCCGTTCTCAACCAGCCGTTGCATCGATGCCAGTTCGCTTTCGGCCTCGACCAGGGCCAGTGCCGAGAGCACCACCTGCTTGCCGGCTTCTTCAAGCATGGCAGCAAGCGCCAGCCAGTCACGCAGGCGCAGCTCGCGCCGCTTGCTGCACACCACCTCGCCCAGATACACCCGCTGCAACGGCCATTCGGCCACCTGGCGATAGAAGTCCAGCACCTGCTGGCGCGGCCAGAAGTACTGCAGTGGCCCAAGACTGATCTGCATCGCCCAACCTCCCTGTTCAGTGGCTACTGCCAGCCGCGGTGATACGGCCCGAGCGTGGTCTGGTGGCCCTCGGCGTGGCCGGCCAGCACCTGCTGCCAGGCCGGCTGCGGCTGCCAGCCCTCCGGCGCATCGCGCAGACGATCGATCGCCGCCCGCCAGACCCGGGTCACCGCGGATACGTAGGCCGCGCCGCGCTGACGTCCCTCGATCTTCAGCGCCACCACGCCGGCAGCCGCCAGCCTCGGCAGCAGGTCGAGGGTGTTCAGGCTGGTCGGCTCCTCCAAGGCGTGGAAGACGTGCTCGCCGACCGCATAGCGGCCTTTGCAGACGGTCGGGTAGCCGGCGGCTTCCTCGGCCTCAAAACGATCGATCAGCACCCCGTTGAGACGCACGCTGCGGCGCCCGTCGGCGTGCTCCTCCCAGTTCACGAAGCGCGCCGGCGAGCACACGCCATGGCGGTTCGGCGACATGCCGGTGACGTAGCTGGAGAGCTGGCAGCGTCCCTCGACCATGATGCACAGGCTGCCGAAAGCAAAGGTCTCCAGCGGCACCGGCGAGCGCTGGCACAGCCGCTCGACCTGCTGGATGGCCAGCACCCGCGGCAGCACCGCGCGGGCGATGCCGAAGCGTTCGTGCACATAGCGCAGCGCCGCTGCGCTGGTCGCCGAGCCCTGCACCGACAGATGGCGCGGCAGCTCCGGGTGATGACGGCAGGCGTAGTCGAGCACCGCCATGTCGGCCGCGATGATCGCGTCCGCGCCGAGTTCGGCGGCGCAGTCCACCGCGCGCTCCCAGGCACCCAGGCGCGCACTGTCGGGGTAGGTGTTCAGCGCGATGTACACCTTGCAGCGGCGGTCGTGCGCATGGCGCAGGCCCTCGCGGATCTCCGCCTCGCTGAAGTTCAGCCCGGGAAAGGCGCGCGCGTTGGTCTGGTCGCGAAAGCCCAGGTACACGGCATCGGCGCCGGCATCGACCGCCGCCTTCAGCGCCGGCAGGTTGCCGGCAGGACAGACCAGTTGCATGCAGCGCTCCGCGACGGGGACCGGGGGATGCTGACGACCGGGGCCCTGCGCGTCATTGACCTGGATCAGCCGGCGCTGGCTTGGCATCCCGCCCAGCCGGACCGCAGCTCAGGCCAGCGCATCCAGCGCAAGCCGCAGCATGCGGTCCAGCCCGCGCTCGCGTTCGGCAGCGGCCATGCGCCGGCCGTCGACCAGGCTGTCCGAGACGGTCAGCAGGGTGGCGGCCTGCACCCGGTGCTCGGCCGCCACCGCGAACAGCCCGGCCGACTCCATCTCCACGGCAAGGATGTTCATGCGCTGCAGGGTGGGCAGTGGGTCGGTGCCGGCCGGATAGAACATGTCGCTGGAGAACACGTTGCCGATACGCAGCGGCAGGCCGTCGGCACGCGCCTGGGCCGACAGCGCTTCGAGCAGCGGCCAGCTCGCGGTCGCGGCGTAGTCGTGGCCGCCGAAGCGCGCGCGATTGCTGGACGAGTCGGTCGAGGCGCCCAACGCCAACACCAGATCGCCCAGCGCGAGGCCGGGTTGCACGCCCCCGCAGGTGCCGACACGCAGCAGGCGGGTAACGCCGTAGGCGCGCACCAGCTCGGTGGCATACAGACAGCAGGAGGGAATGCCGATGCCCGTACCCATCACCGAGATCCGCCGGCCCCGGTAGTGGCCGGTGAAGCCAAGCATGCCGCGCACCGAAGTGACCGCTTCGCGGGTGTCGAGGTAGCGCTCGGCGATGAACCGCGCACGCAGCGGATCCCCCGGCAGCAGGACGGTGTCGGCGAACGCGCCGGGCGCGGCATCGATATGTGGGGTCGGGGCGAGCAGACTGCTCACAGGAAGGACCTCCCGCATGGAAGGGGTGGCAGGCCAAGCCAGCTGGCAAGGCTCTGGCCGATGTCGGCGAAGCCGTCGCGACAGCCGAGCGGCCGCGGCGCAATGCCCGGCCCGACGACGAGGATAGGCACCTGCTCGCGGGTGTGGTCGCTGCCGGTCCAGGTCGGATCGTTGCCGTGGTCGGCAGTGATCAGCAGCAGGTCGTCTTCCCGCAGCAGGCCGAGCAGCGACGGCAGCAGGGTATCGAGGGTTTCCAGCGCCGTGGCGTAGCCGCCGACATCGCGGCGATGCCCGTAGTCCTGATCGAAGTTGACCAGGTTGGTGAACACCAGTGTGCCCGCCGCGGCCGCAGCGAAGGCACGGCAGGTGGTCGCCATCAGCGCCTCGATGCCATGCGCGGCAAGATGTCTTGAGATGCCGCGACCGGCGAACAGGTCGGCCACCTTGCCCACCGCAACCACTTCCCCACCGACCGCGCAGACCGCGTCGAGCAAGGTTGGCGATGGCGGCGGCACGGCGTAGTCGTGGCGGTTGACGGTGCGACGGAAGTCTCCCGGACCGTTGCCCTCGAAGGGTCGGGCGATGACCCGGCCGATCCGCCAGGCATCGGCCAGGCCGCGCGCCGTCCGACACAGGTCGAGCAGGCGCTGCAGCCCGAAACGCTGCTCGTGTGCGGCGATCTGCAGCACCGAGTCCGCCGAGGTGTAGACAATCGGCCAGCCCGTTCGCAGATGTGCCCCGCCCAGACGCTCGATGATCTCGGTGCCGGAGGCATGGCAGTTGCCGAGCACGCCTTCGACGCCGGCGGCCTGTGCCAGCGCATCGATGAGTTCAGCGGGGAAGGAGCGCTCGGCATCGCGGAAGTAGCCCCACTCGAACTCCACCGGCAGGCCGGCCATCTCCCAATGTCCGGACACGCTGTCCTTGCCGGTGGAGCGCTCGCGGGCGCAGCCCCAGGCGCCACGCGGCGCCGGCATGGCCACGCCGGGCAGCGGCGCGCCGCGCGACAGGGCCGCGGCGTGGGCCAGGCCGAGCGAGGCCAGGATGGGAATGGACAGCGCCCGTCCGCGGCCGCCATGCGCGGCTTCGCGCGCGCAGTACTCGGCGATATGGCCAAGGGTGTCGGCACCGGCATCGCCAAACCGCGCAGCATCCGGCGCGCCGCCGACGCCCAGCGAGTCCAGCACCAGCAGGATGGCGCGGCTCATGCGGTCACCTCGGCATCGCTGCATGCCCCGACACGTCGCAGCAGTATCGGCGCAGGCTCGGCACGCTGGCCAAGGATGAAGGCGCGGCGCAGCCGTTCGCGCACTGCCGCCGCCTGGCTGGCGTCCGCGGTATGGATCCAGGCCAGCGGAACGCCCGGCTCGACCGGAGAACCGACAGCCACGATGGCGTCGATGCCCACCCGCGGGTCAATCGCCGCGCCCGGCACACAACGACCGCCACCGAGCGCGACTAGGCCCATGCCCAGCACGCTGGCGTCGATGGCGCTCACCACACCGGATTCCATCGCCTGCACCGGCACCCGGCAGGCGGCCCCGGGCAGATAGCGAACATGACGCTCAAGCAGATCGGCGGGTCCACCCAGCAACGCCACCATGTGCTGCAGGCGCTGCGCAGCGGCGCCGCTGTCACGGGCTGCGCACAGCCGGCGCCGGGCATCCGCGGCGTCGGCTGCCAGCCCACCCTGCTGCAGCATCTCGACGCCGAGCAGCAGCACCAGTTCATGCAGGCGTGGCGGCGTCGAGGTGCCGAGCAGATAGTCGATCGCCGCGCGCATTTCCAGTCCGTTGCCCACGCAACCCGCCAGCGGCTCGCCCATGTCGGTCAGCAGCGCGCGGGTCGGCAGACCGGCGGCGTGTGCGACCTCGACCAGGCTGGCGGCCAGCGCCTCGGCGCTGCCGCGATCGGCAAGGGTCGCCCCGCTGCCCACCTTGACGTCGAGCAGCAGCGCATGGCTGCCCGCGGCCAGCTTCTTGGACAGGATCGAGCCGGTGATCAGCGGAATCGAATCCACCGTGGCAGTGACGTCGCGCACGGCATACAGACGCTGATCGGCCGGGGCCAGCGCGCCGCCGGCCGCAACGATGGCCACGCCTGCCTCACGCACCACCTGCTGCAGACGCGTCGGATCGACCTCGCTGCGAAGGCCGGGTATCGACTCCAGCTTGTCCAGCGTGCCGCCGGTGTGACCGAGACCGCGTCCCGACAGCATCGGCACATAGCCGCCGCAGGCGGCGATCAGCGGACCGAGCACCAGGCTGGTGAGGTCGCCGACGCCGCCGGTGGAGTGCTTGTCGAGCAGCGGCCCATCGAGGCCAGCCGCATGCCAGTCAAGACAGTCTCCGCTGTCACGCATCGCCAGGGTCAGGGCCAGCGTCTCCGCGGCGCTCATGCCGCGCAGGCAGACCGCCATGGCGAACGCGCCCAGCTGGGCGTCGCTGACCCGGCCTTCGGCGACGCCGCGCATCCAGCGACGCAGCGCAGGCGCATCCAGCGCCTCGCCGTTGCGCTTGCGCTGCAGCAGCGCCTGCGGCAACCAGGGCTCAGTAGCCATCCGAACCTGGTGTTTCACCGAGCCCGTCCAGCACAGCGAGCACGTCCTGAAGCAGCGCGCTGGCGCCGATGCGAAAGCGTGCCGGCGTGGCCCAGCCCGGGCCGAACAGGGCATCGGCAAGTTCGAGGTAGGGCAACACCTCGGTCACCCGGCGGATGCCGCCAGCGGCCTTGAATCCGCCGCTGCCATGCCGGGCGATCGCTGCCAGCATGATCTGCGCTGCCTGCGGCGTGGCGCCGACCGCAGCCTTGCCGGTCGAGGTCTTGAGGAAGTCGGCACCGGCCTCCAGCGCGATCCGGCTGGCTTCCGCGATCATCGCCGCGCTGCCCAGTTCGCCGGTTTCCAGGATGACCTTCAGGCAGCGGGCGCCTGCGGCCTCGCGGCAGTCGCGCAGCAGCCCGCGGACCATGTCGGTCTCGCCGGCCAGCAGGGCCCGATAGGGCAGCACCAGATCGACCTCGTCGGCACCGGCGGCGATCCCGTCGGCGGTCTCCCGCACCGCGCGCCGCGCATCCGCGCTACCGTCGGGAAAGTTGGCCACGCTGGCGATGCGCACCGCCGAGAGGCCGTGGCCATCCAGCTCGCCGCGCGCTGTGCCGATGCACTCCGGCCAGATGCATAGCGCGGCCGGCGCGCCGTGGGGGGTGGCCGCCGAGGCGGCAAGCCGGACGACGTCGGCATGCGCTGCACGCTCGCCGAGCAGGGTCAGGTCGATCAAGGACAGCGCGCGGCGGGCTGCCTGCTGCAAATCAAGGCTCATCGTACACTCAAGGGCTTCGCCGAGGCCTACGTTAGCCCGGTCTCGGCACCGCCACGATGATCCGGATCAAGCCTCTCGAATCGCCCGCACGTCCCTCCTTGATCGGATTCGAACGCCGCGACTCAGCCGTGGCTCTCTCCGCGCATCATCGCAACCGCATGAGGCAGAAGGGGGCCGAGGATATCCATACCCTGACTGACGGCCTTGGGACTTCCGGGCAAGCAGACAACCAGCGTTGAGTCGCCAACCAGCGCACTGCTCGCCCGGCTCAACCAGGCCAGCGGCGTGTGGGCACTGCTGGCGCTGCGGAACAGCTCGGAAAGCCCCGGTACTTGCCGGGTGGCCACCGATGCCAGGGCCTCCGGCGTGAGATCGCGCGGCCCGAAACCGGTACCGCCGGTGCACAGCACCAAGCAGGTGCCGCACTCGCTCTCCTCAAGCAGAGCCGCTGCCAGCCGGTCGATACCATCAGGCAGCAGACGGCGCTGGACCGTAGCGCCCATCGAGCACAGCGCATGCTCCAGCATCACGCCACTTTGGTCCTCGTACAGGCCCGCGGCCGCACGATCGCTCACCGTGATCACGGTCACGCGCTCGCCCGCCAGACTCATCGCCGCGCGCGGAGCGTAGCGAGCACGCTCGCCCTCGCTCATTCCATCCGGATGAATCCATAGCGCCGACTTGCCGCCCTCCTTGAAGAGCAGCCGCACCGCACCTATGGAAAGTGCGGGCTCAACCGGTTTGGTGAGGTCATAGAGGCTTAGCCGCGCAGCAGTGGCACCCGCCAGAGCCTCCATTTCCACCCCGGTACGCGCCGTCAGCGCGACTTCGCAGTAGACCCGGATCGCCAGTCGCTCCGCCACCGGCACGCAAAGCACACCCGCATACTCGATCGATAGCGGATGACAGAGCGGGAGCAGCTGCGATGCGTTCTTGGCGGCCTGCAGGCCTGCGATCTCGGCCATCGCGAATGCGTCGCCTTTGGGGAGCGTGCGTTCGATCAGGGCCTTGAACGCGATCGGGCCCGCGCGCAACTCGCCAACGGCTACGGCGCGCCGGTCGGTTGCCCGCTTGCGACGCACGTCCGCCATATTGAAAGCGGCTGAGTCTGTAGGTGTCGTCATGGGCATGTTTCGATGGAATCTGCGAAGGGAGAGATAAGGGGGATGTCCGACCGACGATCAGACCGCTTCGACACTGGGCTCGCCGACCGGAGTGACGCAGACCTGGAGGGAGGCGAGCAGCTCCGACAGGTGCAAGGCTCGTCGCTGGATCTCATGGGCGCCGGCAGCGCTGGACTCGGCAAGCGCCGCATTTCGCTGAGTCAGTGTGTCGAGGTCGACCACCGCCTGGCTGATCTGATCGATTCCGGAGGCCTGCTCGCGGGCAGCACCGGCAATCTCGGCGACAGCACGATCAAGGCGTTGCAGCGACTGCCCCACCTTTTCCAGATCGTCAGCAGCTGAATTCACCCGTTCAGCCCCCTGGCGGGTATCGCTTCGAGCGGTCTCGATCAGCCGCCGGATCTCTGCCGCACCCTCGCTTGCCCTGGAAGCAAGCCCGCGCACTTCGCTCGCCACAACCGCGAAGCCCCGCCCTTGCTCTCCAGCCCTGGCCGCCTCGACGGCGGCATTCAGTGCCAGCAGATTGGTCTGGAACGCGATCGACTCGATCAGGTCCACCGTGCCCGCGATCGCTTCAGAGGAGGCCAGACTGCGGCTCATCGCCTGCTTCAGCGTGACCATCGAAGCCGCGCAGGCCCGCGAAAGCTCCTGGACGGTGCCGGCTTGGTTGCGCGCGTTGTCCGCCTGCTGGTCGGAAGTCGCGACGCTGGATGCAAGCTGCTCGATCGCCGCTGCGGTTTCTTCCAAAGACGCTGCCTGTTGCTGTGAGCGCACGTTGAGCTGCTCGCTGCCTTCACTCATCCGCACACTCTCGCTGGCCACCACCTCAGCCAGACGCTGGATTTGCCCAACCAGTCCGCTCAGGCTCCTGATCGCCGAATTGAAGTCCAGGCGGACGGTTTCAAACTCTCCTTGCAATGGCGTGTCGATCTCAGCGTCCAAACGACCGTCAGCCAAGGCCGAGACAGCCTCGGAAATGCGCCTCACGGTCTCCTGCAACGATCGCGCAGCCTGTTCGGCGTCGGCTTCAAGCCTGGCGAAAGCGCCCTTGCCAAGTTGGGCCATCCGGCGTCCAAACCTGCCTTCCGAAAGGTCGCCCAGAAGTTGCCCAAGCCCGCCAAGGCTTGACTCGAGACCCGCCAGCGTTTCGTTGACCTGTGGCCTGAGTTCCCCGTGCACCTTGTCGCTCAGGCGAACGTCGAGCCGCCCCATCGCAAGGCCATGCATGACGCTGGACAGCTCGCGGGTCATGTCGTCGAGAGTGTCCGCCGCTGCATTGATGCGTTCCTTGAGTACCGCGAGATCACCCGTCAACGCATCGCAGACCCGACGACTCATGTCGCCGGCGGCGATCCCTGCCATGACATCGGTCACCGCGACCATCGAGCGTTCCACCTGATTGAGGCTGAGGTCAGTGAGCTGGCATAAGGCGGCCAGCTCGTCGCGGGTGTCCGGGAGATCAACCCTTGAGTGGAAGTCCCCTTGCGTTGCCACGCGTCTGAGTACGTCGCCTACCTTCGCCAGGCTCCCCCTCAGCCGCGCCAGAAGGCGCCACATCAGCGCCAGTGCCAAGGACACTGCGACCGTCGCAGCGAGCGCCAGCAGCGCCAGCTTCTGCATCGTTTGCGCCTGCCGTATTTCAGCGGCAGTGCGCCAGGACTGGATGCGGTCGCGCTGGAGCTCGAAAACCTCTTCGATCCAAAGCGAGTAGTCCGCAAACGCCGATTCGCGGGCGGCGCCATCCCAAGCGAGGTCTGCGCTCACCTCGCTGAAACGCGCGGTCGACTGCTCTCCCCGCATCAGGGTTTGCTGCAGACGCTCGCTCCACGACGGGCTCAGCATGCTCGAAGCACGTCGAGCGACGTCTTCTCGCCGTGCGCGTGCCACGTCGGCGATCACTCCGCGCGAGTTTCCTGCCAGCCTCGCTTAGACCGCGGCACGTTCGACTCCGAGCGACTCTGCGATGCGGATCAGCTCCAGCACCTCTATCGCGTTTGCGTGATCTTCCAGCGCTTCGAATCTTGGCAGGCCACCGGCCATGCCGGCGATCATCTGCTCGACAATCTCGGTGTACCCATCAACGACCACCTGTACATCGGCAGACTTGTCATCCGCCGCCACCCGCGCTGCCCGCAATGAGGACATCTCCCGGCAATCAATGCCTGCACAGAGTCTGTCGGTCTGGCGCCTGGCATCGACAAGTTCATCCATGGAACCAGGGTCCCGAGCCTCAACGAACGCAACAGTCCGCCCACGCTCACGCTGAATGGCACCCAGCAAGGGCAGCACTTCGATCCATGACTCCAGCGAGTCGATCGCCAACGCCGCGGAATGGTTGACCCTCCACTGGGCAGCCACGACCCAAGCAATGGTCAACACCAACATCAGGAATACCGGCAACCCCGCCAGCAGAATCTTTCCTGCGAGCTGCGGACGCCACGCCGCTCGATCCCAGAGCTTGGCGACGCGCCGTGCCGAATGCGACATGAGGTGTCCCCCGTGAACGCTAAGCTCGCCTCGGGCAACCCGCGCGTACTGGCGCTCGACCTCGGCGAGATCGACTGCCGGATCCACACTTCGCCTCACGGACACGAATCCGACCACTCTCGAACCCTCAACAGTCGGCGAGACGTTGGCGTCTACCCAGTAAGTGTCACCGTTCTTGCAACGATTCTTGACCAATCCTCGCCAGCAACGTCCCGCCTTGAGCTGCATCCACATGTCGGCGAACACAGGCTCAGGCATGTCCGGGTGTCGAACGATGTTGTGCGCCTTGCCGATGAGCTCCTCGCGGGAGAACCCGCTGTAAGCCACGAAGTCATCGTTGACCGCCAGGATTCTGCCCTTCAGGTCGGTGGTGGAGGACAGCACCGCATCTGACTGGAGCTCGACAACACGTCCGGTCACCGGCAAGTTGATGCGCACGACACGGCTCCTCGATCTGGCTGTGTCGCGAGCATCGCAGTCGCCGTGGGAGACCCGCATTGACACCGGTCAAGCCGATCCCGCTCCGAGCAAAGGAAAAACCCTGGCGTGCGTGGAGGCTGCGCGCCGGGCGCGCAGGCCCAAACGGGAACTGTGTTCGCCCGCCTCGGCGGGGGTCTCGAGCTAACGCCAGCGCAGGAGCCTGATATTCAGACAACGCCGGTATCGACAAGCACCAAGAGGCCTCCTTGCTCGCCTCGACTTCGACCCACTCCAGTCAAGCCAAACGCGGCTGCTCCATATCGGAGACCTTGGCGATTCTCGCGAGCCGGCCGCGATCCAGCACCCGCACATGCCGGCCGTTCACGCCCAGCACGCCATCGTCGCGGAGCCGGGAGAATGAACGGCTGACAGTCTCGTTGTTGAGACAGAGATAGCTCGCGATATCCGAACGATTCATCGGCAGGTGAATCAGTGTCTGTTCGGCCCGGGTAGCGGCCTCTGTTCGCTCCAGCATGCCGACGAGAAACAGGGCTATCCGCTCATCGGCCTGGCGCAGGGACAGCAGTTCAATGTGGTCCTGCTGATGGGCAAGACAGCTCCCCGCCGCACGCATCAGCTGTCGCTGGAAGGACGGGTCCTGACTGGCGACGCGTTCCAGCGCAGCGATGGGGATCTCGCAGACGCTGGCAGGCTCCAAGGCCAGAGCGCTGGCTCGAAAGCGGCCGCTATCAAACGCTTCGACACCGATCAACTCGCCGGGGAAGTGAAAACCGATCACCTGTGCCTGCCCGTCGACGCCCAGAGTTTCCGTCTTCAGTACTCCACCCTGCGACACGAACAGGGCGCGCACCTGATCGCCCTGCCGGTAAACCGCCGTCCCCGCGGGGATTTGCCTCCGCGGCAACACCGAACCGGCAAGCAGCTCCATTTCGTCAGGCCTGACGATCGCCGGCCTGCACATCGGCTTCAGCACGCAATCGGTGCAGGAGCGTTGCTCCATCAGCGAGGAAATGAGTGAGCGTTGCATCGATGCGGGTGGCGCGCTACTGGGTCCCGTGATCAGATTGACGTGAAGAATCGGGCTTGGCAACAGCCCCGAAGCGGTCGGAAGGCGTCGGACTCTGACCCATGAGTAGGTCGGACCTGAACACCGGCCCCTCGAATCGGCTTCGGCCCAGGCTGATCTGGATCATGGACGGGCGCTGACAGCCGATTCAACCTGCATTCGGGGGATCTGACATGCGCACTAGGTCGACTTGTCCAGACGCGCCCCTGCGCACGCGAGGGCTCACGCATCCGCCGCTCAGCGCTGGCGCCACGGAAGGCGAGGTTCGAGAAAACTTTTCGGGGAATCACACCGATGCGCCAGGTGTTGCTGTCCACAGCCTTGCTTGTCTCCCTCTCCAGCATCGCCAAAGCAGAGAGTTTCACCTATCGTGGTCAGCTGGATGACGGCGGCGCACCCGCCCAGGGCATCTACAGCCTCAAGTTGAGCCTGTACGCGTACGCGCAGGGAAGACAGCTGCTGGCCGCGCCGGTACGGCTGGACTCCGTTCCGGTAACGGACGGCCGCTTCGCGGTCGGGGTGGAGTTTCCGGACCTGCCACGCCTCGCCCAGCAAGGCTGGATCGAGGTTGCCGTAAAGGGTGAGGGGGACGGTGACTTCTGGCCCCTGCCGGAAAGGCAGGTGGTCCCGCTCAAGGCCCAGATCTGCCCGGAGAGCTGGGCGCTGGGGGGCAATGCCAGCACCAATTCAGGGGTGAACTTCCTGGGCACTACCGACAGCCAGTCGCTGGTGCTGCGCACCGCCAATGCACAGAGTCTGCGCATCGAGCCGAGCTCCCAGTCCTTCGACGGCCTGCCGACCACCGCCAATATTGTCTCCGGCAGCCACGCCAATTCGGTGACGGCTGGCGTGCGCGGAGCGACCATCGCCGGGGGCGGCCTGCCCAGTGGCGAGAGTGACCCGGATTTCGTCTCGGAAGGTCCCAATCAGGTCACCGATGCGTTCGGCACCGTCGGCGGCGGATATGCCAACGTTGCCGGAGACGGTGCCGGGAGCTTCCTGGCACAGGCCTACGCCACGGTGGGCGGCGGCCGCTCCAACCGCGCCGGCGGCCTGGGCAGCGTGGTGGGCGGGGGGGCAAACCACATCGCGAGCGGCCCCTGGAGCGTCGTCGCGGCTGGCCTCGACAATCGAGCCACCTCAACCGCCGCCGCGGTCTCAGGGGGCGAAGACAACATCGCCAGTGCCGCATTCGGGAGCGTAGCAGGCGGGCGCATGAACACGGCAAGCGGTCAGTACAGCGCAGTGGGCGGAGGCCTTGAGAACTGCGCGGGTGCAGCCTATTCCTGGACCGGCGGCCGACGCGCCAAGACGAGGCCGGGCAGCTTCTCCGGGGCGCCCGGCACCGGTTGTACCGGGCTACCGACCAGCGGAACGGAAGGTGACCGTGGCAGCTTCGTGTGGGCCGACAGTCAGGATGCTGACTTCCTCTCCACGGGGGCCGATCAGTTCCTGGTCCGCGCGGCCGGAGGCATGGCGGTCAACAGCAACCAGCCACTGGCCAGCTTCAGCGTGGGGGGCTTGGACAATTGGAGCCCCGAGATCGGCACCGGTTGGGGGGACTTCAGCATCGGCACCAGCAGCTTCGGGCTTGCGGTCGGCGTGGCATTGGGCGGAGGGGGCGCAGGCACCACACGCGTCTGGCCCAAAGGGGGCACCGAGGACCTGATCTTCACCAGCGCAGGCAGTCCATCCATCGCCAGCCTCTTCCTTGCCGGTACCGGACGCGCAGGCGTCCGACGCGCGCCGGTAGCCAATGCCCTTGAAGTTGAGGGCAACGCGTCGAAGTCCACGGCAGGCAGCTGGCTCGCGAATTCCGATGCGCGAATCAAGACCCGCATCGAGACCATCGAAGGGGCGCTCAGCAAACTCATGCAAGTCCGGCCGGTGCGCTTCCGCTACACCACCGAGTACCTCTCCCTGCATCCGGATGTCGAGGACCGGGTCTACTACAACGTGCTTGCCCAGGAATTCGCCCAGGTGTTCCCGGACGCTGTCAAGGGCTCTGGGGAATACTTGCAGGGCACGGAGAAGTCGGCCAGCAACGAAATCCTCCAGGTTGATGTGCACCCGGCGATGATCACGACTATCGCAGCGGTCCAGGAGATGGCGCTGCAGTTCGAACTCGATCGGACGGCATTCGAGGAACAGATAGCTGGGTTGCGCGACAGGCTGGAAAGACTTGAACGCGTGACGCAGCAGCGACGGGATCAGCCCAGCCCGGATCAAGCTTCCGAGGTCACCAACCTCCGTAAGGAGGTCGCCGAGCTGCGCGCGCTCCTTACCGCTGCAACACTCGGGGATCGGTAGGGTGACCGGGGTGCGGCTAACTGCGGCCATCGGAGCAGCGTGCTGAGATGCGCCAGACAGGGACGCTTCTGATCTGCGCATCGCTGCTCCTGGCATCATCGGCGCTCGCCCGCGAAGCGCCCCAGGAACCAGGGTCGGTGCCCCGTTTCGTGGCGCGCGCCAAGCTCGATCACCAGCCATCGGCCCAATCCGATGTGCGCTTTGCGCTACGGGCCACCCTGCTCCCGTCATACCCCACCCGCCCACTGGATGCGGCCGGGGTGGTGATGAACGCCGTGCTGGCGCCCAAGTCAGCTGAAATCTGCTACGGGCCCGGCCACATCTTTGCAGACGGTTACGAGACAACTCCCTGACACGCCACTCCGCACACGGAGAGCCAGCCGGGTTGGGCGCCCATCAACCCCTACCGGAGCGCCGGGCATCTCGCGGCTGCGCCGGTTGATGGCGTCAGCACTGAGTTCCAGCGCTTGGCGCTTGGTTGACCACACCAAGACGAGCCCTTACAACAACCCGGTCATCTTCAGGCCAGCGCGGGGGACTCCACCCGTCGGCAAGTCTTGACCTCCTTTCAACCAATCCCTCGCGAACGCCTCCGCGTTGAGTGCCGCTGCGTAGAGATAGCCCTGGGCATAGGTGCAACCCAACTCGGCCAGCCGCTTGGCCTGTGCAGGTTGCTCGACCCCCTCGGCAACGGTCTCCAGACGGAGTGCGCGAGCCATGGCAACGATGGTCTCGACGATGACCGCATCGTTGCCGGCGCTCAGCATGTCGACCACAAAGCTGCGGTCAATCTTGAGTCTGGAGGCTGGGAAACGCTTCAAGTAAGACAAGGATGAGTAGCCAGTGCCGAAGTCGTCGATCGCAAGCGTCGTGCCCATTTGAGCCAGGCCCTCAAACAGCTCGATCGCCGCTTCCGGATCGGCGACCAGCGACGATTCGGTGAGCTCCAGCTCCAAGGAACTGTTGGGGAGCGCGTGTTCGTCCAACAGGTGCTGCAGGCGTTGCTGGAAATCTGCGACGGCCAGCTGAAGAGGAGAGAGGTTTACGGAGACTCGCAAGTCTTCAGCAAGCCCCTGGTCAAGCCAGGCTCGCAGCTGCCTGCAGGCTGTGTCGATCACGAAGTCGCCGAGCTCCACCATCAGGCCGGAGCTCTCGGCCACTTTGATGAATTCGCTGGGCGCTACCCAGCCGATATCTGGCTCCTGCCAGCGAAGCAGCGCTTCGGCCCCGGCAAGGCGACCACTTCGCAGATCGACCTGTGGCTGGTAGTGCAAGCGCAGCCGATGCTCCCTCATGGCACGCTTCAAGCGCTCGGCCAACAGCAGTCGCCGATCGAGACTGCTGCCCAGCTCGGTGCTGTAGAAGCAGCTTCCGCTCCCCGATCGCTTGGCTTGATACATGGCGATATCGGCATGCTTCATCAATTCATCAGCCGTGCCCGCATCGGACGGAAACAGGCTGATGCCCACGCTGGCATGCAGGCTGAAGCTTCGAGAGGCCAACAGCACAGGTTGTCGAAGCACCTCGATCAGGCCTGCAGCCAGCTCCACGAGCTCTGAATGGCGGGCGTGATCAACCAACACCATGAATTCATCGCCACCCATCCTCGCCAGAAGATGTCCTCGGGCGGCCTTGCGCAGCCTCGCCGCGATGGCGGTGAGCACCTCGTCGCCGACGGCGTGACCGCAGCTGTCGTTGACCTCCTTGAACCGATCCAGGTCGAGATAGAGCAGCGCCAGCTCGCCGGCCTCACGCTGGGCGACGAGGACATTCTGCTCCAGCCGCTCTACCAGCAGGCTTCGATTCGGCAGGCGCGTCAGAGGGTCGTAAAACGCGAGATGCTCGATGCGCTCGCGCTGCTGCCTCTGCTCGGTCACATCCGTGAAGATCATCACTCGCTGGTGCGCCAGGTCCTGACCTACCAGCGACGCGGCACACAGCCAGGTCGCAGGATCACGACCGGCGCGGGCGAGCCGACGCTCGCCGACCCAGTTGCCATTGCGTTGCAGGGCCTTGTGCAAGTCGAGCGCCACCTGCGGGTGGTCGTCGAACCACGTCTCGCTATCGGCACCTATGAGATTCTGGTCGCCCTTGATCCCGAGCATGCGCAGCATTGCCTGGTTGGCACGCAGCACCCGGCCGTCGGGATCGCAGACCACGATGCCCTCGGCCGTCGACTCGAACATCGCCTGCGAAAGCGCTTGCTGTTCCCGAGCATCCTCGTTGTCCAGTGCCAGGCGAAGCAGATCCAGCCAAAGTTGCCATGGCGTGGCGCCTAGCATCTCCGGTCTGCCGCTTTCGCCGTCTGGTAGAGCCAGCAGCAGGCTAGCGCGACCGGCCGAGCCGCCATCCAACCTCACCACCTCAATCTGCCCGCGCTCACGCAGGCGCCGGTAGAGGGCGCAATCGATCTCCCCGGGGCAGCTGACGGCGCAGCCAAGGTCGCCCAGAAGCGGACAGGGCGGCAGCGCGTCCCCTGCCTTGACGAATCCGGACAGCAACGTGGGATCGATGGAACGGCAGAGCACGACCGACGGCTTCAGCGATGCCGCAGCGCGCCTGAGCAACACCAGACCGAGCCCCGCATGCCGGTCACAGGCGAAGTCGAAGAGCGGCCCAAGCAGGGTCGGTAACGACTGGCCGCGAGCGATCCCGTCCAGCACCCCGGAGGAAATCCGGGTCCATTGCTGATGTTCGCGCTGCAGGCTGATGTCGCGCCAGGTGACGAACTGCAAACGCTCGCCGTCCAGCGTGATCGGAGTCAGCAGCACCTCGACCGGGAAGGGCGCGCGCCGGTCACTGCAATGCAGCCATTCGAACCGATGGCTCCCCTGCTGCATGGCCGCGTCGATCATCCGTCGCGCCTTGCTGGCAGACGTCTCGCCGCACTCCTGCAGGACGGGCGACAACGATTCTGGCCGGCGACCGGCGACGTCCTCCCCCCGCGTGTAGCCGAGCATGCGGGCGGCCGCATCGTTGGCGTCCACAAAGCAGCCCTGGTCGACATCCAACAGCAGCAGGGCGTCGCTGGATACCTCGAAAAGACGCCGAAAGCGGGACTCGCTTCGGGCGAGTTCGGCCTGGACGCGCTTGAGTTCGGTGACATCGGTCCGCAGCGAAACGAATGCGGATGGCTTGCCGTCCTCGCCTTGCACGGGAACGATCGTGGACTTGACCCAATACAGGTCCCCATTGCGCGCGCGGTTGCAGAACTCGCCGTGCCAGACCTCCCCGCGGAAGATGCTGCGCCACATGTCTCGCATGTAGCGCCGCGAGTGAATGCCTGAATTCAGGATGCGGTGATCCTGCCCGAGCAGATCCTCGGCGGGATATCCTGAAATCCTGCAGAAGAGCGGGTTGGCGTAGGTGATCACCCCGCGCCGATCAGTGATCGCGACGATGGAGTGGGCGTCGAGCGCCGACAGGAGACCTATCACATCGCTGGCGGATAGCCCGGTCGAGCCGTCACCTTTCGCTGCAACCTTACTCTCCGAAGACTGTTCCCGCGCCTGCGGCATGGCCGATCCCCTGCGATCCGAAGCCGATGGTAGCGTGAATCGGGCAGTCCCCAAGTGCGCGACGGCTAGGAGAACCCCCCCCGATCTAGGCAGATCGACCTTGCGGTCCCCGTACTGAGCTGATCCAGATCAAGGAAGCACAACGATCGCCTGCCGGATAGTGCTCGCTGGTCGCTCCGGAATATGCCGATGATCAGTCTGCCAACCCTCGATCTGCAGATCGAAACCCTGCGCGCTGCGCTCCGCCGAGCCGATCCGCATGCCAGCGTCGGCTACGACGCAATCAGCCGAGCGCTGCGCATACGCAGCGCTCTGGATCTGCAGTCGGTGCATCGACTGGCGGCAGGCCTCGAGATCGATCTGGCCGCCCTGTTCGCCCAACTTGACGTCAGGCAGCGTGGCAGCGATTGCTGCGGCGGCTGCGGGTGACCGGGCCGTCGCTCCCACTCCGACTGCTGCGGCTGCAAATCGGAGCAATCGATCGCGGAATGCGCTGCCTGCTGAGGCTGCGCCAGGTTGCAGTCGGTCAGGTCGGCCAGCACAAGCGTCGATGCGGTCTGCCGGCCGAGGATCCGCAACGCGAAGCAAGCATGGCGGAGGGCGCGCAGCGCGATGGCGCAGCACTTGGGCTTTCCACCGATGCAGCCCGCGAGCTGCTTGAAGTGACGGTCAGGCACTGTCGGCCGGCACTACGGGGAGATTTCTCGGCGCACTTTCCTGCACTGTTCGGGCCTCCGCCCAACTGGCGACGCTGGCTGCCGCCGCCTTCGCGGCTTGCGCCGCTTCTCCGTCGACTGCCGCAGGCCTCGATCACCGTCTGCAGTCGACAGCTGTTCCAAGCCGCACTGGCGGTCCCTCTGGCAAACGGAGAGCTTGCCTCGATCTGCAACCGACAGCTTGCCATTGAAGCGGTCGACCTCGGCCTCCGATGGGTGGTACGGGTGGAGGACAGGCGGATCATCGTGCTGCCGCCGTCGGCAGATGCCGAAGCCACCATCCGGGGCAGTGCCACCGATCTGCTGCGACTTGCCGCACGGGTCGAGGACGCCGACACCCTGTTCTTCAAGCGCGCGTTGCAGCTGACCGGCGACGTCGAATTGGGCCTGACCGCGCGCAATCTGCTCGACCGAATGCCCTGGGAGACCGTCCCTCTTGGACTTCGCATCGTCCTTCAACGCATCGCCCGCGCAGTCGAGTCCGCGCGCGAGGCGCACCGCGAGGCTTGCGCGCGCTGACGCTGTCGCGCACAGACCGGACCCAGCCTTGCGAGGCCGTCGCCCATTGCCCCCCTTTCAGCAGTGAATCGTATGCCTCACGCGAGATCGTCCAGCACCCCCGATCGCCCCGAGGCTCCTCAGCCGGCCGCACGCCAGGAGGCGCTGCGCTTGCGCCTGGGTCGGAGCGCGGACTGCGTGGAGTGGAGCCTCCAGCTTCCGCTCATCGAGGCCATCCTGGCACTCAAACAGGAGTTGGGCGCGACCATCCTTGCGCATACTTACCAAGCCCCTGAGATCTTCCACGGGGTCGCGGACATCACGGGAGATTCGCTGGCCCTGGCCGAAGCAGCCGTGGAGGCCCCCGGGGATCTCATAATGGTCTGCGGCGTGCACTTCATGGCCGAGAGCGTCAAGTTGCTGGCGCCCGGCAAGACAGTGCTCATTCCCGACGCCAACGCAGGCTGCTCCCTGGCCGATGCCATCAATGCGGAGGACATCCGCCAGCTTCGCCGGCAGCATCCCGGCGTTCCCGTAGTCTGTTACGTCAACACCAGCGCCGCAGTGAAGGCTGAGTGCGATGCTTGCTGCACGTCGGCCAACGCGGTCAGCGTGGTCGAGTCGCTGGGCAGCGAAGAAGTGATCTTCGTCCCGGACCGCTTTCTGGGCGCCTGGGTCGCTTCGCAAACCAAGGTGCGCTTGCGACTGTGGCAGGGAAGCTGCGAGGTCCACGAGAAGTTCACCGCACGACAGGCACGACAGGCGCGAGATCAACACGATGCAGTGCTGCTCGCCCATCCGGAGTGCCCACCCGAGGTGCTCGCCGAAGCAGACTTCGTCGGCTCGACCAGTGCAATGAGTCGATGGATCGAGCGCGCCCGCCCCCGGCGCGTGGCGCTGGTCACCGAGTGCACCATGGCGGACAACCTTAGGGTGCTGCATCCACAGACCCACTTTGTCCAACCCTGCCAGCTTTGCCCGCACATGCAGAAGATCACCTTGCCCGCGATCCTGCGCGCGCTGCGGACGCTAGCCCCGCAGATCCATATCGACGAGGAGGTCGCAAAGCGCGCCCGACTCGCGCTGGAGCGGATGCTCCTCGCTGGCCGGGATGCGCGCGGGTGAAGGATGCCCCGCTGTGTGTGATCGGCGCCGGGATGGCTGGTCTTTGCACGGCGATCGCAGCAGCCCCTCGGCCCGTTTTGCTGCTCAGCCGGGGTGATCACGCACTTGACTGCGCCAGTGCCCTTGCCCAGGGCGGGCTGGCGGCCGCCGTGGGTTGCGACGATTCGCCCGACCTGCACGCCACAGACACCCTAACGGCAGGCGCCGGCGACAACGACCGCAAGGCCGTCGAGTGGTTGACCGGATCGGCCCCTGGAACGGTGACTTGGCTGGAATCGCTGGGTATCGACTTCGATCACGACCAAGTTGGCTACCTGTTGGCCCGCGAAGGCGGGCATAGTCGCGATCGGGTACTGCACCTTGGCGGCGACGCCTCGGGCAGCCGGCTGGTAGGGCATCTCTCGCACGTCGCCCAAAAGGCTTCACACATCGTCTGGAAGCAAGGTTGCGACGTTGATGCGCTCGGGCTGGCGCAAGACAGGGTCGTCTCCGTGCGCTGGCGGCAGCGACAGAAGTGCCATGCAACAGCTTGCTCTGCTGTCGTGCTGGCGGGTGGCAGCGTCGCCGGCGCCTTTCTCGACACTACCCACCCTTGCAGCTCAGATGGGGCCGCTTTGATGCTTGCTCTGAAAGCAGGCGCGTCAGGCCGGGATCTTCACTACATACAGTTCCACCCTACGGCACTGTTCGCGCAGAGCGCAGCCGACAGCCGCATGCGACTAATCACCGAGGCACTGCGCGGCGCGGGCGCCGTGCTGCGCGACCACCGTGGCCACCGCTTCATGCTCGAGTTGCATCGGGACGGCGAACTGGCTCCACGCGATGTCTGCGCGCGGGGAGTCTGGCAGGCTCAGCTGCGCGATGGCTGGGCATGGCTCCACGCAGAGCATCTGAAGATCGACTGGAACCGACAGTTTCCCACCGTGCTTCGCACTTGCCTGGAAGCCGGCGTGGACCCACGCAAGCAGGCGCTTCCGATCGGCGTTGCGGCCCACTATCAGGTGGGCGGACTGGCCTGCGACCTCGATGGGCACACCTCAGTGCAGGGGGTGTTCGCGGTCGGAGAGATTGCGAGCAGCGGCGTGCACGGCGCCAACAGGCTGGCCAGCAATTCACTGCTGGAGGCTGCGACCGCGGGCCGTAGGCTGGGTCAGATGCTCTCAGGCCTAACGCCTGGGCCGGTGCCGGAAGCCGAACACTGGGTAGAGCGCGGAGCCCCCGCATCGGGGGACCAGCTGGCCTGCCTGCGCCAAATGGTCCAGCAGTACCTTGGTCCGCTGCGTGATGCCTCGGAAATTCGCCGTGGCCTGCAACTGGTCGACGAGGGCGGCCCGCTATCCGGCCGATGGCAGGCTCAGCTGCTGGCGGCGATCATGCGCTCTGCGCTCGCCGACCCTTGCTCCCGGGGTGTCCACTGGTGGCGTGGCTGCACGCCATCGCAACAATCGGTCACGGCCTAATCCGCAGACCGATTGGCCGGGCTGAACCGGCACCTCTCGGCAAGGCACCTGCGCTCGGCCAGCCTGGCCTTCGGCAACCGCCTCGCGCGCGCCGCGTCATCCATCTCGTAGCGTGGGGTAAGGCCTGCCAGCCAGTCGATGCAGATTACGCGCGCACTTTCAGGCACCGCCCCATCGGACCTACGAAGTGTCCCGGCGAGGTAACGACTGTCGTTCGCGCAGCACGTCGCTCGCCAATTCGAGCAGCGCTTCAGGCTTGAGCAGATGCAAAGACTTGCGCTCGACCCGAACCAGCCGCTCATCGGCGAAGCGCCTGAAGACTCTGCTCACCGTCTCGGGTGCAAGGCGCAGATAGCTAGCAATGTCGCTACGGGTCATGGTGAGCACGAACCGAGTGGAACTGAATCCGCGGACAGCGAGACGGCGGGACAGGGAGATCAGGAAAGCCGCCACGCGCTGGTCGGCGGTGAAGTCCCCGGTCAGCAAGCTGGCCTTGCCGATATCCTGGCTGAGCAGGTCGAACAGGCGACGCTGAAGACCAGGCAACCGCGAGGCAAGCGTGGCTAGGAGCCTGCGCGGCAGAGGAAAAGCTGCGCCCGTGACACGTGGTGTGTAGGCGTCTTCCGGGACGAGGGCAATCCATCGTATCGACCAAGCGTGCCTGGCGCGGCTGGATTGGTGAGCGTCAGCGGGCTGCAGTGGCGCAGAGGATGGCTCGCCGGAACAAAGTCGGCGAGCTTGGCCACGGTGAACAACGACTCCTGGGTTACGTCCGCACCACGCATCGCGCGCCCCCGCTATGACTGAGTTCGGTATCGCAAACAGGAGGCAGCAAAGCAAGCGCTGGCGCGGGCGAAAAGCAACAGGCTGCTAGGAGCGGGAAAGAGAAGCGGCAGACGGTAACCGTATCCAGTGCTTGGGCATTGCACGGATAGCGCTCGCCATGGATCGCGGAGAGTCCGATCACTTCCCCTGGAAGGAAGAAGCCATGCACCTGCTCACGACCGCGCTCATCGACGACATAGGTCTTGACAGTGCCGGCGCGGACCGCTGCGATCGACGTGAATAGATCGCCCTCACGAAACAGGTGAGCGCCAGCGGTGAATGGCCCCTCGTGTTCCACCAGACAGTGCAGGTCGCGAAGCTGGGACTTGTCGTAGCCCTCAGCGAGACAGGCGCTAGAGAAGGCGCAGGTGGTGCAGAAACTGAACTCATCACCATCGTCCAAGATTGGGATGATCGGAGCACCTCGACAGCCAGTCTGTCTCATCGCGCAGTTCCCTCCGTTCAACGAGTAGGAAACCGCAAACAATGGCAGACGCCGAGATCGGCATGCATCGAGGAATCAACCGTCGCCAACGCCGAGCACCTGCTTCGCCTGCACGACGGGATAGACACCTGCATCAATAGACGAACGGTATTCGCTCCATTCGTTTGGCGCCAAAAACTGCCAACCACTCATGCAGGACGCAGCACCAGGCCCAATTCCGAATCGGTCCGAGGGGGCTGGCGGGGTCGCACTCGAACTGATGGCGTCTACCGGGCAAAAGCCCAACTGGCGCAGCTCGCGTTGCAGCTGCAACTGAAGCCGTCGCTCCCCGCGAATCACGCAGGGCCAGCGGCCGGGCCGGCTGAAGGTCAGCGGAAAGCGCTTTCCCACTGCCTGAAGCAACTCCGCCAGCAGCGCAACGCCATCGTCCGCCTCGCCGAGGCTGGCGGACAGCCCACTGATCTCGCGATCCGGATCCAGCCGCTGACGCAGCATGTCGAGGTTGCGCACCATCGCATCCAGTGGATCACCGCGGCCGTCTTTGCATTCCAGCGCCAAATGGATCGACAACAGCGGCGGAATGGGATCGCCGTTGCTGTTCTCCAGCGCGGACTCGAATTGACATCTGGCCCGCGATCCATGCAGGACCCACGGGGTTCCGATCCTGAGAGGTTGCACCGGCCGCCCTCATGCCCATACATCAGTCCGGCGGACTGTATTCCTCCCGCGGCTGAACGCCTCTGATCTGGATCAATTCGTGACGCTCCGAGTCCGCGAGCCATGCCAGCTCTTCGGCTCAACCGCTGGAGCACCCGCCGCGCCAGCGGCTCGTCCAGGACTTGATTTCGATCAGTCGCTCGCCCCCCGCGGCAAGGTACTCTAGCCGCGTGATCGAGGCGCGGCTGACGCGGCTCGGCTCCCAGCCTTGCCGCCTAAGCCTTCGGGTACGGCGACTTGGCCGCAGGCGTGACCCGCGGGTCACGCCTGCCAGGGTGGCGCGGGAAACGGCGCCATCTCCCGACCTTGGAATGGAGCATGGCATGGCACCCTTGATCGACCGCTTCGGGCGGAGCTTTCCCTACCTCAGGCTGTCCCTGATTGAGGCCTGCAACTTTCGCTGCAGCTACTGTCTTCCGGACGGCTACCAGGGCTGCGGCAGCCAGGGACTGCTGCGCCTCGACGAGATCCGTCGGCTGCTCGCCGGGTTTGCCTGCGCCGGGCTGCAGAAGCTGCGCCTGACCGGCGGTGAGCCGACCCTGCGCCGCGACCTGCTGGACATCATCGCTTTGGCTGCGGCCACCCCCGGGCTACAGCGGCTGGCCATGACCACCAACGGCTGCCTGCTGGAAAAGCGCGTCGCCGACTGGCGCGCCGCTGGCCTGAGCGCCATCAACGTCAGCCTAGACAGCCTCGACGGCGAGCGCTTCCGGCAAATCACCGGGCATGACCGCCACGCCTCGCTGCTGCGCGGCATCGATCGCGCCCTTGAGCTGGACTTCCAGGCGGTGAAGCTCAATGCCGTGCTGCTGCGCGGCCGCAACGACGATGAGCTGCCGGCCTGGCAGGACTTCCTGCGCGAACGACCGCTGTCGGTGCGCTTCATCGAGCTGATGCGTACCGGCGACAACGAGGACTATTTCGCCCGCCATCACCTGCGCGCCGAGCGGCTTGAGGCGCAGCTGCAGCAAGCCGGCTGGCAGCTGCAGCCACGCGGCCCCAGCGACGGTCCGGCGCGCGAGTATGCGCATCCGAACTTCCGCGGCCGGATCGGCGTGATAGCGCCCTACTCGAAGGATTTCTGCGCCGGTTGCAATCGACTGCGGGTAACCTCCAAGGGGGATCTGCGTCTGTGTCTGTTCGGCGAGTTTGGCATCCCGCTGCGGCCGTTGCTGCAGGACGACGCCGATCTCGACACCTTGGTCGGGCGGCTCACCGGCCAGCTCGCGCTCAAACAGGCCGGTCATGGCCTGCACCAGGGGCAGACAGGCCTCACGCCGCATCTGGCCTCGATCGGAGGCTAAAGCGATGACCGCCGACTCCGCCGCTGTCGCGACCTGCTGCGCCCCGCTTGGCGCAGGGCTGCTCGACTATGACCAAGCGCTGCACGCCGTGCTGGATGACGCCCCCGGCCCGGTGATCGAACGCCTGCCCTGCGCGGCTGCCCTTGGCCGCGTGCTGGCGACGCCGGTCGTCGCCACAGCATCCCTGCCGCCGTTCGACAACGCAGCCATGGACGGCTACGCCCTCCGCCTTGCCGGCCGCAGCGTCGCGGCCGGCAGCGCGTTCGCGCTGGGCGGCGCGCAGTTTGCCGGCGATGCCGCGCTGTCCGTGCCGGGCGAAGCGATCGAGATCACCACCGGCGCACGGGTGCCGGAAGGCTTCGACAGCGTGGTGATGGTCGAGCAGACCCGGCTGCTGGACGATGGCCGCCTGGTGCTTGATGCCGAGGTGCGCCCCGGCCAGCACGTCCGCCGCCGCGGCGAGGACATCGCCGCGGGCGAGGCGGTGATGGCCGCCGGACAGCGCATCGACCCGGCCGCACTCGGCGTGCTGGCGGCGCTTGGCGTGGCCGAGGTCGAACTCGCCCGGCGTCCGCGACTGGGACTGATCGCTACCGGCCGCGAGTTGGTCGACGACCCGCGACAGCCGCTGGCACCAGGGCAGATCCGCAACAGCAACTTGCCGACCCTCGTCGCCCAGGCCGGCGAGGCGGGCGCCGAGGTGGTCCATGCGGAGACCTGTGGCGACGAGGTCCCAGCCTTTCTCGCCGCGGTCGAGCGCTGCCGGGCAGCGGGCGCGGAAATCCTGATCAGCACCGGCGCGGTGTCGATGGGCCGCTTTGACTTCGTCCCCGCGGCGTTAGCGAGGCTCGGCGCTGAGGTGGTGTTCCACAAGGTGCGCATCCGACCGGGCAAGCCGCTGCTGTTCGCCCGGCTGCCCGACGGCAGCCGCTTCTTCGGGCTGCCGGGCAACCCGGTGTCGAGCCTGGTCGGCTTTAGATTCTTCATCGAGCCGCTGCTGCGTGCGCGACTTGGAATGCCCCCCGAACGCCCGGCCCTGCTGCCACTCTGCGCGACGCTGCGGCTGAAGCCGGGTCTGCGCTTTCATCTGAAGGCGCGCACTCGGATGGACGCCGACGGCAGGCTGGGGGTCGAGGTGCTATCCGGCCAGGAGTCGTTCCGACTAGCGCCGCTGCTGACCGCCAACGCCTGGGCGGTGATGGATCCCACGCACGCCGAGACGCCCGCCGGAGAGGGTATCGCCGTGTTCAGTTCGTGCCACCTGCTGCCCATCGGAATCAGCCCATGATCCAGATTCAACTTGATCTCTACGGCGCCTGTCGCGACCTGCACAGCCAGCCCTCGCTGAGCCTTGCCCTGCCGCAGGACAGCTTGGTCGGCGCGCTGCGCGCGGCGCTGCCCGCGTGCTTCGACCGCGCCGATCTGGCACGCGCCACGGCGCTGGTCGCCAGCTCGGCGTTCGCCAGCGACAGCGCCTTGCTCCGCGATGCCGATGTGATCCCGGCCGACGGCCGGCTCGCCATCCTGCCCCCGGTCAGCGGAGGTTGACCATGCACGAGTGGCTGCATACCGGCGTCTGCCGTGCCGGCGAATCCACCCCCGATGCGCAGCGCGCGCTCGACTTTGTCGCCGACCCGCGCTTTGGCGGCATCAACCTGTTCATCGGCCGCATCCGCAATCACAACCACGGCCGTGCGGTGACCGGCATCAGCTACGACATTCATCCGCAGCTGGCCAACACCCTGTTCCGCCAGTTCGCCGAGGAGGTTCGCGCCGATATCGGCGGCCAGCTCAAGCTGTTCGTCGAGCACGCCTGCGGGCGGCTGGACGTGGATGGCCTCGCCGTAGTGGTCGCGGCGGGAAGCGCCCACCGCGACGAAGCCTTCCGCGCCTGCCGCGCCCTGATCGAAGCGGTCAAGCACCGCGCCCCGATCTGGAAGCAAGAACACTACGTGGACGGCAGCAGTGCGTGGAGCGAGGGCTGTTCGCTTTGTACCCACGATACTGTGGTCCATGATTGAGCCTTGGCAAGCGGTAGTCCTTGCCGGCGGCCGATCAAGTCGGATGGGCCGGGACAAGGCGCGGCTATGGCTTACCAACGGTAGTTTGCTCGAACACGTGCGCAGTGTCTGCCTCGCCGCCGGAGCCTCCGCCGTCCTGATCAGTGGCAACTACCCAGAGTTCGCCGCCGTTCCGGACAGAACGCCGGACCTGGGCCCTGTGGGCGGCCTTGCCAGCGTGCTGTCGCAGCTCGCCGATGGGGCCCTGATTGTTGTTCCCGTCGACCTGCCCCGCCTGCAGCCACCTGCCTTGCAGACCCTGCACGCCGCGGCCTGCGCTTGCGGGACCATGGCTGCGCGGTTTTCGGGAGGATCGGTGTTGCCGCTGTGGATTAGACTTGACCCGAGCAGACGGAAAGTGATCGAAGAAGTTGGCTCGGCACCGAGCAGGAGTCGCTCCATGAACGCGCTGTTCCATCGCCTTGCTGGCACCGAATTGCCGTGCTCGTCGCTGCTGCAGGCCTTTCTGGAGGACTGCGACACCCCGGAGGCATGGCATCGTCTGACAGGCCGCGAGCCACCGCCATGCTGAAGGTTCAGTTGGAAGGGCAATCGCTGCGGCTGCGGATCGACGAGGCCCACTTGAGCAGGCTGCTCGCCGGCGATCGCCTGTCGTTGCGCACCTGCCTCGCCCCGGCAGCAGACTTCTGTTTCGCTGTGGAGCGGATCGAAGCCGCTGCTCCGGGATGGCGGGCCCTCGGTGATGGCGCGCTTCTGCAACTGCCCTCCCCCGCACTGGCGGAGTACGTGGCGCGACTCCCCTGCAGAGAGAGTCTGGATCTGGATCTGGCGCTGGCTTCGGGCGATCGCCTGCGGATCGAGTTTTCGGTCGACGTGCGGAACAGCCTCGCCTCCCGTGGACCACGACGGCGCGAGTCGGGGCGCTGAGGCAAGCCGCGCACCTTCACGCACCAGGGTGCAGGAATTGATTCAAGTCAGGGTGGCGCGTTGACACTTCCTGCACGATGCAGCAGTCTCGGCAGCTGACACGCTCAGGTTCGGCGTCTGCAACCCACTAGGGGGCTGTCGCTCAGATGTCCATTCGAGATCCGCCGGTGAGCAGCAGCCTGACACGACCTAGCCGCACCCCCTCCTCCGTCCTGGATGACTGGCGCCCGGAAGAGCCGGAGTTCTGGTCCAGCACGGGCCAGCGCATCGCCCATCGCAACCTTTGGATTTCCATCCCGGCGCTATTTCTGGCCTTTGCCGTTTGGATGATGTTTTCGGCGGTGACGGTCAGCCTGCCCTCGGTGGGCTTCGCCTTCAGTACCGACCAGCTGTTCTGGTTGGCGGCCTTGCCCGCGCTGTCGGGAGCCACACTGAGGGTGTTCTACTCATTTATGGTGCCGATCTTCGGCGGCCGCCGCTGGACGGCGCTGTCCACCGCGTCGCTCATGGTTCCGGCGGTGTGGCTGGGCATCGCGGTGCAGGACATCCAGACCCCCTACTGGCAGTTCGTGCTTATCGCCATCCTGTGCGGCTTCGGCGGCGGCAATTTTGCTTCGTCGATGTCCAACATCTCGTTCTTCTTTCCCAAGGCTCGCCAAGGCTACGCCCTGGGTATGAACGCCGGCCTCGGCAACCTTGGCGTCTCGGCCACCCAGCTCGTGATCCCGCTGGTGATCGGCTTCGGCCTGTTCGGCGCGATTGCCGGAGGTCCGCAGCTCACTGCCGACGGCAAGCCCCTGTACCTGCAGAATGCCGGTTTCGTCTGGCTACCGTTCCTGCTGCTCAGCACGCTGGCGGCCTGGTTCGGCATGCACGACCTGGAGGCTGCGCGCTCAAGCTTCGCCGATCAGGCCACCATATTCCGCCGCAAGCACAACTGGCTGATGTGCTGGCTCTACATCGGCACTTTCGGCAGTTTCATCGGCTTCTCGGCAGGATTCCCGATGCTCAGCCGCACCCTGTTTCCAGAAGTCAACGCAATGGCCTTTGCCTTCCTCGGGCCCCTGCTCGGCGCCCTGTCGCGATCGGTCGGCGGCGTGCTGGCCGACAAGCTGGGCGGCGCGTTGCTGACCTTCTGGGTGTTCGTTGGCATGGTCGCCGCGGTGTTCGGGGTGCTGGCCTTCCTGCCTGACGCGGGCGGCGGCGGCAGCTTCTACGGCTTCCTCTCCATGTTCATCGTGCTGTTCGTGCTGAGCGGGATCGGCAATGCCAGCACCTTCCGCATGATCCCGGTGATCTTCCGCACTCACCACGAACGCGCCTCGCAAGGCACGGACGGCGCCGGCAAGGCCGCGGCCACCCGTCTGGCTGGCATCGAGTCGGCGGCCGTAATCGGCTTTTCCTCAGCGATCGGCGCTTACGGCGGCTTCTTCATCCCCAAGAGCTTCGGTTCATCGCTGGCTCTGACCGGCGGCGCTGAAGCCGCCCTCTACGGGTTCGTTGCGTTCTACCTGACCTGCATCGCCATCACCTGGTGGTGGTATTTCCGGCGTGGGGCAGAAGTTCCCTGCTGAACATGCTGCTTACTCTGCCCACAACCATTTGCTGAACCAGGACGTCCAGACATGAGCTATTTCCTTGACCGTCTCAATTTCTTCAAGCCAGCCGGAGAGTCATTTTCGGACGGCCATGGCCTTGCCAAACAGCAGGACCGCTCCTGGGAGGACAGCTATCGCAGGCGCTGGCAATACGACAAGATCGTGCGCTCCACGCACGGCGTGAACTGCACCGGCTCGTGCAGCTGGAAGGTCTACGTCAAGAACGGCCTGGTCACCTGGGAAACCCAACAGACCGACTACCCGCGCACCCGTCCGGACCTGCCCAACCACGAGCCGCGCGGCTGCCCTCGCGGCGCCAGCTATTCCTGGTATCTGTACAGCGCCAACCGGGTGAAGTACCCGCTGATCCGCAGCGCCCTGCTCAAGCTCTGGCGCGAGGCGCGCAAGAGCAAGTCGCCGGTGGACGCCTGGGCCGGCATCGTCAGCGACCCGGCCAAGGCCAAGACCTACAAGAGCAAGCGCGGCATGGGCGGCTTCGTACGCTCCAACTGGGACGAGGTCAACGAGATCATCGCCGCTGCCAACCTGCATACCGTCAAGGAACACGGACCCGACCGCGTGGTCGGCTTCTCGCCGATCCCTGCGATGTCGATGGTCAGCTACGCCGCCGGCGCGCGCTATTTGTCCCTGCTCGGCGGCGCCTGCCTTTCCTTCTACGACTGGTACTGCGATCTGCCGCCCTCCAGCCCGCAGGTCTGGGGCGAGCAAACCGACGTGCCGGAATCGGCCGACTGGTACAACAGCCGCTACATCATTGCCTGGGGATCGAACGTACCGCAGACGCGTACCCCGGATGCCCACTTCTTCACCGAAGCGCGCTACAACGGCACCAAGACGGTGGCGATCACTCCGGACTACTCCGAAGTCGCCAAGCTCACCGATCATTGGCTGCATCCCAAGCAGGGCACCGACGCCGCGCTGGCCTTCGCCTTTGGTCACGTCATCCTGCGCGAGTTCCACGTCGACAAACCTTCTCAGTACTTCAGCGACTACTGCCGCCAGTACAGCGACATGCCGCTGCTGGTAAGGCTTGAGAAGCGCGATGGTCGACTGGTGCCGGAGCGCTTCCTGCGTGCCTCCGACCTCGGCGGCCTCGGCGAGAGCAACAACCCCGAGTGGAAGACCCTGGCCTACGACGACGCCAGCGGCGAAATCACCGTACCGAACGGTTCGGTTGGCTTTCGATGGGGCGAGAAAGGGCGATGGAACATCGAGGAGAAGGACAGCCAGGGCCGCGAGACCCGGCTGCGGCTGTCGCTGAAGGACCATAGTGACGGCATCGAGGCGGTCAGCTTCCCCTACTTCGGCGGTATGGAGAACGAATACTGGACCGAGTCGAAGTTCGACGAGGTGCTGGAGCGCAACATTCCGGTCAAGCGCCTGCAACTGGCCGATGGCAAGGAATGGGCGGTGGCCAGCGTGTACGACCTGCTGCTGGCGCAGTACGGTGTCGACCGTGGCTTCGGTGGCGGCAACGTTGCCAAGAGCTTTGACGACAACGTTCCCGGCACCCCAGCCTGGCAGGAGAAGATCACTGGCGTGCCGCGCGCCGAAGTCATCGAGATCGCCCGGGAATTCGCCCGCACCGCCGACAAGACCCGCGGCCGCTCGATGATCATCGTCGGCGCCGCCATGAACCACTGGTTCCACAACGACATGAACTATCGCGGGCTGATCAACATGCTCGTGATGTGTGGCTGCGTAGGCCAGACGGGTGGCGGCTGGGCGCACTATGTGGGTCAGGAGAAACTACGCCCGCAATCGGGCTGGACACCGGTCGCCTTCGGTCTCGACTGGAGCAAGCCGCCGCGGCAGATGAATGGCACCAGCTTCTTCTACTTCAACTCCAGCCAGTACCGCTACGAGAAGCTCGATGTCGAGGAGATTCTCTCGCCGCTGGCCGACAAGTCGAAGTACAGCGGCTCGCTGGCCGACTACAACCTGCGCGCAGTGCGCATGGGCTGGCTGCCTGGTATCCCGCAGCTCAATACCAATCCGCTCAAGCTGGTACGCGAGGCCGACCATGCCGGCATGGCGCCTGTAGATTACGCGGTGGGCAAGCTCAAGGACGGCAGCCTCGATTTCGCCTTCGCCGACCCGGATGCACCGGAGAACTTCCCGCGCAACATGTTCATCTGGCGCTCGAACCTCCTCGGCAGCTCGGGCAAGGGCCACGAGTACATGCTCAAGCATCTGCTCGGCACCCGCCACGGCCTGCAGGGCAAGGACCTCGGCGAGCGCGGTGCCACCAAGCCCGAGGAGATCAAGTGGCGCGACGAGGCGCCCGAGGGCAAGCTGGATCTATTGGTCACGCTGGACTTCCGCATGTGCACCACGGCGCTCTATAGCGACATCGTCCTGCCGACGGCGACGTGGTACGAGAAGGACGACCTCAACACCTCCGACATGCACCCCTTCATCCACCCGCTGTCCAAGGCGGTGGACCCGGCCTGGGAAGCGCGTTCGGACTGGGACATCTTCAAGGGTATCGCGCACACCGTCAGCGCGCTGGCGCCGGGCGTGCTCGGCATCGAGAAGGACCTAGTGCTGGTGCCGACCCTGCACGACACCCCGAACGAGATCGCGATGCCGTTCGGCGTCACCGACTGGAAGAAGGGCGAGTGCGAGCTGATCCCGGGCAAGACCGCGCCGAGCATGGTGGTGGTCGAGCGCGACTATCCCAACCTGTACAAGAAGTTCACCTCGCTGGGCCCGCTGCTGGACAGGCAGGGCAACGGCGGCAAGGGCATGAACTGGGATACCAAGCACGAGGTCGAGTTCCTCGCCAGGCTCAACCACGAGGTCCGCGAGGAAGGCATCAGCAAGGGACGTCCGCAGCTTGAGACGGCCATCGACGCCGCCGAGGCGATCATGCACCTCGCCCCGGAAACCAACGGCCATGTGGCGGTGAAGGCCTGGGAATCGCTGGAGAGCTTCACCGGCCGCGAGCACCAGCATCTGGCCGTCGGCAAGGAGCACGAGGCGATCCGCTTCCGTGACATCCAGGCGCAGCCGCGCAAGATCATCAGTTCACCGATCTGGTCCGGGCTTGAGGACGAGAACGTCAGCTACAACGCCGGCTACACCAATGTCCACGAACTGATCCCGTGGCGCACCCTCACCGGGCGTCAGCAGTTCTACCAGGACCACGAGTGGATGATCGCCTTCGGCGAGGGCTTCATGGGCTACCGGCCGCCGGTCAACACCAAGACCATCAAGCCGATCATCGGCACCAAGCCGAACGGCAACAAGGAGATCGTGCTGAACTGGATCACCCCGCACCAGAAATGGGGCATCCACAGCACCTACAGCGACAACCTGATCATGCAGACGCTGTCGCGCGGCGGGCCGATCGTGTGGCTGTCCGAGGACGACGCCAAGTCAGCAGGCATCGAGGACAACGACTGGATCGAGCTGTTCAACGTCAACGGCGCAATCGCCGCCCGCGCGGTGGTCAGCCAGCGCATGATGAACGGCATCGCGATGATGTACCACGCTCAGGAACGCATCATCAACACGCCAGGCAGCGAGGTCACCGGCACCCGCGGTGGCATCCACAACTCGGTCACTCGGGTGGTGGTCAAGCCAACCCACATGATCGGCGGCTACGCGCAGCTGGCCTACGGCTTCAACTACTACGGCACCGTCGGCACCAACCGCGACGAGATGGTGATTGTGCGCAAGATGGACAAGGTCGACTGGCTGGACGGCGAACCTGTTCCCGCTGGCGCCGAAAAGGAGGTGGTGTGATGAAAGTCCGTGCTCAGATCGCGATGGTGCTCAACCTTGACAAGTGCATCGGCTGCCATACCTGCTCGATCACCTGCAAGAACGTCTGGACCTCACGCGAAGGCGTCGAGTACGCCTGGTTCAACAACGTCGAAACCAAGCCAGGCGTCGGCTATCCCAAGGAGTGGGAGAACCAGCAGAAGTGGAACGGCGGCTGGGTGCGGACCGCTTCGGGCAAGCTGCAACTGAAGGCCGGCGGCCGCTTCCGCCTGCTGGCGAAGATCTTCGCCAACCCCGATCTGCCGCAGATCGACGACTACTACGAGCCGTTCGATTTCGACTACCAGCACCTGCACCAGGCACCGGAAGGCAATCACCAGCCAACCGCGCGGCCGCGCTCGCTGATTTCCGGCCAGCGCATGCAGAAGATCCACTGGGGCCCGAACTGGGAGGAGATCCTCGGCACCGAGTTCGCCAAGCGTTCCAAGGACAAGAACTTCGACAACGTGCAGCGCGAGATCTACGGCGCGTTCGAGAAGACCTTCATGATGTACCTGCCGCGTCTGTGCGAGCACTGCCTGAACCCGGCCTGCGTCGCCTCCTGCCCGTCGGGCGCGATCTACAAGCGCGAGGAAGACGGCATCGTCCTGATCGACCAGGACAAGTGCCGCGGCTGGCGCATGTGCGTGTCCGGCTGCCCGTACAAGAAGATCTACTACAACTGGAAGACCGGCAAGTCCGAGAAGTGCATCTTCTGCTACCCGCGCATCGAGATGGGCGAGCCAACGGTGTGTTCGGAAACCTGCGTCGGTCGCATCCGCTACCTTGGCGTGCTGCTGTACGACGCCGATCGCATCGAGTCCGCGGCCAACGTGCCGCAGGAGAAGGACCTCTACCAGGCGCATCTGGACATCTTCCTCGATCCCGAGGATCCCCAGGTCATCGCCGCGGCACGCGCCGAAGGCATCAGCGATAGCTGGCTGGAAGCCGCCAAGCGCTCGCCGGTATACAAGCTGGCGGTGGACTGGAAGCTGGCGCTGCCGCTGCACCCGGAATACCGCACGCTGCCGATGGTTTGGTACGTGCCGCCACTGTCGCCGATCCAGTCGGCCGCAGATGCCGGTCGCGTCGGCAAGAACGGCGAGATCCCGGACGTGAAGTCGCTGCGCATCCCGGTACGTTATCTGGCCAACATGCTGACCGCGGGCGACGAAGCCCCGGTGATCCGCGCCATGGAGCGCATGCTGGCGATGCGTGCCTGGCGTCGGGCGATGAACGTTGACGGCATCGAGGACATCGAGGTGCTGACCCAGGCCGGGCTGAGCGTGGCCCAGGCCGAGGAGATGTACCGCTACCTCGCGATCGCCAACTACGAGGATCGCTTCGTCATCCCGACTGCGCACCGCGAGTACGCCAACGACGCCTTCGGCGAGCGCGGCGGCTGCGGCTTCTCCTTCGGCGATGGCTGCAGTCCGTCCTCGCCGGCCGAGGCGCTGTTCGGCGGGCGCCCGAACACTACCTATCAGGTGCCCCCGGCGCGACAAGAAAGCGAAAGGACTCCGGCATGAAGCTGTTCAAGCTGCTGAGCAGCCTGCTCGACTACCCGCAGGATGTACTGTGGGCACATCGCGAAGAATTGCTGCAGGCCTGCACCGATCCGGCGCTGCCGCCATCCCGGCGCGAGGCGCTGGCTACCTTTACGGTGGACCTGCTGGATCTGGAGCCCATGGCGGCGCAGGAGCGCTGGCTGGCGCTGTTCGATCGCGGCCGCTCGATGAGTCTGCTGCTCTTCGAACACATCCACGGTGAATCCCGCGATCGCGGTCAGGCCATGGTCGACCTGATCGAAACCTATCGCCGTGCCGGCTTCGAGCTGAACTCGCGCGAGCTGCCGGACTACCTGCCGCTGCTGCTTGAGTTCCTGTCCCGTCGCGATGCCGTCGAGGCCCGCGACTGGCTGCAGCACAGCGGGCACATCCTCGAACTTCTCGCAGCACGGGCGGCCGAACGCAACAGTCCCTACGGGCTGATCTTCGAGATCCTCGTCGAGATCGGCCTTGGCAAGGTCGAACTGGCAACGATGCGTCGCCGAGTCGCCAGCGAAGCCCGAGATGACACCCAGGAAGCCATGGATGCAGTCTGGGAGGAAGAGGCCGTGCGCTTCGGGCCCGAAGCACCCAAGGACGACTGCGCGCCACCGTCCCGGCTTCCTAGCGGAGCCCGTCCGGCTGCTGTCACACCGGCCGACCTGCCCGGCAGCTCATCCCGCTCCGTCCCGCACGCGCCGCAGGGCGCAACCGCCATCAGGTGACGTCATGGACTACCTCAACTACTTCTGCTTCCAGATCTTTCCCTACATCGCCATGGCGGTCTTCCTGATCGGCAGCTGGGCGCGTTTCGACCACGCGGCGTACACCTGGCGCACCGGGTCCAGCCAACTGCTTTCCGGTAAATGGATGCGACTTGGCAGCAACTGGTTCCACATCGGCATTCTGGCCATCCTCGGCGGACATCTGGTTGGCCTGCTCACGCCTCATGCCCTCTACGAACCCTTCATTACATCCGGTCAGAAGCAACTACTGGCAATCGTCGTTGGGGGCATCTTCGGCCTGATGTGCTTTGTCGGCATGACCATCCTGCTGCTGCGCCGGCTATTCAATCCGCGCATTCGCGCCACGTCCAGCAGCCGCGATATCGCGATTCTGGCGCTGCTGTACCTGCAGCTGATCCTTGGCATGTGCTCGATCTTCGTGTCCGTCGGGCACTTGGATGGCTCGCAGATGGTGAAGCTTGGCGAATGGGCACAGCACATCGTCACCTTCCGCGGCGGCGCCTCTGAGTACATCGCCGATGCGCACTGGATCTACAAGTCGCATGTCTTCCTTGGCATGGTTCTGATCCTGATCACCCCGTTCACGCGTCTGGTGCACGTATGGTCAATACCGCTCAGCTACATCACACGCCCCTATCAGGTTGTTCGCCGCCGTCAGGCACCGGTGCAGTACGGGGGGCGCTGAGCATGGCGCGCAGCATTCCGGTGATCATGGACGCGGGCGCCCTGTCGGACGCTGTGCGCCGCCAGTCAGCGCCGGCGACGGGAGAGGACTCTGCGGAAGCAGCCGTACCGGTCTGGGTATTCGTCGCTGACACACCGATCAGCGAAGCTGACATTGCACGCGAAATGCAGTTCCACCGCGCAGACGACCCGCACCGGGCGCGCGAGGACGCCGCGCGGGCGCTGGTCGTGCGTGAGCTGTTGCGCCGCGAGATCGCCCGTCAGGGCCTGGCCGATTCGGTCAGCGCCGAAACCGGCGAAAGCGCAGAGGAGGCAGCCATCCGCGTCCTTCTGGAGCAGGATGCCCCGGTCCCGGACCCGGATGAAGCCGCCTGTCGACGCTATTACGAACAGAATCAGGAACGCCTGCACCACCCGGACCGGGTGCAACTGCGCCACATCCTGCTGGCCGCGCCACCGGCCGACATCGCCGGCCGCGATCGCGCGCGAGAGAAGGGCGAACGCCTGATCGCAGAGCTGCGCCAGCAGCCGCACCTGTTCACCGACTTCGCCCTGCGCTACTCCGAGTGCCCGTCGCGCGAGCAGGGCGGCGAGCTGGGCTGGATCGAGCGCGGAGACACCACGCCCGAGTTCGAGCGCCAGGTGTTCATGCTCAAGCCGGGGCTCGCCGGGCTGACGGTCGAATCGCGTTGGGGCCACCACGTGGTACAGATCGATTCCGTAGAGCGCGGCGAAGCGCTGAGCTTCGATGAGGCACGACCACGAATTGCGGCCTATCTGGAAGCCCAGGTGCGTCAGAACGCGATTCACCAGTACCTGCAGTTGCTCGCCGAGCGCTATGGCGTGCGTGGGCTGGAGCCTGCTCCGCAGAACTGATCGCGCTCGCCCCACCCCGGGCTGTTGAGCCTCATGCCATTACCATCCCAGAGACCATCGTCATTAACACGCTCGCAGGCCCGCAACGCGGCCCACAGCAGCTCGCGCTGTGGGGGGGCACCTTCGCATTCACCATCAGTTTCGCCGTCTGGACGATCTTCTCCATCATCGGTATCCAGATCAAGAGCGAGCTCAGCCTGAACGACACCGAGTTCGGCCTCCTGGTCGCCACTCCGATCCTGACCGGGTCGCTCTCGCGGATCTTCCTTGGCGTATGGACCGAGCAGTTCGGCGGTCGGATCGTTTTCACCGGCGTCATGCTGGCGGGCGCGCTGGCCACCTGGCTGCTGACCCTCGCACACAGTTACCCGATGTATCTGCTGGCGGCGTTGGGCATCGGAATCGCCGGTGGCAGCTTCACCGTGGTGATCACCTACGTCTCCAAGTGGTTTCCCAACGAGCGCCAAGGCACTGCGTTGGGCATTGTCGGTGCCGGCAATATTGGCGCCGCCGTCACCAAGCTGCTGGCACCGCTGGTGATGGTGGCGCTCGGCTGGCAGGGCGTGGCGCAGATCTGGGCGGCTGCACTCGCCGCGGTGGCCGTGCTGTTCTATCTTTCCACGCGAGACGAGCCCGACCTGGTGGAGCGCCGCCGCCGCGGCGTGCAACCGGTACCGTTCATGGTGCAGATGCGGCCCTTGAAGAACCTTCAGGTCTGGCGCTTTTCCCTTTACTACTTCTTTGTATTCGGCGCCTTCGTGGCGCTGGCGCTATGGCTTCCCCGCTACCTGGTGGGCGCCTACGGCCTGGACCTGGCCACCGCCGGCATGATCGCCGCGGCGTACTCCATCCCTGCCAGCTTGTTCCGCATCGTCGGCGGTTGGGCATCCGACAAGTACGGTGCCCGCAAAGTGATGTACTGGACTTTCATCGGCTCGGTCGTCTGCACCTTCCTGCTTTCCTATCCGACTACGAGCTACGTCGTGCAGGGCATAGAAGGCCCCATCCACTTTACGCTCGAGATGGGTGTGGTGCCGTTCACCGTGCTGGTGTTCGTACTCGGATTCTTCATGTCGCTCGGCAAGGCGGCGGTGTACAAGCACATCCCTGTCTACTATCCGGACAACGTCGGCTCGGTGGCCGGCGTAGTCGGCATGATCGGTGGCCTTGGCGGCTTCATCCTTCCGATCACCTTCGGTCTGATGAACGACCTGATAGGCGTCTGGACCAGCTGCTTCATGCTGCTGTTCGCCTTGGTGGCTACGGCACTGATCTGGATGCACTTCGCCATCCGCCGCATGGAACGCAAGCGCTTCCCCCAGATCGAAAGCGAGACCGACCTTCCCGAGATCATGAGTGCAGCCGGCGCATCCGGTCAGCGTTGAGCCGGAATGAATCGATCTCGGCTGTTTGCGCTCACATGGGGTGATGCGCGGTCACGGACCACGGGTCACCCTGGCTGCTGTGCATCCGGAGAAAACAACGACTCGCGGGTGCCCCGGCAAGCAAGGCGCCCGCCGCGGCTACCCGTTCGACAGAACGCGCCCCTCGTGATCGGTGACGATGCGAACGCGTCGTTTCCCATGCCAGAAGCTCAAGCGATAAAGGCCGAGTTCGGGGCCGGTACCTCGCTCCGATAGCGTGCGGATACGACCGGCATCCATCAGCCGGCGGAACTCGTCGATTGCCAGGCCGAGCTCTTCTGCAACCGCAGCGGCATCGACGTGGATCGTGGGCCGCGGCAACGGTGCCATCGGATCAGCCACCGCAGCCACCACAGCAATCGGAGGGCAACAGTGTGATCGCGGAGGGCTCCAGGGCGAGCCCCGATTCCTCGCCCAACCGCTGCAACTCGCGCGATGAAAGGCAGGTCGACAGCCGCAGGCTCAGCGTATCAGCAATGCGATCAAGGACGGCGCTCGGATCTTCGGCGATCAACAGCTGCGAGAATCGACCCGAATCGAACGGCGCGGTTGGCAAGTTGATAAGGTACTGCATGATTCCTCCGGCGGTGGGTGATGGGGACAAGTCCACGCCTTCGACCTGGTGCTCAAGCCACGAGCGTCGTTGTCATCTGCATGACGCGTGGCGCAGGCGACACAGACCGTCCTGGGCAAAGCCAAGGACGACCAGGCTCCAGGCCGCCAAAGCGAAGACCAGCATGGTCTGCGGCAGGAACGCCAGGAATGGCAGCGCCAGCGCTTCGGTCAATTGCTGGGTGCAGGCCGCGTACATGCCGATGGGAAACACCGCGCCCCAGTAGAGCGGGTCGTAGCGCAACGGAAAGCGCTGGAGCAGGTGCCGCCAGATCGCCAGCAGTACGAGCATCGGGATCCACCAGGTTCCAGTTGCCCAGTAGAACACTGTGAACCCCTTCAGGAATGGCAGGAGTGATTGCAGGAAGGGTGCATCCGGAGCGTTGAGGATCAGCTGGCAGCCGGCCAGTGTGGAAATGGCCATGGCGCCCATGTTTATCCAGTATGGTGGCGACAGGTCGGCGGGAGAGAATGCGAAGAATGTGTAGCGGTAAAAGATCAGCGACATCATCCATATGTAGAGCATGCCGCCCCAAAGCCACATCGACAGTGCGAAAAAGTTGAGTTCCAGCCGGTAGGGTTGCCCAAGCCGGCTCGCGAGCAGGGCCGACAACACAGCGAGCGACTGAGTCGATACGACCGCCAGCAACCAGCCGCCGTTGATGCCTTTGTCCAGCGTCGGTTTGTCGGCCTTGACCACCAGAACAGTGAATACCGTGTACGTCAGCAGTAGCCACAGCAGCAGTGCCAGGCCCCAAAGCGCCAGAGCGACGATGTGTCCGTCTGCAATCAGTAGAAACTGACTGCCAAGTACGGCAGTTGCGGCGACGGCTGTGAAGAATCCCGGTGCCCGCAGATGGTCGAAAAGATCGGCCGCCATGCGTCGGGGCCAGCGCCAGGCACGCGCGAGGTAGGCAAGCCAGAGACCAGCGTAGATCAGGCCGTTGACGAGGAACAGGGCCCATGACAGCCGGGGCCAGTCCAGCAGATGCGCGGCCACCGAGACTATGCCGGTCGCCATCGCCATGCCGAAGTAGGCCGGAGACAGTCCGGCCAACTGCTCGCTCAGTGCAGCTCCGCGACCCGCCCTCACCTCCTCGCTCATGGCCGCAGCCAAGCTGCCGTTGCTAGAACGGCAAGGGCAACGGCTCGCCGGACAGATGCGCGAGGAACATGAAGCCGGAGACCAGCACCGCGTTGATCGTCCAAGCCACCGTCAGGTACCTTGCGATCGTGCCGTACAGCGGCGTGTCGGTGTTGTCGGCGTCGACCCAAATGGCGCGCATGATCCACGCGGTGTAAATCAGAAAACCCGCTAGCAGCAGGCCCAATGTGAGGTGGTTGACCTGGGAGTAGGCGAGCACGATGCCGGCGAACAGCAAGTGGCTGAGCAGCACGCCGTAGATCCAGAACACGATCCACAACCGTGTACGACCCTTGGCGTCAGGGGACAGGAAGGCAGTGCGCGCGCTCATGGCGGATCCTCCGATAATGACGCGGGTATTCAGGTGGCCTGCAGCTGCACCAGCTCGCCATCACGGTCGACGGCGAGAAACTGCGCGATTCGCCCGCTCTTGATCTGCTCGACCATCATCTGCAGCGGCTGCACCGCCTCGTCGCTGTTCGGCGGGTGGCCACCTCGACCGGGAAGCGCGCCAACAAAAAGGATATGCCAGTCGAGTCCGGTAAGCTCCGACTCCAGCCTCAAACTGCGGAAGTCGACGATCTCCTCCGCCCGCTTGTCAACACACAGCACGGGGGCCAAAGCCCCCCCCTCCCCGCGCTGAAAGGCGGATCTCTGCGCCTCGCTGGCATCCGCAGGCAGCTCTGCACTCGCAAACACGAGCAGCAGACGCTGGGGCTCAGGCTGACGACAGGCAATAGCGAGCAGATCGTCGAAGGTTTGCATAGTGACCAGAACAAGCGCGACCAGACCCATGCTGGGACTTTCGAGGGCTAGCGTCCTTGACCTGCATCAAGGCACAACCCGACGGATTCCTGTCCCAGCAGGATCGAGTGTCCCGCATTACTTCACCCAAGTGCAACGCGTGGGCACTTGACCCTCATCAAGGTCTGCTTCGGCGAACAGGTCGACCATAAAAGTCCCCCTCGCTGAGGTAAGCCGACCATGTCGCGCATGCTGATCCTCTTGCTCTTCCAACTCGGTCTCGTCCCGCTGGTGGCAGCTGCAAACCCCATCGACAAGTCCCCCCCAGAAGTCACGTCTGCCGGCCACACCCATACCCGACCGGGACACGAACTCGAGGCTCCCGCCGAGCGCTGGCACGCCGATGCCGCCCTGAGCGCTGGCATGGGTCAGCTGGCGGAGCTGAGCGAGCAGCTGTCTGCCCTGCAATCAGACGCGGAGCCCGCACAGCTGGACCTGATCGGCGTCAGCATCGAGAAGACTGTGCAGCGCATGTTCGCCGAATGTCGCCTGGCGCCGGAGCCAGACGCTGCCCTTCACGGGCTACTTGCCGAGGTGCTCGACGCCAGGCATGCACTGCAGAAGGATCGCGGGGCGATCTCAGCAAAGATTTCCCTCGACTCCGTGCTGGCCCGCTACCGAGAGTGGTTCATCGAACCCAAGTGATTCAGTCCACCCTGTCAGCGCGCGACGGAGTGCTGCGTCGGTTGGCCGACCGCAGATGCTGACGCTCAGTCGGAACCCGGTGTGGTCAGGGAGCTTGAAGCGCCCGCCATGACCCGCTCCCACACCGCAGCCATGCGCCGCCCGACCTCCGCATCAGGCTCGATCGGCTGTGACCAAGCGCGCCGGGTTTCGCCGGGCAGCTTGCGGGTGGCATCGATGCCGAGCTTGGAGCCGAGGTTTGGCTCGGGGCTGGCAAAATCGAGGTAATCGATCGGGGTGTTCTCGACCAGCAAAGTGTCGCGGGCCGGATCGACCCGGGTCGAGACCGCCCAGATCACATCACTCCACTGCCGGACATCGATGTCCTCGTCGGTAACGATGACGAACTTGGTGTAGGTGAACTGGCGCAGGTAGGACCAGATGCCCATCATGATGCGCCGCGCATGGCCGGGATAGCGCTTGCGGATGCTCACCACGGCAATGCGGTAGGAGCAGGCCTCGGGCGGCAGATGGAAGTCGACGATCTCGGGAAACACCCGACGCAGGATCGGCACGAACACATCGTTCAGACTCATCGCAAGCACCGAGGGCTCGTCCCAGGGCGCCCGGCCCATATAGCTGCCCTGATAGATGGCATCGCGGCGCAGGCGCATGCGCTGCACGGTGAACACCGGAAACTCGCCCTGCGCGTTGTAGTAGCCGGTGTGGTCGCCGAACGGGCCCTCCAGCGCGGCATCGCCGGGCAGGATGTGGCCTTCGAGCAGGATCTCGGCACCGGCCGGGGCATCCAGGCCAGTCAGCGCGCTGCGCCAGACCCGCGAACGCTCGCCGCGCAGCAGGCCGGCGAACTCGAATTCGGACAGCGTATCCGGCACCGGTGCCACCGCCGCCAGCAGGGTCGCCGGATCGACCCCGATCGCCACCAGCAGGGGGAACGGCGTGTCGGGATGCGCCTGCTGCCACTCGGCAAAATCCAGCGCGCCGCCGCGGTGCGGCAGCCAGCGCATGATCAGCCGGTTTGGCCCGATCAACTGCTGGCGGTAGATGGCGATGTTCTGCCGGCGCTTGTTCGGCCCTCGGGTGATCACCAGGCCCAGAGTGAGCAGGCGCCCGACATCCTGCGGCCAGCAGCGCTGGATCGGCAGCGTCGCAAGATCGATATCCTCGGCCTCGATCACCTGCTCGTTGAAGGCCGCCTGCTCGACCCGCTTGGGCGCCACGTGCACCAGCTGGGCCAGCTCCGGCCAGTTCGAAAGCGCCTCGCGCAGGCTGGCCGGCCAACGCGGCTCCTTCAGCGCCGCCAGCAGCTCGCCCAGCTCGTGCAGCGAGGACAGCGGCCGGCCGCTCAGCGCCAGCTCGATCCGCCGCCGCGCGCCGTACACATTGCCGAGAAACCGATGCGGCGAGTCCTTGACCTGGCGCAGCAGCAAGGCCGGCCCATCCTGACGCCGGCTGTGCAGGCACAGCGCAGTGCTTTCCAGGTCGCTTTCCACCGGCGCATCCACGCAGCGCAGCTCGCCGCGGGCAGCCAGCGCATCGATGAAGCTGCGGAGATCGTGAAAAGCCATGTGCGCTGCTCCGCGGTAGGTGGACATGACGCGCAACGGGCCGTCGACGGCCGCCCCGCTGCGCGGGGACGCTGGGGAACCTGAACTTCTCACTTCAGCCCGCAGAGCGCCCTGATCCAGATCAGCGCCAAGTCCCTTGGCGCCTGCTGCAATGCCCGCATGGAGATGCCCGACACTGATTGCAGAGCGCCGCTCGATCTGCGCCATCTGCCCCCGCCAGAACCGCTGCTGCAGATCGAGCAGGCGCTGGCCCGGCTGCCCGCCGGGGCGGTACTTCAGGCGCATACGCCGATGCTTCCCGCTCCACTGCTGGCACGGCTTGAGGAGGCGGGCTGGGAGTACGCGTTACGCGTGCTGCAGGATGGCAGCACGATCGTCGCCATCCGCCGACCCGGGCAGCGGGCCGCTACGCGGTGAGACTGGCGGGTGCCCGCGCGCCAACGGTGCGCATTCCTCTCGCACACTTCTTAGCGATTCCATTCTGGCTATTGGTCGCCGCATGGCTGTTCGCCAGCAGCTGCGAAGCGCTGCAGGCATCGCGCTGGGCGCCCGCGAGTTTGGCTCAGGTGCACGTGCTGCTGCTCGGTGTGCTGGGTAACGGCATGCTGGGCAGCCTGCAGCAGTTCCTGCCGGTCGCCACTGGCGCCGATACCCGGCGGCTACAGCGCGCCGGAACTACTCTGTTCACGCTGTTCAATCTGGGCCTTGGACTGTTGGTCGCGGGATTCCTGCATCAGTCCGCCTGGCGTGGCTGGGGCGGCAGCCTGCTTGCTCTCGCCCTGCTTCCGTTCGCGGCGCTGGCGCTGCATGCGCTGGGTCGCGCAGGTCTTGCCGTCACCACTCGCTGGCAGCTGGCCATCGCGCTGGCCTGTCTTGCCAGCGCCGGCGCACTCGGTCTGTGGCTGGCCCTTGCGCGCGGCCCGCTCCCCGCGCTGTCGCATGCGCAGACGGTGGACCTGCATGCGTTGCTGGGCCTAGCAGTGGGGGTAACCGCACTGCTGGCTGCGATAGGCGCGGTGGTGCTGCCGATGTTCCAGGGCCTCGCGCGCTGGTCCGAGCGCAGCCAGCAGACCGCCTGGCTGGCGGCCTCGGTCGTCTTTCTGACCGCGTTGAGTTCGCGCCTTCTAGGCGTCGTCGACAGCGTGGCACTTGCCCTGCTCGCAGCCCTGCCCGCAGTGTGGCTGGGCGCGTGCGTACTGTATGGCCAGTGGCGGCGCAGTAGCCGTCGCCGGCCGGGCCTGGTGCGCGCCTGGTGCTTCGGCTGGCTGTTGCTCGTTGGCGCCGTGCTGCTGGCAGGCTTCGGCCACGCTAGACATCCCCCGGCGCTGCCCGCAGCGGCCTGGCTGCTGCTCGCCAGCGCGCTGCCCTTGCTGCTGCAGGGCATGCTGCTGGAGATCCTTCCCTTCCTGCACTGGAACCGTCTGGTGCTGGCCCGCCCACCGGGCAGCCACGCCCATCTTCCGGGTGTCGATGCGCTGCTACCGGAGCGCGACAAGCAGGCGCTGCTGCTACTTAACGGGCTATTTACGTTGTGCATCGTGCTGGCGGCGCTGGGCGATGGTCCGTCGATGTGGGTGGCCAGCGGTGCCCTGCTCGCCCTGCAGGCGGTGGCCCTGCTCGTCGTCATGCTGCGCTGTCTGAGCCGGGTGTCGCGGGTGCTCAAAGAGTTCGGACTGACCGCCGCCTGATCCAGGTCAATGGCGCCGCCACGGCTGCGCACGCAGACTGGAAACCCACACAGGAGACAGCGCCATGCGTCTGCACGACACGCTGCTGCGCAAGCTGCGCGCCCTCGCCCGAGTTCTGCACCGGGTGGAATCCAATGCGTGTCTACGCTTCGACCGCTGCGCCGGAGCCCTGCAAATCAACAGCCTGCTCGACGCCAGCGAAATAGAATTGCTCGCCCATGGACTTGGCCTTGAGCTGGCTGGGCAGCTTCCAGGAGTCGATTCAGAGGGTTAAGAGCGGGGCAAGTGCGGAAGATGCCTCGATGCAGAGCGTTCCTGAATACCCGCCATTCTCAGCCACCGATACTCGGACTTTGCAGGCCAAGGACGGGAGGGCAGAGCCATGGCGAAGAGTGAGGCAAAGTTCCAGGCGGGTACACCCGTCGTGCTTGAGGAGGGGGACCTTGATCGGGTCAGCATTTGGCTGCCACAGAATTTGTGCTCAGAATTCGACGAGCGACATCGAGGCCCTGTGCGCTGTGACACTGTCACAGACCCCTGCGACAGGCGAGAACTCAGGAAGCCGCTTCAGCACTGAGTTTCGTTGGCCGACGACTTGATGGCCATCGCTGCGTAGTACGACACCCAAGCGTGCCGCATGGTGGTCATCATCGCGTGCCGACATCCGACCAGGTCGTGACCATCGTGCGTTGGACTTGGGGATCATTTCGGCGCAAATAAGTGGTCATTTCCTGCCACAGACTTTGTGCTCGTTTTGGCCCTGCGCAGGCGGTCGAGAAAACGTCACTGTCACAGGACCTGTCACAGAACCTGTCACAGGCGCTTTCGAGGCCGGAAAAACAAAAGGGCCAGTGACCGTAAGTCACTGACCCTGTTGTCTTTTTAGTGGCGCGCCCGGAGAGATTCGAACTCCCGACCACCAAGTTCGTAGCCTGGTACTCTATCCAACTGAGCTACGGGCGCGAAGAGCCGCGAATTGTGCAGCAGTGCCCGGTACCCGTCAAGACAATTTTTGCCGCGTTCGACGTGTCAGCGAGCGTGGCCGGCTTGCGGTTCAGGCAACACGGCTCCCGGCGCACGAGGGATGCCTCCCTCACGGCGTTCGAACATCCATCCCCTGCGGTCTCGCTACGCTGACGCTCAGATCGCGCGCCGGAGATCAGGTCTTCCCATGGCGCCCGCTCCACACCCAGACCGACACCACCTGCCCAGTGATCGGCGGCCGTCACGATCATTCTGCCTCCGGGGGCGCGGGCTCGGCATGCGGGTGTCCACAGTGTGCCGCCACGCACCGCACGAGATTCCGGGAGTGCATGGCCCCGTCAGCCATTCGAGGCTCGAAGTCGGCTCGCGCCGCCAGTGAAACGTTTTCGGGATGGCATTTCTCCGCCAGCGATCCGCAGGATCGCGCGCGGACGAACGCCACTGGCCATGCAGGGCCAGTGGCCGGGAATCTCGAACTTGGAGCCATTCTTGGAATGGCGGAGAGTGAGGGGTGAGGTCGCGCCGCCAGCGATCCGCAGGATCGCGCGCGGAAGAACGCCACCGGCCATGCAGGGCCAGAGGCCGGGAATCTCGAACCTGGAGCCATTCATGGAATGGCGGAGAGTGAGGGGTGAGGTCGCGCCGCCGGCGATCCGCAGGATCGCGCGCGGACGAACGCCACTGGCCATGCAAGGCCAGTGGCCGGGAATCTCGAACTTGGAGCCATTCTTGGAATGGCGGAGAGTGAGGGATTCGAACCCTCGATAGAGCTTTTGACCCTATACTCCCTTAGCAGGGGAGCCCCTTCGGCCTCTCGGGCAACTCTCCGGATCGGTCGAGCCGCAACGACTCCGCCGCTCAACGAGTCGGCAAGTCTAGCGACATGCGTCGCACCGGTAAACCCCGCGCTCAGCCGCCCTCAGCCTCCTGCTTCGAAGCATCGGCGGCGGGCTCACCGCCCTCCGCCGGCTCGTCGTCCCGGCGAATGCGCTGGTAAATCTCTTCGCGATGCACCGTCACGTCCTTGGGGGCGTTGATGCCGATGCGCACCTGGTTGCCCTTCACCCCCAGCACGGTGACCGTGACCTGATCTCCGATCATCAGGGTTTCACCAACGCGGCGGGTCAGTATCAGCATGGCGCGTCTCCCTCGCGACCGGCCGGAGGACCCCTCCTCCGTCACCGGGCCGATTCACTCGGCATCCCCCGTGCCTCCCCGGCACGCTACCGCATCCTAGCCGAGGCCAGCACGCCACTGCAACGCGGGCTCAGGCCCGCTTTTCTTCGATCCAGCGCCGCACGTCGCCCACGGCCTCGATCAGCGCGGGGCCGTCGTCGCCGCCGCCCTGCGCCATATCCGGTCGCCCGCCGCCCTTGCCGCCTATGCGCGCGGCCACCATGGAAACCAGCTCTCCCGCCTTGATCACGCCGCCTGCCTTGCCTGCCACACCGGCCACCAGGGCCACCTTGCCGCCCTGAGCGCCTGCCAACAGAACCACCGCGTCGGTCAGCTTCTGTTTGAGCACGTCGACACCTTCGCGCAAGGCTTTGGCATCAAGCCCTTCCAGCCGCGCGGCCACCAGCTTGAAATCGCCGAAATCGACCGCCCCCTGCGCCAGCTCGGAGACGGCGGCCGATGCCTGCCGCGCCTTCAGCGCCTCCAACTCGCGCTCGACGCGCTTTTGCCGCTCAACCAGCTGTTTGACCTTGTCGACGATCTCCGCTTCCGATCCGCCGACGAGTCGCGCCGCTTCCGCCAGCCGCGCTTCGCGATCGGCCACATAGGCCAGCGCCCCGGCTCCGGTGACGGCCTCGATACGGCGCACGCCGGCAGAGATACCGCCTTCACTGGTCACCTTGAAGACACCGATGTCACCGGTTCGGTGCACGTGGGTGCCACCACACAGCTCGGTGGAGAAACCGCCCATGCGCAGTACGCGAACGTGCTCACCGTACTTCTCGCCGAACAGCGCCATGGCCCCGAAGTCGAGGGCTTCCTGCATGCCCATGTGGTGCACTTCCGCTTCGGCATTGGCACGGATCTCGGCATTCACCATCGTCTCGATCCCGGCCAGCTCTTCGGCCGTGATCGGCTGGAAGTGGGAGAAGTCGAAACGCAGGCGGTCGGGCGCCACCAGCGAGCCCTTCTGGGTGACGTGCTCGCCGAGCACCTTGCGAAGTGCCGCATGCAGCAAATGGGTTGCCGAGTGGTTCAGCACCACCGCGCTGCGCCGCGCGCCGTCGACCCGTGCGGACAGCGTCTGACCCACGGCGAGCGCACCCGCCCCGGCAACACCGATGTGCCCGTGGAATACGGCCGAAAGCTTCTGCGTGTCCTGCACCGCAAAGACCGTGCCGTCGGCCGCCACCAGCTGACCGGTATCGCCCACCTGCCCGCCGCTTTCGGCATAGAAGGGCGTGCGGTCCAACACCACGATCGCCGCCTCGCCCGCCTCGACGCGCGGCACCGGCAGGCCATCACGCAGCATCGCCACGATCGTGCAGCCGTCTTCCTCAAGCCCCTCATAACCCGTGAATTGGGTGGGCGCGAGCCGAGCCACCAATTCGGAAGGCAGATTGCCGGCAGCGACGAACTTGCTCGCCTCACGCGCGCGCTCGCGCTGCTTCTCCATCGCCGATTCGAAACCGGCCATGTCGACGTCGAGTCCGCGCTCGCGCGCGATGTCGGCGGTGAGATCGACCGGGAACCCATAAGTGTCGTACAGGCGGAATGCTTCGGCGCCGGGAATCGAACCCTGCGCACGCTGGGCGATCTCGTTGAATATCTTCATGCCCGAATCGAGCGTTTCGGCGAAGCGGTCCTCTTCGGCCTTGAGCGCCTTCTCGACGAACTCGCGCTTGGCGGCGAGCTCCGGGTAGGCATCGCCCATGAGCGTCACCAGCGAGCCGACCATGCGATGGAAGAACCCGCCACGCACGCCGAGCATCCAGCCATGACGCAACGCCCGGCGAATGATCCGCCGCAGCACGTAACCACGACCTTCGTTGCTGGGCAGCACGCCGTCGACGATGAGGAAGCTGCAGGCACGGATGTGATCGGCGATCACGCGCAGCGACTTGTTCTCCAGATCCTCAGTCGAGGTCAGGTCGGCCGCGGCGCGAATCAGCTGCTGGAACAGGTCGATCTCGTAGTTGCTGTGCACGTGCTGGAGCACCGCCGAGATGCGCTCGAGCCCCATGCCCGTGTCGACACAGGGTGCCGGCAGCGGCACCAGGGTGCCGTCCGGCTGGCGATCGAACTGCATGAACACGTTGTTCCAGATTTCGATGAAGCGATCGCCGTCCTCGTCCGGTGAACCCGGCGGCCCGCCGGGAATGCCAGCGCCGTGATCGTAGAAAATCTCGCTGCAGGGTCCGCAGGGGCCGGTGTCGGCCATCTGCCAGAAATTGTCCGAAGCGTAGGGCGCACCCTTGTTGTCGCCGATGCGGATGATGCGCTCGACCGGCAGGCCGATGTCGCGGTGCCAGATGTCGAACGCCTCGTCGTCGGTCTGGTAGACGGTGACCAGCAGCTTGTCAGCCGGGATCTTCCAGACGCCGGTGAGCAACTCCCACGCGTAGGCGATCGCATCCTTCTTGAAATAATCGCCGAAGCTGAAATTGCCGAGCATCTCGAAGAAGGTGTGGTGACGTGCGGTGTAGCCCACCGAGTCGAGGTCGTTGTGCTTGCCGCCGGCGCGCAAGCAGCGCTGCGACGTGGCGGCACGGGTGTAGCTGCGCTTTTCGCCGCCGAGGAAGACGTCCTTGAACTGAACCATGCCCGCGTTGGTGAACAGCAGGGTTGGATCGTTGCCGGGAACAAGGGGGCTCGAAGCCACCACGGCGTGTCCCTTGGAGCGGAAGAATTCGAGGAAGTCGTTGCGGATTTCTGCGCTGGTTTTCATGTTCGGAATACGGCAAAAGCACCAGCATCGGGAAGCCAACCCGGATCTGGTGAAAGGGTGGAAAGGCGAGTTTCGATGGTAGCACGCGACCCTTCGGCAGCGACCGACCGCCGCGCCGTCGGCGAGACCAGGCAGCGCCGCGCGGCATGCACTGTCCCTCGCCTCTCTCGATGCATGTTGAAGCGATGGTCAGGCCCGCATGTTGTCTCACGCGGCCATCGTGACTCGACCCGTCGCGCAGCCGATGGCCGGCACGCCGACCCCAGCTGCTACCGCGGCCGGGGCCCAGGCGGCGATGTGCGCCCCCGGCGACGTGCCCTAGAGACGGTTCCCGTCGCAGGATTCAAAAGAATCGCCCAGCACCAGCGAGGGCTCGATCTGCACGGCCAGACTGGCACTGTTGTTGCCCGGCGCCGGGTCAGCCGTGCCCGCCATGGCCTGCGCCACCAGCGTCAGCGTGGCAGGCCCGCTGCCGGGCAGATCCACCTGGAGGGGAACCGGCTCTCCGTCGTCGGCGGCGAGCAGCCCCAGATGACAGGTGACGCTGGTTCCGTCGACGATGCAGTGGGTGTTGGACACCCCGATATCATCCGAGCCGGTCGGCAGCAAGGTATCGAGCACCACGTCGAGAGCCGAGTCGGCGCCGCCGTTGTCGAGCCGCACGGCGAAGCGGAAGGTTCTGCCCGGCGCGACCTTCCGGCTGCAGGCCTGCATCGAAACCGAGAGATCGGCAGCAGTGCCAACGGCAACCCGCAACAGCTGGGGCTCCGAGGTGTCGTCACCGCCGTCGGCGGTCCCGCCATCGTCCTGGAGCGTCACGCTGAACGCTGCCTCGCCAGACGCACCACTCAGCACCATGGTCAGATCGCCGGCGAGGCTGATGGCGGGCAGTCCGACGACCACGGCGCCGGGGTCGTTCACCAGACTCACGCTGTAGCCGAGCAGGGACTGCCCTGACTCGCCCGGACCGGCGTCGGCGCCGCTGGCCCATCCGCCCACCATCTGGCTGCCGCTGGTTCCGCCGGCAAACACCTGCGCCGGCCCGGGCAGGAACGACGGCGGATCGTTGACCGGCACGACGTCGATGCTGACATCCGCAGTCGCGCACAACCCTTCGCTGTCGCAGACTTCGTAGCGGAACGTGTCTGCACCGAAATAGTCGGCCGACGGTGTGTAGCGCACGACACCGCCGCCCAGGTGGACCACACCGCCGTGTACGGGTGCAATGCAGTCATCGCAGGCAAGCGCCACGCTGCCGGCAACCAGGTTGCCATCCGGATCGCTGTCGTTGTCGGTGACGTCGAGGTCAACGAAGGCGTCTTCCAGCACACCGCTCATGTCGTTGGCCGGCGTCGGCGCTGCGTTGGGGTCGCCGCCGACGGTCACCGGCACGAGGCTGTTGCCGGTTCCCCCGTTGCCCAGACGCCCCTGGAAATTGTCACCCCAGCATTTGATCGCGCCGCCCGACAGCTGCGCGCAGCTATGGCGATCCGCGGCAGCGATACTGACCACGCCACTGCCCAGGCCGACCACGCCGGTTGGCGTATCGCGGTCGGTTTGCGTGCCGTCGCCCAACTGGCCGGAACCATTGAAGCCCCAGCACTTCGCGCCGCCCCCGATCACCGCACAGGTATGGATGCCGTATCCCGCAGCGATCTGGGTGGCGTCGTTGGTCACGCCGAACACGTTCACCGGGGCATAGCGATCCGTTTCACTGTTGTCGCCGAGCTGACCCCAGTTGTTGAATCCCCAGCAGCGGGCCCCGCCGTTCGAGAGCACGGCGCAGGAATGCGATTGCCCGGCATCAATGCCCACCACGGTGGTGGCCAGACTGGTGACCGTCTGCGGTGTCGAATGGATGGTGGTGGCGATGCTGCCCACGCCAACCTGACCCGAATCGTTCAGTCCCCAGCACAGCGCTCCGCCCGCCGCCAGGGCAGCACACGTGTGGTAGTTACCGGCGCCGATCCGGGTCGCCCCGCTGGCCAGGCCGACGACATCGAGCGGCGCCGGATGCGGCACTGCGCCAGGGCTGCCCGAGTCGTCGCTGCCGATCCCGAGCTGACCATACACGTTGAGTCCCCAACACTTGACGCCGCCGGCGGTTGTCAGCGCGCATGTGTGGTTGTAGTTGGCGGCGATCGCAGCCACCCCGCTCGACAGGCCGCTGACCGCCACTGGCTGGAACCGCGGCGACGTGGTGGTGTCGCCGAGCTGGCCGTGGAAATTGTCTCCCCAGCAATACACCGCACCGGACTGACCCAGCGCGCAGGTGTGGTAGCGCCCCGCTGCGAGTGCAACGACGACCTCTGCAAGGCCGACGACGTCAACCGGCAGTGGATGCGCGTCGGAATCGCTGCTGCCGATGCCAAGTTGGCCGATGATGTTGTCGCCCCAGCATTGCACGCCACCCATCGCCGTCACGGCACAACTGTGCCGTTCACCCAAAGCCAGAACCCTTGGTTGCTGCGGCAGCGGCGTCGGCCCGCGCGGCAGCAGGGAGGTCGCAGCCACCGACTGGGCCGCGCAGGCAGGCATCGCTGCAGCCAGCAACCAGAAGACGCTGCGACGTTGCCGGCGCGCCGGCACGAAGCCAGCATGCACATCAGCGCTTTCGGCGTGGCGCGGAAATGGTGGCGTGTGCATGTCGTGCTCCTGCAGCCCGCGTGGTCGCGCTCCCCACCGCGTGCGCGTCGCATGCCGCAGGCACGAAGCGACGGCGCAGCCGTCTGAGCCGCGTCGTCGTCAGTTCATACCGTGCCGGCGACTCGGGCAATGACGCATCGGCGTCATGCGGCACAGCACGCCCTGTCGCCATGCTGCGAATCCGGTTGAACGCAGCGGCGGCCCCGGCGCCCGAAGCCCCCGGGAGCAAGCTCGCGCGACCGGCGCAGACGAATCATGGCCACACGCAATCCACGGCAGCGGTGCGGGCGCGCAGGAGGTTGCTCGCGGGTGACCGATCGGTTGGCAAGGTGTACATGCCGAATCGCATGGGAGCGATCAGAGCCGGGAGCGGCACAGGTGGGATCGGATCAAGTGGGATCCGAACAAGTGGGATCCGAACAAGTGGGATCCGAACAAGTGGGATCCGAACAAGTGGGATCCGAACAAGTGGGATCCGAACAAGTGGGATCGGAACGGGCGGGATCGGAACAGGCACCGGCGTATTCGCGATGCGAGTCCGCCACATCCAACCATGCCTCCGGTGC
>JAGRJY010000013.1 GCA_020442465.1 Lysobacterales bacterium
GGAGGGCGACAGCGAGCAGGCCATCGCCCTGATCGAGGAAGCTCTGGTCGAAGCCGGCAAGGAAGGGTCGCGCTCGGCCCTGCTTTCCGCCTCGATCAGCCAAGCGCTCGTACTCAAGGACGTTGGCCGGCTCGACGAAGCGCAGGACAGGATCGAGCAGGCCGCCACCCACCTCTCCGAAGGACATGCTGCCGAGCAGGCCTACTACTTCGACGCGGCCGCGCGGGTGGCGCTGGCGCGCGGTCGGGCGGCCGAGTCGGAATCGGCAGGCAAGCCACAGTTCGAACACGCCCTCGCGCTGTACCAACGCGCCGCCGATATTGCCGAGCGGGTCGACGACCCGGCGCGGCGCGCGCGGGTGGCTGCACTCGGGAGCGAGATCCTGGCCGCGCTCGGGCGCTGGCGGGAGTCGCGCGAGACGTTGCAGCGCTCGCATGCCCAGCAGGAACTCGCGGACGAACGACTCGGCGCCGATCGCAGTGCCGTGCTCACCGCCCGCTATCTCAGCGAGCGCGACCAGCGCGAGTTGGCGGAACTGCGCCGTCGCGAGGTGGAACAGAACAGCGAACTCGCGCGCCAGCGCGGGCTGGCCGTGCTGCTCGGCATGCTGGTGCTGCTCGCCGCAGCCGTGGCCGCCGGCGCCTGGCGGCGCGCACGCGAACGCCGCCAGGACGGTGTGCGCCTGCAGGCGCACATCGACGCGCTCGAGCGTGCGCTCGACGACGCCGAGCAGACCCGACGCAGTGCGCAGCATCTGGCTGCGACCAACAACCGTCTGCTGCAGCTTGCCGGCGACGAACTGCGCACGCCGTCGCTGCAGATCCGCAATACCGCTGAGCGCGTGCTGGTCGAACACACCGACGACACCTCGCTGGCACGCCAGATTGCCGCAGTGGCGCAGGCGGCGAACGAAATCTTGCGCACCTCCGAACAGATGGTCGAGACTGGTCGACAGCCGCGCATGGAAGACGTCGAGTCCACGCTGGTCGATGTCGGCGAGCTGGCCCGCGGTATCGCCGACGACGTGTCCCTGCGGCTGCGCAGCGGCACACGCAAGGTGTTGCTGGATGTCGAGCCCCCCTGCCTCGCCGCGGTGGACGGCGCCCGGCTGCAGCTGGTGCTGCAGGAGCTGATCCAGATCGCCGCCGAGCTCAATCCGGGTCAGGACGCCCTGGGGCTGCGCGTGTTCTCCGACGCCGAGCGGGTCATCCTCCGTCTCGACGATCCGCGCCAGGGCATGCAGCGCGCGCTCGAGCGCGGCACACACGAGGGCGACGGCGCCCCGGGTTCGCTCGGCCTGCTGTGGCTGGATCGCGTGCTGGAGAGTCTGGGCGGCAGGCTGGCCACCGGCCCGCAGGTCGCCGGTCTAGCCGGCAGCCTGGAATTGCGTCTGCCGCGCGGACCCGCGGGTCACCCAAAACGCCAGCGCCAGTCCGAGTCCGAGCAGCACTGAGGCGAGCAGGAACGCCGCACCGGGCCATCCCGCACCGCTCGGCAAGGCAATCGCCGCGGCGAAGATGCTGGCGAACATCGCCGGGGCGAAGATGCCGGTGAGACTCATCGCGCCGGTCACCGCGCCCTGCAACCGGCCCTGTTCGTCCGCGGCCACCTGGCTGGTCATCAGCGCCTGGATCGCAGGACCGGCCATGCCCCACAGCGCCATCAGCGGAATCGCCATCAGGAACAGGGTGATGCTCGGCGCGAGTCCGATCCAGGCGAATCCGAGACAGCCGCAGAGCAGGCCGAGCATCATCGTGCGGCGTTCGCCCACGCGCGGCACCATCCGGCGCACCAGCAGGGCCTGCACCAGCACGTTGCAGACGCCGACCAAGGCCAGCACGAAGCCGACCTTGTCCTCGCCCAGTCCATAGCGGTAGCCGGCGTAGAGCACGAACACCGACGGCAGGGCGAAGTGCGCAAGCTGGGAGAGCAGGCCGACACCGACCAGGCCGAACACCTGCGGATAGCGACGCAGCATCAGGAAGGCGCCGACAGGCTGCGCGCGCTTCCAGCTGAACGGTGCACGCCGTTCGACCGGCAAGGATTCCGGCAGGATGAACCAGCCATAGGCGAAGTTGCAGAAACACAGCGCGGCAGCGACCCAGAACGGCAGCCGCAGGTCGATGCCTCCAAGCATGCTGCCGAGCGCCGGGCCGACCACGAAGCCGATGCCGAACGCGGCGCCGAGCATGCCGAAGCTCGCCGCGCGGCGCTCCGCCGGGACGACATCGGCGACGTAGGCATGCGCGGTCGACTGGCTGGCCGCGGTGATGCCCGCGAGTACCCGGCCGAGGAACAGCCAGGGCAGGGTGTTCACCACCGCCATCAGCACGAAATCGAGGCCGAGCCCGAAGTTGGAAATCAGGATCACCGGCCGGCGACCGAAGCGATCGCTGAGCGCACCCTGCACCGGCGAGCACAGAAACTGCGCGAGGAAGAACGCCGAGCCGAACGCACCCACCCAGAGCGCGGCTGTCGCGGTGTCACCGCCGGCGAACCGCTCGACGAGATGCGGCAGAACGGGAATCACCACCCCGACGGCCAGGATGTCGAGCACCAGGGTGATGAAGATGAAGATCAGGGCCGCGCGGCGCATCAGGGCGGTTCGGGGACGGCTTCAGGGCGGCGCAGTGTAGCAGTCCGACTGCGGCAGCCGGGGCCACCGGCCATCGTGATCGACTCCGCTGCCGCCGTGGACCGATGGATTCATCGAATCCTCGCCGCCGGTGGTCGCGCTGTCCGGCCGAGCACCGGTGCTCGGCAATGCGTCAGCGCGTCGGAAGCGCGATCCGGCGGCTGACGCGGGCTGGCTCAGTTCCGGCCGCGAACCAGATTCAGGAATTCTGCGCGCGTGCTCGGGTCTTCGCGGAAGCTGCCGAGCAGGGTGCTGGTCACCATGCTCACGCCGCGCTTGTGCACGCCGCGGGTGGTCATGCACTGGTGCACCGCTTCGACCACCACACCGACGCCGCGCGGCTTCAACACCCCGTCGATGCACTGGGCGATTTCGGCGGTCAGCTTTTCCTGCACCTGGAACCGCCGGGCATAGCTTTCGACCACGCGCGCGAGCTTGCTGATGCCCACCACCTTGTGATCGGGCAGATAGCCGACGTGGGCCTTGCCGATGATCGGCGCCATGTGGTGCTCGCAGTGACTCTCGAACTCGATGTCGCGCAGCACGATCAGCTCGTCATAACCGGCCACTTCCTCGAACGTGCGGGCGAGGTAATCGGCCGGATCGTCGGCGTAGCCGGAGAACCAGTCCTGGTAGGCGCGGGCGACGCGCGCGGGGGTGTCGCGCAGGCCTTCGCGGTCGGGGTCTTCGCCGGCCCAGCGCAACAGCGTGCGCACTGCCGACTCCGCTTCGCTGCGCTCGGGGCGCTTCGCGCTCATGGCGTGCCCACCCGCCGGTACGACACGAAGAAGCCGACCAGATCGCCGTTCTCCGTGTAGGTCTCCACATCGACCAGCTGGTAGCCATGCCGCGCCGCCGTCGCGTGTGCGTCGCTCAGCTGCCTGGCAGCACCATCCTTGCGCGCGCCGAAGTGCGCGTCGACGAACACCGTGACCGCGGCCTGACCCGCCTGCTCGGCCTCGCGAAGCGTCGAGTCGATGCTCTTGGCAAACACCGGCGTCGCCGCCAGAAGCAGGCCCAGCAGCCCGGCGGCGGCGAAGCGTAATCGTGCCATCGAATCTCCTCGCGATGCGCTCAACGGCGCAGGGTATCGGCGTCGAGGTCGGGAATCTCGAACTCGTAGTCGGGCAGCAGGTAGTCGGGCAGCTCCTCGGAGCAGTCGACGATCTGGCAGCGGCGGTACTGCATGTACACGTCGCGCACCATCGCATACTCGTCCTCGGCGCCTTCGAGCAGCGATTCGGCCGACAGCGCCGAGGCGCGGGCGTCGATGCCGTAGAGCAGCGAGACTTCGGCGCCCTCGCGACGCGCCAGCCAGTCGATCGGGCTGACCGTGGTGTTCACGCCCTTGCCCCAGGTATCGCGCATGGTCGCCGGCCCGAACAGCGGCAGCACGACGTAGCGTGAATTGCGCCAGCCCCACACGGCGAAGGTCTGGCCGAAGTCGGCGCGCGGATTGGGGATCTTGGCGTGGCTGGCCGGGTCGAGCACGCCACCCAGTCCAAGCGTGGTGTTCAGCAGGAAACGGCCGAGCGACGCGCCGGCCAGCTTCAGCTTGCCCTGCAGCAGCAGGTTGAGCGAAACGACAGGCTCCTGCAGGTTGTCGAAGAACTGCGATACGCCGAGGCGGAACAGGCGCGGGGTGAAGCGGCTGTAGCCCTTGGCCACCGGCCGGAAGATCACCTTGTCGATGGCCCGGTTGAACTTGTACATGCGCCGGTTGAACGGCTGCCAAGGATCCTTCACCGCGACGTCGGCATCGCCACCGTGATAGGTGGCCGCGAAAGGATCGGTCTCAGGAGACGCATAGGCCGGCTCGGAGGAATCGACCGTCGCACCGCCAGCCCCGGTCATCGGATCGCGCGCCGGCTCCGCTGCCGCGATGGCCCCGGAACGGTCCGGCTCGACTGCATCGACGGATTCGAAGCCGCTCGCCGGTCCCAGTGCCGCGTGGCCCACGGCGACCATGCCGAGCCAGAGGCTGGTGACCAGGACGAACCTGGAAACGGGCGTTGACGCTACACGCATGCCATCACCCCTCCTTCCGGGGCAGGGAGTTCCGAGACGCCATGGTAACGCCTCGACGCGTCGAGTTCGCGCGAAGGCGAGGTTCAGTGGCCGGGCGGACGGACTTCACCGCCCGAAGGCCGCATGCCGCGCCACGCGGGCGCATGCCGCGGGGTCCCGCCCGTCACCCGGTCCGGAGGCGGCCAGGCAGGGCGGGCGAGCACCCGGAGGCCCTACTCTTCGGCGTTGAATGCGCCGCTGGCCAGACGTGCGGTGATCTGCGGGATCGTCTCGGTGCGCAGCGGCTGCTCGAACCGGTTGCGGTAGGTTTGCACGTAGCTCACGCCCTCGACGATGACATCGAAGGCACGCCAGCCGTCAGCCGTTTCATGGAACAGGTAGTCGACCGGCACCGCTGCGCCGGCACGGCGCAGGATCTCGGTGGACACGCGGATGATCTTGCCGTCGCGCAGCGGCGTTTCCGCCTTGACCGACACCTTCAGCCCCGGATCGACGTCGAGCAGCGCGTCGCCGTAGCGGCGCAGCAGGTTGGTGGTTAGCGCTTCGGCGAAGGCGCTTACGTCCTTGGCGTCGGCGCCACGCGCATGGCGGGCCAGCACCAGGCGCGCCGAGTACTCGCGATCGAACAGGCCGGACAGCTGCGCGTCGACGAAGGCGTGCAGCTCGGACGGGTCCTGCTTGAACTCGTCGCGACGCTCGTACAGCGCCTTCAGGACGGCGGAGGATCGCGTCTCGACCAGCTCGCCCGGCGTGCCGGTTGCGGCAGTGGCCAGGGCGGAGCTGCCAAGCAGCAGGGTGAACAGCAGGGGCGTCAGGGCGGCGCGGATCATCGGGGGCTCCGGGCGTTGCTTATTGTTGTGCCGCCAAGCCTAAGGCGAATCGCCGGCGGAAAGCTGAACGCCGCGCCTTCGGCCCGCAAACCGACCGAGGGCCGGGCGTCGTGCAGGCACCCCGGCCGACACGGCGCGGGGCGGGGCCTGCCGGGCGCTGACCGCGACATCCGGGCAGGCAGGGCAGGCGCTTCGCCGGTGGGTCAGGGTTTCGACTTGTCCTCGTCGCCGCCGAACAGGTACTTGCCGATCAGCTGTTCGAGCACCACGGCCGACTGGGTCAGGATGATTTCGTCGCCGGCATGCAGCGGCTCGGGGTCGCCACCCGGCGTGATGCCGATGTAGCGCTCGCCGAGCAGGCCGCTGGTGTAGATCGCTGCCGAGGAGTCCGCAGGCAGCTCGCCCGCCGCCGCGGTCAGCCGCATCGTCACCACCGCGTCATAGCGCTCGGCGTCGAGCGACACGTCGGTGACTTCGCCCACCTTGACCCCGGCGATCTTCACTGGCGCGCGGTTCTTCAGCTCGCCCAGATTGGTGAAGCGCGCCGTCAGCGTGTAGCCGCCTCCGCCGAGCCGATCCTGCGAGTTGGTCGACGCGAACGCGAGCACCAGCGCGCAGACGAAGCCCATCACGATGAAGGCTCCGACACTCCATTCCACCTTGTTCGAACGCATCTCGCTCTCCAGTCAATCACCGCCGCTGCGGCCTCATCGAGCCATCCCGCGGCTTCCGCGCAAGCCGCGGCAGGATGCCCGGTCTTGCGTCGTCGTCATCGTCGGTCTCAGTACAACGTCGCGCTGAGAATGAAATCCAGGAACAGCACCATCAATGAACCGTGCACCACCGAGCGCGTGGTCGCGATCGAGGTACCCTCGATCGTCGGCTCTGCGTGGTAGCCGACGTGGGTCGCGATCAGGGTGGTCGCGACGCCGAAGAACCCTGCCTTGGTGAAGCACTGGCCGAAGTCCTCGGCGAAATCGACCGAGTCGCGCAGCGCGCTCCAGAAAAAGCCGCTGTCGATGCCGAGTACCCACACCGCCTGCATGTATCCGCCGAGAATCGCGAAGGCGCAGAACACCGCGGTGAGCAGCGGCAGCCCGATCACGCCGGCGACGAATCGCGGCACCACCACCTTGCCCACGGGGTCGATCGCCATCATCGACAGCGCGGTGATCTGGTCGGTGGCACGCATCAGCCCGAGCTCGGCGGCCATCGACGAACCCGCGCGGCCGCAGAACAGGATGGCCGCAAGTACCGGGCCGAGCTCGCGGTAGAGCGGAATGCCGATCGCGGTGCCCAATGCACTGCTCGCGCCGATCACTTCGAGGGCGCGGTAGCCCTGCAGCGAAATCACCAGGCCGACGAACAGGCCACCGACCGCCACGATCGGCAGCGAGCGCGCGCCAATCGAGTAGCACTGCGCAACGATGTCGGCGAACTGGCCGCGGCGCAGGTTGATGGCCCGCAGGGTGCGCCAGAGGAAAATGCCCAGGCGACCGAGTTCGGTGAGCAGCGCGTTCATGCCGGCGCTCCCGCTGCGCGATCCTGGCGCACGTAGTCGAAGGCGATCGGGCCGTCCGGCCGGCCGTCGAGAAACTGGCGCAGCAGCGGGTCATCGCTGTGCGACAGCGCGTCCGGCGTGCCCTCGAAAACGATCCCGGCGTTCGCCACCACCACGGCGTGGTCGGCGATCTCCAGCGTCTCACGCACGTGGTGGGTGATCACCACCGAGGTCATGCCCAGGCGGTCGTTGAGCGAACGGATCAGATCGAGAATCACCCCGCAGGCGATCGGGTCGAGGCCGGTGAGCGGCTCGTCGTACAGCATCAGCGGCGGATCGAGTGCCAGCGCACGGGCCAGCGCGACGCGGCGCGCCATGCCGCCCGAGAGCTCCTGCGGCATCAGCTGCGCGGCTTCACGCAGACCCACCGCCTCGAGCTTGCCGAGCACGATGTCGCTGAGCTTGTCCTCGCTGTGGTCGCGATGGAAGCGCAGCGGCAGGGCGACGTTCTCGAACACCGACAGGTCGGTGAGCAGGCCGTTGCCCTGCAGCAGCACGCCCATCTTTCGCCGCAGCGCAAACAGCGCGTTATGGCTGGGGCGCGGCATTGTCTCGCCGAGCACCTCGAGCCGGCCGGCCGAGGGTTCGAGGTCGCCGGTGATCGCATACAGCAGGGTCGACTTGCCGGCGCCGCTGGGGCCGAGCACGGCAGTGACCTGGCCCTGGCGCACGCTCAGGGTGCCGTCGCGCACGATGGTGCGCGTGCCGCGGCGCAGCTCGACGCGGTCGAAGCGGATGGCAGCAGTGTCGGATTCGCTCATGAAGCTCGGCATCGGCGGGCGGCGCCGTCCGAACGGAGCGGCAACTGGGCCCAAAGGGCTGCGATTATCGACGAAGCGTGCGACAACGCCAATCTCGGCCACGGGCGCGGCGAGTGGGTGCGTGATCCGGTATCCAAGCGTGCACCGCCCCTGCAGCACCGTAGTAAAGTGATCGCGTCGGCACGATCCGGGGAGACGCTTCGATGCGACGCGCGAGGATCAGGTCAGGCCAGGCGATGCCGCGCCCAGTCCGGCGATTCCTGTGTGCGTGGCTCGTCGTGGGCCTGCCGTGGACGTCACCCTGCACGGCCGGCCCGGACGACGCCGAGTCTTCCCCCGGCGATGGCGCGGCCACCCTGGACGAGATTTCGGTGACCGGCTATGGCGCCGGTCGCCAGCTGCAGCGGCTGCGCGCCGTCGAGGCCGAGCGCCTGCCCCCCGGCAGCAGCCCGCTGCGCCTGCTCGAGCAGTCACCCGGAGTGCATCTCACCTCGGCCGATCCGTGGGCGAGCTACGAATGGTCGACCCGCCTGTCCCTGCGCGGCTTCGCGCAGA
>JAGRJY010000065.1 GCA_020442465.1 Lysobacterales bacterium
CGATCTACTTCGCGGTGCGCGAGCGCATGTACCTCTACTTCGCCGCATTCGCCGGACTGAACCTGGTCTACCAACTGCATTCCGAGGGCTACGCCTACATCCTCTGGGGCGAGGATCTGCGCCGCACCGGCACGATGGTGGCCGCCTATTCGGGCGGCGTGTTCTCGGGGCTGCTGGTGCTGTTCATCCGCAGCTTCGTGGAGCTTCCACGCCACTTGCCGACGTTCGATCGCTGGGCAGTCCAACCCAGCGTGCTGCTGGTGCTCAGCGTGATCCCGGTGTTCCCGTTCAGTCCCTGGCTGGGCAATACGATCGTCGCCGCCTGCGTCTCGCTGCTCGCGCTGGTGGCCTGCACGGCGGTGCTGCTCGGCGCGACCCGGGTCAAGCCGGTGTGGTCGCTGGTGTTCGGCGTGATCGTGTTTTCCGGCGCCGGCGTCACCCACATGCTGCGTCGCATCGGCATCCTCGCCGACACCCAGGCGCTGAACCTGCTGCTGCAGCTCGGCTCCGCTGTGTTGATCATTGCGTTTGCGATCGCGGTCATGGTGCGAATCCGCCGCATCGTCGGCGAAAACCAGCAGAACCAGGACCGCTACGCCCGCCAGCTCGAAGACGAGGTCAGCGCGCGCACGGCGGAGCTGCAGCATGCCAAGGATTCGGCTGAACAGGCACTTCAATCCTTGCAGGAAACCCAGCAGCAGCTGGTGCAGTCGGAGAAGATGGCGTCGCTGGGCCAGCTCGTGGCCGGCGTCGCGCATGAGGTCAATACGCCGCTGGGTGTCGCGCTCACGGCATCGACCTGGCTCGAGGAGCGCGCGCGCACGTTCAACCAGGGCATGCGCGAGGGCAAGCTGACCCGCGCGGGCCTCACCGACTTCCTCGACGAGACCGAGCATTCGGCAGGGATGATCGAGCGCAACCTGGCACGCGCGGCGCATCTGGTCGCCGCGTTCAAGCGCGTCTCGGTCGACCGCACCTCGGATGGCCGTCGCGGCTTCCGCCTGGATGCCTACATCCGTGACCTGGTCGAGAGCCTGGAGCTGACTTGGAAGCGCCGGCCGGTGCAGTGCGAGATCGACTGCGCCGAAGGCATCGAGATGGAGTCGTTCCCGGGCGCGCTCGGACAGGTGCTCAGCAATCTGATCCAGAACGCGCTCGTGCACGGCTTCGCCGACGAGCGCGGCGGCACGATGCGGCTCACCGCGCGCCCCCTCGACGATGCGCGCGTGGCGCTCGACTTCAGCGACGACGGCGCGGGCGTGCCGGCCGATGAGCTGCCGCGTATTTTCGATCCGTTCTTCACCACCAAACGGCAGGCCGGCGGCACCGGGCTCGGCCTGCACGTCACCTGGAATCTGGTCGTGCAGAAACTCGGCGGCAGCATCCGCGCCGAGAGCGCACCGGGGTGCGGCCTGGCACTGCACATCGAGCTGCCACGTCATGCGCCCTGAACCGTGTGCACGGCGCGCATGCGCGGCTGGACGGGAAAGGGTTTAACCTAGACGCAGCTGGTGTCTCCGTCCATCCGGAGATCGGCTCCCAGCCGTCGAACCTACACCGCAAGGCACGGGTCGGCGGCCGCCCGGCGTCCACGTCGGGCCAGGGTCGCGAGGGAAACGTCGCGGTCTCCCGTGTTCGGAAAGGAGCTTGCGTGACCACACTGACCGACCGCTTCGGCCGGCA
>JAGRJY010000066.1 GCA_020442465.1 Lysobacterales bacterium
AGTTGGCGAGGTCGTCGGTGAAGATGTTGCCGTCGGCAATCTTCTGGGAGGTGACGGCGTTGTCCTGCAGCGCGATGGTGTCCACGGCGCCCGGCGCCACGAACAGGGTTTCGATGGCGAACGGCGCAGCGCCGATGCGCTGCCGCGGCGACAGCGTGGTGTAGGCCCCGCCTCCGGACGCGCGCACCCGAATCTCCAGCCATCGCGGTGCGGCGTTGAAGGGGGCGTCACCGAAGTCGAGCTGCACGCTGAACACACCCTGGTCGACGTCGAGCGATGAAACCGCCTGTTCGGTGCCGACCTGGCCGCCGCTGGTCTCGGCATCGAACAGCCGGAAGGCGAAGTCGTGCGCGCCATCGGCCGGCTGGCCGGCGCTGCCGAGGCGGCCCTGGTAGGTGAATCGGGTCTCGGCGTGGGCGGGATGGGTCTGCAGCCCGAAGGCCAGTGCGCAGGCCATCAGACAAGTGCGCAAGACGTTCATGGCGTGTCCTCGAAGCCGTTGGAGAAAAGGGTGTCGGGCCCGGGCGGCGGCGCGGGGGGCTCGGGCGTCCAGAAGCCGGCGTCGAGGACGAATTCGCCGCCGCTCGCACGTCCGATTGCGGTCTGCCCGAGGGTGGCGTCGAGCGTCCAGTCGCCGCCGCTGGCGCGACCGCCGGCCGGCGCCAGCACCTGGCGCTCAACGGTCAGGCTTTGTGCGGCGAGTTCGCCTGATCCTGCCAGCAGTGTTCCGGTCACCAGTGCGGCGGCCAGCAGGAGGCGCGCACCCTGCGTGCGCTTCGTCGATGCGGTCAGGGCAGTCATCATTCGAATCCGTTGGAGAACAGGTCGGCGCTCAGCGGCGCAAAGCTTGCGGTGACGGACCGCGCGGCGCTCATCGACACCACGCAGCTGCCGCTGCCGCTGCAGTCGCCGCTCCAGCTCTGAAACGCGAAGCCGCTGTCGGGCGTGGCGGTCAGTGTCACCGTCGAGCCCTGGGCAAAGGCCTCGCTGCAGTCGCTGCCGCAGCTGATGCCTGCGGGCTGGCTGCTGACGCTGCCGCCGCCGAGCACCGCAACGTTGAGCGTCTGCACCGCCGCGTCGAACTGCGCCAGCACGTCGCGGCTGCGGGTCATCTGCAGCGTGCAGGGGGCGCTGCCGCTGCAGTCGCCGCCCCAGCCTTCGAACGTCGTGCCCGGGTCTGGATCGGCGGTGAGGGTGATCTGGCTGCCGACCGGGATGAAGAAGTAGCTGCACGCGATGTCGGCGCAAGGCGCCAGATCGCCATTCAGCAGAATCTGCCAGCTGGCTGGGCCGCTGTCCGTGGTGGCGATGTGCAGTTGCACCGGGTCGGCCTCGACCGCACCGCGATCGCAACGCGCGGTGTCGCTGCCGTCGCCTTCCTTGGGCCGCGGCGCGCGCAGCAGATCAGTGCCGAGCGGCTGGTCGAACGCGTCGGTGCACAGCGGCGAAGCCCGGTCGATCTCGCGATTGATTCGGGTCAGACGGTGGTATCCGACGCCTGTTTCGGTGGTTTCCAGTGGGCCCAGTGAGGGCACAAGGTTGTAGTCGTCGTTCGCGGTGAACCCTGCGGCGGCGCAGTCGGGATCGCCGTCGATCCAGGCGATGGTGTTGTAGCCCTGACTGTCGAGCGTGCCGTGACAGTTGCCGCTGATCACCGTGCCGAATGCGCTGCCGTTGACGGTGCGCGCGGTGTTGAAGGCGAGGATGCTGTTGCTGAGGTCGGTGGCCGACGTGCCGGCCGTCCAGATGCCGCCGCCGTCGCCGGAAGTCAGGCTGCCCGGACCGGCGCGGTTGTAGGCCACGGTGCTGAAGTTGACCCGGAGATTGCCATCGGCGTGGTAGATCGCTCCACCGCGGAACGTGGCCTCGTTGCCGCTGAACGTGCTGTTGTCGACCGCCACACTCGCGCGCGTCGCCACCATCAGCCCGCCGCCGTAATCGGCGCCGTTGTCGACGAAGGAACTGCGCCGGATGCGGGTGTCGGCGTTGATGAACCAGGCGCCGCCGCCCGCACCTCCGCTGCCGTCGCCCGCGCTGTCGCGGGCCAGGTTGTCGTGCAAGGCGACCGCTTCGAGCAGCGCATCGACGACGCCGTTGTTCCACACCCCGAACACGGCCAGGCCCGCGCCAAGGTCGGCGACGTTGTCGAAGATTTCGACGCCGTCCAGGCGCAGCCCTTCGGTGCCGGCGATGCCGCCGCCGGCGCCGGTGGTCCAGCCGCCGCTGATCTTCGCGTTGCGCACCCACAAGCCGCCGCTGGATTGCTTGATCACCGCGCCATCGACGTTGAGCTCGTGATCGCTGTCGCCGCGCAGGTCGAGATACTCCAGGATGGTGGCGTTGGATCTGCCGGTGTTGATCCGGATCAGTCCCACATCCTGGGTGCCGCCGCGGGTGATGAACGGGTAGGCGCCAGTCGCCGGATCGGGCACACCGCTGAGCGTGGCGATGTCGGTGAAGGTGAGGTAGCCGGGCTGGCTGCTGATGATGTAGCCGTCGCCGCGATAGGGCAGCGAGATCACCTGGTGGCCGGGCAGCGCGTTGGCCTCGTCGACCGCGGCGCGCAGGCTGCAGTTGCCGAGGCCGTCATCACAGATGCCGTCACCGGGATTTGCGTCGGCGTTGTAGGGGAATCGAGCGTTGACGACGAGACTGGTCGCGGTGAGCGACACGTTGTCGTAGTTGTCGTCGAGGTTCGGCTCGGGCACGCCTCCGGCCGTCTGCCCCGGGGCCGCCAGGCTCAGCCCATAGGTGCCGGCGGCAGGGATATTGAACGAGAACGGGCACTCGATCTGCTGCCCCGGCTGCAGCACCGGAATGGTCCAGGTTCGCGAGTCGGCCGTGGTGGCGTAGCCGTTGAGACAGGGGCCGACGCCCTGGGCGAGCATGTGCGAGAACAGCGCGGGCGTGCCAAACAACGCGACGGGCGTGTCCAGCGCGCTGGCATCGCCGCGATTGACGAGCACCACCGTCAGCGACGCAGCACCGACCGGCGGAAAGAGCGGGGTGCTGAGCGTGGCGACGACATCCGGCGCCAGCTCGGTCTGGATGAAGGCGCTGTCGCGGTCGTCGGCGTCGCCCGTGCATCCGGTGCAATCGAGTTCGAGCCGCACTTCCAAGGGCGCTTCTCGATGTGTAATCGGCCTGAGCTCGACTTCACACTCGATCGAGGCACCGTTGACCAGGTCATCCAGGTCGGTCCACTCGATGCGGGAGCTGCCAATCGCCGTCATGCTGCCCGGGCAGGTGTGGTCGACCAGCTGATAGCTCACCAGGCCGAACGGTCGGATCAGCGCCTCGAGATTGCGCACGGTGCCGTTGGTCAGCGTCGGCGCGATCCGGATGGGCAGCACCGCCGTGTAGCCGATGAAGGTCGGCTGCACCAGCGGGTCGGAAAGCGTCACGTTGAGCGGCGCTGCCGCGCACGGGCCGGCGAGGAGCAGGCTGGCAAGCGCGCGAAGCGCGAGGCGGCGGAGGGATGCGATCACGGGTCGGACTCCAGTGGACCGGCTGCCAACGGGGCAGCGCTGCGGCGGTGTCCGACACCTTCTTCGGCCGCAGCGTACAGGTCTTGATCAGATCCTGATCAGTTCTTGAACGCTCATGAATTGTGTTGCATATCAATGCGTTGCCGGGGACGGCGCGGGCCTCTGATCGGGGTCCGGCAGCCTCGTAGTGGCGACGGCGGGGGCCGCACTACCCGGGCGATATCGAGTCATGCCGCCGCCGACGCTGCCCCGGACAGCCTGCGCAGCGCATAGTCCGCGGCGCGACGCAGCATCAGCGGGGCAATCAGCCGGTGGTGCACATGGCGAATCGCGCGCATGTAGAAGCGGCCGAAGGCGTTGAGGGTCTCGACGCGGGTTTCCAGGCTGAAGACCAGCCGACCTTCGGCGGGCGACAGCACGCCGACGCAGGAGCGGAAGCGCAGGTGCTTGTCGTCGGCGCCGAGCACCACCTCGATCATGCCGCCGTCGAGATCGATGCGCTGGTCGAGTACCGGAAACCGGCCACCGAAACACGGGCCGTTGGCCGGGCCCAACAGCGACGACACCGGGCAGCCGAGGCGTGCGCGACGCAGGCCCAGCGGGCGCACCAGCCCGTTGCGCAGCCGCATCAGCGAACTCACCAGGCCTGAGGGTTCATCGACGAAACCCTGCAGCAGCCAACCCATCAGCCGCTGCGCGTCGTCAGCGGTGAGCGCCGGCACCTCGACGTGCAGTTCCACCGCATCCTGATGGTCGGCGTCTCTCAGGTGTGCGCACAGCAGCGAATCGCTACGGATCTGCGCAGACAGCACCTCGTGCGCGGGCATGCTCATCCGACCGCTCCCCGCCGGTTCGCCGGATGGCCGCCGGACGTTTTCCGCATGCAGGTTGATGGATCTCGTGGTGTCGCCCTGACAGGGCGCCCGAGCGTGAGCCGGGTCGTCGGTATCGAATCCCGTGCGTCGGACGCCGCGGACCACGCCCGCTGCATTGGCGCCGGCAGCAGCTCGGTCAACGCGGGGATGTCAGCGCGGTTGCCGCGCACGGCGTCCTGCTGTTTCTCGGTCAGTGTCCCGCCCAGTTCATTGCTGTGGAAAGACAGCGCGAACAGCGCAGGATGCGCGGCGCCATCCGACGGCACGAACTGGTGCCAGGTGCCGCCGCCGAAGCGGACCACGAACAGTGCGTCGGCCGGCACCTCGACGATACGCAGGGCGCGCAGGAAGGCCTGCGGGTCGGCCGCGCAGGCATCGTCGTCAGTCACGGCAAATCGCAGCTGGGCGCCGGCGCTGCCGGACACCGCGGTGAAGGCGCGATGGCCGGCATGGCGGTGGAACGGGTGGCCGGTCGGGCCGACCAGAAAGCTGTACACCGAGGTGGGATCGGCGAGCTCGGGGTGCATCGAGGCCAGCCGCGCGGAGGGTTCGTCCAGCGCATCGACGAAGGCCGGGTGGCGACTCTGGCGAAGGCCCGCCGTCGCGATCAGCCGGTCGCCGGCCCCGGGCTCGAGCTGGTCGATGAGCATGACCTCGACCGGAAGGCGGTCGGCCGACCAGCGAAGGCAGACGCTGGGGAAGCTGTCGGGATGGAGCGCGGCGGTAGACATGGGCGATTCCCGTGGAAGACGGCTACACCCTGCCGGCGGGCCCATCGGCAAACCTCCAGATCGATCTTTCTGGAATAGATCGCCGTGATCGCGCCAATCAAATCAAAGGCTTGCGCCTCTCCAGCATGATCATTCCGGACTCGTTCGCGCTGCGTGGCGGCGGCGAAACTCACCCGGCACCACGCCGAGCTCGTCCTTGAACGCGACGTAGAAGCTCGACTGCGAGCCGAATCCCACCGACAGCCCGACCGACAGCACCGAGGCGCGCGGCTCGTCGATCAGCATGCGCTGGGCGGCCGCGATTCGATGTCGACGCACCCAGCGCGAGAAGCCGAGGCCGAAGTGCTGGTTGATCAGCTCGGACAGCTGGTGCGGGCTGAGCTCCACCAGGCCGGCCAGCGAAGTCAGGCTGAGCGATTCGTCCCGATAGACATGCTCGACATCGAACAGGTGCTGCAGGCGCTGGATCGAGCTGTCGACGTCCACGCGGCCGAGCGTGGATTGCGCGTAGCTGGTGGCGACGGCCTCGCGGGTCTTCTCGACGATATCCGGCACCGCCACCAGCAGCATGCTGACCAGGGCGAAGCCGATGGCGATCTGGCTGGAGTAGATCAAACCGAACGTGGCCCATGCGAGGTGCTCGGGCGTCAGCGCGCCGGCGACGGCGACCACCGCGGCCATCAGCGCAAACAGCGCCAGCACCGGCAGTTCAAGGCGAAACCAGCGGCGCAGCGCGCGCAGTCGCCAGAGCAGGCTGCAGATATGCAGGGTGAAGGCCGTGCCCAGCAGCATCGACGCCGGTACCCGCCACGCCGCGGGCAGCGCCCAGGCGACCAGCAGCACACCCACCGCCAGCAGCGCGTCCCACTGCGGAGCGGTGGGTGTGGGCTGCAGCGCGCCGCGCACCAGCCAGTAGAAACCGAGGGTTTGCACGAACAGCACCAGACCGTACGCGGGCGGCGCGGGCGAGCCCGGCGCAAGCGTCGCCATCTGCACGTGCTGCCAGCAGGTCGCTGCCAGGCCAGCGAGCATCAGGAATCCGCCCAGCTTCGACAGCCCGGGCAAGCCGAGGCCGCGCCATACCGTGGTCAGCCCCAGTGCCAGCAGCAGCGCCGTACCCGTCGCATAGCCCGCCAGTGCCGCCAGACTCTCGATCATCCGAAACCCGCCGAAGAGGACGCGTCATGGTGACCACCGCCACGTGGCCAGGCAAGGCCGGCGATGCGACTGAACACCTGGTTGCGACGACTTGACGCGCCCCATCAGTGCCGACCGGGCGCCGCGCCCCTCAACCCTGATCCGCCGCCCCGGGCCAGCGCCAGGAACAAGGACCTTGTCCGTCGGTCGGTTCGCCGCATCGATGCTGCCTGCAGTGCTGACCGACTTTCCGTACCAGTGCAGGACGATCCGGCATGCGCCGGCTGCGCGCGGAGAATCGTCCGGCCTGCCGCGGCAGGGCCCGGGCTGCGCGTCAGCAGCCGGCCGGTTTCTCCACCCTCACGCTGGACGCCGGGTAGCGCTCGAGCTTCGCCGTCGGCCGGCGGGGTCGCGGCAGCAACTCTCCGCCGCAGTTGGGGCACCCCTGGGCGAGCGGTCCGGCCACGCAAGCCGCACAGAACGTGCATTCGAAACTGCAGACGTACGCGCCTTGCCGGTCGGCAGGCAGGTCCCCGCCGCAGCATTCACAGGACGGTCTCATTTCAAGCATGACTGGTCCTCGACTCCGGGGAAGTGGCGGTTGCGGGAGATTCGGCGCTGAAGTCGGCGATCTGTCCACCGCTCCGGGCCAGCTGCCTGGCCAGGCCCACGATCGCCCGACCGTGGCGTCGATGGGTCATGGCGACGATCCGGTCAGCGCGGCGCCCGCAGCAGCTCGATGATCGTCTGCAGCTTGCCGTCGATGGCGCGCAGCAGTTCGACGTCGGCGGCCGACCCCGCATGGACGGCCGGGCTGGCGTGTCGCCGCCGGGCGGCCTCGCGATACGCCAGGATCTGCGTGCGGAAGACATCGGCGTCGATGATGCCCACCAACTGCATGTTGTGCGCCTGACCCGCGCTCTGGCCGGCGGTCTCGAACTTCAGCACGCTGAGATGAAACGCGCGCAGCAGCGGCCCCTCGATGAAGGTCACGTCCTGGATGTTCTCCAGCGGCACGATCTTCTCGACCTGGAACAGGATGCCCTTGCGAAAGCGCAGCGCCTCCGCGCCGAGCACGCACTCCAGCTTGTCGAAGTAGTGCCGCGCCCACCACTGGCCGAGGCCAAGCACCCAGATCAAGGCCAGCGGCGCGAACACGATCGTCATGCACAGGATCATCGCCACGTACAGCACCAGATACGGGCGAATCAGCGGATTGAAACTGGCGCGAAGATCGGGCTGGTCGCTCATCGGGGGACTCTCGTGAAGCGGTTCCGACATTCTGCCTGTGTGGTCGGTGTCGTGCAGGCGCGTTGGATGCCGAGAAAGCTAGTCGCCCGAGGACGTCTGAGATCGGCCTATTCCGTTGAAAAACTCGTGTGCTCCGCCCCTGCGATTGCCGTGCCTTCTCGCTTGATCGAGTGGGATCGAACCAGTTGAGGGAGTGTTTCTTCCCTTCGACCTCAATCAGGCGGGCATTTCGGC
>JAGRJY010000067.1 GCA_020442465.1 Lysobacterales bacterium
CAGATGGCGCGCGCGCGTTTCTGCACGCTGTGCATTCCGCGTCCACCGCACACCCCCCTGTAGGAGCGGATTCATCCGCGACCGCCGCGTTCGGCATTCACCGGGCCTTGGTCGGGGTTGAAACCCCTCCTACAGATGGCGCGCGCGCGTTTCTGCACGCTGTGCATTCCGCGTCCACCGCACACCCCCCTGTAGGAGCGGATTCATCCGCGACCGCTGCGCTGGGTATTCACCGGGCCTTGGTCGGGGTTGAAACCCCTCCTGCATACGCACATTTCGCTCGGATGCGGCCACGTGATGTGTGCGAGGTGGCTGCATGAACCCCATCACTGCAACCAACGATTTCGTCGTCAAGTTCGCCAACGTCAACGGCTCGGGCTCGGCCTCGGCCAACGAGCTGTTTGCCAAGGCCATTCTGCGCATGGGTGTGCCGGTCAGTCCGCGCAACATCTTCCCGAGCAATATCCAGGGCTTGCCCACCTGGTACGAGGTGCGCGTCACCGGCGATGGCTGGCTGGGTCGGCGCGGCGGCGTCGACCTGATGGTGGCGATGAACCCACAGACCTGGGAGGCCGACCTGCGCGAAATCGAGCCAGGCGGCTACCTGCTGTTCGACAACACGCGTTCGCTGCCGCCTGACCGGTTTCGCGACGACATCACCGTGTTGGGCGTGCCGCTGACGCGGATCTGCGCGCAGACCTACAGCGATCCGCGACAGCGACAGCTGTTCAAGAACATTCTCTATGTCGGCGTGCTCTCGCATCTGCTCGGCATCGAGCCGGCCGTGATCGAGAAGCTGTTCGCCGAGCAGTACCGCGGCAAAGAGAAGCTGCTCGACGCGAATGTGCAGGCCCTGCATTTGGGGCGCGATTACGCCCGCGAACACCTGCCCGGGCATATCGGCCTGCGCGTCGAGCGCGCGGACGCGGTTGGTGAACGCATCTTCATCGAGGGCAATGCGGCGACCGCGCTCGGCTGCGTGTACGGCGGCGCCACGGTGTGTGCCTGGTATCCGATCACGCCGTCGAGCTCGGTGGCCGAAGCGTTCCAGAAGTACTGCCAGAAATTCCGCACCGATGCCGAAACCGGTGAGCGTCGCTACGCGATCATCCAGGCCGAGGACGAGATTGCCTCGATCGGCATGGTCACCGGCGCCGGCTGGAACGGGGCGCGCGCGTTCACCGCCACCGCTGGGCCCGGCATCTCGCTGATGAACGAGTTCATCGGACTGGCCTACTTCGCCGAAATCCCGGTGACGATCATCGACGTGCAGCGGGGTGGGCCGAGCACCGGCATGCCGACGCGTACCCAGCAGTCGGATCTCCTGCTCTGCGCCTATGCCTCGCACGGCGACACCAAGCACGTGCTGCTGCTGCCGCAGGATCCCGCCGAGTGCTTCGACTTCGCCGCGCAGTCGCTGGATCTCGCGGACCGGCTGCAGACCGTGGTCTTCCTGCTCACCGACCTCGACATCGGCATGAACCAGCGCCTGTGCGCGCCGTTGCGCTGGGAAGAAGGTCGCCAGTTTGATCGCGGCAAGGTCATGAGCGCCGGGCAGCTCGACGCGGGGGCAGATTTTGGACGCTACAAGGACGTCGATGGCGACGGCATTCCCTGGCGCACCCTGCCGGCGACCCATCCCGCCAAGGGCAGCTATTTCACCCGCGGCACTTCGCGCGATCCCTATGCGCGCTACTCCGAGCGTGGTGCCGACTACGTCTACAACATGGAGCGTCTGCTGCGGAAATGGGAAACCGCCAAGTCACTGGTGCCGCAGCCCGAACTGCAGGCCTGCGAGCCACCGTCGACCATCGGCGTGATCTACTTCGGGTCCACCGCGCCGTCGATGGACGAAGCCGCGGACAAGCTCGCCGCCGACGGACTTGCGGTGGACCGACTCCGGCTGCGCGCGCTGCCGTTCCCCGACTCGGTGCGCAGTTTCGTCGAGTCGCATCGGCGGGTGTTCGTCGTCGAGCAGAACCGCGATGCGCAGATGCGCAGCCTGCTGATCAACGAGTTCGACCTTGATCCGGCCCGACTCGAGCCGGTGCTGCACTACGACGGTACGCCGATCACCGCGCGCTTCATTGCCCGCGAGATTGCCGAGCGGCTCGGTCGGGTCGAATCCAGGCAGGAGCAGGTGGCATGACCTACATCACCAAACCGAAGCTGCATCATCCGACCCTGCCGAAGAACGCTTTGGGCTATACGCGGCGCGACTACGAGGGCAAGGTCTCGACCCTGTGCGCGGGCTGCGGACACGACTCCATCTCGGCGGCGATCGTGCAGGCCTGCTGGGAGCTCGACATCGAACCGCATCGCGTGGCCAAGCTCTCGGGCATCGGCTGCAGCTCGAAGACGCCGGACTACTTCCTCGGTCCTTCGCACGGCTTCAACACCGTGCACGGGCGTATGCCGAGCGTGCTCACCGGCGCCAACCTGGCCAACCGCGAGCTGCTGTATCTCGGCGTTTCGGGCGACGGCGACTCGGCCTCGATCGGCATCGGCCAGTTCATGCACGCGATTCGCCGCGGCGTGAACATGGTCTACATCGTCGAGAACAACGGCGTCTACGGACTGACCAAGGGACAGTTCTCGGCCACGGCGGACCAGGGCTCGGTATCGAAGCGCGGGGTGGCGAATGCCGACGCGCCGCTCGACCTGGTCGCCCTGGCCCTGCAGATCGGGGCGACCTATGTCGCGCGCGGATTCTCCGGCGACAAGAATCAGCTGGTGCCGCTGATCAAGGGCGCGATGGCCCACCGCGGTTCGGCAATTCTGGATGTCATCAGCCCCTGCGTGGCGTTCAACAACCACGACGGCAGCACCAAGAGCTACGCCTACGTGCGTGAGCACAACGATGCGGTGAATCGCCTGGACGTGATCCCGGCCTGCGCCGAGATCACCGTCGACTACGAGCCCGGCAGCGTGACCGACGTGCGCCAGCACGACGGCAGCACGCTGAGGTTGCGCAAGCTCGATACCCACTACAACCCGACCGACCGCATCACCGCGATGAACTACATCCAGCGCCACGAATCCCGCGGCGAGGTGGTGACCGGCCTGCTGTTCGTCGATCCGCATGCCAACGACCTGCATGGCCATCTGCAGACGCCGATGACGGCGTTGAACCGGCTCGGCGAAACCGAGCTGTGCCCCGGCGTGGCTGCGCTCGACAGGCTCAACGCGTCCATGCGCTGAGCTGCGTGTGTCGAATCGGGGGTCGGCTAGACAAAGTTGGGAGTCCCCCCGGCTCTGCCGGGGAGGCAGTAGCAGTTTGACGTTTTGAGGAGTCCATCGCGGAGACTCAGGTTGTGAGCCGCCAAGCACACGACCGGAGAATCCGAGATGGA
>JAGRJY010000068.1 GCA_020442465.1 Lysobacterales bacterium
CATGGTCGCGCGCAGCAGCAGGTGGTCCGCCTTCAGCGTCACGTCGCGGAAGCGCCAGCAGGCGTAGCTGATCCAGCCGGTCAGCAGCAGTGCCAACGCGAAGCCGATGAACAGTTCCGCGCCGATCCTGTGCAGGTCGGCGCTGATCAGGACGGCGCCGAGAATGCCCAGCGGCAGAACCCATCCGAACCCGAACAGCACCACCCAGGCGGCCTTGCCCGGCGCGGGCACAGAGATCATCTCGTCGCGCATTCAGAGGGCTCCGATCCAGGTGGCCATGGCGTCGATCACGCTGCTGTCGACCTGCCCGGGCTGAAGATATTCCTGCGGGGTCGATGCGCCTTCGCCGGCGATGAACAGATGGTTGAGCTTGGGAAACAGTCGTGTCTGCACCTGGGACCTGCCTTGGGCAAACGCCTGCCATCGCGAGAAGTCGTCCGCGGCCGTGATCTGGTAGTCGCGCCCGCCCTGCAGCACCAGAATCGGCAGTGTGAGGGACTCGGCGGTCCTGACCGGATCGTACCCGCCCAGGTCACGCCAGTACGCTGCGCTGCCGCCGAACATCAGCGTCTCGGGTTCCGGCCCGCCGTCGAGCATGCTGTCGATGGCATCGCGTTGCGCGTCGAACTCGGCGATGCTCTTCGCTTCCGCCTCGTCGATCGTGCCGTCGAGCTGGGCGATATAGCGCACCTGCAGGGGCACGACGTGATGGGTTTTCCGCGCCGGCGCAGCGAGCAGGATGATGCCGCCAAGCTCGCTGTCCCGACTGGCGATGCGCGGCGCCACCAGGCCACCGAGGCTGTGACCGGCGACGTTGATGCGCTTCGCGTCCACACGCGGCTCAGCACGCAGCAGAGCGACCGCATCCAGCGCGTCATCGATGCTCTCGTCATCGAGCGTCGAGGTTGGGGTGAAATCCTGCGGACGCTGCTTGGTGCGCTTGTGGTAGCGCAGGACGGCGACGCCGCGCGCGGCGAGGCCGTGTGCGATGTCGCGAAACGGCTTGTTCGGGCCGATGGTTTCGTCCATGTCGTTCGGGCCCGATCCGTGTACCAGCACGACGGCAGGCGACGGGGCCCTGGATGAAGGCAGGGTCAGCTTCGCCGACAGTCCCGCGACGGTGCGGTCTTCTTCGGTGATGCCCGAGTCAGCCGGTGGGGGTGTCGCGGGGGTCGGCTCGGTCGTGGCGGGCACGATGCGGAAGCCGTCGATCTTGCCGGCCGCGTCGAAGTGCACCCGCGCATCGAGCGACATCGCCGGGAAGCGCAGGCGTGAGGTCAATACGTCGACTCCACCCAGCCGTTCGGCCTGCGCGGGGCTGCGCTCGACCCGGGCGCCCAGTTGCGAACCCAGGCTTTCCCACACTTCCGCCAGCTTGGCGGCAGGCAGTGCGGCGGCGGCCGTAGCGTCGAGCATGCGGTGCGCCTGCTCCCAGTCGCCGGCATCGAGCGCAGAAAGAAAGGTTTCCGCGCGTGCGACGGCATCCGTCTGGCTCAGGCTCGTCTCGGCCGCAGGCGCCATGGCCTGGGCACGAACGTCGGTGGTCAGGAGGGGCAGGGCCAGCAGTGCGGCCAGCAGCAGGTAGAGCGGCAATCCATGTCGTGGTGCGTGATTCATGTTGGTACTCCGAGGATGGTCAGTCCGGCCTGTCTTGGCCTTCGTCCGGTTTGGGGCGAAGGCGGCCGGACTCTCGCAGCGATTCCCGCAGTACGTACTCGATCTGTGCGTTCAGCGAGCGCAGATCGTCGTCGGCCCAGCGTTGCATCGCCTCCAGGATCGTTGCCTGGATGCGCAGCGGATAGGCCTTCTTCTCACTCATGTGCGGGTCCGGATGGTCGGCAACGGCTCAGCCGAACCAGAGCAGGGCGGCGCCGGCGATCAGCAGGGCCGCGGACACTGCGACCAGGACGCCGACCTTGCGCGCGCCCTGGCGGCGGCGACGCATGAAGAAGCCGAGACCGATGCCCGGGAATCCGGGCTCGGCATGCGATGCAGCGACACGTTCAGTGGTCATGTGACGCCCTCAGTACAGGGAACCGGTGTTGACCACCGGGGTCGCGGCGCGATCGGCGCACAGCACCACCAGCAGGTTCGATACCATCTGCGCGCGGCGTTCCTCGTCGAGGTCGACCACGCCTTTGGCCTTGAGCTTCTCCAGTGCCATCTCCACCATGCCCACGGCGCCTTCGACGATGCGCGTACGTGCCGCGATCACCGCATTCGCCTGCTGCCGCTGCAGCATCGCCTGGGCGATTTCCGGCGCGTAGGCCAGATGGCTGATGCGGGCTTCGAGCACGTCGATGCCGGCCTTGGCAAGGCGTTCTTCGAGCTGTTCTTTCAGGTGCTGGCTGATCTCGGCCGCGTGGCTGCGCAGCGAGACCTGGCCTTCTTCGTGCTGATCATAGGGATAGCTCGAAGCCATCTGGCGCAGCGCCGCTTCCGATTGCACGTGCACGTAGCTCTCGTAGTCGTCGACGTTGAACACAGCTTCGGCGGAGTCGACGACCTTCCACACCACGACGGCGGCGATCTCGATCGGGCTGCCTTCGGCCTCGTTCACCTTCAGCCTGCCGCTTTCGAAGTTGCGCACGCGCAGCGAGACCTTGCGCTCCGAGTAGAACGGGTTGTTCCAGCGCAGGCCCTGCTCGCGCACCGTGCCCACGTAGCGACCGAACAGCGTCAGCACGGCCGACTGGTTGGGCTCGACCATGTAGAACCCGGCCAGGCAGACCAGGGTGACCATCAGCGCCATCACGCCGGAGATCACGAACAGCGGGCCACCGCCGCGGCCACCGACCACGATCAGAGCGATCTCTAGGATGACGGCGACGATCAGGCCGATCAGGAAGGGAATGCCTGCTGCCGAACGGACTTCAAGTTCTTTCATGACGCTGCTCCTGTGTGCCCGCGTGGGCTGGTACAAATTAGACATCAAAGTGATATCTATGTGACATACCGTTCGTCGGGACGGTCCATCCGCACCCCCGGCGCGCAGGCGCCGGCCGCACGCGGGCCGCCAAGAAGCAGACAACATCATGAAACAAAAGGATTTTGTGCCGAGCCTGCGGCGTTTCCGAGGCGCCTCGGAACCCGGGTCAGCTTCGGGCCGCGGGCAAGTCTCCGCTTACGTTGTGGGCCTTCAGCGCACGACGTCGAGGCGAATCAGCGGCGCCGGCACCTTCTCGGACGCAATGAACAGCGTGTGTCCATCGGCGGAGAAGCTGATCGCCTCGGCCTGGGGAAGCCAGGGAAAGTTGACCGGTTTGGGGGCTCGGCCTACAGCATCCCGCCACGACTCGCCGGGCGCGCGAGGGTAAACCAGGGCAATCCGGTAGTTGAGCACGACCAGCGCCTGTCCCTGCGGGTCAATCGCCGCGGAAGTGATCTGCGAGCGGTAGCGGCCGTAGACCGGGTTCCGCCGCAGGTCCGCGTCGCTGGGCTGGTCCACGCCACCGAGTACGGCGATACGCTCGGCCGTGGCCACGGCATCGGGGTCGACCGTGCGGCGCAGGCGGAACAGCTCGGGCGGCACGCGCTTCTTCGAGATCAGCAGGATGTCTCCGCTCTCCGGGTCAATGGTCATGGCTTCGCAGTCGCGCGGTCCGTCCGGCCAGCGGAAGCGTTGGCGCCAGGCCAGTGGGGCACGCAGGTCGGCGTGGTCGAGCGCCTGCGGCTCTTCCACCGCGTACAGGGTCAATTCGGTACGCAGGCCGCCGTTGTCGCCGGTGTCGGCGACCACCAGATAGCTCCGCCCCTCGAATTCCCAGCGCGCCATGTCCTCCCAGTCGATATTGACCGCGTCGTCGATGTGCAGCTCGGCGCGCACCTTGCCGGACTCGTCGAGGGCGAACAGCGACGCATCGTGATCGCCGTCGTTGTGGACCCAGAGAATGCCGGGATGCCGCGCCGACGCGGCCATGCCGCTGATCTCGGCGACGCGCTCGTCCGTGACCAGGCCGCTCAGGTGGCCCGGATCGACCGCATCATCGGCGGCGGCCGTCGTACCGGCGCACAGCAGGACGAAGCACCACGCCATGCGCGCCGCGGCTTGTGGAGTCATCGCGCGGCTTCGCTGGCGCGACCGGCGCGATCGACGGCCAGGATCGACAGATTGCCGAGCAATTCTGCGCCGGAATAGAAGTCGAAGGGGTCACCGTCGCCTGCCGTCATGCCGATGTGGGTGGCATCGAACCGGGGCAGCGCGGCGTCGAATCCGTGCCATGCGCCATCGACCCATGCGATCACCCAGGCATGCGGCACGAACACGTCGTTTCGCCCGGAGAATTCGGGCGCGTAGGCGATGCCGGTCACGACCCGTGCCGGAATGCCGAGCGCACGCGCGGCGGCCGCCAGCAGTACCGCGTGCTCGGTGCAATCGCCTTCGTTGATCTGCAGCACTTCGACGGCGGAGGCATAGCCGATGCGCAGCGATTTGGTTGCGATCCGGCGCCGCACCGCCTTTTCCAAAGCTTGCATGCGTCGCATCGGCTGCTCGACGCCCGCCACGGCCTCGGCGGCGAAGCTGCGTACCGAGTCTTCGTCGCTCTGCACCCAGCGTGCCGCCGCGGTGTCCTGTGCCGTCGGCGCGGATTCGGTCGAGCCTTGGCGCAGCACGCGCAGGCGAACCCGTCCGCTGTCCTGTTCGAGGATGTCCTGGCCGGGTACCTGATCGAGCGCTCCGGTCGGGCCGTCGCGTACCGCAATGTCGAACTCCAGGTTGCCTCGTCGATCGCGCGTCGACAGCGGTCGCGGCGAGTCGACCACCGTGTTGCGGAACACGTCGGCCAATTCCGGATCGGCGGTCGCACACGCCTTCGGGCAGGCTTCCAGTTCCAGCATCAGGCCCAACGCAGGCATGCGCAGACGCAGCGGGAATCCGAACGCGCTGTCGACCCAGTTCTCCAGCTGGACGCCACCACCGTCCCGTCCGAGCTGCTGGCGCACGTGCATCGCTTCGACGGCACCGTCCGGCAGATCCAGGGTCACTGCCCCGGCCAGGGTGGTGTCGACCTCGAGCACCTGCAGTGAGGAGGGGTCGAACACTTTCGCGTGACGGTGCTCGCCAACCCGCGAGCGTGAAGCGAGGTGCTCCAGCCGCTGGCCCTCGGAAAGCAGGGCGCCCTGCGGCCAGTCGATGATCCGGGTTTCCTCCCGGCCACCGGAAACGAGGCTGACGTCGAACCGACCATCTGCGCGACGCACACCGCGCACCGCTGAGGTCGACCCGAGGGTTTCAAATGCACTGCTGAATTCCAGCGGCTCGCCCTTGGCGGTCTCGATGGAGGATTCGGTCGCCAGCACCCGCAGCGCCTGGCTGCCGCGAAGCAGTCCGATCTGCATCTCGGTGCTGGTTTCGACCCGATCCTCATGGGCGCTGCGACGCCACACCATGTGGCCCACGTGGCGCTGGTCCAGTCGCACGGCGAGCCAGACTTCCTTGTCGTCCGGTGTGGGAAGCGCAGGCGGATCGACCGCATTCTGGGCCACGGCGAAGCCTGCGATGGCCAGCCCGCAAAGCAGCAACAGGGTTCGGATCATGGCCGGATCATGCCATGGCGACGGTGAATGCGGCAGCCGCCCTGGCGTCGCGCGGGCACGGGCGTTGAGACAACAATGGACGGCCAGCGTGCACGACCGCGCATCGGCCGTGCCCGGGCGGGCTGCCCGATGCTGCCGAGTCGGGCGAGAATGCGCAGCTTCTCCACTGGGAACACGCCATGTCCGTCATGCTCGGTACACCGCATTCCGCCTCGGCCCATCGAGTGATGCTGCTCGGCTCGGGCGAACTCGGCAAGGAAGTCGTGATCGAGCTGCAGCGCCTTGGCGTCGAAGTGATCGCGGTCGACCGCTATGCCGACGCGCCGGCCATGCAGGTGGCGCATCGCAGCCACGTCATCAACATGCTCGACGGCGAGGCCCTGCGTGCGGTGATCGAGGCCGAGCGGCCACACCTCGTCGTGCCGGAGATCGAAGCGATCCACACCCCCACCCTGGTGGAGCTCGAGCGCGACCGCGGTCAGCGCGTCGTGCCGACCGCGCTGGCGGCGCGGCTGACCATGGACCGCGAAGGCATCCGGCGGCTTGCTGCGGAGACGCTCGGTCTGCCCACTTCGGCTTACGAGTTCGTCGACAATGAGGCGGACTATCGCGCCGCGGTGTCGCGGATCGGTTTGCCTTGCGTGGTGAAACCGGTGATGAGTTCTTCCGGCAAGGGGCAGAGCACGGTGCGTGCCGACGCCGACATCGGTCGCGCCTGGGCCTACGCGCAGACCGGCGGCAGGGCGGGCGCCGGCCGGGTCATCGTCGAGGGATTCGTGCCGTTCGACTACGAGATCACCCTGCTGACCGTGCGTCATCGAGACGGCACCACGTTCTGCGCGCCGATCGGGCATCTGCAGGTGGACGGAGACTACCGCGAGAGCTGGCAGCCGCAGCCGATGAGCGGCGCGGCGCTGGCCGAAGCCCAGCGCATCGCGGGCGCGATCACCGAAGCGCTGGGCGGCTGGGGTCTGTTCGGCGTCGAGCTGTTCGTGCGCGGCGACGAGGTGTGGTTCAGCGAAGTCAGCCCGCGCCCGCACGACACCGGCATGGTGACCCTGATCTCGCAGGAGTACTCCGAGTTCGCCCTGCATGCGCGCGCCATTCTCGGGCTGCCGCTTCCGCAACCGGGTCTTCGCGGCGCGTCGGCCTCCTGCGCGGTGCTCGCCGAGGGGCACGGCGTGCCCCGCTTCGAGGGCTTGGTCGAGGCGCTGTCCGATGCACACACCGATCTGCGGTTGTTCGGCAAGCCGCGCGTCGAGGGCAAGCGCCGGGTAGCGGTCACCCTGGCCCGCGCCGAGTCGGTGGGTGCCGCGCGCGAGCGGGCGCGGCAGTCGGCTGCGTCGTTGCGCATCTCGCTCGACTGAACATACCGCTGCATCGGCGACGTAGGGGCGGCGGTCAGGCCCTCGGTGGCCTGGTCCCGGGATGCGACGTCCCGATGGCGAGCGGCGCGGTCGCCGTCCGGTTCGCCGAACGAGCGTCGCCGCCGCACGCCGCCGGGCAGAACGTGCGACTCCCGACTAGTCCGGACGATGCGCCGATGCGTCGGATTCCGCGCGCTGCAGTTCGACCCACACCAGTCGATGGTCGCTGCTGCTGATCCAGTCGGCGCCGGTTTCGCCCACCCCGGGCCAGAACACGGCCGAGCGCACCACCTGCAGTTCGCGCGAAGGCAGCACGTAGTCGACGCGGAGGTTTCCGGTGCGCGGTCCAAACGCGCCGGTGTCGGTGGCGGGGTCGGTGCGATGCACGCCGCGCTCGCCGTTCTGCTGCTGCCGTCCCGCCTCTGCACTACGCGGTGCCGGATAGTCGAGCACGCGCGGATGCAGCAGCAGCTGGCCGATGGCATTCGGCAGATTGTTGCCGTCTAGCGGGTCGGCGTTGAGATCGCCGAGCAGCACGAACGGGACCTCCGCGCCGAATCCTCCTGAGCGGCCATGGTCGTCGATGATCCACGCCGCGTCCTCACCGCCGGAAAGGTAGTCGGCCCACAGTCTCAGTTCGTCGAAGTTGCGCCGGCGGTTGAGTTGCTCGACGCCGTCGAAGATGGGTGGGGTGGGGTGGGCGGCGAGCACGTGCAGTGTTCCCAGTGGCGTGCGCAGCGGGATGTCGGCGTGATTCTTGGAGGAAAGACGCAGCTGCGTCCACACCGGGTCGGGGTGAAACGGGGCGCCGCCGTCCGGCCATGCCGGCCGGTGCGCTTGCGGCATCTGCGCCCAGCGCAGCAGGCGGAAGGTGCGAATCTGCGCGGCATCGATCGGAAAACGCGAGAGCAGCAGCATGCCGTACTGGCCTGGGTGGGTGCCGAAGCCCCAGGCATCGTTCGGCCCGTCACTGCGGCCGTCGCCGTTGATGTCGAGGCCGCTGGGCACGCCGGTGTTGACCGGCGGCGCGAACGCATAGGGGTACTCGATCGGCGCTTCCCCGGCTTGGCCGCGCTGCAGGTAGCGTTCACGGAACAGCCTTGCGGCGGCACCTTCCGGGTCGTAGTCGAATTCGTTCAACAGCACGACGTCAGGGCGGACGTGTTGGAGGATGGCTGCCACGTTGGCGGCAGCCGGGTCGCCGCGCTCGAGCCGGGACACGAGTTGACCTTCGGGATCGTAGAGCGAGGTGTTGAAAGTGGCGATGCGCAGCGTGGCGGCGTCCGTTTCCCTCGCAGGCCCCGCTGCGTGCGCGACGGAATGCTCGGGACTCACCGCGCTGCAGCCGCCCAGCACGAGCAGCGCGCAGGCAGGAACAAGGAGAGACAGACTGCGCCGCCGGGCATGCCGGCTCATGCCTGCGCCGCGCCAGGCGGGTCGATCGGATCGCGAGGCGCGTCGGTCAAGGGTGTCCAGCGGCCGTTCGACAACGATTCGGTGGCCGGAAAGCGCGACTTGTAGTCCATCTTCGGGTGACCCTTGATCCAGAATCCGAGGTACAGAAAGCGAACGCCCTGCGCGGCCGCCCAGGTCGCCTGCCTGAGGATCGCGTGGGTGCCGAGTCCGCGCTTGTCGAGCAGCGGATCATAGAACGTGTAGACGGCCGAAATGCCATCGTCCACGCGGTCGGTGACCGCCATCGCGATGAGCCTGTCCTCAAGGGTGAAGCGGAATGCCAGGGTGGGGCTCCACGCGCAGCGGGTGAACCCGGCGAAATCGAACAGGTCGCCCTGGTCCATGCCGCCGCCGGCGTGTCGATGGCCGACGTAGCGCCGGTACAGATCGAAGCTGGCCTCGTCGACCGAAAACGGCACCACCTCGAGCTGCACGTCGGCATTGCGCCGCAGATTGCGTCGAAGCGCCCGGTTCGGGGCGAACCGTCGGCAATCGATACGCACCGCCTGACAGGCCGAGCACTGCGGGCAACGGGGTCGGTATACATGCCCGCCGGAGCGGCGAAAGCCCATGGCCAGTGCGCCGGCATAAACATCGGAGAGCGCGCTGTCGTGCGGATCGAGCACGAGATCGCGGGCCACGCGGTCCTTGAAGTAGCCGCACGGATGCTCGGCGGTCTGGTACACGCGGATGCGATGGTCCTGCATGCGATCATGGTAAGGAATCTGCAAGCGACGCGTCGCGCATCGAGCCCGCCGGCGCCACACGCATCGCGGCCACCACCAGCAAATCGGAGAGGCGCCATGCATCAGACCGGCCCCGCGGAGCGGGACTTCCAGCAGGCCTTGCTGCGCTACTCGCAGGAACCCGATGCCGGTGAACGGGCGCGCATCGAGGAGGGCCTTTGGGCGCGCTTCGGTGCCACCCAGGCGGTGCTTGTCGCCGACATGTCCGGTTTCTCGATGATCACCAACCGACACGGCATCGTGCACTACCTGTCCATGGTGCATCGCATGCAGCGCACGGCCGAGCCGATCGTGCAGGGCTTCGGTGGCGTGCTGGTGAAGTTCGATGCCGACAACTGCTTCGCGATGTTTCCGCAGGCGCGCCAGGCCATTCGTGCGGCACTGGCGCTCAATCATGCGTTCGACGCCGCCAACCGGATGACACCCGACGAACTCGACATCCGCCTCGGCTGTGGCATCGATGCCGGCCGCATCCTGGTCCTGGAAGATCGCGATTTCTTCGGTGAAGCAGTCAATCGGGCCAGCAAACTGGGCGAGGACCTCGCCGAGCCCGGCGAAATCCTGGTCAGCGATATCGCCATGCAGCAGGCCGGTGCCGACCCGGGCTGGCACGCCGAGCCGCAGGCGTTCTCGATTTCCGGACTGCAGTGGCAGGGCTACCGGATTCGGGCGAGCGATGCCGAGGACGAGCCCGACTAGCCGGTCGTCGATCCGCCTCATCCTGCGCCGAAGCGAAGGTCCATAGCTGGCGTGCGACGACGCTGCAGCGTACCCTCGGCGGAACCAGAACGCCTGATTGCGGGTCGACCGCTGCATGACTCGAGCCTTTTCCACCGTCGTGGCGCTGCTGGCGCTTCTGATCGCGCACCCGGCGGTGGGCGGCACGCTGTATCGCTGCAAGGGCAGCAATGGCGAGACCGCGTTCACCAGTTCGCGTGCCGGCTACCGCGACTGCCGCGCCGTGCGCACGTTCGAGGACACCCCGAACACGGCGCCGGCCATCGCCACCGACGCTGCCGCGGCTGCGCCCAAGCCGAGCGTCGACTTCCGCACTTCGAAGACCGCCGAGCCGCCGCAACCGGCCGAGGATGCGCCGACGCCCAGCCGTTCGCAGAGCGGCGCGGTCTACAAGTACGTCAAGGATGGAGTGACCCACTACACCAACCGTCGCCCGAGTGGGGTCAAGGCGGCCGTGGTATTCACCTACATCGAAAATTGCTACGCCTGCACCGTGCGCTCCGGCGTCGACTTCCAGACGGTTCGCCTGAACACCAATGCCTTCGCCAAGGAGATCGATGACGCTGCCAACGAGCACGATGTCGATCCGGCGTTCGTCCGCGCGATCATCCACGCCGAGTCCGCGTTCAACCCGAACGCGCTGTCGAACAAGGGCGCGCAAGGCCTGATGCAGCTGATGCCGGCGACCGCGGAGCGATTCGGCGTCGACGACGCGTTCGTGCCGGCGCAGAACATCAAGGGCGGGGTGCGCTACCTGGCCTGGCTGCTCAAGCGTTTCAAGGGCAATACCAAGCTCGTCGCCGCGGCCTACAACAGCGGCGAAGGCTCCGTAGACCGCTACGGCGGTGTGCCGCCCTTTGATGAAACGCTGGTGTTCGTCGAGCGCGTCGGCACCCTGCATGGGCGCTATCGAACGTCGTTGGCTTCCGCCGCCGGCGCCGCGGGTTCAGCGTCGGCGCGCTGACGGGCGCTGGATCAGCCGCAGCTGGCCGGAAAACGGCAGCCCGGACCGAAACCCCTCGATCGCCACCACCGACCCCGGGTTCAGCGCGGATTCGCGCTCGAGCAAGTCGTTTTGGTCGAGAATGTCGCTGCCGTCAAACCGGGTCAGCACATCCCCCGGGCGCAGCCCTGCCTGGTCGGCGGGGCCGCCGCTGTAGATGGTCGTCAGCGCGATGCCGCGTGGTTGTCCCACCGCCAGCGCCCCCGGGAGAATCGGAGCATCGCCATATTCGGCGCCGATCCAGCCGCGTATGACCGCGCCTTGCTCGACGATTTGCGTGAGGACCAGTTGTGCAATGTCTAGCGGAATCGCGAATCCGATGCCTTCGGCGCCGACCCGGCGCATCAGCACAGTCGTGTTGATGCCTACCAGTTCGCCTCGTGCATTGATCAGCGCACCCCCTGAATTGCCCTCGTTGATGGCGGCATCCGTCTGGATGAACTGGCCGAAGGGAAGCAGGTCGGTGCGGTCGCGGCTGACCCCGGAGACAATGCCCTGGGTCACCGTATGACTCAGTCCAAACGGATTGCCGATGGCGAGCACGACGTCGCCGACTTCCGGTCCAGCGGTATGTTCCAGCGACATCGCGGGCAGTTCGCGTCCATCAATCTTGAGCACAGCCAGATCGGTTTCCGGGTCGGTGCCGACGGCCACGGCCCGGGTGACGCGACCGTCCCACATCACGATCTGGATTTCGTTGGCTTCCCGGACGACGTGCTCGTTGGTAAGCACATAGCCGTCGGGGCTGACGATGACGCCCGAGCCCAGCGCGCGCTCCAGGCGACGCCTGGGCTGCCCCAGGGTGATGCCTGAAAACTGCTGCACGGTCGGATTGGACACGATCAGCGGCTGCTCGGTCACGATCCGGGCCGTATAGATGCTCACCACCGAGGGAGCGGCCTTGCGTACTGCTTCGGCGTAGCTGGTGGGTTGCGCGGGTGACGCCGTGGCGCCGGGCGGCTCGATGGCAGCCGAGGGCGGCAGACCCACCGCGTGGCGCAGCCGATCGCCCAGCTCGGGGCGCAGCAGGGTCACCACAAAGGCCGCTGCCAGACCGAACAGGGTCCAGCGCAGCAGGAATGCCAGATTGTGCAGCGCACGACGCATCGGGTGGGTCGGGTCCGGCCGGAAAGACGGGAATTGTGGCACGAGCCGCCGCTGGCGTTGTCCGTGCGGATGACCATCCGCTAAACTTACGCGCCTCGCGGGTGCAGGTGTGGCGACCGCTTCGATAGCTGGCTGTGGCCGCGAACCGGCCGACCCGGGCCGACTTCGATCCGGCCTCGGCGTGCCGCCGTAATTGCTTTCAATGTTCTGGAGAGCCGAATGGCTGACCATGGTGTGAACACAGGCCGTCGCCGCTTCCTCACGGCCACGACGGCGGTGGTGGGCGCAGGCGGCGCCATTGCCGCGGCGGTGCCGTTTCTGAAGACGTGGCAGCCGAGCGCGCGCGCTCAGGTCGCCGGCGCGCCGGTTACGGTCGATATCAGCAAGCTCGAGGTCGGTCAGCGCCTGATCGAGCAGTGGCGCGGCCAGCCGGTGTGGCTGATCCGGCGCACGCCCGAGCAGCTCGCCGCCCTGGCCAGCCAGGATGGGCGCCTGCGTGACCCGAACTCCGAAGTGGTCGACCAGCAGCCGACCTACGCCAAGAACGCCACGCGTTCGATCAAGCCGGAAATCGCGGTGCTGGTGGGTACCTGCACCCATCTCGGCTGCTCGCCGCTGTTCAAGCCCGAGCTGCAGGCGCAGCCGTTCGACGCCGAATGGAAGGGTGGCTTCTACTGCCCCTGCCACAACTCGCGCTTCGACCTGGCCGGGCGCGTGTACGCCGGCGTGCCGGCACCGATCAATCTCAAGGTGCCGCCTTACCGCTTCATCGACGACAACCACATCGAAATCGGCGTCGATGCCGAAGGAGCGGCATGATGTCGAACGTCCTCGTGCGCACCGCCGATGCGGTGATGGATTGGGTCAATCAGCGCGCGCCGAACATGATGCCTGCGTACCGCAAGCACATGACCGAGTACTACGCGCCGAAGAACTTCAACCTCTGGTACTACTTCGGCTCGCTGGCGATGCTGGTGCTGGTCAACCAGATCGTCACCGGCATCTGGCTGACGATGAACTACAAGCCGTCCGCGGCCGAAGCGTTTGCGTCGGTCGAGTACATCATGCGCGACGTCGAATGGGGCTGGCTGATCCGCTACATGCATTCGACCGGTGCCTCGGCTTTCTTCATCGTGGTCTACCTGCACATGTTCCGCGGCCTGGCCTACGGCTCGTACCAGAAGCCGCGCGAGCTGGTCTGGATCATGGGCATGCTGATCTTCCTGACCCTGATGGCCGAAGCCTTCATGGGCTACGTGCTGCCCTGGGGCCAGATGAGCTACTGGGGCGCCCAGGTCATCATCAACCTGTTCGGTGCCGTGCCGTGGGTCGGTGACGCGCTGACCGAGTTCATCCGGGGCGACTACCTGGTCTCCGATGCGACGCTCAACCGCTTCTTCGCCCTGCACGTCATCGCGCTGCCGTTGGTCATCCTGCTGCTGGTCGTGCTGCACATCGGTGCGCTGCACGAAGTCGGCTCGAACAACCCCGACGGCGTGGAAATCAAGAAGGGCCCGAAGGGCAATCGTTGGGACGAGAAAGCGCCGGCCGATGGCATTCCCTTCCATCCGTACTACACGGTGAAGGACCTGTTCGGCGTGGGCTTCTTCCTCACGGTGATGTCATTCATCCTGTTCTTCGCGCCGACCTTCGGCGATCTGTTCCTGGAGTTCGACAACTTCATTCCGGCGAACCCGCTGGTCACCCCCGAACACATCAAGCCGGTGTGGTACTTCACGCCGTACTACGCGATGTTGCGCGCGGTGCCGGACAAGTTCCTCGGCGTGGTGGTGATGGGGGCGGCGACCCTGATCCTGTTCGCGCTGCCCTGGCTCGACCGCAGCCCGGTGAAGTCGATCCGCTACCGGCCGATGCTGCACAAGCTGCTGCTGGCGATCTTCGTGGTGGCGTTCTGCGTGCTGGGCTGGCTCGGCATGCAGTCGGGCAGCGACCTGCAGAAGCTGACCGCGCAGATCCTGACCGTCTACTACTTCGGCTACTTCATCTTCATGCCGTGGTGGAGCCGCATGGGCTCCTTCAAGGCCGTACCGCAGCGGGTGACCACGCATGACTAACCGCCGTTTCGCAGCGCTTCTCCTCGGCCTGCTGCCGTTGGCCGCCATGGCCTCGGGCGGTGGCGATCTGCAGTCGTCTGGCGCCAGCGTCAAGAACAAGGCTTCGCTGCAGCGCGGGGCGGCCACGTACATGAGCTACTGCGCCGGCTGCCATGCCATCGGCTACCAGCGTTTCTCGCGTATGGCGGCGGATCTGGACCTGACCGACGAGCAGGTCCAGACCTACCTGAACCCGGCCGGCCAGAAGGTTGGCGAGCAGATGCACATCGCCATGGATCCGGCCGATGCCCAGGCCTGGTTCGGCAAGACGCCGCCCGACCTGTCGCTGATCGCCCGCAGCAAGCCCGGTGGTCCGGACTGGGCCTACACCTTCCTGAAGTCGTTCTACGTCGACGAGTCGCGCCCCAGCGGCTGGAACAACACCCTGCTGCCCAACGCCAGCATGCCGAACGTGCTGTGGGAGCTGCAGGGCATCCAGCGACCGGTGTACGAGGGCGGCGAGCACGGCGCCAGCCATGGCCCGAGCCGGCTGGAGCTGGCCAGTCCGGGTCGCCTCAGCCCGGCCGAGTACGACGAAACGGTCCGCGACCTGGTCAGCTTCCTGACCTATGTGGGTGAGCCCGCTGCCATGCAGCGCACCTCGGTCGGCGTCTGGGTTATCCTCTTCCTCGCGGCCTTCACGTTCCTCGCCTGGCTGCTGAAGCACGAGTACTGGCGGGACGTGCACTGAGCCGCTCGCGGCGTTCGGGCGATTGCGCCCGGACGCCTCCAGCTCATAGGCTCGAGGAGGGTACATGGCCGGAAGCGCCCGATTGCGCAATACCCTGACCCTGTTCTCGTCACGCGACTGCGTGGTCTGTCACCGGGTACGCCTGGTGCTGGCCGCCAAGGGCGTGACCTACGACATGATTCCGGTCGACCCGGCCAAGCCCCCGGAGGACCTGCTCGATCTGAACCCGTACCACTCCGTGCCGACCCTGGTCGAGCGCGATCTGGTGCTCTACGCCGCGTCGGTGGTGTCCGAGTATCTCGACGAGCGCTATCCGCATCCGCCGTTGATGCCGGTCGATCCACTGTCGCGGGCGCGTCTGCGCCTGTCGATCCTGCGCTTCGAGCATGACTGGGTGCCGCAGGTGCAGGCGATCCAGACCGGCGCCAAGTCGGCGGTCGACGCGGGCCGCAAGCGCTTGCGCGAGCTGCTGATGGAATCGCTGCCGCTGTTCAAGGTCGCGAAATTCTGGCTCAACACCGAGATGAGTCTGGCCGATTGCGCGCTGGCACCGATCATCTGGCGGCTGCCGTCGCTGGGCGTATCGCTGCCCAAGGACGGCAAGCTGATCGACGACTACGGCATGCGCATCTTCCGCAATCCGGGTTTCATGCGCAGTCTTACCGCCGAAGAGAAGGCGCTCCGCGAGATGCCGTCTTGACCGACAGCGACGAGCTGCCGATGACTTCGAACCGCCCGTATCTCATTCGGGCCATGTACGAGTGGATCACCGACAACGGCATGACGCCCTATCTGCTGGTCGATGCCAGCGTTCCCGGCCTGCGCGTTCCGCCCAACGTGGCGAAAGACGGCCGGGTGGTGCTCAATGTCGCGGCGCGCGCCGTGGCTCATCTCGACCTGGGCAATGAACTGGTGCGTTTCCTCGCCCGCTTCGGCGGCGTCAGTCAGGAAGTGCTGGTGCCGGTACGCGGCGTGCTGGCGGTGTACGCGCAGGAAAACGGCCAGGGCATGATGCTCGGGGCGGCCGAAGACGAAGAGACCGAGGCCGGCGAAGAGCCGCCCCAGGCGCCCGACGCGGGTGGCGACGAGTCGAAAGCGCGCCGGTCGCACCTGCGCGTGGTGAAGTAGTCGGAAATCGTCCGCAGGGTGCGCCGCCCGCTCGGGACCGGCGCAGATCGGCAACCATCTCGCATCTCGCCCAAGCGTGTCTGGCGTGCTCAGGATGGCGAGGACGCGCGCTCGGGTTCGGTGATCCAGAGCAGTTCGCCGCCGAGCAGGGCCAGGCTGCCGCGCTGGCGGTCGTGCCCGATCGTGGAATATTCGAACTGATAGCGACGCCGCAGGCGCAGCCAGCCGTCGCGGCCGCGCGCCAGCCCGAGACCGTGCAGAGCCACGGAATGGTCGAGCAGCTGCACGCCCGCGCGGGAACAGGCTTCGCGGGCCAGACGCACCGCCCGCTCGGAGGCGTCCCGGCTGGCCATCCAGAACGGCACGATGGCGGCGATCAAGAGCAGCAGGATCAGTGTCGAAGTCATCACCCGCAGCTTGGGGCGTCGATACGAGCGGTTCAAGAGTCCACGCGCTGACCGGGAATTGCTGTATCGTCGGCGTTCCCTGGCGCTGCGTCCCGATGGATGGTTCCTGCAGCTTGCACGATTCCGCTCGATCGCAGCCATGGACCTCGTTCCTGCCGCGGGCATCCGATGCGTGCAGTCGGGTCGTAGAGGGGAAACCGGCCATGTGCACAGCGCGCCGACCCCGTGTCGGTGACCGGCGTGCGGCTCGGGTTGAAGCGTGGCGCGGCCGGCCTGAATGGTGCGCACAGAGCGACAAGCTAGAATGGCGGGTGTGGTTCGCGAAGGGGGCGCGGTGATCGAGATTCCTGGCTACAGCATCGTCGGTCAGATCGGCAAAGGCGGCATGGCGACGGTGTATCACGCACGTCAGGTGCTGCTCGATCGCGACGTGGCGCTGAAAGTGATGTCGCCCCAGCTCGCCCAGGATCCGGCGTACGCGCAGCGCTTCCTGCAGGAAGCGCGCATGCTCGCCTCGCTGAATCATCCGCATGTCGTGCAGGTGTACGACATCGGCGTCAGCCCCGGCGGGCTGAACTATTTCTCGATGCAGATGCTCACCGGCGGCGACTTCGTGGCGCGTTTGCGTGATGGTCTGTCCGAGGAGGAACTCGTGCGCGTGCTGGTCGCCGTGGCCCAGGCGCTGGGTTTTGCCCATGCGCGCGGCTACGTGCACCGCGACGTGACCCCCGGCAACATCATGTTCGACTCGCACAATGTGCCGGTGCTCACCGACTTCGGCATCGCGCGTGCGCTGACGTCGACGTCTCGCATCACCTCGACCGGGCTGTCGATCGGTACCAGTCACTACATGAGCCCCGAGCAGGCACGTGGGGTCGAGGTCGACGGGCGGTCCGACATCTACAGCCTCGGCGTGGTGACCTACGAGGCGCTCGTCGGCACGCCTCCCTATGACGGCGAGGACGGATTCGCCGTGGCCTTCGCGCATGTGCACGATCCGGTGCCGCGCTTGCCCGAAGAAGTGGCGCGCTGGCAGCCGCTGATCGACCGAGCGATGGCGAAGGAGCCCGCTCAACGCTTTCCCGATTGCGACGCCTTCATCGAGGGCATTCGCGAGGTGGCGCCGGAAGAATTCCGCTCGTCCGGCGTGGGCATCCAGCCCATCGCGACGGCGCCGACCGGCAAGCGTCGCAAGAAGGTTGATGGAGAAGGAAGGTCCTGGCGGCCGATCGCCTTGATCGGCGGCGCGCTGGTGGTCGGCGTCCTGATTGCGGTGGCGCTATGGAAGGTCATGGCGCCCTCGACGCCGATGCTCCCTGTGTCGGTTTCCGATCAGCCGAACAAGACGCCGGCGGTGAAGCCCGCGGACCCCAAGCCCAATACGCCGCCCGAAGCGCAGCCCGCACCCGCTGAAGACGGACCGGCCACCGTTGCCGATGTCGCTGCCGATGGCCTGGCGGATGGCGAGGATATGCCCGCCGACATGGTGGACGGCGAGCCGGTGCCCGAGCACACCGTGATCGACCCGGTCGTGACCCTGATCGGTCTGGGCAAGGCCAATATTGCGCGGTTGCGCCTCACCGCGCCGCCGGTCACGAATGCCCTGGCCCGGTTCCAGACCGTGTTCCTGTTCGAACCCGACAACCCGGAAGCCCATCAGGGGCTGGCGGACATCGGTCGGGCGTACATCAATCTGGCCGCCGAAAAGGACCCGGATTCCGCTGCCGAGGCTGCTGCGGAGTGGTTGAGTTTCCTTCAGCAGGGCGAGGAAGTGGCCAAGCTTTCGAACGTCGGCGAGCCGGTGCTTGCCGAGATCGCCGCCCTGCGCGAAGCCCGGGCATCGGCCCTGATCGGGCGCGCCGACACGGCTGTCGGCGCCTGGGACGGTGCCCGCGCGCGCGCGCTCTACGCCGAGGCGCTGACCGTGCAGCCCGGCAGCGCCGTCGCCCAGCAGGGATTGCAGCGCGCTGAGCAGGTGGGAAAGCCCGGCTATCAGTTCGCCGACGCGATGAAGGACGGTTCTCCGGGTCCGGCGATGCGGGTCATGGGCGGTAGCCTCGCTGCGGCGCTGCGTCCGGTCACCGTCGGTGAGTTCAAGCGCTACTGGAACGCCGCCGGCAGTCGCGCCCACGGTTCCGACTCCATGCGCTGCAACGACAAGGAAACGATCGGTCTGTTCGGCACGTCTTCCAAGCGCAGCTGGATGGCGCCCGACGTTGCCCAGGACGACAGTCACCCGGTGGTATGCGTGAATGCCGCCATGGCGGATGGGTATGCCCGCTGGTTGAGCGAGCAGACCGGCCAGCGCTACCGCCTGCCCAAGGGCGGCGAGCTCGGCGTCGGCAGCCCGGGCGGATGCAGGGAGAACGTGCGCGACGCCAGCTACCGCGCCAAGGAAGGCGGGCGCGGCGGCGCCGATTGCACTGATGGTTTCGCCGGCACCGCGCCGGTCGGCAGCTTTCCGGCGCAAAACGGGCTGTTCGACACCGGTGGCAACGTGCGCATCTGGACCCAGGATTGCGAGGCAGGCAACTGTCGGCGGCGCATCGCCATCGGGCGGAGCTGGGAAACCGAGCCGACCGAGTCGGACCGCAAGGATTTCCCTGCGGATACCGGATTCAATACCATAGGAATCCGGGTGCTGCGCGACATCCCATGATCGCGCGCCTTCAGGTTTTTCCGAGGATCTCATGAAGCTGACTTTTCCGAATGGTGAGCATGGGCAGGTGTTGCTCAGCGATGGTGTGAGCAGGATCGGCAGTGCGCCCGATTCACAGGTGCGACTGGACCAGCCGGGCGTGGCGCCCGTGCACTGCGAACTGCAGCTTGCGGGCGGAATCCTCAGCGTGCGCGTGCCCGACCCGGGCAACCCGGTCACCATCAACGGCAAGGTCGTGCAGGGTGTGATGGCGGTGCGAGGTGGTGACCAGATCGGCATCGCCGGGGTGACGGCGCGGGTGGTGGCGGTTCAGCAGGCGGCAGGCAAGGCCACCGCGGACAATCCCGACCTCGATGCCGACTCGGGTGCCACGCGCATGCGCCTGGCCGTGCCCAAGTACGTGCTGCGTGGCGTGTCGGGACCGGCGTTCGGCAAGACCTATCCGATTCCTGCACTGCAGACCATCGGTCGCTCGGACGAATGCAACATCGCCATCGCCACCGACGAGATTTCGCGTCGGCATGCCTCGGTGAAGCCGACCCCCGACGGTCTCGCCGTGGAAGATCTCGGCTCGGCCAACGGCACCTTCATCAATGGCCAGCGCGTGCAGAACGGGTTGTTGAAGCCCGGCGACGAGCTGCGTCTCGACACGGTACGGTTCCTGCTGGTGGCGCCGGGCATGGAAATCGGCGCCAGCACGCGCCCGACCGTGCAGCTGGCGCAGCCCAGTCAGGGCAAGAGCAAGGCTGGCCTGTGGATAGGCATCGCGGTCGCCGTGGCTGCCGCGGCCGGAGCCGCGTGGTACTTCCTGGCCTGAGTCGCAGGCCGGGCTGAGCCGGTCGACGTCTGCCGCATGCCGCGAGCGCTGCTGCGGCCCCTGGCCTGATCCGAACGGATGTGAGCGGGGCGTCTTCGGGCGCCCCGTTCTCCTTGTGTCCTGTTTTCCTGGCGCCCGGTTCTCGTTGCGGCTGAAGTTCGCCGCGCGCTGCAGGGTTCGACAAGACGGGCGATTCCCTCCAGGGCGCGCTTCGCCTTCAGTCCAGGGGGGCGGCGTGATCCGGTGTCGTGGCCTAAGGCGCTGATGGACGGTCCGTATGCGGTTCTCCGACCTGCGTCGCGCCCGCTGGGCGTCGCATGAACTGGCGGTAGAGCACCGGCACGACGAACAGCGTGAGCGTGCTCGAGAACGCCAGTCCCCAGACAATGCTCGCCGCCACCGGCCCCCACAACAGGGACTTGCCGGCCAGACCGAACGCCAGCGAGAACAGGCCGGCAATGGTGGTGCCGGTGGTCATCAGCACCGCAATGACGCGACGGCGCGCGGCAAAAATGGTCGCGTGCAGCGTGCGCATGCCCGCGTCGCGCCGCTGGTTGGCGGCGTCGATCAACACGATGGCTGCATTCACGGCGATGCCGGTCAACGCGATCACGCCGTACAGCGTGTACAGCGACATCGGGTTGCCCGAAATCAGCAAGCCGATGGTCACGCCCGTGAACGCGAGTGGCACGGTGACGAGAATCAGGAACGGCTGGAAATAGCTGCGGAACTGCGCCGCGAGAATCAGATAGATCAGCCCCAGCCCGAGCAGGAACAGCGGCCCCATGGCCGACAACGATTCGTTGATGTCGTCGAGTTCGCCGGAAAAGTCGAGATCGACGCCGGGGTAGTGCAGGCGTAGCGACTCCCATGCTTCTTTCAACCGGTCGTTGGCGGCGACCGTGTCGGTCGTGCCTTCCCGCAGATCGGCCTCGACGGTGATGGCCCGTCGTTGATTCCAGTGTCGGATCAGCCCAGGACTCAGGCTGGATTCGCTGCGAAAGAATGCGCCCAGATGGCCCATGCCGCCGCCGGGCAGGGCCACCGGTTGATCGAGCAGCGTGCGCGCATCGAGGTGGCGGTGTGCGCCGCGTACACGCAGTTCCACTTTCTCGCCGCGGTCGCGCAGGTCGGCCACCACCTCGCCGTCGACGTGCAGTCGCAGCAGCCGCGCCAGCGTGGCCGAGTCGAATCCGGCGCGGCGCGCCGCTTCCACGTCGACGGTGAGGTTGAGGGTCTGCCGTCCCGGCGTGTCGTTGTCGCTGACGTTGTACGCACCCGGAATGTTCTCCACCGCCTGTTTGAGCGCGCGCGTGGCCGCGCGCAGCACCTCGAAATCATCGCCGCGCAGCTTCACGCTGATGGCGCGCGAGGCGGGCGGGCCGCCGGAAATACGCAGGAAGGAATTGCTCGATGCCCCCGGCGCCTGTTCGATGTCCGCACGCATCGATTCGAGCACGTCGTCGAGCCCGCGGCCACCGGGCTTGGACGGCAGCAGCGAGACGGTGATCTGGCCGTAGTGATCACCATAGACAGGCTCCATCTCGGTGAACTTGATACCCGCCATCGACACCACCGAGCGCTCTTCGCCGGGGCGCAGGTGCTTGCGCACGATGGCTTCGACTTCCTGCGTGCGGCGAATGGTCGACTCGATCGACGCGTCCGAGGGCATGTCGACGTTGACGTAGAAAATGCGCAGCGGATCGAAGGCGAAGAACTGCATGTGTACCAGGCCCGACGCCACCGCCACGACCGCGCCCAGGAAAAGTGCCAGTGCCAGACCCAGGTAGCGGCCGGGCCGACGCATCACGTGGATCAGCGCGCGGGCGTAGCTGCGCCGCACTTGCTGAGTCACGCGCTCGCGCATCACTTGGGTGCGCGAGCGCGTGAGTGCCCTGCTGCCAAGCGTGACCACGTGGGCGGGCAGCATCCATATCGCTTCGACCAGGCTTACCGCCAGCCCCACCGTCACCACGAACGGGATCACGAACATGAACTTGCCGACGATGCCCGGCAGCAGCATCAGCGGCAGGAACGCTGCCATCGTGGTCGCCACGGCGGCGATGACCGGCATGCCGACCTCGCGCAGCGAATCGAGCGCCGCCGACATCGCCTCCTGCCCGCGCTGCAGGCGAAAGTACATCGCTTCGACCACGACCACCGCGTCGTCGACCAGCATGCCGAGCACGATGACGATGCCCAGAAGCACCGAGACGTTCAGCGTGTTGTGGGTCGCGAACAGCACCATCAGGGTGCCACTGACCGAGAACACCACGCCCAGGGTGACCAGGCTGGCAATGCGCGAGCCCAGGAACAGCCAGCACACGCCAAGCACGAGCAGCAGGCCGATCGCCGCGTTCGACTGCATGATGCCGAGCGCTTCGCGGGTGGGAATGGTCTGGTCATCCGACAGGCTGAGCCGCAGACCCTGCTGCGCGATCACCGGGTTCTGGCGATCCACGTAGGCCTGGATGCGCTCGACCAGTTCCAGCGTGTTGACCCGTCCGACCTTGGTGACCGACAGCAGCACGGCGGGACTGCCGTTGCTGGCGACCAGCTGGCGTGGGTCGTCGTGGCTGCGCGCCACCGTGGCCAAGGCGTCGAGCGGCACCTGACTGCCGTCGGCGAGGCGCAGGCTGAAGTCGGCCAGCGCGCCGGCGTCGGGCGTGGTGCCTTGCACGCGAACCAACCACTCGGCATCGCCCGCGCGAGCCTTGCCGGCGAACACGTCGCGGAAGTGTCCGCGCAGCGCCTCGGCCAACTGCACGGCGTTGACACCGCGCGCGGCGATGACGTCGGGATCGAATTGCGCCACCAGCTCGGGTTCGTGGAACCCGAGCGCGAGCACGCGATCGACGCCGACGATCTGTTCGAGGTCCTTGCGTACGCTCTGCGCGGCAAAACGCAGGGTTTCATCGTCCTGGCTGCCACTGAGCAGCACCATGGCGGTGGGGAACCCGTTCGAGGTGGTGATTTCCAGCACCTCCGGGTCGATCGCATCGATCGGCAGTTCGACCGCGGCGGCGTTCTGGATCTCGCGGCGCAGGTCGTTGACCCGCTTGTCGAACTGACGCTCGGGCATGTCGCGAAAGCGCACCAGGATGTTCGAGATGCCCTCGCGTGACGAGCTGGCGACGAACTTGATGTCCTGCACCGAGCGCAGCGCATCCTCGAGCGGGTTGGTGACGCGTTCTTCGACGTCGGAGGCCGAGGCCCCCGGCAATGCGGTCGAGACGTTGACCCAGTTGAAGTTGATCTCCGGGTCCTGCTCGCGCGGCAGCCCGAGGTAGGCCACCACGCCCATCGCGATCACCACCGCGAAGGCGATGTTGACCAGCGGGTGATTGCTGATCAGACGTTCGGCCAGACGCACGTCAGCGGGCTCCTTCGGCCTTCAGCGCCTGCCCGTCCTGCAGGGTCTGCTGTCCCACGGACACGACCAGCGTGTCCGCGGTCAGGTCGACCCGCGCACCCCGACCCTCGACGTAGTTCTCGACAGCGTGGAACCGCGCGACGCCCTGCTCGGCGGTGAACACGCCGTGCCGGCCTCCGCGCTCGACGAACATCTCGGCGGGAAGTTCGAAGTCGCCGGTTTCGACGATGATGCGTCCCGAACTGCCGCTGCGCGCGGGCGGGCCGGCGAAGGCAAGCCGGGCATGCTGGGTGCGACTGATGCTGTCGATGGCCGTCGTCAGCTGCAGCGCCGTCAGCTCGTAGCGGCTACCGTCCTGCGCTTCGAACCAGATCTTCCCGGCGGTGCGCGCGGCATCGGCCCATTCGGCAGGCAGCGCGGCGACGACTTCGCCCGGCCCGCCGTCGAGCAGGCGAAGCAGCGGCGTACCTGCGGTGGCCAGTTGACCGACCTGGGCCTCGCGCGCCATGACGATGCCGTCGTAGGGCGCGACCACGCGGGTTTTTTCAACCTGGCGCGCGTTGCTGCGCTCACCGGCCCGTGCCATCTCGAGACGGGCTTTCGCCGCGGCAGCCGCGGTGTCCAGGGCGAGAAGCTCGTCTGCGGAGATGTGGGCGTGCTCGCGCAGCTCCCGGCCGCGTTGCAGGCGCTGGTCGGCGAGCAGCAGCTCGGCCTCGGCGGCGCTGCGCTGGGCGCGCGACTGATCGAGGGCGAGTCGGGCATCACGGTCATCGAGTTCGACCAGCACGGCGCCACGCGCAACGCTGTCGCCAACGTCCGCGCGCACGCTGCGCACCACCGCAGGCAGTTCCGCCGAGAGCCAGCTATCGTTGCGCGGGCGCACCTCGGCGGCAGCGGTGTGGGTGCCAGCACGCGCCACATCCGAGAGTTTTGCCATCTGCACAGTGGGAGTCGGGGCATCAGCTGCCCAACCCCAAGGTCCGATCAGCAGCAAGGCGGCAAAGGCGACGGATCTTGTGCAAGCAGACATGAGCGAGTCGGCGGCGAAAGAAGCTGCACACGATAGCGCCGATTGGCTAACGACAGCATGAAACCGGTTGCAGTGATTGAAATCGGTCAGCACGCGTCGACCGCACCTGAGTCGGGTGACGATCGACCGGATCGCAAGCCGCATCGACGCGTCACGTCGCCAGAACTTCCTTGAGCCAACGCGCAGGGCGGGGGAATCCTCAGGCCGGTACCCACGCCGCCGGATTGCGGGGCGGCGCCGCGCACCGGGCGCAAAGAAGGAACCTGGACAAGGTCTCTCCGGCGAGGATGGCTTCGCTGCCATCAGGATGTCAGAGGGCTACTCCCGTCGGTACCTCGAGCCACCGCGCCTATAATCGCGGTTTGACTCCCGGATGCCCGCCCGCCATGACGCAAGCCTCCCGCCACGACCCTTCGCGCACCGTCCGCGCCCCGCGCGGCACCGAGCTGAGCTGCAGGAGCTGGCTCACCGAGGCGCCGTTCCGGATGATCCAGAACAATCTCGACCCCGAGGTGGCGGAGAATCCCGCCGAGCTGGTGGTCTACGGCGGCATAGGCCGCGCCGCGCGCGACTGGGACTGCTTCGACGCCATCCTGAAGGCCCTGAAAACGCTGGGCGACGACGAGACGCTGCTGGTGCAGAGCGGCAAGCCGGTCGGCGTGTTTCCCAGTCACCCGGATGCACCGCGCGTGCTGATCGCGAACTCGAACCTGGTGCCGCACTGGGCGACCTGGGAGCACTTCAACGAGCTCGATCGCAAGGGCTTGATGATGTACGGCCAGATGACCGCCGGTTCGTGGATCTACATCGGCTCGCAGGGCATCGTGCAGGGCACCTACGAGACGTTCGTCGAGATGGGGCGTCAGCACTATGGTGGCGACCTCACCGGCAAGTGGGTGCTGACCGCAGGCCTCGGGGGTATGGGCGGCGCGCAGCCGCTCGCGGCGACGATGGCCGGTGCCTGCATGCTCGCGATTGAGTGCCGTCAGACCAGCATCGATTTCCGCCTCAAGACGCGCTACATCGATGAGCAGGCGAGCGACCTTGACGACGCGCTGGCGCGCATCGAGAAGTACTGTGCGGCAGGCGAGGCCAAGTCGATCGCGCTGCTCGGCAATGCGGCCGAGATCCTCCCCGAGCTGGTGCGTCGCGGCGTGCGTCCCGATGCGGTCACCGACCAGACCAGCGCGCACGATCCGCTGCACGGCTACCTTCCGGCGGGCTGGTCGATCGAGCACTGGTTCGACATGCAGAAGTCCGACCCGAAAGCCGTGGTCGAGGCGGCCAAGCACTCGATGCGCATCCACGTCGAGGCGATGCTGCATTTCGAGGATATGGGTATCCCTACCTTCGACTACGGCAACAACATTCGCCAGATGGCGCTCGAGGCCGGCTGCGAGAATGCGTTCGACTTTCCCGGGTTCGTGCCTGCCTACGTCCGGCCGCTGTTCTGCCGTGGCGTGGGGCCGTTCCGCTGGGTGGCGCTGTCCGGTGATCCGGATGACATCGCGAGGACCGACGCCAAGGTGAAGGAGCTGATCCCGAACGATCCGCATCTGCATCGCTGGCTCGACATGGCGAAAGAGCGCATCAGCTTCCAGGGCCTGCCGGCGCGCATCTGCTGGGTGGGTCTCGGCGATCGCCATCGCCTGGGACTCGCCTTCAACGAGATGGTGCGCAACGGCGAACTGAAGGCGCCGATCGTGATCGGTCGCGACCACCTCGACTCCGGCTCGGTAGCGTCACCCAACCGCGAAACCGAATCGATGCTGGACGGCTCGGACGCGGTCTCCGACTGGCCGCTGCTCAACGCCATGCTCAACGTTGCCGGCGGCGCGACCTGGGTGTCGCTGCATCACGGCGGCGGTGTGGGGATGGGTTTCAGCCAGCACAGCGGCGTCGTCATCGTCTGCGACGGCAGCGAAGCCGCGGACAAGCGCATCGCCCGGGTGCTGTGGAACGACCCCGGCACTGGCGTCATGCGTCATGCGGATGCCGGCTACGACATCGCCAAGGCCTGTGCGAAGGAGCAGGGGCTGAAGCTGCCGATGGCGTAACAAGCCGAAGCGCGGTGGCAGATCGCCCTGCCGAGACAGGGCGTCGCCGTCGTTCTACTCGCGCTACTTCGCCTTCGGCGCCCGCTGCACGATGCCGCCCTGGTGCAGCACCACGGCGTTGACCTGACCGGATGCGTCGCGCTCGAATTGCAGTTCGGCATCGACGACCTTGTAGAAGAACCGGTCGTCGCCGCGGGCGAAGACGGGGAAGGCTGGCTGGCCGCTGAGCTGCGCCATGAGAGTCTCGTCACCGAGTTTCACCGACAGGGTCACGCCGGGCGCGAAGTCGAACGTGCCGACATAGGCCGACAGCGCATCGCGGTCGACCTCCACTTGCTCCTTGGCTTGGCTGGCAGCCACCATGGCGGTGCGCGGAGCCTTCTGGATGTGACCGTTCTGTGCCAGCTCGAGGCCGGTGATCGAGCCGTCCTTGCGCACGAAGCGCAGCGAAGCATCTATCGCGCCGAACGCGTACCAGTCGTCGCCGACCGGACTTAGCGCGAAGGCGGGCTGTCCGCTGGCCTGCGCGACCAGGAGGCCGTGCTCGGCGTATACGCCTATGCCGAACTGTTCGTTAAGTTGATACTGGCCGAACACGGTTTCGTCGATCGCATCCGGCTTCGGTTCGACGGGCGCCACGCCGAGCGAGGCGAGTCCGACGTTGGTCGGATCGGCGTCGCCGCTTACCAGAATGGCGATGCCTTTGCTGTTGTCCGGGCGAAATCCGACGAAGCTGTGGAACCCGGCGGTGCCGCCGTTGTGCCAGAACACCGGCTTGCCGTCCGCCTGGGCCACATGCCAGACGCGGGTGATATGGAAGGCGTCCGCAGAAGCCACCACGCGCAGGTCGTCCTCCAGGGTGTGACGCAGTGCGTGCTCGTGCGTGCCGAGGTAGGCCTGAACCAGTTTGGCGAGGTCGCCCGTGCTGCCCCACAGCGCGCCGGCAGCGGCCAGGGCGTCGTCGAAACCCCACGGCTGCACGGCTTTGCCCCCGCTCATGGCCCTGGCTGCATTGGTGTCGGTGCGGAAGCCGGTGCGCGACAGCGCCAGCGGCCTCACAACGTGCTGTTCCACTGCTTGCCGGTAGCCGGTCTCCAGCTTGTTGCCGAGCAGGTGGCCGAGCAGACCGACGCCGAAATTGGAGTAGGCATAGAAGTCGCCCAGCCGCTGTGCGGCGCGCGTCTGCTCGACTCCGATCCAGAGTTTGGCTTCGTCGTAGCCCGCGTAGGGGTCGGCGGCATTCGACAGGTCGAGATTCGCCGGCAGCCGCGGCAGGCCGCTGTGATGGGTGGCCAGTGCCTCCAGCGTGATCGCGGCCACGGCAGGATTCGCTGGCTTCAGCGTCGCCGGCAGCAGCGCGCCAATCGGCGTGTCGTAGCGCACGGTGCCCGACGCGACCGATTCGGCCAGCAGCAGGTCGGTGAAGACCTTGGTGATTGAGCCGATCTGGAACTGCGTTTCGGCATCCGGTTTCGCGCCGTTTGCGCCGTCGATGGCACCGAAACCGCGAGATTCGACCGAGCTGCCATCGACGCGGCTCACGCTCGCGGCGGCGATCTGGCCGGTTTTCTGCTGGCCAGTGATCCAGCTGTCGACGTCGCCCGTCGTTGCGGTGGCGGCCATGCTGTTGGCCGTGGCGCCGAGGCCAAGCGCGAGAGCAAGCGATCTGAGGGTTGGACGGGTCATGCGTCGGGCTCCTTGTTCAAGGTCTGCAGTTGCCGGCCGATGTCATCGGCCATGGCGCGAAATTTCGTGCGTGCCGCATCGTGGTTGGCGCGCCCGAGCACGGCGCAGAATCCGAGCACGATAACGGCGTAGATCCACGTGCCCAGTGTTGGCGCTCGGGTCGAAAACGTCAGACCCAGCACACCGAACGCGCAGGGGCCCAGGTACCAGATCCAGATGGATTCCAGCATGCGTGCCTGGGCGATCAACGCTGCACGTTCCTCGGCCAGGTATTCACGCAGGGAACTTTCAGGGTGTGGCGTGGGCATGCGCTTGCGCGCCAGCCACAAGCGCACCGGCACGAAGCCTGCCCACAGGCCGAGGAACAGGGCGAACCCCGCGCGCACCCAATGATCGGAGCTGGCGGAGAACCAGGCCAGTCCGACAAAGAACGGCATCATCAGCAGGGCTACACCGGTTTCGAGCAGGTCGCGGCGCTTCACCGTATTGCGCAGCTTCTGATCGCGCGCGCGCAAGGCTTCGACAGCCTCGACGGGGGCCTCGGCGTTGGTGCTGGTCTGCCAGCGTTCTCGAAGTTGGTTCCAGTCCATCATGCGTGCTCCAGAAACCGGGTCTCGAAGGTCTGCCGCAGTCGCGTCATGCGGATCGCCACCGCGTTCTCGCTGAGGCCGAGCACTTCGGCGATCTGCGCGCGGGTAAGCCCCTCGAGGTCGAGCAGCAACAGGGCACGCTGCACCGGGTCGAGACCCGACAGGAACGCTTCCAGCAGCTGCATCTCGTCCAGCGCACCGCCGGCATCGGCGGGTTCGGCGATGGAGTCGAGCGATTGATGCACGGGCATCGGCTTGCGCTTGAAGCTCAGCGCGGTGTTCAGCGCGACCCGATACACCCAGGTCGACCGGTCACTGCGACCTTCAAAGCGATCGAAGCTCCGCCACAGCTGCAGATGAATCTCCTGCAGCAGGTCGGGCATGTCCTGCGCCGCGACGTAGTGCCGCGCCAGGCGCGCCAGCACCGCACGGTTGTCGTGCAGGATGGCGGCAAATTCGGTCTCGGCATCGGGCATGGAGGGTGGCGGCATCAGGGCTTCAGAATGATTAGTCGCAGCAAGTGGCGAATATTTTCATGGGCATCGGCGACAGGCTTCGATTCCGCCTCAGATGTCCGCCTCGACGGTCGGCCCCCCATGCCGATCAAGCACGGTGCGATGCATCGCGTGGGTGGTGCAAGGGACTCGTGCAGTGGAGTGGACGTTGCATCGTCTCGCACGTGACGGCTCGCGTTCCATGCATGCCAGCAGGCACACCCCGGGCGAGCCGGGGTGTGCGGGAGAAACCGCGATGGGCGCACGTCGGCACGCCCAAGCGGGCCGACGTGCCGCAGCCATCAGGCAGCGCGCTGGAACGCGACGGCGGGAAAATCCAGCGGCGTGTTCAGTGCGTTGTTGACGTAGTTGGTGAACAGGTTGAGCGCCACATGGCCGAGCAATTCCACCAGCTGTTCGTCGCTGAATCCGGCCGCCTTCAGGGCGGCGATATCCTCGTCGCCGACCCGGCCGCGCTTGTCGACGACGGCCAGCGCGAACGCGAGTGCCGCCGCCGTGGCGGGGTCATCCGAACCACCCAACTGCGCGTGCGACATCTCGGCCGCCGTCGCCCCGGCCTTGCGGCCGAGCGCGGTGTGCGCGGCGAGGCAATACTCGCAGCCGTTGCGCTGGGCGACCGCCACCGCCAGTTGCTCGGTCAGCTTCGCCGGCAGACTGCCCTGACCCAGGGCGGCGAACGATCCCCAAAGGCTGCGCAGCGTGGCGGGCGAGTGGGCGACGGCGCGAAACATGTTCGGGGCGCCACCGAAAGCACCGGTGATTTCCGCCAGGGTGGGTTGGCTGGCGTGCTGGGGGTTCTGCTGGATGTCGATCAACGAGATTCGGGACATGGTGCTGCTCCTGCGGGTGATGTCGCAGCGGGGTGCCGCGACGGGGAGTGCAGTCTGTTCGACTGGGGTGTACGATTGGGCTTTATTCATCCGCCATAATTACCAATTCGTCCGAAATGGCTGAGCCCGTCGACCGACTGTCTGCACTGCTCGAACGTTTTCGCGTGCGCACCCAGCTGTTCCACGCGGGGGGGCTGAGCGGCCATCACCGCTTCGAGGCCGAACCGGGCCGTGGGTTTCTCCACGTGCTGCACCGGGGAGAAATCGAGGTCAGGCATCGGCCGCGCGATGGCTTGGCAGCGCGAATCCGGCTGGCGCGCCCGAGCCTGCTGCTGTATCCGCGTGCTGTCGTGCACGACTTTCACAGCGACGACCGCAGCGACGTGGTGCTGACCTGCGCCGCGCTGCGCTTTGAAGGCGGTGAGCGAAACCCGGTGCTACGCGCCTTGCCCGGGTTGATCCAGCTGCCGCTGGATGAGGTGGAAGGGCTGGGCGAAGCGCTGTCCCTGCTGTTCGCCGAAAGCACCCGCTTGCGCTGCGGCCAGCGCCTGCTCGCGGACCGCCTGTTCGAAGTCGTGCTGATCCAGTTGTTGCGTTGGCTGCTCGACCACCCGGACCAATCCGGTGTGCAGCAGGGGCTGCTGCACGGGCTGTCCGACCCGGCCTTGGCGCGGGCCCTCGTGTCGATGCACGAGGCGCCGGGCGCCAGCTGGGATCTGCCCGCGCTCGCCGCGCGTGCCGGCCTGTCGCGCAGCGCCTTCGCCGCGCGGTTCCGTGCCGTGGTCGGGCAAACGCCGGCCGACTACCTGGCCGACTGGCGTGTGTCGCTGGCCCAGACCCAGCTGCGCGAAGGGCGTGCGCTCAAGCAGATCACCCATGAACTCGGCTATGCGAATTCGTCGGCGCTGTCGCGGCTGTTCCGGCAGAAGCTCGGCATGTCGCCGAGCGAGTGGCTGCGGTCGGCGGCGGTCTGAGGCGGACGGGCAGACGACGACCATGCGGCCGCATCCGCTCGACAACCCGTTCTGGACTTCGTTGCGCACGGTGCACCGTGCGCTCGCGCTGGGCGACGATGTCGCCTGCCGATACCCGGCGGAGTTCGCGCCTTTCGTCGGCGTCGCCAATCACGATGACCCGGAGCATCGCGACGATGGCGAGGGTCACGACGAACGGGTGGCCGCGGCGCTGCGCCATCTGGTGGCGCCAGGCGAGACCGTGCTGGCGCTGGGCGTTCTGCCGCGGGCGCCCGACGGGTTCCGTCTTGAAGCGTTTGCGGACCTGGCCCAGATGGTCTGCGACGCGCCCGTCGAGATCCCCGACGGGCCGGAGATCGTCGTTCTCGATGATCGACACCGGGAAGACGTGCTCGCGCTCACGGCGCTCGTGTACCCACACTACTTCCGCTCGCGCACGATGGAGCTGGGGCGCTACTTCGGCATCTATCGGGACGGTCGACTCGCCGCCATGATCGGCGAGCGCCTGGGCACCGGATTCGATCGCGAAATGAGCGCCATCTGCACGCATCCCGATTTCCTCGGGCGCGGCTACGCCCGACGTCTGACGGCGATGCTGGTTCACCGCACGCAGGCGGAGGGTCGGCGGCCCTGTCTGCACGTGGCGCAGACGAACAGCCGTGCCGTGCAGCTTTACGCACAACTGGGATTTCGCCTGCGCTGCCATCTGCCGTTCGCCGCGCTGCACCGCGATGGCGGTTGAGCGCCCGAGGCGGGTTCCTTGGCTCGGCTAACCCAAGCCTTGCTTGCTGCATCCAAGCGGGCATGGATGTCATGACGGCCGACCCCGTTCTCGCTGCGCGCGCAGGCGACCCCGCCGCATTCCGGCGTCTGGTCGACCAGCACAGTCGCGCGGTGTTTCAGCTGTGCTGGCGGATCACGCGAGATGAGATGCTCGCCGAAGATGCCGCCCAGGAAGCGTTCTACCGCGCCTGGAAGGGCCTGCCCGAGTTCGACGGGCGTGCCGCGTTCTCCACCTGGCTGCACCAGATCGCGGTCAACGCTGCGCTGGAGCAGCTGCGTCGCCATGCGCGACACCAGCAGCGTCGGGTCGAGCTGACCGCCGCCGACGAAGACACTGGGGGCGACCTTCTCGACTTCGCCGACGATGCGCTGCCCGGCCCGGACGATCACATGGCTGCCGATCTGCTGCAGCGGCGCGTGGGCCAGGAGCTCGACCGCATGAGCGTGCTGGAACGCACCGCATTCGTGCTCCGCCACGTGGAGGGTGCGTCGCTGGAAGACATCGGATTGGCACTCGACCTCAACATCGGACAGAGCAAGCAGGCGGTGTTCCGCGCCGTTCGCAAATTGCGCGGCGCATTGACCGCATGGAGGGAAGCATGAATTCCGTTCGCGACGAAGAACTGCTGTGGTTCCTCGCACAGGAAGGGCTGGACACGACGCGCCGTGCGCACATCGCCGCGCAGCTTCGGCAGGATGCTGCGCTGTCCGCGCGCTTGCGACGACTGCAACAGGTGCTCGATGCCGCTGCGCTGGACTGCCCGCCCGAACCCGATCAATCCAGACTCTCGCGGATCGCAGCCGGGGTGGAAGCGCGCATCGTCGCCGAGCGCCCGGCCCGGCGCGCGCCTGCGGCCGGCGCAACGGGTGCTGCCTCGTCGGCATCTTTGCCGCCATCGCGCGCAGGCGGGGCATCCGCCGCGAGGCGTCGCCGACGCGCCGTCGCGATCATCGGTGGTGCCTTGGCGGCTTCCCTGCTGCTGGCGGTGGGCTTTTTCGCAGGACGCCAGTCCTCGGACGTTTCGCAGCCGGCGCCGATGGCGCCGATTCAGCAGCCACTTGCCGGCGCGCCCGTGCTGGCTGCGGACCGCGTGTACGCAGCGAGCATGGCCAGCCACCTGGATGCCGCCCGACGCGCGCTGCTCACCGTGTCCATGGAGGACAGCTCTGCGCTGGACGCGGGCAACGCCGAACTCGCGCGCTCGCTGCTCGACGATCACCGCCTGTATCTCGCCGCCGCCGAGCATCGTGGCGACCAGCGTCTGATCACGCTGCTGCGCGAAATCGAACCGGTGTTGATCGAGCTGGCTAACCCCGCCGGCGCGGGCGACATCCCATCACGCAAGGGTCTGGTCGAGTTCGTCGACCGCGAAGACCTGATCTTCCAGGTGCGGGCGGCCGAAGTGGGCCTGACATCCCGAACCACCACGCGGATCTGAGCCTCGCCCGGAAGCGGGCCGAGGCCGCATACAAGGAGTGCAAGGACATGAAACGCAACAGGATGTTCATCACCACGATGCTGGCGCTGATGCTGGCGGGCTCGGCTCTGGCAGCCCCCAACGACGCCGACATGGCGCCGAGCGGCAAGCAGAACCAGGAACTGTACTGGCAGGGACACGAGTCGCTGAAGCAGGGGCGCTGGGACCAGGCGGTCGAGCGTTTCCAGAAGCTCGAGGCGCGGCTGCGCAAGGACGAGCCCGCGGCTGCCGACGCGGCGATCTACTGGCAGGCGTATGCGCAGAGCAAGGGCAACCGTACCGGCGAGTCGCGCGCCTCGGTCGAGCGCCTGCGCCGCGAGTTCCCGCAGAGTCGCTGGCTTGCCGAAGCTGACCGTCTGGTGAAGTCGGCCAGCAGCGCAGAGCAGCAGGGAGACCTGGTCGAAGCCGCGCTGGACGGCCTGATGTCGGCGCCGCCCGAGCGGGCCATTCCGCTGCTGAAGAAGGTGCTCGAAGGGAACTACCCGGACCAGACCAAGCAGCGCGCCCTGTTCGTGCTCAGCCAGCTCGATGCCGACGAGGCCAGCGCAATGGTCATGCAGATCGCGCGCAGCGGTGACGGCAAGCTGCGCCGGGAGGCGATCCAGATGCTCGGCATCAGCGGCGGCAAGGGATCGATCGCCGCGCTGGAATCGCTGGCGGAGAGCGGAGACGTGGAGACGCGTCGCGCGGTGCTGGAGGCGTTCATGATTGCCGGGCACGTCGACGGGCTCGCCAAGTTCGCGCGCGGCAGCGACCCGGCGCAGGCGGAACTGCGTGTTCATGCGGTGCAGCTGCTGGGGGCGGCCGGTGGGGTCGACCAGCTCGAGCAGCTGCTCGCGCAGTCGAAGGACGCGGAAGTCTCGCGCACGATCCTCGATTCGCTGGGCGTGGCCGGCGCGGTGGGCGCGCTGGCGACCTTTGCCGAGAGCCAGGCCGACGCAGGCTTGCGCGAGCAGGCGATCCGCGCGATCGGCATTGCCGGCGGTGGCGACGAACTGGCACGACTCTACGCCAAGCTCGACACCCCGCCGCTGCGTCAGGCCGCCCTCGAGGGGCTGATGATCGCCGGCGATGCCGAGGCGTTGACCCGGCTCTATCGCGAGGCGCGCGACGACGCGGAGCGCCGGGCGGTGTTGCGCATGCTCACCATCACCGGCGGCGATTCGGCGATCGACGCCATCGAAGAAGCGATCAAGCAGGGAGAACGGCGATGAATGCGCGTCGTCGAGTCACGGCATGGATACTGGCGACGCTGACGGTCGCCGTGTGCGGCAGTGCCGCGCAGGCCGCCCCGCGGGCCGACCTCACTGCATTGCCCGGCGAAGGATGGGTCGCCTGGAGCGTGCCGGCGATCGATGTCGGTGACGGCCCCTGCTGCTATACGAACTGGCACAACGGCAACGGGCGCCGTGGCTGCGTGCTCGGCGACCAGCACCACTCGCTGTCGTGGAGCGATGACGCCGCGCTCGACGCCTCTGGCACGAACGGCGGGTCCGATGAACTGGTGGTCTACGTGCAGCGCGAGGGCGGCCAGACTCGGCGGGTGCAGGCTTTGGCGGCGAACTGCCCGGTAGAGGTAGACGGCGCGCTGACGCGCCTCGATGGCGTGGCCTCGACGCAGAGTCTCGAGTGGCTCGATGCAGCGGTGGGTGAGGCCAGGTCGGAACGGGTTCGGGAGGGCTCCCTGGTGGCCATGGCCCATCACGCCGACGCCATGGCCACACGGCTGCTCGCCCGCCGAGCAGGCGAAGGCGAGTCGAAGCAGGTGCGCGAACAAGCCCTGTTCTGGCTGGCGCTCACGCGCGGCCAGGATGGTCTGCCCACTGTGCAGCACGCGGCGCTGCACGAATCCGACCGTCACCTGCGCCAGCACGCGGTGTTCTCGCTGTCGCAGTCGAAGCTGCCCGAGGCCGCGGCCACGCTCGAACAGCTCGCGCGCGACACGGCACAGTCGGACGAGGCACGCGGCGAGGCGCTGTTCTGGCTGGCCCAGTCCGGCGCCCCGTCGGCACGCGGGATGGCCGAGGATGTTCTGCGCGGCCGGCCAGGACACGAACTCGAAGACAAGGCCATCTTCGCCCTCAGCCAGCTGCCGTCGGGCGGCGACGCAGCGCTGATCGGAATCATCGAGGGCGACTATCCGCGCTCGGCGAAGAAGCAGGCCCTGTTCTGGCTCGGCCAGTCCGGATCGGAGGACGCCTTGCGCGCCATCGACCGGCTGCTCGCCGCGGGCCAGGCCCACTGAGCGGCACGCCGGCGTCCGCCGCCAGGCTGGACGCCGGCAAACACTTCGGCGTGGAAGAGGGACGGCCGTCTTGCACAAGCCGCTATTGCGAATCATTCGCATTTGTGTAGGATGGACTCATCCGACGCGGAGAGCCTCCCATGCAGCAGTTCCACCCGGCCGAAACGCCTCACGTGAGCGCGGTGCTCGCCGCGGCGGTCACCCTGCTTGGACAGTGTGCGAACGACGAGGGCTGCCCGGGCCAGCGCAAGACGGCGTTCGAGTGTCTGCGTTGGCTGAGTCGACAGGGCGACCTCGACCCCAGCCTGCGCGAGGCGTGCATGGATGCGTCGGTCGGCCTGGTCCGCTGGCAATTGAAGCGTCGCACCAGCATGCGCGAATTTCTGGAAGGCGCCGGCTAGGGAGACCGTGCGGCGAGGAAGCATCGCGGCGGGCCCGTTCGCCCCCGGATCGCCCGAAACGCATTCCCGGCGTACCATCGCGACATGGAATGGTTCAGCGCCATCTGGTTGTTCGCGCTCGCCTTCGCCCTGGTTACCGGCAAGGCGTACTTCCGCGGCTTCTACGCTCGGGAAGACGACCCGCGCCAGTACTGGACCATTTGCGGCTGCTACATCGTGCTGGCGGCCCTGATGCCGGTGATCAAGCTGTTCAAGGGCTGAGTCGAAGCCGCACCGGTGCGCAGATTTTTCGAGCGCTGATCTTAACGAGCCGATCTTGAAGCGCCGATCTTGAAGCGGTCATTTTCAGGCGTCTGTTCTGGCGACTGAATCCTGCGTTCCGTTCCGGCAGGCGTCGCGCCCGGCAGCGACGTCGGCCCGATGCGCGGTATGCGAAGCCGGGAGGTGCCGACCCCGGCATGCGCGGCGCGGCGCCTCAGACGTGCTGGTCGAACAGCACGGGATTGCCATCCGGATCGGTCAGGGTGATGTGCCCGGGGCCGCTGGCGGACTCATCGGTTTCGCTGTTGAGCGTGAGGCCTTGCTGCTTGAAGTGGCGCTGCAGCGCGCGCACGTCGTCGAACTCGGCCAGCGTCTGGCATTGCGCATCCCAGCCAGGGTTGAAGGTCAGCGCGTTGCGCTCGAACATGCCCTGGAACAATCCGATCGTATGGCCGTCCTCGCTGCGCAGGATCAGCCAGTTCTGCGCCTGTTCACCGGCGACCACGCCGAAGCCGAGCTTCTCGTAGAACGCGCGCGAGGCGCCGATGTCCTTGACCGCGAGGCTGACCGAGAATGCGCCGAGTTTCATGCCGTGACTCCTGCGCAGGGTGGAAAAGGGGCAGCGTCACCACACCGATCGGGTGTGCGATGAGCAGGTGGTGCGGGGGAGCGGGCGGATTGAGCATGCTGTTTCACCCCGATCATGAAGCGCTGCAAGCGGGCCGGACCTGGTCGTTGTCGAATCTTGCATCGACGACCTGGGTTGAAGCCAGGCGGAGGTCTCTTGGCTCCGGATGATGCACCCGACACGGTCGGAAACCGAATCGGGACGGGCCGGGCAGGATGCCGGGAAGCCCAAGCGATGCAGGGCAACGTTCGTTCGCCGCGTGGGCTGGCCGCTAGCCCCAGCGCAACAGGTTGAGGAATTCCCGGCGGTCCTTCGGTCCGTAGGTGAGGAAGTGCGGTTCGGCGCGCTCTCGGTAGTTCTGTCGCGCCTGTGCCACAGCATCGCGCTGCAAGTGCCTGTTCAGCACGTCTTCGGGCACGGGATAGATGCGCAGCGCATTGAGTCCGAAGATCTTCGCGCGCGTGGCCGGCGTGATCTCCGGATAGCCATAGCGTTCCTGAAATTCCTTCGAGATCTGGAAGGTGCGGAAGGCCTGGATCTGGTCCTGCGGGCTGCCGTACCAGATCGAATCG
>JAGRJY010000069.1 GCA_020442465.1 Lysobacterales bacterium
CCAACGGACTGGCCAGCGTGCTCGAAGCGCTCGGCGATCACCAGCAGGCGGACGTAGTCTACGAGCGTGCCGAGCAGATGATGCGTGCGGCGCGCGGTGCGGAGCATTCGCTGGTTGGCATCGTGCGCCACAATCGCGGTCGCAATGCGCTGGCTGCCGGACGGCTGGTTCAGGCTGAGCGTCTGCTGCGCGACGCCGGCGGGATTCTGGCCACCAGTCTCGGCGCCGCACACCCCCGATTCGCAGTTTGGCAACACACGATGGCCAGGCTTCGTCTCGCGCAGGGGGCGCGAGAGGAGGCACGTGCGCTTCTCGACCAGGCGATGCCGGTGCTGCAGCAGGCATTCGGGTCGTCCTCCGAAGAAGTACGCGCTGCGGAAACCACGTTGCGGCAGTTGGCTGCGCAGCCGAGTCCCGATTGATCGCTCCGATTCAAGCGGCACGACGCAGCGCTACTTGCCGATGCAGAACGACGAGAAGATCCGCCCCAACAGCGCGTCGGCGTCGAAGGCGCCGGTGATCTCGCCGAGCACCTGTTGCGCTCCGCGCAGTTCTTCGGCCAGCAGTTCGCCCTGGCGCGCGGCGAGCTGTGCTTCGGCGGTGATGAGGTGCGTGCCTGCGCGCTGCAGGGCATCGACGTGGCGGGCGCGCGCACTGAACGTGCCGGCGCCCTGCTCATGGGCGCCGGCGGCGCGTGCCAACGCGTCGCGCAAGTCGTCCAGTCCGCGCCCGTCGCGGGCCGACAGGGCGATGCGATCGGGACGATCCGCGGAAACTCCGGCTGCGACGCCGTGCAGATCGATCTTGTTCTCTATCCACAGCACGTTGCGTCCGCATAGCTCGGTGGCGAGCTGTGCTTCACTCGCGCCATCGCCGGACTCGATCACCGCCAGCACCAGATCGGCCTGCTGCTGCTCGACGCGGGCACGACGCATGCCTTCCTGTTCGATCACATCGGCACTGTCGCTGCGCAAGCCGGCGGTGTCGGCCAGGGTGAGTTCGATGTTGCCGACGCGGATGACTTCGCGCAGCACGTCGCGGGTGGTGCCGGCGGCCGCGTTGACGATGGCCCGATCGGCGCCGGCCAACGCGTTCAACAGGCTGCTCTTGCCGGCATTCGGTGGACCGACGATGACGACGTGCAAACCGTCGCGCAGGCGCTGGCCGTGCTGCGCTTCGCCGAGCAGCTCGGCGTGCGCGGCGCACACGGCATCGAGCTGGGCGGCGATCGCCGCGTCGGCGAGGAAGTCGATCTCCTCCTCGGCGAAGTCGATGGCGGCCTCGACGTGCACGCGCAGTCGGATCACCTGCTCGACCAGCGCATCGACGCGGGCGGAGAACGCGCCCTGCAGCGAACGCAGGGCGGCACGGGCCGCAGACTCCGAACCGGCGGCAATGAGATCGGCGATCGCTTCGGCCTGGGCCAGGTCGAGCTTGCCGTTGAGGAAGGCGCGCTCGCTGAACTCGCCGGCGCGCGCGCGGCGCGCGCCGAGTTCGACGCAGCGATCAAGCAGCATGTTCAGCAGGACCGGGCCACCGTGGCCCTGCAGCTCGAGCACGTCTTCGCCGGTGAAGGAGGCGGGCGCCGCGAAATACAGCGCGATGCCGTGATCGAGCGGCTGGCCGTCGCGGTCGAGGAATCCACCGACGCGCACGCGACGCGGTCGCAGCCTGGCGTCGAGCATGCGCTCGCCGATTTCGCGGGCGCGCGGCCCGGACACGCGCACGATGCCGACGCCGCCGCTACCCGGGGGCGTGGCGATCGCGGCGATCGTGTCCGTCATCGTCGCGGCGGGCGCGGACGCCCGCGCGTCAGGCCTTCGCCGTGTGGGCGGCGAACCGGCGCGTGATGAGCCACTGCTGAAGCAGGCCGAGTCCGCCGTTCACCGTCCAGTACAGCACCAGACCGGCCGGGAAGAAGGCGAACAGCACGCCGAACACCAGCGGCATGAACTGCAGCATCTTGCGCTGCATCGGATCCATGCCCACCGCCGGCTGCAGCTTCTGCGTCAGCCACATCACCGCGAGGTTCAGCACCGGCAGCACGAAGTAGGGATCGGGTGCGGTGAGATTCTGGATCCACAGCGCGAACGGCGCATGGCGCAGCTCGACCGATTCGAGCAACACCCAGTACAGGGCGAAGAACACCGGCAGCTGCAGGAAGATCGGCAGACAGCCACCCACCGGATTGATCTTCTCCTTCTTGTACAGCTCCATCATCGCCATGTTGAACTTCTGGCGATCGTCGCCGTAGCGCTCCTTCAGCGCCTCGATGCGCGGCTGGATCTGGCGCATGCGGGCGAAGCTGCGGTACTGCGCCTCGCTGAGCTTGAAGAACAGCGCCTTGATCAGCAGCACCAGCAGGATGATCGCCCAACCCCAGTTGCCGGTCAGGGCATGGAACTTCGACAGCAGCCAGTGCAGCGGCTCGGCGATGAAGGTGAGCTTGCCGAAGTCGACCGCCAGCTCTAGGCCCGGGGCCAGGGCGGCCATCTGGTCCTGCAGCTTCGGGCCGACGAACAGCGACACCGTGCGCTCTTGCTGCGCACCCGGAGCGACCGTGACCGCCGGTGCGACGGCACGGATCAGGCGACGCGACTCGACCACCGCGGTGTCGAGCTTGATCGTCTCGTCACCCGGCGGCACCCACGCGGTGAAGAAGTAGTGCTGCAGCATGCCGATCCAGGCGTGCTGGGCGGACACGTTCAGCGGTTCCCTGGGATCGAAGTCCCCGAACGCGATCTTGTTGTACTTCTCGCTGTCGCTGTACCAGGCGGCGCCCACGAAGCTGTAGGCCTCGGGATTGGTAAAGCCGCTGCGTTGCTGCACCGGCGGTTCGCGCTGCAGCTGGTAGTAGGGGCTGGCCCGCCATTCGGTGGTCCCCTGGTTGACGACGCGGTCTTCGATTCCGATCGCGTACGAGCCGCGCTGCAGGTGCAGCACACGTTCGATGCTGACGCCGTCGGGACCGACCCAGACGAACGGCACGGCCAGGCTGTTCTCCCCGGCGGCCAGCTGCACGTCGTGCTGCGGCCCTTCGAAGCGCGCGCGATGGTTGGGCGCGGCCGTAGCGGAGCTGTGCCATCCGCTCTGCGCCACGTACATCATGCCCGGCTGCGCGTCGAGCAGGCGCACCGGCGGGGCACCGGCTTCGGCACGGGTGCGATAGGCGAGCAGCTCCGCCCCGACGATCGACACGCCCTGCTCGTCGACTTCGAGGCGCAGCACGTCGGTCGTGATGGTGATGCGGCGCGAAGACGGCACAGCCTCGTTGCCGCCTGCAATGCCGGTAGCAGCCGAGGACTCGGCACTGGCCGCCACGTCGGCGCTCGGCAGGGTCGGATCAACGGCGCTGCCGCCGACCGGCATGTCCTGGCCGGGCGAGCTGGTTTCGATCCCGGTTGTCGCGGCGGGAAGGGTCTGGGCGGCCGAAGCGGCCTGCTCCTGCTGCCAGGCCTCCCACAGCAGGAAAGCCACCAGAAGCCAGGCGAACAGAAGGAATACGCGGACTTGATTCATGCTGGGCGTCGGTCAGGGACGATCCGGAGCAGCCGGTCCGTCAGGAAATCCGGGAAGGGGAAGGCGCCGCATCGGCTTCGCCGCCGGCGGATGCCTCGGGCTGGGCGGGCGCGCCGCGCATTGTGCCCTGCGGGGCTGACCGCGGCAATGCGCCGGCGATGCGGTCAAACAATGTGTTCAGTTCGTGCATGAGGTCCTGGACGCGCGCGGTGCGTGCGGTGTGACGCGCGGTGACCACGATGTCGACGGGCAGCCGTCGGATGGCGTGGCGGCGGAACATTTCCCGCGCCAGGCGCTTGAGCCGGTTGCGACCGACCGCACGCACGTCGACCTTTCGGCCGATGGCGAGCCCGAGCCGGCCGTGGCGGGCGTCCGCTACCGGTCGCCACTGCAGCAGCAGATGCGCACCGCCCACGCGACGGCGGGCGGCAAAACACAGTCCGAAATCGGCTTTGGCGCGCACGCGGGAAGCGCGCGGAAAGCACTCGCTCGAACCGGCAACCGGTCCTGCTTCAGGATCAAGGTCGTGGCGGCTCATCGCGGACAGTCCATCGGCCAGGGCGCGGCGACACGGCTATGCGGGCATTCGAGACCGAGTCCGTGGACCCAAAATGCACGAAGCCGGACGGGGTCGTCCGGCTTCGCCTTGCTCGCGCTCATCGGACACTCGGTCGCGATGCGCGGGTGCTGCATCCTGCCTACGCCCCAAAGGGGCGCCGGAATCAGGGGATCAGACGCTTGCGGCCTTTGGCGCGACGGGCATTGATGATCTTGCGGCCGTCGGCGGTGGCCATGCGGGCACGGAACCCGTGGGTGCGGGCACGCTTGAGATTGCTGGGCTGAAAGGTGCGCTTCATGGCGACGCTCACTCGAAAATCGGGCGGAAAAGACGCGGAAGCATAGCGGAGGATCCGTCCTCTGGCAAGTCATCGGCTTGGCACCCCGAGTCGGCGCGGCGTAGACTCTCGGACTTCCCGATCGGCATCGAACGGCGCACGACGCGTCGCGATGCCGGTTCGCCGTTACGTATCGAGACGAGCGCCCATGACCACCTGGTGGCCGCAGATTCTGCAGCGGCTGGAAAGCGAGCTTCCCGCAGTCGAGCTGCAGACCTGGCTGCGACCGCTGCAGGCACGGCAGACCGAATCGCAACTCCTGCTGCTGGCGCCCAATCCGTTCGTGATCGACACCGTGCGCTCGCGCCACTTGGACCGCATCCGCGAAATTGCGCGCCATTTTGCCGGCGCCGACATCGAAGTGCGGGTCGATCTCGGCAACCGCGCGCGGCCAGCCCGCGCTCAAGACGTGGACAAGGGCCCGTCCGACACGGCTGAAGCCGCCGAAGTGTTTCCCGGCAACGGCTCCCTGGATCCTAGCTACCTGTTCGACAATTTCGTCGAGGGCAAGTCGAACCAGCTGGGCCGCGCCGCCGCCATGCAGGTGGCAGCCAACCCGGGCCGCGCCTACAACCCCTTGCTGCTGTATGGCGGCACGGGTCTCGGCAAGACCCATCTGATGCACGCCGCAGGCAATGCCATGCGCGCGGCCAACCCGAAGATGCGCATCCTGTATCTGCGCTCGGAGCAGTTCACCAACGAGATGGTGAAAGCGCTGCAACAGCGCAGCATGGACGGGTTCAAGCAGCGCTTCCGCCAGATCGACGCCCTGCTGATCGACGACATCCAGTTCTTCGCCGGCAAGAACACGACGCAGGAAGAGTTCTTCCACACCTTCAATGCGCTGTTCGACGGCAAGCAGCAGATCATCCTGACCTGCGATCGTTACCCCAAGGAAGTCGAACATCTCGAGCCGCGGCTCAAGTCCCGCCTGGGCTGGGGTCTGTCGGTGGCGATCGATCCCCCCGACTTCGAGACCCGCGCGGCGATCCTGATGTCGAAAGCGCAGGCGCGCGGCATCGAACTGCCCGACTCGGTGGCGATGTCGATCGCCAAGCGCATGCGCTCCAACGTTCGCGACCTGGAAGGCGCGTTGAACACCCTCGCGGCGAAGGCGAATTTTCTCGGCCGAGCGATCGACGACGCGTTCGCGCAGGAGACGCTGCGCGATCTGATGCATGCACAGCAGCAGGCGATCTCGGCGGCGAACATCGTGCGGGTCGTTGGCGACTACTACCAGCTGCGGGTCGCCGACCTGATCGGCAAGCGACGCACGCAGAGCCTGGCGCGAGCGCGGCAGATGGCCATGGCGCTGGCGCGGGAACTGACCGAGCACAGCTTGCCGGAGATCGGCAACGAGTTCGGCGGCCGCGACCACACCACGGTGCTGCACGCGTGCCGGGTGATTCGTGGCCTGGTCGAGACCGACGGCAAGGTGCGCGAAGACTGGGACAAGCTCATCCGCAAGCTGTCCGAATAAGATGGGCACAACACCCCGGGCTGGCTGTGGACAGTCTGGGGACGGGGATCGGGGTCAGAATTCATCCACAGACCGTCCACAGGCCCAAGCCTGCCTGCGCACAAACTAGGCTGGTCTGAAAAGAACATTGAAATCAACCAGATAGAACAGTTGTACGCAGAAAGAAAACGCTCTAAAACTACTGCGCTTATATATTCCTCTTATATTCTCCACAGCTTTGCGCCCAGCCGAGGAAGCCTCCATGCGATTCGCCCTGCAACGAGAAGTTCTGCTCAAGCCACTCCAGCAGGTGGTCAATGTGGTGGAGCGCAGACAGACCATGCCGGTGCTGGCCAATCTGCTGGTGCAGGTCGAAGACGGTCGCCTGTCGCTGACGGCGAGTGACCTCGAAGTCGAACTGATTGCCCAGTTGGACGTCGGCGGCGCCGAATCGGGTGCCACGACGATTCCTGCTCGCAAGTGGTTCGACATCGTGCGTGCCCTGCCCGACGGCAGCGAAATCAAGGTCAGCCAGGGTGCCGAACGCGTGACCGTGTCGGCCGGGCGCAGCCGGTTCGTGCTGTCCAGCCTGCCCGCCAGCGATTTTCCTTCCGCCGACGAGCTGGAAGTGGTCGACCGCGTGCGCCTGCCCGAATCGGTACTGAAGGAACTGATCGAGCGGACCGCATTCGCGATGGCCCAGCAGGACGTGCGGTTCTATCTCAACGGACTGTTGTTCGACCTGCGTGAGACCGACCTGCGCTGTGTGGCTACCGACGGTCACCGACTGGCCTCCTGCGAAGCCAGCGTGCCGACCGGCAGCAAGACGCGGCGGCAGATCATCGTGCCGCGCAAGGGTGTGCTGGAACTGCAGCGTCTGCTGGAAGGCAGCGACAGCATGATCGAGCTCGAGATCGGCCGTTCGCACATCCGCGCCCGCCGATCGGACGTGACCTTCACCTCGAAGCTCATTGATGGCCGCTTTCCCGACTACGAGGCAGTGATCCCGATTGGGGCCGATCGCCACGTGACGGTCGACCGGGAAGTGCTTCGTGCGGCGCTGCAGCGCGCGGCGATTCTCTCCAACGAGAAGTTTCGCGGGGTGAAGCTCGAGGTCAGTCCCAATCAGCTCCGTATCGTGGCGCACAATCCCGAGCAGGAAGAGGCCGTGGAGGAAATCGAGGCCGAGACGGCGGTGGATGGGCTGGGTATCGGTTTCAACGTCGGTTATCTCCTCGAGGCCATTTCATCCCTGCGCGGCGAAAAGGTGATGCTTCAGCTGCGTGACTCGAACTCGTCGGCGCTGGTGCGTGAGGTCGATTCGGAGACCTGCCGTCACGTGGTGATGCCGCTGCGTCTCTGACCGGGGCGCGCTGGCCGTGCGGGTGCGTCGGCTGCAGGTCGAAGACCTGCGCGTCATCCGCACGGCCGATTTGAGCTTCGGCCCCGGGCTGAACCTGATCTCGGGCGCCAACGGCTCGGGCAAGACCAGCCTCCTCGAAGCGGTCTACGTCCTGTCGGCTGGCCGCTCTTTTCGCGGCGGTTCGGTTGACCATCTGGTACGACATGATTCCCTGCTCGCCCGCTGCGTGGCCGAGGTGGAAGACCCGGTCGCGGCCCGTGTCCATCGCCTCGGCATCGAAAGACAGAACCGCAGTTTCGAAGCGCGGATCGACGGCGCCACCATCGACCGGCTCACGGACTTGTTTGCCCTGTGCCCGGTGGTGTGTTTCCAGCCCGATTCCGGGATCCTGCTGTCCGGGCCTAGCGAGGAACGTCGCCGCTTTGTCGACTGGGGCCTGTTCCACGTGGAACCAGGCTTTCTCGCCGGTTGGCGGCGCTATCAGCGCGCACTCAAGCAGCGCAATGCGGCGCTCCA
>JAGRJY010000014.1 GCA_020442465.1 Lysobacterales bacterium
CTGGCCGAGGGAACGGATCTGATCGACGACGGCATCGTCGACCTTGGGCGGATGCCCGCCGACCTGCAGCAGGGCGAGCACCAACGAGGTGAATTCATGGCCGAGCGGGATGCCGGCGAAGGACACGGCGATGTCGCTGTCGACGCGGCGAATCTCGAAAGACGGCGCGCGCGATGCGCTGCCATCCTTGCGGTAGCCGATCCGGTCGGAGAGCGCGGCAATCTCGCCGAGCATGCCATCGAGCTCGGTCGACAGTTCGCTGTCGTCAAGGGTGGCGACGAGTTCGATCGGCAGAACGACCCGGGTCAGGTAGGCCTGCAGCTGCGATGTCAGATTCGAGTCGAGCATGGTGTTCTCCGGGATCGAAGTGCGTGTCGTGGTTGCGCGTGAAGAAGGTGGGTGCGCGTGCGACGTCGGCGCCGCAGTCGGGAATGCATTCCCTCCCGCAAGGGATTCGTTCCCCCAGTAGCAGGGAATGCATTCCCGACAGGCACCTTGGGACGCGGCTGTGTTGATCGACAGCGCGTCACTCGCCAGGGACGGCCATCCGTGGCCGGTTGCCCGGGGCGAAGCCCCGGGCTTTTCCAGGCGAAACGTGCTGCCTAGATCTTGCCGACGAGGTCGAGCGACGGAGCCAGCGACTGCGCGCCTTCCTGCCACTTGGCCGGGCACACCTGGCCGGGGTTGGCGGCGACGAACTGCGCGGCCTTGAGCTTGCGCAGGGTTTCGTTCATGTCGCGGGCGATCGCGTTGTCGTGGATCTCGGCCGTCTTGATCACGCCTTCCGGATTGATCACGAAGGTGCCACGCAGGGCCAGGCCCTCGGCTTCGATGTGCACGCCGAAAGCGCGCGTCAGCTGGTGCGAGGCATCGCCGATCAGCGGGAACCTCGCCTTGCCCACGGCCGGCGAGGTCTGATGCCACATCTTGTGGGCGAAATGGGTATCGGTGGTGATGATGTAGATCTCGGCGCCGGCCTTCTGGAACTCGGCGTAGTTGTTCGCGGCGTCCTCGACCTCGGTCGGGCAGTTGAAGGTGAAGGCGGCCGGCATGAACACAAAGATCGACCACTTGCCCTGCAGGTTCTTTTCGGTGACTTCGACGAACTTGCCGTCGTGGAACGCGTTCACCTTGAACGGCTGCACGGTCGAGTTCACCAGGGTCATGTTGATCAGCGACATTGATAGTTTCCTTATAGGAACGGACGAAAAATCGATTGGCAGAGTCTATGCGGCAGTGCAGCAAAAGGCCAATTGAATCGATCAACAGAAACGATAGGCGCCGTCGATGGCGGTGAAACCGGGCGGTCGTTGCGGCGAGGGCGGCGGCGCGTAGGAGGTGCTGCGCGCGGGTGCTCGGTCGCTCGCCCGGTCAGCCATCGAACAGCTGGCGCTGCTCCTCGGCATCCAGGAGTCGCCATTCGCCCTCGGGCAGCCCGTCGAGCGTCAGGCCGCCGATGCGCGCGCGATGCAGTTCGGTCACATGGTTCGACACCGCGGCGAACATGCGACGCACCTGGTGGTAGCGGCCCTCGTGCAGGTGCAGTTCGACCTCGCGCTCGGACATCACCACGAGTTGCGCCGGAAGCAGCGGCCTGGTTTCTCCGTCCAGCATCAGGCTGCCCGAGGCGAACAGAGCGGCCTCGTCCCCGCGCAGCGAGTCGGCCAGCCTGGCGCGGTAGACCTTGGTCAGGGCCGCCTTGGGTGACACGATGCGGTGCAGCAGCTGACCGTCGTCGGTGAACAGCAGCAGCCCACTGGTGTCGCGATCGAGCCGGCCAGCGCTGGAGAGCACCGGCTTGCGCGCGCGAAACCGCGGCGGGAACAGATCGTAGACCAGGCGCCCTTGGTCGCGATGCGAACAGGTGTAGCCCACCGGTTTGTGCAGCATCAGCAGCATGCCCGGGGCCGGGTCGAGCGGTGCGCCGTCGATCACCACCTGCGCGGGGTCGATCTCGTCATCGCCGTAGAGCAGCGCGCCTTCGGCATCGCGCACGCGCCCGTCGGCGAACAGGGCCAGCACCTCGCGACGGCTGCCGTAGCCGAGGTTGGCGATCAACTTGAGCAGCTTCACCGCGCCGCCCGCCCGGATTCGATCCGCTTGGTCGCCTCGATGATCTTGAAGCCGTGCTGCTGGGCGACGATGCGCACCGGATGGAACAGCGCGTCGAGCGTGGCCTCGTATGGAAGGTGCCGGTTCGCGACCAGCCAGAGCCGTCCCCCCGGCTTCAGCACATCCGCTGCCGCGTCGATGAAGGCGCGGCCGATGTCGGGCCGGTCGCCGGCCTGCTGGGTGTGGAACGGAGGATTGCACACCACCACGTCATAACACCCTGATACGCCGCAGGTCACGTCTTCCCAGTGGTGGGCGACCGTGCGCCCCGGCTGTCGACGCGCGAGGTTGATCCGCGCCAGATCCAGTGCGCGCGCATCGGCTTCGAAGAGATCCAGCGTGGTGACGCCCGGACAGCGTTCGAGCAGCTGCATGGAGAGAAAGCCCCAGCCGGCACCGAAGTCCGCCGCGGCGCCGGTGAGGTCGGAGGGCAGGTGCTCGGCGAGCATCCGCGAGGCAGCATCGATGCGATCCCAGGCGAACACGCCGGGACGGCTGATGAAGCCGTCCGGCTCGATCTCGCGTGGCGTATCGAGCGCGCGCCATGCGTCGCGAAGCGGGGTGTCCACGGTCGCGTCCGGCTGGGTCCAGAACACGCGACACTTGTTCTTCGAGCGCACCTGCAGCGGTCCGGCGAGCCGCTCGAGGTCGGCCTCGCTGGACTTGGCGCCTTCGCTGTTGGCCTGGCAGGCGAGAATCACGCCGCCCGGCGCCAGTAGGTCGGAAGCGTGCGCATAGAGCGCCCGCGCCAGCTCGCGCTGTCGTGCCGGCAGCACCAACACGAGTGGAAACCGCCGCCCGATCGGTGGCTCGGGCTCGACCTCGAAGCCGCTGCGACGCAGCGCATCGACGTACGGCTTGAAGCCCTGGACGCAGACCATGCCCGGCAACGAGCGTCCGTGCAGCGGCGAGCCGTCGCGCGCGTTCAGGAACAGGCCGCTCGCGGAGGGCCAAGACAGCTCGCCTTGCTGCAGCGGCCCGAGCAGGGTTTCCAGTGCGGGGTCGGCGGGAGCGTGCTGCAAGGACATCATCGATTCGAAACCACAGTGCCGGTCATTGTAGGCGCAGGCCGGACGATCGACGTCCACCGCTTGCTGCCGACTTGCCGCCCGGCACCCTGTTGTGTTCGTGCATCGCCGCAACGGCGCGGCAAGGCGGCTGATAGGTCCTACAATGCAGACATGCACGACGTCGCACTGAGCTGGCAGGAGACGTCGCCGGGCGCCTCGCGCCTGGCGCTGTCGGGCGCATGCACGATGCGCGCGCTGCCGGCCATGCTCGACGCGCTGGCGCGTCGCCGCGGGGCGCCGGAAACGCTCGACCTCTCGGCGCTGGACGCGCTGGATTCAGCCGGCGCGCTGGTGCTGCTGCGCCTGCTTTCGCCCGGGCACGACTACCCCACCGCGCTGGCCCGGGTCGAAGGTGCCAAGCCCGAACACCTGCGCCTGCTCGAACTGGTCGCCGAACGCTCGGTCGGCCAGCCGATGGCCTCGCCGCAGGAGTCGGGCTGGCGCAGCTGGCTGATCAAGTTCGGCCGGGCGGTCGACGACTTCGGGCGCCAGGCCGCGCAGCTTGCCGGCTTCGTCGGCGCGGTGAACCACTGCCTGTTCCGCATCGCCACCGGTCGGCAGAAGCTGCGCATCACCTCGATCGTGCACCACATGGAGCGCACCGGCTTCGATGCGGTGCCGATCGTCTCGCTGCTGTGCTTTCTGGTCGGTGCGGTGGTGGCGTTCCTGTCCGCGACCGCGTTGCGTGATTTCGGCGCCTCGATCCTGACCGTCGAGATCGTCAGCGTGAGCTTCCTGCGCGAATTCGGCGTGCTGCTCTCGGCGATCCTGGTCGCCGGCCGCTCGGGCAGCGCGTTCACCGCCGAGATCGGCTCGATGCGCAGCCGCGAGGAGGTCGATGCGATCCAGGCGTTGGCGCTCGATCCGATCGAACTGCTGGTGGTGCCGCGCCTGGTCGCCCTGTTGCTGATGCTCCCGGTGCTGACCTTCATCGCCATGCTGTCGGGCATTCTCGGCGGCGCGCTGGTCGGCGCCACCGCGCTGGACATCTCCCTGACCATGTTCCTGGTGCGCATGCAGGACACCACCGAGCTGTACTACCTGTGGCTCGGTCTGCTCAAGGCGCCGGTGTTTGCGTTCCTGATCGCGTCGATCGGCTGTCTCGAGGGCCTGAAGGTCAGCGGCAGCGCGGAGTCGGTCGGTCGCCACACCACCGCGTCGGTGGTGCAGTCGATCTTCCTGGTGATCGTCTGCGATGCCCTGTTCGCGGTGCTCTACATGCAGATGGATCTGTGAGCATGGCTGCGCCGGCGCGTGAGGCCGTGATCGAGGTGCGCGGGCTGGTCAATCGCTTCGGCAGCCAGGTCGTGCACGACGGCGTCGATCTCGACGTGCATCGCGGCGAGGTGCTGGCGGTGATCGGCGGGTCCGGCGCCGGCAAGTCGGTGCTGCTGCGCTCGATCATCGGTCTGCAGCAGCCGGCGGCCGGGCGCATCCGCGTGTTCGGCTGCGATCTCAGCAGTGCGAGCGAGGCCCAGCGCGCCGAAGTCGAGCAACGCTGGGGGGTGATGTTCCAGGATGGCGCCTTGTTCTCGTCGCTGACCGTGCTCGAGAACGTGATGGTGCCGATGGTCGAGCATCAACCCCTGCCGCGTGACCTGATGGAAGAAATCGCGCGACTGAAGATTGCCCTGGTCGGCCTGCCGGCCGATGCCGGGCCGAAAATGCCCTCGCAGCTCTCCGGCGGCATGCGCAAGCGCGCCGGCATCGCGCGCGCGCTGGCGCTGGATCCGCAGATCCTCTTTCTCGACGAACCAACTTCGGGTCTCGACCCGCTCGGCGCCGCCGGTTTCGACGAGCTGATCGCGACGCTCAAGCGCAGCCTCGATCTCACCGTGGTGCTGATCACCCACGATCTGGATTCGATCTACGCCTGCTGCGACCGCGTGGCCGTGCTGGCCGACCGGCGCATCATCGCCACCGATACGCCGGCGCGAATCCGTGACCATACCCATCCATGGATCCGCGACTGCTTTGGCGGGCCGCGTGGTCGCAGTGCCCAGCAGGCGGCGGCGCTTTCCGCCGCGGTGGCCCCTTCCGGAGGTTGAGCGCTTGGAAACCCATGCCCGCTACTTGCTGATCGGCGTGTTCTCCCTGGTGGTGACGATCGGACTCATCCTGTTCGTGCTCTGGCTCGGCAAGCTGCAGCTCGATCGCGAGTACCAGTACTACGACGTGCGCTTCGAGGAGTCGGTGGCCGGGCTGTCGGTCGGCAGCATCGTGCAGTACCAGGGCATCCAGGTCGGCGAAGTGCGCCGGCTGGATCTCGATCCCACGGATCCGCGCGTGGTGCGTGCGCACGTGCGGGTCTCTGCGGGCACGCCGGTGAAGACCGACACCCGCGCCAAACTGAGCTACACGGGTCTCACCGGCGTGGCGGTGATCGAGCTGTTCGGCGGCTCGCCGGAGGCCCAGCGTCTGGTCGATGCCTCGGAGGGCGCAGTGCCGGTGATCCTGTCCGAACCCTCGGTGCTGTCCAAGCTGATGAGCGAGGGCAGCGGTGCGGTGCTCACCGCGCAGGAAGTGCTGGCGCGGGTCAGCCGCGTGCTCAGCGATGAGAACCTGCAGCGCGCTTCCGACCTGATCGACAACCTCGCCCAGGTCAGCAGTGAAGTGCGCGACGACTATCCGAAACTGCGCGAGTCGCTGCAGGGCATGCAGGCGCTCGAACAGCGCCTGCGCAGCGCGGCCGAGCGCGCCGATGCGCTGCTGGCGCGCATCGATGCCGGCATGGCGGGCCAGGCGCCCGGTGAGGATCTCTTCACCGAGTCGCGGGCGACGCTCGACGAGGTGGCCGACGCGGCGCGCGCCGTCGAGCTCGCCGCCGGCGACATCGGCCGCACCGCGCAGACCCTCGATCTGGCCGCGCGCGATGACCTGGCCGTGCTGCTCGCCGAACTGCAACGCAGCGCCGCCCAGCTCGAACAGGTCACGCGGCGGTTGCAGGACGATCCGGCCGGCTGGCTGCTGGGCCGTGACGGCCTGCCGCGCTACGATCCGGGTGCCGCCAAGGGGGGCGAGCGATGAGGCGACCGCGACACCTGCTGCTGATGCTGGGCGCGCTGCTGGCGGTGGCCGGCTGCGCGAGCTTGCGCCCGAAGGCGCCGACCAGCCCGCTGCGCTGGACTCTCGATGCCGACACGCCGGTCGCGCTCGGATGGGGCGAGGTCGCCCGCATCGATGCTTCCGAGGCACTGCAGTCCGATCGGCTGCTGGTCGTTCGCGGCGCCGAGCTGCTGCAGCATGCCCAGTTCCGCTGGTACGCCCGTCCGGCGCAGATGCTCGACGAGCGGCTGCGCTGGCAGGGTGGCGCAGCGCCGCCGGCGCCGTTGCTCGACGGCGCCAAGCTTGATCTGTTCGTGCACGCGTTCGAGCTGCGCGTCGACGCGGCCGGCCAGGCCAGCGCGCGGGTGGCGCTGTCCGCGGTCATGCACTGTCCGGTTCGGGACGCCGCCGCATCGGTCGAGCTGGGCGCGACTGAACAGGACGTTGCGCTGAACGACCAGGCCGCGCAACGTCTCACCGACGGCTTTGCGGCTGCCACCGACGCGGCGCTGGCGACGCTGGCCACCCGCGCCCGCCAGGCGGCGATGCGATGTGCACAAGCGACCGAAGCGGCTGCGGCAACCGTCGCGGATCGGGATGCGGACCGTGCTTCGCCTTGAGTCGCCGACCGAAGCGGTGCGGCACGGTCGGCGCCACGCTCTGGCCCAAGGACGACCCGGACGTCGCCAGCCCCGCACGCTGTCCCGCGGTCTGCTGCGGACGATGGCCATCGCAGCGCACTGTCTGGCGGTGCTTCTGCCCTGGCAGGCGAGCCATGCCACCGACACGGCGCTGCAGATCGTCTATCCGCGCGAGGAGTCGGGCGGGGATCCGCGTCATCGCTACCCGGTGGCCGTGCTCGAGCTGGCGTTGCGCCACACCGGCCAGCCCTTTGCACTGCATCCCAGCGCGGCGGCCATGCAGCAGGCCCGCAGCCTGCGTCTGCTGCAGCACGGGGACACCCTCGACATCGCGTGGTCGGTGGCCACGGCCGAGCGCGACCAGGCGCTGCGCGTGGTGCCGATCGCCATCGATCGCGGCCTGATCGGCTGGCGGGTGCTGCTGGTCCGACGTGGCGATGCCGAACGGTTCGCCCCCGTCGACAGCGTGTCGGCCCTGGCCGCGTTCAGCGCCGGTCAGGGCCATGACTGGCCGGATGCCGCGGCACTGCGCGCAAACGGCATGCGTGTGGTCGAAAGCTCCAGCTACGACGGTCTGTTCCGGATGCTCGCGCGCGGTCGCTTCGACTGCTTTCCGCGCGGTTTGTCCGAGGCCTACCTCGAACTGGATGCGCACGCCGACTTGGACTTCGAAGTCGAATCGACCCTGCTGTTGCACTACCGGGCAGGCTTGTATTTCTTCCTGCATCGGGAGCGCGCGGCGCTTGCGGCGCTGATCGAAGACGGGCTGCAGGCTGCGATCGACGACGGTAGCCTGCTCGAACTGTTCGAGGCGCAGTTCGGCGCCCAGCTGGCGCGGGCGGGCCTCGCCGGTCGCCGCGTGCTGCACCTGGACCGCAGCGCAGCACATGCGCCGATCAGCTATTCCGACGCTCCGCCGGGTTGGGCCTTCCAGCCTGAGGCGCAACCGTGACAGCGTCCGTGCCCGCCGCGCCGGTGGCGCCGTCCTCGATCGGTGCCCGGCTGACCCGCACCGTGCTCGCGGTGGGTCTGCTCGCCGCGCTGGTCACCAGTGCACTGCTGCTGGGACAGATCTATCTGCAGGAACGCGACGCCGCGCGCGATCGACTTGAGGACTTCGAGCGCACCAGCGTGCCCGCGCTCACCGTTGCACTCTGGACGGTCGACCCGCAGGCAGCCGAACCCCTGCTCGATGGCATCGCCGATCGCACCGGTGTGGTGTTCGTGGCGCTCGAATCGAGCGAAGGCGAGCGATGGACGCGCGGTGCGCCCGATGCCTCGGCATGGCTGCAGCGTCGCTTCGAGCTGATCCATGTCGACGGCAAGCGCTATCCCGTCGGCCACCTCGACGTGCAGATCGGCGATGCGCACGTGCTGCAGCGAATGCTCGAGCAGCTGCCGCTGATCGCGCTGATCGTGTTTGCGGCGATGCTGAGTGCGGCCTGGCTAATCGCGCGCCAGTTTCGCCGGCGGGTGGCGCGTCCGCTGGAGGACCTGTCGCGCTTCGCCCGCGGGCTGACCGGCGACGCCCTGCGCACGCCGATCGAACTCAAGGGTCGGCATGCGGATACCGCCGGTGACGAAATCGACCAGCTGGTTGGCGCGCTGAACGAGGCGCGGAGTCGCATGCTTTCCGACCTCGAGCAACGCGCCGCGCAGACCGAGGAGCTGCGCCGGCACCAGCTGCACCTCGAGCAGCTGGTCTCGCAGCGAACCGGGGATCTGTCCGAACGCTTGCGTCAACTCGCCCAGGCGAATGCCGAACTCGATGCGGCAAGCCGGCGTGCGGAGGAGCTGACCGGTCGATTGACCGACTTTGCCGAGATCTCGGCCGATGGCTTCTGGGAAACCGACGCCGAGCTGCGACTCACCCTGGTGTCGGAGACGTTCGCCCGGATGATGGGCACCGAGGTGGGCCGGATGCTCGGCAAGACGCCGGCCGAGGCCTATCGGGCGCGCTTCCCCAAGGCGCCCGATCTCGGCACCTACATGGCGCCGCTGCGTGCCCGGCAAGCGTTCGATCAGCAGCGCATCCAGATGCGCGATGCCAACGGGCAGCGTCGCTGGGTGCTGAACCAGGGTCGACCGGTATTCGACGCCGGCGGTGCGTTCCGCGGCTATCGCGGCACGGTCACCGACATCACCGCGCGAGTCGAGGCCGAATCCGCGCTCAAGGCCAGTGAAGAACGCCTGCGCACGATCACCGACAGCGTGCCGGCCCTGATCTCCTACATCGACGCCGACCGCGTGTTCCGCTTCAACAACCAGGTCTATGCCGAGTGGATGCGCAAGCCGCTGGAGGAAATCACCGGCCGGCGTGTCGACGAGGTCTACGACGCCGAAACCTACCGGCTCATCGAACCGCACCTGCAGGCGGCGTTCACCGGCGCACGCACGTCGTTCGACATCGATCTTCAGGGCCGCGTGTACCGCGCCACCTATGTGCCGCACAGCGCATCCGACGGCACGGTACTCGGCATCTATGGACTGATCCACGACATCACCCGGCTCAAGCGGATCGAGCAGGAGCTTCGCGACGCCGCCACGGTGGACGCACTGACCGGGCTGCCGAACCGGCGTCATTTCGGCGATCTGCTCGGCGAAGCGATCTCGCGCTCCGAGCGCAGCGGCAAGGCGATGGCGCTGATGTTCCTCGATCTCGATCGCTTCAAGCAGGTCAACGACACGCTCGGCCATGAAGCCGGCGACAGTCTGCTCAAGGAACTCGCCGCGCGACTGCGGCGCAGCGTGCGCGTAACCGATACCGCGGCGCGACTCGCCGGGGACGAGTTCGTCGTCATCCTGGAGGGCCTGGGTGTGGCGGAGGAGGCGGCGACCGTGGCGGACAAGATCCTCGCCGCGGCAGGCGAACCCATGCTTCTCGGCGACGCCGAGTACCGCATGTCGATCAGCATCGGCATTGCGGTGCGCCGGCCCGGTGAGCGAGACGGTGAAGCGTTGCTGCGTCGGGCCGACACGGCCCTCTACGCGGCCAAGGCAGCGGGGCGCGGATGCTTCCGGTTTGCCGAGCGTGCAGCCGCCGGCGCCACCGGCTGAGTCGCGCGGACTAACTCATCGTTGCGCTGGCGGCAGGCAGGTCGCGATGCGGTCCGGCGTGGTCAGCCGCTGCAGGGCCAGCTGGCCCGACGGCCAGCCCGCTTCGCTGGCCTGCCAGCTCAGCGAAGCGTGGCTGCAGTCGTCAAAGCGCAGTGTGGCCTGACCCCACACCGCCTCGTTGACCTGCTGCGGATCGAAATCGGCGCCGAAGCGTGTGCCGCGCGGACGCAGCAGTTCGAAGCGCCACAGACCCGGCGACTCGGCGCGCTCGGCCAGGCCGAGCAGCCAGGCTGGATGGCCTTGCGGATCGAAGGTGTACCACAGCATCACGCCCAGCCCTTCGGGCGAGACCTGGAACTGCACGCCGTCGCCCGACGCCTGCGGGCCGCGATACCAGCTCCCTGCGTAACGACTCTCGGCATGCGGCACAGGCGGCTGGATGAACTGGATGCAGTGGGTGGGCGTCGCGCCGAGCGCAGTCAATTGCACCAGCTGGCGTCGGGCGCTGCCGTGCGTCGCCGGCCCTGCGTAACCCAGGGTTCCGACGCCGTTCGGTCCGACGCCACCGCCGCAGCGATCGAACGCGAGGGTGACCTCGCCCCAGTGCTCGCCCACGATGTCGGCGCTGTCGAAGGCATCGAAGCGCGCGCCGCGATAGCGCTGCAGGTCGGCGACGTGGATGCCGTCGGCCTGCAATCGGCCGAGGCCGATGAGCCAGTCCTGATCGCCCGCGGCGCCGGCTTCGGGATAGGTGTATCCGCTGACCACCGCGGTTTCACCGTCCGCCAGCACTTCGATCACCCAGCCCTCGCCGCTGTAGGCGGGGTCGTACCAGATGCCGGCGTGGTTGGCGGAGGCGACATCCGTCGGGGGGGCGCGCTCGCGCACCCGGGTCGACAGCGGCGCCGGCGCCAGCGCGGCGTCGAAGGCGCAGCGGTCGCCGCTGCCGTCCGGCTGGGCGCAGGCAGCCTGCAGGCTCGCCGCGCTGGGTGCCTGGTCGTCGTCGATCCAGGCCCGCAGAGCGTCCAGCGCGACCAACACTTCGCGCTCGGAAAATCCGCAGTGTGCCGGCTCGGTCTCGCGCACCATCGCGGTGACCGGCGCGCGTGCTCCGGCGTGGTGCAGCGCGGCCAGTTCGGCGAGATGCTCGGGAAATACCAGTTCGTCGGCCGAGCCGTGAATCGCCAGCACCCGCGTGTCGCCCCAGCTGCCGACGAGGTTGGAGCTCGCCGCAAGTTTCACTGCGGCAACCCTGTCGCCGTCGATCCGGCGAATCGACGTGTTCAGGGCGTCGTCGCCGTAGTCGACCTGAGCGTTGTCGAATGCCGACACCCCGGCGAGCTTGCCGGCGTCGCCGACGAGGTCGGCCAGCGGATACACCGCATAGCCAAGCTGCACCTTGAGAAAGTCGTCGTCGTCGATCCGCGCCGCGGTCTTCAATCGCTGACGCCGCTCGAGCTGGGCCGGCGAATCGAGCACCGCCGGTTGGTACAGGCCGGTGCACTCGCGTACGCGGTTGGCGATGCTCAGGGTCTGCAGCAGCGCGTCGGGATCGTCGATGTCGTCGATCGAACCTGGAATGTCGTCGATATCGAGGAGCCAGGGGATGGTGCTGTCGTCCGGGTCGGTGAGCGGCCGCGCGCACACCGCGTCGAACAGCAGGCGCAGATCCACTGCCTGGTTCCAGGTGCGATCGCCGCCGGCCGGCGCGCAGGCCGCAAGCACGCCGTCCGCCGGCCGCCCGGCTGCGTGCAGGATCTCGGCGCTGCGCAGGCTGACCTGTCCGCCCAGCGAGCCGCCGAACAGCAGCAGCTCGCCCGGCGCTCCGAAGCGGGCGGCAAAGGCGTCCAGGGTCGCGATCTGCACCCGTCCGATGTCGAACAGTGCCCATCCGCGCGTGCTGTAGCCCGCGGCGGCCAGGGCATAGCCCTGCTCCAGCAGCGTTTCGCGCAGTGAATCGGTCGGCGCGGTCGATGGTGCTCCGGCCTCGGCGGCCGGCGTCATGCTGAAGCCATGGCTGTAAAGGATCAGTCGCCCGCCCGGCTGCCAGCCATCGGGGGCTTCCAGCCGATAGCGTCCGAGGCCGTCTCCGAGTTGGCCGTCGACCGTGGTGACCGCCGGCGCGGCGAACGGCAGGGCCAGGCCGACGCCCAGCAGCGCGATCCGGGACAGGGTGCACAGGGTCATGCCCGGAGCTTAGCCCGGGCCAGGTGATTCGCAGCCCAACGGCGGCATCGCGGTTCAGCGGGGCGCAGGGCAGACGTCGTGATGACGGCGGTGGCCGGAGGCGCGGCCGGAGCGGAAGCGCGGCCGGGGCAGGCGCTTCGCCGGGTGCGCGCCGTGGGCGTCGGGGCAGGGCCAGGAACGCGCATTGGGCATCTGGCCTGCGGAATGAGGCTCGGGCGCCGTGTTGGCTTCGTCGGGCCCGGGACTGATTGCCTTGGCGGGGCAAGAGCGCGAGCCGGATGTCCCCGCCTTCGGAACGGTGCGCGGGCGCTGCGC
>JAGRJY010000070.1 GCA_020442465.1 Lysobacterales bacterium
CTCGGCGCGTCGACGGTGACGCCGACGTCGGCGCTGGTCGTCTGGTAGGTGATCGAGGCGGAGCAGATTTCGCCCGTGTCGCCAGCGGCGCCGTCGCCCACGCAAACCTGCCACATGCCGCTGGCGTCAAGGCCATTCAGCGTGGCGAGGTTGCCGGCGGCCTCTTCATCACTGTTGGTGAAGAAGTTGCAACGGCCATCGTCTGCACACGCGAAGTTCGTCCCGCCGATGGTGTTGCCCATCGTTTCCGCGTCGTCGGCAAACGCGTCGGCAAACGACAGCGGATTCGCGGACGTCAGGTCGGAGGAGTCACCGACGCCAGTTCCACCAGTGCGGCCGGGTCGTGAGAACAGCGTCACCAGCGGCGAGCCGCCCGGCGGCACGACCTTGACGGTGAGATCGCCCAACCAGGTGTGATTCACGCCAACCGAGACCACCGGGTTGTTCACCAAGCCGGCGCCGGATGCCACGGTCAGGCAGGTCATGCCCGCGGTGCCGGCGGTCGGAGTCACAAAGACATTGTCGGTGATCGCCTGACAGCCGCCCTGTGGTGCAGGGGCAGCTTGGCTACCCTTCACCTCAAAGGGATTGGACTGGCGGTCACCCGGGCCTGCGCAGGCCAGGGCGGGAAGCAAAGCGAGTGTTGCACTTGCGGCGAAACGATTGAGCTTCATCGAGTGTTCCTCGTGACAGCGATGCGGGGGCAGGGGTCCGGCTGTTTAACGGCCATACAGCCAAACGCACTCGCGACTCTAGCGCGCAACCCGCCCGGTCGCAACGGACCAATGGTCGGGGGGCAGCAAAATCAACGACCCGGAATGCGAACTTCCCCGGCGAACCGAAACGGAATCGACGCCAGCGCCATGCCCCGGTTGGCCTGGACCGCGAAATGCAGGTGCGGACCGGTTGAATAACCGGTGTTGCCGGACAGGCCGATGCGCTGCCCCTGGCGCACTCGTGCACCTGACCGAACCACGACGCTGTCCGCCGCCAGGTGCGCATATACCGCCATCGTGCCGTCATCGTGCACGATCCGGACGTGATTGGCCCGGCCTGCGAATTTCTCCAGACTGAGGCCAGCGCCCTCGAAGTCGTCCTCGACCTGCATCACGCGGCCCGCGCGTGCGGCCCGGATCGGCGTGCCCTCGGCCACATTGAGGTCGACCGCATACTGCGACTGCGGGTCACGGTGGCTGAAGCTGCCGTTCCAGCCCTGATCAATGCGCCAGGCGTCACCTTCGACGGGCAGCAGATAGGCAAAGTCTTCTGGCTTCCCAACTGGGGCACCGGGTACGGAGGACATTTCCAGCTCGAAGCTGTAGGCGAGCCGGCTGTCGGCGGCGGCGAATTCGGCCACGGTCTGCGACCCCGCCGCGGGCACGACGACGCGCAGCGGCAAGGCGGGTTGCGCCAGCACATTGGTCGCGCTGCGAAAGCGCAGTTCGATTTCGATCGGACCATCGATCATGTTTCTGGCGACGGCTCGACGCTTGGGGCCGTCGCGCTCGATCTGCAGCTGGGCAATCCGCTGCGGCTCGGCGCGGGTCTTGATGATCTCGACGTCGTCCAGCGCCTCGGGGCGACGGTCGGTGTAGTGCACGGTGCCGTCCGGATTGACGATCTTGTAGATCTTGCCGGCCGCCGCGGGCGTGCTCGCGAGCCCCCACAGCAAGGCGAGCCAGACAGAGCGCGGAGCACGAAAGGAGTACACGGGAGAAGTGTAGCGGACGTGGCTTCCGGTCCTTGAAGGTCTCCGCCCATCCGCTCGGTGCGTCGCGGCATGCGCTCACGTCCCGCGATGGCGAAGCCGATGGGCCTGCAGCGACGGGCGCGCGGTAGCAAGCTGGCGCGGTGGACGTGGAGTCCAGGACATCGGATGGGTGGCAGCTGAATTGTTCTCATGCGCACCGCGGCACGCACGCGACATCAGACAAGCGAGACGTTATGGTGGGCGTGTGTGCTGGCTTGCAACTCGGCGAAGGAGGGCGCAGTGCGTCTGCGGGGTTTGCTTGATCGTCTGGTCCTGCTCGTAGGCGTGCTCGCCGGCGGCGTGCTGCCGGGTTTTGTCCAGCAATACCGCCAGCGCATCGGCGGACGGCTGGATGAGGCGCGTCAGCAGCTGGGCGAGTGGCAGGCGCTGGCCGACCGGCTCTTCGGCGGGGACCTCGACGCGCTGGCCGCGCATCATCGGCAGAGCAGCGACACCACGTTTGCGGCCGAGGCGGCGCTGATCGAACAGACACAGGCGCGCGTGCTCGAGCTGGAGCAGACGCTGGCTGCGCTGCAGGGTTCGCTGTGGGAGCGCACTGCGGGTTTTCTCACCCATGCCGATTGGATGGATGTACAGGCCACCTGGTCGCTGTTTCAGCCCGATTTTCCCTTGCACCCGGAGACGCTGTTCTTCGCGCTGTGCTTCGGTGGCGCCGTGTGGCTGCTGTGGCTGGGTCTGGTGCGCGGCGTCGTGCATGTCGCCGTCGGTCGCCGTCGCGAACGGCGCATCTTTGCGGGCTGATTCCGCAGCGAATTGCCGCCTTCACGGCTCGGCGTGGCTGGCGTGTGTTCCGGGCCCGGGCCTGCTGACACCCAAACGGGCGAACGTTGATTCGGAAACTATATCGCTTCATCGCGATAAAGCGATTGACATCGACCGTGCGCCCGGCTAGTCTGCAGGCGTCCATCAAGACCGGCTGAGGGATGGGCCCGATGAAGCCGGGGCAACCTGCGGTGCAAACCGTCACGGTGCCAAGTCCTGCGGGGGGCGCGTTGCCCTGCCGAGAGATGGGTTGAGCTCGTCGAGCCATCGCATGGCGACGAGGCTCCGCCAACTCCTGGTGCGCGGAACTGCTTGGGGCACGCCACGAGGATGCCGCCGTGAGTTTCAACTGCCAGAGTCAGACCGCCCGCGAAGACGACCCGCTGTGCGAACGCAGCCCTGGGTTCGAGGCCGCAGCGCCCCGTGCGCCTTGGCACCCGGTGCCCGACGCCGAGGCGCAGAGTTTCATTCTCGGCATCGATCTGCCCATGCGCCATGCGGGGGCGCGGCGGGTCTTCCTGCGCGTCGAGTCGGTGGGTGTACCCGATGCGCCGTGCATCTGGGTGGCCGGCGGCATATCCGCCGATCGGCACGCCACGGCCCACGCGCTCGATCCGCGGCCGGGATGGTGGAACGAACTGATCGGCGTCGACTGCGCCGTCGATCCGCGCCAATGGCGTGTACTGGCCTGCGACTGGGTCGGGTCGGAAGGCGACATCGATGCACCGATCGACACCGCCGATCAGGCCGATGCCATCGCTCTGGCGCTCGACGCGCTGGGCATCTCGAGTCTGCATGCGTTCATTGGTGCATCGTACGGCGGTATGGTGGCGCTGCAGTTCGCCGCTCGGCACCCGTTGCGCGTCGATCGCATCGGCGTGCTCAGCGCCGCAGACCGGCCGCATCCGTTTGCCTCGGCGTTTCGCGCCTTGCAGCGCCAGGTGGTGACCCTCGGTCAGCTGCAATGCAGCGAAACGCTCGGCCTCAGCCTGGCGCGCCAGTTGGCCATGCTCAGCTATCGGACGCCGGAAGAGTTCGGTAGCCGCTTCGATGCCGCGCCGACGCTGAGCGGTGATCGCGCCCGCTGTGCGGCCGAGGACTACCTGTCGCACTGCGGCAACCGCTATGTCGCCAAGTGGAGCGCCACCGCGTTTCTGCGCTTGTCCGAATCGATCGACCTGCACCAGCTGGACCCCACTTCGGTGCACGTGCCGTGCGCGCTGTTCTCGGTAAGCCAGGACTGGCTCGCGCCGCCTGAACAGATCGATTCCCTGTCAGACAGGCTGCCGAAATCCCTCGGCGTCACCCGTCTCGATTCGGCCTTCGGCCACGATGCCTTTCTGAAGGAGCGCGATGAAGTGGGATCATTCTTGCGCAGCGTGATCGATGCGGAGGTGATCGCATGAGCGCGCCGTTGCCGGCTACCCGTGCCGTGCGCGCCGCCATCGACCGCGATCCCGCCTACGGGGCCGTCGTGCCACCGCTGGTGTTGTCGACCAACTTCAGCTTTGCCGGCTTTGGCGAGAAGCGCGCCTACGACTACACGCGCTCGGGCAATCCGACGCGTGACCAGCTCGGTGAAGCGCTCGCCGCGCTGGAAGGCGGGGCGGGCGCAGTGGTGACCGCCAGCGGCATGGCGGCAATTACCCTGGCGCTGCAGTTGCTCAGTCCCGGCGACCGACTGGTCGTGCCGCACGATTGCTATGGCGGCAGCTGGCGTTTGTTCGACGCGCTGGCTCGCAAGGGGCAGTTCGAACTGGTGGTCGCCAACCTCACCGACCCCGTGCAGGCCCGCGCTGCCCTGTCTCAGCCGGCCCGGCTGGTGTGGATCGAGACGCCGAGCAACCCGCTTCTGCGCGTCACCGATCTGAACACGGTGATTGATCTGGCGCACGCGGCCGGCGCCCTGGCGCTGGTCGACAACACCTTTCTTTCGCCCGCGCTGCAGACGCCGATCGCTTTCGGCGCGGACCTCGTCCTGCATTCGACGACCAAGTACATCAATGGTCATAGCGACGTGGTCGGAGGTGCGGTCGTCGCGCGCGATTCGGCGCTGCACGAGCAGCTTGTCTGGTGGGCCAACTGCCTGGGTCTGACGGGCAGCCCGTTCGACAGCTTCCTGACCCTGCGCGGTCTGCGCACGCTGGACGCGCGCCTGCGCGTGCACCAGGAAAATGCCCTCGCCATTGCCGAGCTGCTTGACGCGCATGGGGCCGTGAAGCGGGTCTACTTCCCCGGGCTGACCACGCACGTGGGCCACGACCTGGCGGCCCGCCAGCAGAAAGGCTTCGGTGCAATGCTGAGCTTCGAACTCGATGGCGGCGGGGCTGCGGTGCGCGCGTTCCTCGACGGACTGCGCTGCTTCACGCTCGCCGAGTCGCTGGGGGGCGTGGAAAGTCTCGTGGCCCACCCCGCGAGCATGACGCATGCGGCCATGACGCCCGAAGTACGCGCCAAAGCCGGCATCACCGATGGGCTGCTGCGTCTGTCGATCGGCATCGAAGCGGTGGAAGACCTGCATGCCGACGTGACGGCAGCCTTGCAGCGCGCTGCCTCGGTGTCGCGCTCAGCCAGCGATGTGCGCGGCGACGGTCAGCCGGCCCTCGCGCCTTGCTGAACTCGACGGGGCGGTGCGGCAGAGCCGCCCGCCCCGGATTACCCCGTCAGAACCGGTAGCCGATGTAGGCGCCGTAGACCCAAGGATCGACCTGCACCGATCCGACGTTGTCACCGTTGACGCTCACGTCCGCATCGATGTCGATCCAGCGTGCGTCGAAGACCAGGTGCCACTTCGGGCTCAGGTCCACGGCCAGGCCCAGCTGGCCGGCGAAACCGAATGAGTTGTCGATGCTCACCTTCGTTCCATCGAGTGCACCGGACTCATCCTCTTCGAATGTCCAGGTGTAGTTGAGGCCGGCGCCGACGAAGGGTCGCACCTTGGCGCCCGGAGCGAAGTAGTACTGCACGCTCAGGGTGGGCGGGAGGTGCTTGAACTCCAGGGCCTTGTCGCCGTTGAGGCGCACGTCATGCTGGAACGGCAGCGCCGCCAGCAGCTCCAGTCCCCAATGTTCGTCGAGCATGCGACCGAGCACGAAGGTCGGCTGGGTGTCGCTGCCGATATCGACATCGAGCGCGCCGCGGGCCAGCGAACCATTGTCGGAATCCGGGTTGACCGTATGGATACCGGCGCGGAAGAACCAGTCTTCAGCCTGGGCAGCTTGGGGCAGTGCCGCGGCGAGGGCCACAGCGAGCAGGGCGGGAATCGTTTTCATGGAGAAACCTCGAGGTGGGGAAGCTAATGCCATGCTTTCCCAACCGGCCCCGGACCATCTTGAGGATTGTCAATTCCGCACCCGGACAAAGGTCGAATGCCGGCTGGGGTTCAGCTTTTCGAGACCAGGTTCGCGCAGCCGCAGCCGCAGCCGGCATGCCCGGCGTGACGAGGGCATTCGGCGATGCGCAGGGAATTCGATGCCCCGAACGCGGGGTGATCGATCAACCCGCAGTGTTGAACAGGACGATTCGCCGAATCAGCACTCGATGACGTTGACCGCCAGGCCGCCGCGCGAGGTTTCCTTGTATTTCTCCTGCATGTCGCGACCGGTGTCGCGCATGGTCTTGATGACCTTGTCGAGGCTCACCTTATGTTTGCCGTCGCCGCGCAGCGCCATGCGCGATGCGTTGATCGCCTTGACCGCGCCCATCGCGTTGCGCTCGATGCAGGGAATCTGCACGAGGCCGCCGATCGGGTCGCAGGTGAGCCCCAGGTTGTGCTCCATGCCGATTTCGGCGGCGTTCTCGATCTGGTGTGGCGTGCCGCCCAGCGCGGCGGTGAGGCCAGCGGCGGCCATCGAGCAGGCGACGCCCACCTCGCCTTGGCAGCCGACTTCCGCGCCGGATATCGAGGCGTTCTCCTTGTAGAGGATGCCGACGGCGCCGGCTGTCAGCAGGAAATCGTGCACGCCGCTTCGGCCGGCGTTGGGACAGAAGCGGTCGTAGTAGTGCAGCACTGCGGGAATGATGCCCGCTGCGCCATTGGTCGGCGCGGTGACCACGCGCCCGCCTGCGGCGTTTTCCTCGTTCACCGCCAGCGCATACAGATTCACCCAGTCGAGCACGGTCAGCGGATCCTTCATCGCTGCCTCGGGTCGCGACGACAACTCGCGCGCCAGGCTCGGCGCACGACGCGACACGTGCAGGCCGCCCGGCAACGTCCCCTCGCTGCGGATGCCGCGGGCGACGCAGGACTGCATGGCCGACCACAGCGCATCGAGCCCGGCGTCGATCGCCTCGTCGCCGCGCCAGGCGGCTTCGTTGGCGCGCATCAGCCGGGCGATCGAAATCGATTGCTCGCGACAATGTGTGAGCAGGGCGTCGCCGCTGTCGAACGGGTAGGTCAACGCCGTGGTGTCGGCGACGATGCGATCTTCGGCGGCGTCGTCCTGGTTGACCACGAAGCCGCCACCCACCGAGTAATAGTCGCGCGTCGCGATCAGCTGGTCTTGGGCGTCGTATGCCGAGAAGCGCATGCCGTTCGAATGGAACGGCAGCTTTTGCCGCTTGTTGAACGCGAGGTCGCGTTTCTCCACAAACTCGATGTCGCGGCGGCCGAGCAGGCGCAGACGCTTGTCCGTGCGAATGCGCTGCAGACCGGGCTCGATCGAATCCGGGTCGACGGTGTCGGGCATCTCACCCTCCAGCCCGAGCAGCACCGCCTTGTCGGTGCCGTGCCCGCGACCGGTGAGCGCCAGCGAGCCGAACAGCTCGCAGCGGACGCGCACGCAATCTTCGAGCTTGCCGGGTTCCTCGAGCCAGCGGCTGACGAAGCGCGCCGCCGCACGCATCGGGCCGACCGTGTGCGACGACGACGGTCCGATGCCGATCTTGAACAGGTCGAACACGCTGACGGCCATGACCGAGGATTCCCTCCGGAAGGAGTCGTATTCTAGTGCGGGATGACGCCCGTTCCCTGCCCACGACTCATTCGCGATTCAGCCCGATGCCGCTGACCCTCTTTCTGAAAGACGAATGCCACCTTTGCGACGATGCGCTGCTGGTGCTGGCCCGCGCGGGTATTGCCGACTTCGAAAGCGTCTACATCGAAGACAGCCCCGACTTGATGGTGCGCTACGGGACGCGCGTGCCCGTGCTGAAAGCCGACGAGGGCCTCGAGCTGGACTGGCCATTTTCGGTCGACGACGCGGCGGGCGCGGCGGCGCCCCGAACCTGACGGGCGGGCACGGGAGCAGAGGCGCCTGCGCGGGCGGTCGCGCGCGCGCGCCGCGCGCGCCGTGTCTGAAGCGTCGAAGGTATCCACGGACCGCCGAACGTACGCCACCCGCCATCAAACCTGGTGTTCAGGCACTGCTTCGAGGTCTGACCGTTCGGGCCGCCTGCAACGCGCGGACGACCCGATCAGGACACGGCATCAAACACGAACACCCGAAGTTCCTGATCGCACCGGCAGGCCTTCGCAATCCTGGCAGCCCACACCTCGGCGTCGTCGCGTGACGCCAACTCGAGTACCGCGAAGCCGCCATTGAGCGGCTGCGCCGAGGCGTAGCCGCCCTGCTGGACCTTGCCCTCGCCCGAGACCCGCACGACAGGCACCGACTCGTCGATGCCGCCGGCGAAGACGTACACCCCGGCAGCTTTCGCCTCGGCGATGACCGCACGCGCGTCCCGGCCTACCGCCTCCCACTCGTCATCGCGAAGCACCATCGCGGCGCTTGGAAAGGAGATGAGGTACTTGGCCACCGCGTTGGCTCCTCGTGATCGGTTCGGCCATGCAACGGCCGCAGAAGCTTCGACGCCCGCCAGGGGTCGAGGCGGAGCGCGTGTGCGTGCGTCCGCCAACCGGCCCCGTCGCGAATCAGGGTGCAGACGTCGCGCGCAGATGCAGCGTGGTCAGTACGCGCACCGTGTCGCCAATCAATTCGGTGTCGGTCCAGTCGCCGATGCCGACATCGAAAGCCAGGCGGCTGAGGGCCGCCGATCCGTCGAGGGTTGCGTCCGCGCCGTTTACCTGCCAGGTGAAATCGAGGGCGACCGGCCGGGTCTTGCCTTTCAGGGTCAGCTCGCCCAGTGCGCGGAACTTGCCGTCGGCCAGGCGTTCGAACCGCGTCGCCCGGTACCGGGCCTTGCTTTGCGCCGCGCTGTCGAAGAAGTCCGCGCCCTGCATCAGCTCATCGCGCTCTTCGTTCTGGCTGTCCGCCGAGGCCAGCACGATGGTGACGTCGAAGCTGGCCGATTCCAGGTTGTCGGCGTCGAACGCGATGTGCGCGCTGAAGTCCTTGAATCCACCGTCGAAGGACTCTCCCTGCGCCTCGCCGACGAAGCGCAGCGTGGATTCGCCCGGCACAGTTTGCCAATTCGACGCCGAGGCCACCCACGAAGCGGCGAGGAGCGACAGGGCGAGCAAGCTGCGTGTCGTGCTCATGGCGCGTCTCCTGTTTCCGGCTTGCCGGGAAGCATGGCCGTGAGGGTGTCGTCCTTGTCGATCAGGTGGTGCTTGAGCGCCGCGCCGACGTGCAGGGCGATCAGGACCAGGATCACGATCCATGTGGTCTCGTGCACCTCGTGGGCGAAGTGCTTGAGTGCCTTGTCCGGCGCGGAGATCGACGGCACGCTGAACAGACCGAACCACTTCAGGGCGAAATTCGACGCCGAGTTGTACAGCCAGCCCGAGATCGCCATCACCAGCACGGATGCGTACAGGCCGACATGCGTGAGTCTGGCTGCCCAGCGCTGCCAGGCAGGCATGGGCGCCGGTTTCGGGCGACGATCGATCACGCGCCAGAGCAGGCGCAGCAGCACCAGAGCCAGCAAGGTGATGCCGAACGACTTGTGCATGGCGAAGACCTTGATCTTGGTCGGCGACGTGGCCATCTCGTCCATCACCAACCCCACCGCCAGCAAGCCGAACACCAGCAGGGCAGTGGTCCAGTGCAGCACCTGCATCACGACGCCCCAGCGTCGTGGCGACGACATCAGCTTCATGGGTGGTCTTCCGGCTCGGGGGAGGGTGGTTCGTCACCGGTTCGGACCGCGGAAACGGGAGTGCCGTTCCCGGTCTGCGCATCCGGTCCGTTCGTGTTGCGCGGCGAAGGATCGTCAGCACGGACCGCCTTCGTCGCATCGACGTTCACCGTATCGCCCACGGAGGGACTCGCCACCGATTCATCGGTCGCAGACGGATCAGTGACGGACGCGTCAGCCGCGGTCTGATCCAAGGCCGGGCGATTCTCGGTCGTGTCGGTCTGTGCCGGCCCGTCTTCGGACGCTTCGTCGCCATCGTCGTCGGGGCCGTCGCCGCGCTTGCGCCGGGCCTCGACTTCCACCCGCAAGAGCACCTCGTCGGCGACCAGCCGCTTCCAGGAGGTCATGCCGAATGCGGCGCGGCTCAGGGTTGCCTGGCCCGAAAAACCGATCGTGCGACGAAGCGTCAGCGGATGCCGGGCCGCGCGGTTCAGCGTGGCGTCCAGCACCACGTCGACCTCCGCGTCGCGCACCGACAGCACGCCGTGCACCCGCAGCGCCTGCGCACCGGCGCGCTCGACCCGGGTCGAGCGGAATCGGGCGACCGGGTGTTCGGCCGACCACAGGAAGTCCTTGCGCGCCAGCCGCTCATTCCATTCGGCATCGCCGAGATCGAGCGTGTCGACGGAGAGTTCGACTTCGACCGTCGAACGACTGGGCTCATCGGCGTCGAACCAGATTGCGCCTTGAGTCCGAGAGAACGTGCCCAGTGCCTTGGAGAACCCCGCATGACCGGCTTCGAACCACACGCGCGTATGCACCGGATCGATTTCGTAGCGCACCGGCGCGGCGTGCACGTGGGCGCTCGCGATACACGCACAGGCCAGGAACCATCCCGCCAGCGCATTCGGCCGTCGGCCTCCCGTGGCGGCAGACCGGCAGTCGTGAAGGCGGAGACGAGGCGCTAACATGGCTCAAGCCTAAGGCCTTGGGGGCGACGATGAAACTGCGCGTCGCGCAACGTAGCGGTGTCGTCCTCGCAACGCTGCTGCTGGCCGTCTCCGCCGTGCGCGCCGAGTCGCCCGTTTTCCGCCGCTTCGGACTGGTCGAAGGCCTGCCTTCCGAACGCGTGTTTGCGTTGTCGCAGGACCCCGGCGGGCAGATGTGGATGGCCACGGCCGATGGTCTGGTGCGCTTCGACGGTCTGGACTGGCAGGTCTATCAGCATCAACCGGACGATCCGACCAGCCTTCCGGCGAACATGCTGCAGACCGTGCATGCCGATGCCACGGGGCGCATCTGGATCGGCACCGAATCGTCCGGTCTGGCCTGGCTGGATGCCCACGGAGCGTCGTTCCAGCGTTGGCCCGACGCGCCCGAACTCGAGCAGGCCGACATCTGGGCGATCGCCTCCACGCGCTCCGGCGCGGTGTGGGCCGGTGGATTCGAGACGGGCGTGTATCGACTGGGACCCGATCCGGGCGCGCTGCATCGCTTCCGCGCCGGCGACGGGTCGGGGCTGGATGCCGACACCGTGCTCGCCCTGTACGCCGAGGGCGAGTCGCTCTGGCTCGGGACCGACCAGGGCTTGCTGCGCTGGCAGGGGGAACGCTTCGAACGCATCGATGCAGTGGATCGGATCGTTGGGCGCGCCATGGTGCTCGACATCCAGGTGCGCGGTGAGATGCTTTGGGTGGCGACGCAGAACGGCGTGTTTCACGGTACGGCGTCGGGTTTGGAACTGCTTGCCGGCGACCCGCGTCCCGCTTTCGCCGTGCTGCCGCCGGAACCCTGGCCGGGTGCGGCGGGTGAAGTGTGGGTGGGTCGACGCCCGGGCGTGACCTGGGTGCGCGACACACGCATCGAAGATCTGCACTCGCCGCCCCGGACCCGGTTCGGTGCCGGCTCGAAGGTGACGGTGGATCTGCTGCAGGATCGGGAAGGCGGCATCTGGTTCGCCAGCCTGGGCGACGGCGTTCGCCGGCTGCCCCAGGACTGGCGGCGATTCCGCAGCTGGCTGGTGGCCGAGGGCAACCTCAGCGCCGCTTCGCCCAGCGCCGTCGCGTTCGACAGCGACGACGCGTTCTGGGTAGGCAGTGCGGACGGTCATGTCGATCATGTTGAACTCGCCACCGGGCGGGTCGACCGTCGCTACGACGCCGACGCGAACTGGCCCGACCGCGCCATCGGCGGTCTGGCCGGCGATGGCGAGGGCGGGCTGTGGATCGGCCACCGTCGTGGCCTCACCCACCTCGATGCCGAAGGCACGGCACGCCACGTCGCCGCCGCCGACGGCGGGCTCGCGTCCGGCCCCTCGGGAATGCTGCTGCCGGATGGGCGCGGTGGCGTCTGGCGGGTGGCGGCCGGGCAGGGCCTCGAGCGCGTCGATCGCCATGCGCGCGTGATCGGTGTCTGGCGCGCCGAGCAGGGCTTGGATCCTCCCGAGATTGAGCAGATCCGCACGGCCTCGGGCGGGGGGCTGTGGCTGGTGGGTGGCTTCGGTCTGGCGCGACTCTCCGATTCGGGGGAACTGTCTGTCGAGACGCTGGCGGCGCCGACACAGCGCATCTGGGGTGTCGCCGAAGGCGCGGACGATGCGTTGTGGCTCGCCACGGCGCAGGGTGTGGTCGAAGCGCGACGTGAGGCGATCGGCTGGGTCTTTGGCAGTCCGCGCATGCCGGGCCCACAGCCCAGCGGCCTGCATCGCTCCGCGCGCAACGATCTGTGGGCGGCTTCGCCGCGCGGTCTGTGGCGCCTGCCCGCGGCGGGTGGTCGCGCGACCCGATACGGCCTGGATGACGGCTTGCCCGGCCTCGAGTTCGCGGCCTGGCCGATGGCCGAGTCGGCGGACGGACGACTGCTCGCCGTGCTGCCCGATGCCGTGGTGCTGATCGAGCCCGACCAGTTCACCGCGCGCGATACGGTCGTCCGAGCGGAAGTCTTGCCGGTGCGCTACGTGCGCGACGACGAAGAACGGACCCATCCCTACGGTGAGCCGCTGCGTCTGCGCTACAACGACCGCGCGCTTGCGCTGGGTGCACGAGCGGTGAGTTTCAGCAGCCCGCAGGACTGGCGCTTCGAATTCCTGGTCGAGGACTGGGACACCGACTGGACGGCGGCCGACGCACGCGGACAGCGTGTCGTCGGTGTGCTGCCGCCGGGCAGCTACGTGGTCGAGGCGCGCGCCTTCGACCCGCACGGTCGCGTGCATGCCATGCCGTCGATGAAACTGTCCGTGCAGCCGCCGTGGTGGGCAACCGGGGCGGCGCGGTGGTCGTTCGGACTGCTCGCCCTGCTCGCGCTCGGGTTGGGATTCCGCGCCGTGCGCAAGCGCGCCGAGGCGCGCGCCAGTGCGGCGATGTTCGACTCCCAGCGGCGCTGGGCACTGGCCGCCAGCGAACAGAAGACCCGATTCGTGGCCCACCTCGCGCACGAGATCCGCACCCCGATGACCGGCCTCATCGGCATGACCGAGCTGCTGCAGAGTTCCGAGCTCGCGCCCAAGCAGGCGGAGCGCGTGGCTGCGATCCGGCGCTCTGGCGATCTGCTGCTGCGGCTGGTCAACGAGACGCTCGATATCGCGCGCATCGAAGCGGGCAGGCTCGAACTTGTTCCGCGTCCCACCGACCTTGCCCGACTGGCACGCGACGCGGTGGCGTTGCAGCAAGGACTGGCCGCCGCGCAGGGCTGTGAGCTGGATGGTTTCGTGGATCCACGCGCCGCCATCACCGTGGAGGTGGATGCCGACCGGCTGCAGCAGATCCTGCTCAACCTGCTGTCGAACGCGATCCGTCACGCCGAGCGCAAGCCGGTGCAGCTGCGCCTGGAGCCCGGTACGCCACCCGCCTCGGTGTGCCTGCGCGTGATCGACCGCGGCCCAGGCATCGGCGAGGCTGAGCAGGCGCGCTTGTTCGCGCCCTTTTCCCAGGTGGGCGCATCAGCTGGCGGCCAACGCGGCGGAAGCGGGCTGGGGCTCATGCTATGCAAACAGCTCGCCGAAGCCCTCGGCGCCACGCTGTCGCTGCACAGCGCGCCGGGTCGCGGCACCGAAGTCAGGCTCGAGGCCTGTTGGAAGCCCGCGAAGCGTGCGGATTCCCGTTCCGCTGATCCGTCCGCCGCGCCCGCGCGGCACCCGCCCGTGCGGGCGCCCCTGGCCGGGCAGCGCTGGCTGTTGGTGGAGGACGATGTCGAAGCCGCTGATGCGCTGACCGAGATGATTGCGCACCTGGGCGCCACCTCGGCGCATGCTTCGCATGCCCTTCAGGCGCTTTCACTGCTCGCGCAGGAATCGTTCACGGGCATGCTGGTGGACATCGACCTGCCGGGCATCGATGGCTTCGAGCTGACCCGCATGGCTGCCGGGGTCCATCCCGACCTGCCCTGCGTGGCGCTGAGTGCCAATGCCGCGTCCGATCTGGGCCAGCGCTGTTCCGACGCCGGCATGCGTGGCTGGGCACGCAAGCCGATCGACCTCGCCGGTCTGAGTGCCCTGTTCAAGGGCGCACTGGATGAGGCAGCTGGCCTGGCAGGGCGCAGCGGGCGCTGAAACCCATTCCGGCGACTCAGGCGTTACCATGCAGGTCCGTTCAAGCCGGACCGACCATCATGAGTGACTCGCCGCAGAAGGATCTCAAGCAAGCCGCACTCGAATACCACCGCCAGGACCCGCCCGGAAAGATCAAGGTCGTCGCCACCAAGGCGATGGTGACCCAGCGCGATCTGTCGCTGGCCTACTCACCCGGTGTGGCGGCTGCCTGCGACGCGATCGTCGAGGATCCCAACGAGGCCAGCACGGTCACCGCGCGCGGCAATCTGGTCGCGGTGATCTCGAACGGCACCGCGGTGCTCGGCCTCGGCAACATCGGCCCGCTGGCGTCTAAGCCGGTGATGGAAGGCAAGGGCGTGCTGTTCCAGAAGTTTGCCGGCATCGACGTGTTCGACATCGAAGTCGACGAGAACGATCCGGACAAGCTGGTCGACATCATCGCTTCGCTCGAACCGACCTTCGGCGGCATCAACCTTGAAGACATCAAGGCGCCCGAGTGCTTCATCGTCGAGAAGAAGCTGCGCGAGCGGATGAAGATTCCGGTGTTCCACGATGACCAGCACGGCACCGCGATCATCGTCGGCTCGGCGGTGTTGAACGCACTGGAGATCGCCGGCAAGAAGATCGAGGACGTGACCCTGGCCTGCTCGGGCGCCGGTGCAGCGGGCATCGCCTGCCTGAACATGCTGGTCGCGCTGGGCATGCGCCGCGAGAACATCACCGTGGTCGACCGCAAGGGTGTCGTCTACGAAGGCCGCGCCGAGGACATGGACCCGGACAAGGCGCGCTACGCCAAGGCGACCGACGCCCGCACCCTGGCCGATGCGGTCGATGGTGCGGATGTGTTCCTGGGCCTGTCGGCGGCGAACGTGTTGAAGCCCGAGATGGTCAAGACCATGGCCGATCGGCCGATCATCATGGCGCTGGCCAATCCGAACCCCGAGATCCTCCCCGAACTGGCCAAGGAGGCCCGTCCCGACTGCATCATCGGCACCGGTCGTTCGGACTATCCGAATCAGGTCAACAACGCGCTGTGCTTCCCCTACATCTTCCGCGGTGCGCTCGATGTCGGTGCCACCACGATCAACGAAGAGATGAAGCTGGCCTGCGTGCGCGCGATTGCCGATCTGGCGCGCAAGGAGGGCGCCGACCTGGGCTCGGCCTACGGCGGCGAGGTGCCGAGTTTCGGGCCCGAGTATCTGATTCCGCGCCCGTTCGATCCGCGTCTGCTGGTGTCGCTGGCGCCGGCGGTGGCCAAGGCGGCGATGGATTCGGGGGTGGCCGTGCGTCCCATCGAGGACATCAAGGCCTACGAGGAGAAGCTCAACCAGTTCGTGTTCCGCTCCGGCCTGCTGATGAAGCCGGTGTTCGAGAAGGCGCGTGCGAACCTGCAGCGTGTGGTCTACGCGGAAGGCGAGGAAGAGACTGTGCTGCGTGCCGTGCAGACGGTGGTCGACGAGGGATTGGCGCGGCCGATCCTGATCGGGCGCCCGGCGGTGATCGAGGCGCGCATCCAACGACTCGGCCTGCGCCTGAAGGCGGGCGAGCACTTTGATCTCACCAACATCGACGACGATCCGCGCTTCAACGAGTACTGGCAGGAGTACCACAGCATCATGCAGCGCCGCGGCACCACGCCGGCGGCTGCCAAAGCGGTGGTGCGCACGCGCTCGACGGTGATCGCCGCGCTGATGGTGCGACGTGGCGAAGCCGACGCGATGCTCTGCGGCATCGTCGGCCGCTATCACAAGAAACTCGCCTACGTGGTCAACGTGCTGGGCCGCCAGCCGGGCGTGCGTTCGAGCTCGGCCTTGTCGGCGGTGCTCAATGACCGCGGCACGTTTTTCTTCGTCGACACCCACGTGCAGGCCGACCCGGATGCCGAACAGATCGCCGAAGCCACGCTGCAGGCTGCGCTGCGGCTGCGCCTGTTCGGCATTGCACCGAAGGTCGCGCTGGTCTCGCACTCGAACTTCGGCAGCCACGACAGCCCCAGCGCGCTGAAGATGCGCCAGGCGCTGGCGATCATCCGCGAACGCGACCCCGAGCTCGAGGTCGAAGGCGAGATGCAGGCCGATGCTGCGCTCAACGACGACATGCGCGCCCGGATGTTTCCGGACTCGCTGTTGCGCGGTTCGGCGAACCTGTTCGTGATGCCCAACCTCGATGCAGCGAACATCGCCTACAACCTGGCCCGCGCGCTCACCGATGGCGTCGGTCTTGGTCCGATCCTGATGGGTCTGTCCAAGCCTGCACACGTGCTCACCCCGGCCGCCACCGTGCGTCGCGTGGTGAACATGACCGCGCTGGCCGCCGTGGAAGCGCAGATCCGCGCGGAGCTGCAGCAGGCCGGTTGACGCGCGTCCGGGTCGAATCGACGGGCCCGGACGAGACGCCAGGCAACCCGGGTAGAGACCAGAACGAACAAGGCCCGCTTCGCGGGCCTTGTGTTTGAGCGGTCAGAAACCAGGCGCGGTCGATACCGCTAGGGACAGGCGATGTCGCCCGTGTTCTCGAACCCGCTCTTCATGATGCGCCCACCGGTGCAGGATGAGGGCGGTGTGCCCGCCGGGGCGGTGAAGTTGTAGGTGAAGTTCGCCACCGAGCCGCCGTCGGGGGTGGCGGTGCAGCCGATCTGGCCCGCCTGTGCGCTGGCTGTCAGCGTGAATCGCGCCACCACCGCGCTAGTGCTACCGCCGACCGGAATGTTCTGCTGGTTGCCGCCCGAGTTGATCGCCACCGTGCCCGAGTTCACCTGGCAGAGCAGATCGGTGGTGCCCGCGCCGCTGCCGCCGCTCACCGTGAACGTGATGTTGCGGGTCACCTGGGCACCGATGGTGCCGCCCGCCATCGCCGTGGTGCTGCCACTGGCGGGGGAGTTGGCGGAGATGGTGGGGCCGACGGCTGAACCCGTCGTGTCGACCTGGTTGAAATGCCAGTTGACGCTCAATCGTGCGGTGATGGTACCGCTCGTGATCGCGGCGTCCGCGCCAAGCCCGCCTCCGATGGTTGCCGAGACATTGCACTGAGCGAAACCGGTGGAGTCGGAAAAGCCGATGACGATGTCGCAGTTGCTGGTCTGTCCGGCGTAGGTGAGCGTGGTGGTGTAGTCGTCAGAGGTGCCTTGCGTTCCGTCAACACCCGCCCGGGCGATTCGAAGTAGCCGGACGTCGTCCCTGGCCAGCTCGCGCAACAGGTTGTTGCCGCAGATGACGGGGAACATTGTGTTTTGCGTTCGAGCCTGACCTCTCAGGCCACTCGAGTTGACGCTCGATTCGCATGGGTCGAACGCCGTCGAGACCTCGACGTAGTTGTGACCCGCGGGTAGGTTACTCGTCAGGATGGAATGGTTGGTTCTGTCGATGACTGCCGGAAGCGCCTGAAACGGATCGTTGACGTTGTTCCGGAACCAGTTGAAATTCACATCATCGCTGCGGACATCATCGCGCGTGGCTCGAACATTGTCGGTGCCATCGTCGGTGTTCTTGACGCCGTTCGGGCCATTGCCGGCATTGGCGAAATAAAGCATCGGCGACCCGGAGCCTACTTCGGACGGACCGTACGTGGGGTGGTCCATGCCGATGCAGTGGCCAATCTCATGAAGCATGACGCCTTCAAAGTCCGAAGCCGGGGCGGGATTGACCAATACGTTTCCCAGCTTGCCCTGGAACCGGTTGTACTCGGCAACCACGTTTCTGATGGACTGCTCGGCTTGGGCTATTCCACCGTTGGGCGGCAGACTGGGATTGAGGCAGACCGAAACGTTCAAGGTGGCACCCGAACCCGTGTAGCCGTCGGGATGCACGACGAGCGAATCGGGCTGGCCACCGAATTTGAGAAAGGTGCCCGCATGCGCGGCGGTTGTTGCGCCGCACAGTAGCATCAAGAGCAGTCGCGGCGCGCTCATCGCGTAGCCTCCCGGGCCACAGCCTTGTCCTGCACCTCAAGAATCAGCTGCTGCACCGCTCGGATCGCGAGAAGTTGCGGGTGATCCGGATGGTTGAGCAAATCGTCGTCAAGCGTGCGCCAGCGAATGGTTTTGGCCTGCTCGAGTTTTTCATTGGCAGGAACACGCAATTCGATGAGATCGCCGTCAGACACTCTCCAAAGGGTCTTGGCTCCCGGCTGCTGGCCCTTCTGCGCCTGTTCCGCGTCCAACTCGCTTCGAAGTTCCTCCGGGCGGATCAAAGCGACCCCGCTCGCTCGAATCTGGCTTTGAAGTGAAATTAGTGACTTCGAGTCAAGGTGGCCCTGAAGAGTGCCGGCCTGAGTGTCGTAGTGGGGCCGATGCGATTCCAGGCAGCCGTTCTGGTGAACTCTGACGATGAAGCTGGCATCGGGCTCTGCTGCCTTGAGGGGCGATGTCGTGCGCATTTCGACCACGACTGGGCTACTGCAGGTCGCTTGCGCGGTTGGCGCAATGCCCGCGATGAATGCCAATAGCACGTACGGGAGTTTCATCCGCATTCTCCTCAGCAGTTCTGGAGCTACGGCGTACCGAAGCGCTTCGGATGCGCCAGCGGGTACATGCCCAGCATACGCCGGTCTCCGCGGCTCAGAGAGGCGTGCAATGGCTAGCCGACCGGCGGTCTGCCGAGCTGACCGAGCGCGCGCTGCAGCAACGCGACGGCCTGTCCCCGATGACTCAGCGCACGTTTGCGCTCGGGCGTCAGTTCCGCCGCCGTGCGGCCGCCGACATCGTGAGGCAGAAAAATCGGGTCGTAGCCGAAACCGCCGTCGCCGCGCTCGCTGGTGGCGACCACGCCCGCCCAGTCCGCCTGCACGATCAGCGGAAGCGGGTCGTCGGGGCGACGCAGCAAGGCGAGCACGCAAACGAACCGGGCGCCGCGTTCCGGCGCCGGCGTTGAAGTGAGGGCGCGCAGCAGCTTGGCGCGGTTGTCCGCATCGGTGGCCGCGTCGCCTGCGTAGCGGGCCGAGTACAGTCCTGGCGCGCCGTGCAAGGCGTCCACGCACAGGCCGGAGTCGTCGGCGAGGGCAGGCAGGCCCGACTGCGCGCTGGCGTAGCGCGCCTTGAGCAGCGCGTTCTCAACGAAGGTGAGCCCGGTTTCTTCGGGCGACTCGATGCCGAGCGAAGACTGCGCGACGAGTTCGATCGACAGGCCAGCGAGGGCGCCCTGCAGCTCGGCGAGCTTGCCGCGGTTGCCGCTGGCGAGCACCACGCGATGCGCGTCGGTCATGTCGTCGGCGTCGGCGACTCAGCCGGCCAGTGCATCGCGCTGGGCGGCAAACAGCTGATCGATGCCGTGCTCGGCCAGCTGCAGCATGGCGTCCATCTCGCTGCGACGGAATGCGTGGCCTTCCGCCGTGCCCTGCAGCTCGATGAAGCCGCCGCCGTCGTTCATCACGATGTTCATGTCGGTGTCGCAGTCGCTGTCCTCGGCGTAGTCGAGGTCGAGTACCGGCACGCCGCGGTAGATGCCCACCGACACCGCGGCGACCGCGCCGTGGATCGGGTCGCGACTGATGTCGCCCGACTTCTGCAGGGCGCGTACTGCATCGACCAGCGCGACGTAGGCGCCGGTGATCGAGGCGCAGCGCGTGCCGCCGTCGGCCTGCAGCACATCGCAGTCGAGCGTGATGGTGCGCTCGCCGAGCGCGGCGCGATCGACGCAGGCGCGCAGCGAGCGGCCGATCAGGCGCTGGATCTCGAGCGTGCGACCACCCTGCTTGCCGGCTGCCGCTTCGCGATGGGTGCGGCTGTGGGTGGCGCGCGGAAGCATGCCGTACTCGGCGGTGACCCAGCCTTCACCCTTGCCGCGCAGAAAGCCGGGCACGCGGTTCTCCACGCTGGCGGTGCACAGCACCCGCGTGCCGCCCATGCTGATCAGCACCGAGCCCTCGGCATGGCGGGTGAAACCGCGCTGCAAGGTCACTGTGCGAAGTTCATCGGCACGGCGGCCGCTCGGTCGGATCGCTTCGGTCATGGGGCTGGACGTGGCTCGCGGCAAAAAGGCGGCTAAGCTTAGCACCCGACTTTCGACACCGGCCCCGCCATGATCCGCAGCATGACCGCGTTTGCCGCCGCCGAGCGCAGCACGCCCTGGGGCACGTTGAGCGGTGAACTGCGTGCGGTCAATCACCGCTTTCTGGAAATCTCGCCGCGCCTGCCCGAGGAACTGCGCGTGATCGAGCCGGCGCTGCGCGAGCGCATCAGTGCGCGCGTGCAGCGCGGCAAGCTCGACATCGGCTTGCGCTTTCGCGCCACGCAGCACGACGAAGAAATCCGCCTCAACGAGCCGGTGCTCGAACAGCTGGCCCGCGTGTCGGCATCCTGCCGGCCGCGCTTTCCCGGCATGGTGGTGGGGCTGGCCGACGTGCTGGCGTTTCCCGGCGTGATCGAGCAGGCGCAGGTCGATTCCGAGGCGCTGCACCGCGAAGCGCTGGCGCTGGTCGATGCCCTGGTCGACGAGTTCACCGCCGGCCGCGAGCGCGAGGGCGCGAAACTGTCGGCTGTGATGGGCGAGCGCCTCGACGGCATCGAAGCGACCATCCTCCAGGTGCGCGGCTGGATGCCGGAGATTCGTGAGGCGCTGAAGGCGAAGTTCGCGGCCCGGCTCGACGAATGGAAGCAGACCCTCGATCCGGCGCGGGTCGAGCAGGAAGTCGTGCTGGCCCTGCAGAAGCTCGACGTCGACGAAGAGCTCGATCGGCTTGGTGTGCACGTGGCCGAGGCGCGCCGCGTGCTCGGATTGCGTGATGCGGTGGGTCGTCGGCTCGACTTCCTCATGCAGGAGTTCAATCGCGAGGCGAACACGCTCGGTTCGAAATCGGTCGACACGCGCACGACCCAGGCTGCGGTCGACCTCAAGGTACTCATCGAGCAGCTGCGCGAGCAGGTTCAGAACATCGAATAGCGAGGCTGCTCGATCCGGGCAGGCGCCCGGTGCAGCACCGAAAACCGGGGGAGTGGAACATCGTCATGCGCGGAAACCTGTTTATCGTCGCGGCACCCAGCGGAGCCGGCAAATCGTCGCTGGTGAATGCGGTGCTCGCGCTCGAGCCGAGTATCGCGCTGTCGATCTCGTTCACTTCGCGCGGGCCGCGCCCCGGCGAGCGCCATGCGCAGCACTATCACTTCATCAGCAAGGTCGAGTTCGAGCGCATGATCGCCGCCGGCGACTTCTTCGAGCATGCGCTGGTGCACGGTGACTACAAGGGCACCGCGCGGCAGTCGGTGGAGCCGCAGCTCGACGCCGGCAAGGACGTATTGCTGGAGATCGACTGGCAGGGCGCGCGGCAGGTGCGCGCGCGCATCCCCGAGGCCATTTCGGTGTTCATCCTGCCGCCGTCCCGCACCGCGCTCGACGAGCGCATGCGCAAGCGCGGCCAGGACACGGACGCGGTGATCGCGCAGCGGCTGGCGGCGGCGCGCGAGGAAATGTCGCACGTCGACGAGTTCGACTACGTCATCGTCAACGACGACTTCGCGCAGGCGACGATGGAGATGCGTTCGGTCTTCGTTGCGGCCCGGCTGCGCCGCGTGCAGCAGCTCGGACGACACGAACAGCTGGTGCGGACTCTGCTGCAGCAACCCTGATCGGCCGCCCCGGCAGTCGGCACGGCACGCCCTGCCGAGGCTCGGGTGTGGGACGGGAGCGAACTTCCTCCTGCCGGGAGCGTTTCGTTGGGTGCCTTACCGTTGGGCGCCGTAGCAGGGGATTCATCCCCGACCGCAGCGCCAGAGCCGGCTCGGCAACCTTCATGGCCCTGCCAACGCATGATCTGAAGCCATATAAATCAATCGGATACGCGGGTTCTCGCGGGTCGTCCCGGGCCTCGAATCGCGTCCAGCTCCCGCTGCGGGCCGGTCGGGAAGATTGCTTCAGGCCGCCACCAGCCCGTACACTGCGCGGTTCCTGATTGTGTCTGCCCGTATCGAGGCGAGGAAATTCATGGCGCGTGTAACCGTCGAAGATTGTCTGGAAGTGGTCGACAACCGCTTCGAACTGGTGGTGATGGCCTCCAAGCGAGCCCGTCAGCTGGCCAAGGGTGCGCAGTCCGCACTCGAAGGTGCGGAAAGCGAAGACAAGCCGACCGTGCTGGCGCTGCGCGAGATCGCCGCGCGCAAGGTGGATCAGGCCCTGATCGACGAAGTCGAGCGCCAGGAGCGCGAGCGCGCCGAGCGCGAAGCGCTGGAATGGGCCGCCGCGGAAGTCGACGACGATTTGTCGAAGGGCGACGATTGATCGCCGGCTGGAGCATGACTCCCTGTCCGCAGACTTGAGCGCGGGCAGTCAGCAGAGAGGCGCGTCGCGGGACGCGCCTTTCGCGTTTTTGGGGTCTGCGGCGGCTCGACCGCCCGGCCACCTTGCAGGTCGGTCAGTGACCTCGGCTCCGAGGCGCACGCATCGAGCTGTTCGACCCGCGCGGCGGCGAGGTGGTGCTGATCCGTGGTGCTGATCCGGCTGTCCGCGCCGCGCAACCCTCCGCACCCGCGCCGATTGCCGCCCGACGACGGGCTGCGTAGTCTTGGGTCATGTCTGCTGCTGTGCCCAAGAAGGCCGCCTCGGCGGCCCTGCTCGACCCCGTGCCCGAGGCGGCGGGCGAGCTGCTGCGCGTGGTGGCGTCGTATCTGCCCGACGAGCAGGTCGAACGCGTGCGCCACGCCTACCTCGTCGGTGCGGCCGCGCATGACGGGCAGAAGCGCAAGAGTGGGGAGCCGTACATCACCCATCCGCTCGCGGTCTCGGGCATTCTCGCCGAGCTGAAGCTCGACGTCGAAACCTTGTGTGCAGCGATTCTGCACGACACCCTGGAAGACACCGCGCTCGGTCGCGACATGCTGGTGGCCGAGTTCGGCGAGCCGGTGGCGGCCCTGGTCGACGCCGTGACCAAGCTGGACAAGCTGGACTTCCGCGACCGCTTCGAAGCCGCCGCGGAGAGCTTCCGCAAGATGATGCTGGCGATGGCCAGCGACTTGCGCGTGATCCTGATCAAGCTGGCCGACCGTCTGCACAACATGCGCACGATCGAGGCGATGAGCCACGATTCGCGGCGCCGGATCGCGCGCGAGACGCTGGACATCTACGCCCCGATCGCGCAGCGCCTGGGCATGAACAGCATCAAGGCGGAACTGCAGGATCTGGGCTTCTCTGCGCTGTTTCCCTATCGCCACGCCACCATCGCCAGGCGCATCCGCACCCAGCCGGTGCTGCGCCGCGAGAACATGGTCAACATCCAGTCCTCGCTCGAGCGTCGACTCGACGACGAAGGGATCTCGCACCGCGTCGTGGGTCGGGTGAAGTCGCCGTACAGCGTCTACACCAAGATGCGGCTCGAGCACAAAAGCTTCGATCAGGTCATGGACGTGTTCGGTTTTCGCGTCGTCGTGCCGAAGGTGATGGAGTGCTACCACGCGCTCGGCGCCGTGCACGGCTTGTTCAAGCCGCTCGACGCGCGCTTCCGCGACTTCATTGCGATCCCGAAGGCGAATGGCTACCAGTCGCTGCACACGGTGCTGTTCAGTCCGTTCGGTTCGCCCATCGAGGTGCAGATCCGCACCGAAGAGATGGACCTGATCGCTGAACGCGGCATCGCCGCGCATTGGATGTACAAGACCGGTGACCGGGCCTCGTCCGGTGGCGCCCAGGCGCGCGCGCAGGACTGGCTGCGCGACCTGCTGGAGAGCCAGTCGGGCACGCGATCGTCGACCGAGTTTCTCGAGAACGTGAAGGTTGACCTGTTTCCCGACGAGGTCTACCTGTTCACGCCCAAGGGCGATATCCGCGCCTTGCCGCGCAACGCCACGGTGCTGGATTTCGCCTACGCTGTGCATACCGATGTCGGTGACCACGCGGTGGCGGCTCGGGTCGACAAGAAGCTGGTGCCGTTGCGCACCCGGCTGAGCAACGGCCAGACGGTCGAGATCATCACTGCGCCTTCCGCTTCGCCAAGCCCCGGCTGGCTGGAGTTCGTGGTGTCGAGCAAGGCGCGCACGGCGATTCGCCACTACCTGAAGCATCTGCAGCACGAAGACGCGGTGCAGCTTGGTCACCGCATGCTCGATCGCGCGCTCGCCGCGCTGCGCTTTTCGCTCGATCGGGTCGCGCCCGACCGGCTGGAGAAGTACCTCACCGACGCGCGATTCCGCCGGCTGGAGGAACTGCTGGCCGACATCGCGATGGGCAATCGCATGCCGCAGCAGGTCGCTGCGGCGCTGCTGCAGGGCGACGAGGCAGTGCCGCGTGAGCACAAGTCGGGGCGCTTGGCCGACGGCGAGCAGATCCTGATCAGCGGCACCGAGCGCGGTGTGGTCAGCTTCGCCAACTGCTGTCATCCGGTGCCGGGCGACGACATCCTCGGCTATCTCACCTCGGGCAAGGGCATCGTGGTGCATCGGCTCGAATGCGCCAACGTGCCGGAGTACCGCAAGTCGCCCGAGCGGCTGGTGGCGATGGGTTGGGACAGCAACGTCGAAGGCCACTACCGTGCCATCCTGCGCGCCGAAGTCGACAATCGCCCTGGCGTGCTCGCGCAGGTCGCGGCCGCCATCGCCGAGGCGCAGTCGAACATCGACAACGTCGAGTACCAGGAGCGCGACCTGCACATGGCGGTGATGCACTTCGGCATCGAAGTCAGCCATCGCAAGCACCTGGCCGACGTGATCCGTCGGGTGCGGCGGCTCAAGGTCGTCCACGGCGTCGGTCGACTCTGAGCTGATTGCTCCTTCAGCGCGGCAGGCCGTGGCGCCGGCTTTCGTCCGTTCGCGCGCTGGGATATCCCGCGCGCAGCTGGCATGCTTGGCGCCGCGCGCGAGTACCGCATCCCTGCGCCGACCCATCCAGCCGACGGAGTGAACATGCCCCGAATTGCCCTGCACAGCGATCAGGCCCCCGCGGCGATCGGTCCGTACTCCCAGGCGGTGCGCGCCGGGCAGACGGTGTACTTCTCCGGGCAGATCCCGCTCGACCCCGCCTCGGGCGAACTGGTGGCCGGTGACATCGCGGCGCAGACCCACCGTATCTTCAAGAACCTCGCTGCGGTGGCCGAATCGGCGGGCGGCAGCCTGGCCGACGTGGTTCGCATCGGCATCTACCTGACCGACCTGGGCAATTTCGCTGCGGTCAATGCGGTGATGGCCGAGTACTTCGATGCGCCGTATCCGGCGCGGTCGACGATCGAGGTATCAGGCTTGCCGAAAGGGGCCCAGGTGGAGATCGACGCCGTGATGGTGCTCGGTTGACCCGAAGCGGGTGAAGCGACGCGGCGGCAGCGGCAGGACGCGCTCCCCGGTGCCGCCGGCGCAGGGTGACGCGTCGATGGCGGAACGATCCGTTCGTCGCGGGCGGTTACCTGCATTGGCGCAGGACGCAGCTTCCGGGGTCGGTTCGGCATCGTCCCTGACCTTGCCGGGCATTGGTCCGCGCAGCCTGGAGAAGCTCGCCGCAGCGGGCATTCGCGAGCTGTCGGATCTGTGGTTCCACCTCCCACTGCGCTACGAGGACCGCACCCGGCTGACCGCGATCGACCAGCTGATGCACGGTTCGCCGGCGCAGTGTCTCGGGCGGGTGGCGCAGGTGGAGCGTGGGTTCCGCTTCCGGCCGCAGCTGCGGGTGGCGATCGTCGACGAATCGGGCCTCAACCTGACGTTGCGCTTCTTCCATTTCCGCGGCAGCCAGGCGCAACAGTTCGTGGTCGGACGGCGGGTGCTCGCGTTCGGTGAGCCGCGCGGCGGGCTGATCGGTTTCGAGATGGTGCACCCCAGCTATCGCCTGCTCGGTGATGATGAAGACGTCGTGCTCGGCGAGGCGCTGGATCCCGTCTATCCGGCTGTGGCGGGCGTCGGCCCGGCGACGCTACGGCGCTGGATCGACGCCGCGCTGCAGCGATTGGATGAGCACGCCCTGCGCGAATGGGTCAGCGCCGAGCTGCTGCCCGACGCGATGCGCGGTTCGATCGCGCGTGCGCTGCACACCGTCCATCGTCCGCCGCGCGACGCCGACGTCCATGCCTTGCGCACGGGCACCCATCCGGCCCAGCGCCGGCTGCAGTTCGAGGAATTGCTGGCCCATCAGCTGAGTCTGCTGTTGCAGCGCGCGCACGCGCGATCACGCGGCGCGCCCGCGCTCGACGCCGGCGGCGTGCTGGCCCAGCGCCTCCTGCGCAGCCTGCCGTTCACGCTCACCGCAGCGCAACGACGTGTCGTGGACGAGCTGGGCGCAGACTTGCGTCGCGACGTGCCGATGTTGCGACTGGTGCAGGGGGACGTCGGCAGCGGCAAGACCATCGTGGCGGCGCTGGCCGCCGCGCAGGCCATCGAAGGCGGGTTCCAGGTCGCCCTGGTCGCGCCGACCGAGATTCTCGCCGAGCAGCACGCGAAGTCGTTCCGCGACTGGTTCTCGCCGCTCGGCGTCGAGGTGGCCTGGCTGTCGGGCAAGGTGAAGGGTGCCGCGCGCAAGGCCGCCCTCGGCGCGATTGAGCGGGGTGACTGCAGCATGGCCGTCGGCACTCATGCCCTGTTCCAGGGCGAGGTGCGTTTCGATCGCCTCGGTCTGGTGATCGTCGACGAGCAGCACCGCTTCGGCGTGCATCAGCGCCTGTCGCTGCGCGACAAGGGACGCAGCGGCGAGCGTCTGCCGCACCAGATGGTGATGACGGCGACGCCGATCCCGCGCACGCTGGCCATGGCCGCCTACGCCGATCTCGATGTTTCGCGCATCGACGAGCTGCCGCCGGGACGCACGCCGGTGCGCACCAGTGTGATCGGCATGAGTCGCCGCGAAGAGGTGATGCAGCGCATTCGTGGTGCCTGCGCCGCCGGTACCCAGGCGTACTGGGTCTGCACCCTGATCGACGACAGCGAGGAAGTGCGCGCGCAGGCGGCGGAGACGACCTTTCGGGATCTCTGCGCCGTGCTCGAACCGCTGCGCGTCGCCCTCGTGCACGGACGCCTGAAGCCAGCCGAGAAGCAGGCGACCATGGATGCCTTTCGGGCCGGTGCGGTCGACGTGTTGGTGGCCACCACGGTGATCGAGGTGGGCGTCGATGTGCCCAACGCGTCACTGATGGTGATCGAGAATGCCGAGCGTCTCGGACTCTCGCAGCTGCACCAGCTGCGCGGTCGTGTCGGCCGCGGCGCTGCGGCGTCCGACTGCGTGCTGCTGTACCAGGGGCCGCTGTCCGAAGCCGGCAAGGCGCGCCTGCAGATCATGCGTGAAACCCAGGATGGCTTCGTGATCGCCGAGCAGGATCTCGCCCTGCGCGGCCCCGGCGAGCTGCTGGGTACGCGGCAGACTGGCCTGGCGCAGATGCGCATCGCGGACCTCATGCGTGACGCCGACCTGCTCGATGGCGTGGCCGCGGCGGCATCCTCGATCGTCGAGCAAGATCCCGAAGCCGGACAGGCATTGATCCGACGCTGGATCGGCCAGGCGGTGCGGTACGCTGACGTCTGAAGACACACAGGACCCGGAGTCACCATCCCCATGTCATCCATCCCCCTGCTGATCGACACCGATCCGGGCGTCGACGACGCGCTTGCCATCCTGATGGCGCTGCGTCATGCACAGCATCGCGTGGTCGCGCTGACCATCGCCGCCGGCAACGTCGGCTTGGAACACACCGTGCGCAACGCGCGCTCGCTGGTGGATATCGCCGGTTCGGCGACACCCATCTTTCCCGGCTGTCCTGCGCCGCTGCTGCATGCGGCCGAGGATGCGGCCTTCGTGCATGGGCAGGATGGGTTCGGAGACGTCGCCCTGCCCGAGCCATCGACCCGGGTCGAGTCGGAGCACGCTGCGCTCGCTATGCTTCGCCTCAGTCACGAGCACGCCGGCGCCCTGACCATGGTGATGCTCGGGCCGCTGACCAATCTTGCGCTGGCGCTGAAGCTCGATCCGACCTTGCCGGGCAGGGTGCCGCGTCTGCTGATCATGGGTGGCGCGGTGAACCTGCGCGGCAACACCAGCGTGGCCGCGGAGTTCAATGTGGCTTTCGACCCCGAGGCGGCGCGCATCGTGTTCGAGAACTGGCCGCAGTTCGACCTGCTCGACTGGGAGGCCACGCTCGCGCACCCGCTGGAGTTCGACGACATGGCGGCTTGGTGCGCGGCAGGCGGCACGGTGGGCGATTTCTATGCGCGCATTTCGGAGAAGACGCGCCATTGGGTGCGCAGCCAGCCCTTCGGCCGGCACTGGCACTCGGCGGACGGCCTGGCCATGGCCGCGGCGCTGGAGCCCGACGCGATCGAGGCCGCCGAGACGCATGCAGTCGTGGTGGAGACCGAGGGCAGGGCGTGTCGTGGGGCAACGGTGGTTGATTGGAAAGATCGCTCCGGCGCGCGTCGCCAGGCCCGCATCGTGCAGCGCTACAGCCAGTCGCGGTACACCGCGCTGGTGGCGATGGCGCTCGGCGCGGGGTGACGGTGCGGAGCCGCGGCCGAATCAGCGCTGTTGCATGGGGGCGTGATTCCGCGCTAAACTTGCGCTCTTTTCCTCGGCCGTTACCCAACGGCTCGCATCAGGGCTCGATGCCCGCAGGATCCGCCATGAAAGCCGACATCCATCCGAAGTACAACGAAGTCGTGTTCCAGGACGTTTCGTCCGACTTCTCGTTCCTGACCCGCTCGACCCTGAGCAGCAAGGAGACGATCAAGTGGGAAGACGGTAACGAATACCCGCTGATCAAGGTGGAAATCTCCTCCGCCTCGCACCCGTTCTACACGGGCAAGCACAAGATCATGGACACCAGCGGCCGCGTCGACAAGTTCCGCCGCCGTTACGCGCAGAAGTAAGCGCGGCGCCGAGAGGCGCAGGGCCGGCCTGGTCGCCGGCTTCGTTTGAAAGTCCAGCTACGGCCCGGTTTTCCGGGCCGTTTTGCGTGGCCGGGCACGGGTCGGGAAGCCGTGGGATGCCACTTCCCGCGCGCTTCGCCCAAGCGCAGGCGCGACTGCGGCGTGCGTCGATAGGGCGTGCGTGGAAAGAGTGTTTGTCCAGATCGGGCAGTCTGTTCCAAGCCACCCTGGCCGCGGGCCTGTCGCCTCGTCGCCGGCACTGATCCTCACTGCCCGGCGACGGCCGCCTATGCGATACTTCGCGCCTTCCCGGTGGAGTGCAGACGAGCAAATCGCGCACCAAGCGCGGACTGCCGATCGCCCCGCCGATCCGTCCTGCGTCATGACAAGGAGTGTGCCGTGTCCACCAATCGAACCGCGAACCTTTCCGACTCCACCTCCGGCAAGAGTTCGGAGCTGCCGGTTCTGCAAGGCACCCTCGGCGCGCCGGTCATCGACATCGGCCGGCTCTACAAGGACACCGGCTGTTTCACGTTCGATCCGGGGTTCGTCTCCACCGCCAGTTGCCGCAGCGCGATCACTTACATCGATGGCGACGAGGGCGTGCTGCTGTATCGCGGCTACCCGATCGAACAGCTGGCGAAGCACTCCAGCTTCCTCGAGGTCTCCTACCTGCTGCTGAACGGCGACCTGCCGAACCAGAAGCAGTTCGACGATTTCTCCCACGAGGTGACCCATCACACGATGATGCATGAGGCGCTGAAGTCGTTCCTCAACGGCTTCCGCCACGATGCGCATCCGATGGCGATGCTGTGCGGTGTGGTCGGCTCGATGGCGGCGTTCTACCACGAGCAGCTGGACATGGATGACGCCGAGCATCGCCGTCTCGCCGCGATCCGCCTGCTCGCCAAGGTGCCGACGATCGCTGCCGCCTGCTACCGCTACTCGATCGGCTGGCCGATCCGCTATCCGCGCAACAATCTCGAATACGTCAGCCGTTTCCTGCACATGATGTTCGAAGTGCCGAGCGAGCCGCTGGAATTGCCGCCGGTGGCGGCCAAGGCGCTGGATCTGCTGTTCATCCTGCACGCCGACCACGAGCAGAACGCATCGACCTCCACCGTGCGTCTGGTCGGTTCGACCGGCGCCAATCCGTACGCCTGCGTCGCGGCCGGCATCGCCGCGCTGTGGGGGCCAGCCCATGGCGGCGCCAACGAGGCCGTGCTGAAGATGCTGGAAGAGATCGGCACCGCCGACCAGGTCGGCAAGGCGGTCGAGAAGGCCAAGGACAAGACTTCCGGCTTCCGCCTGATGGGCTTTGGCCACCGCGTCTACAAGAACTTCGACCCGCGCGCGACGATCATCCGCGAAATGTGCCACAAGGTGCTCGATGAGCTTGGCGTGCACGATCCGCTGCTCGACGTCGCGATGAAGCTCGAGGAAGCGGCGCTGAAGGACGACTACTTCGTGCAGCGCAAGCTGTACCCCAACGTCGATTTCTACTCCGGCATCATCTACAAGGCGCTGAAGATTCCCACCGAGATGTTCACCGTGATGTTCGCCATCGCGCGCACCGCGGGCTGGGTGGCGCATTGGCTGGAGCAGCAGGCCGATCCGGACGGCAAGATCGGCCGCCCGCGGCAGATCTACACCGGTGCGGCGAGCCGCGAATTCGTCCAGATGGACAAGCGCTGAGGCGTCCGCGCCGGGGGCGGGTTCACCTTCTCCGGTTCAACGGGCGGCCCAGGCGCCGCCCGGGTCTCACGCCGAATCGGCGGCTCGGGTCGCGAGCAGTTTCTTGAGCGCACCGGCGGTGATCAGCTGCTCCGGGGATTCTCCGCGGCGCCGGCGGATGCCATCGCGCGGCACCTCGCCGGGCAGCAGGATCAGATGCACTTCGACGTCGTCTGCCACCACGCGCAGCGAAGCCGCGCGCTCGATCGACTCGTCGCGTTGCAGGGCGTAGTCCGGGCCATTGTCGTAGGGCATGTCGTGTTCGATCAGCCAGTGCACGACGTCCTTGGCCGACTGCGGAAACAGCCAGATCTCGACGCTGTCGTGCGCGCCGGCGCTGCCGTCTGCAGCGGCTCCGCCAAGGCGGGGATGAAACCGGGCCAGAAACCGCATCGCTTCGAGTGCCGTGGTTCGAAGCGCACGCAGCGGTTCGGGAGCGTCGGGTTGAAATAGCGCGCGATACGCACGCACGGCGTCGGCGAGTTCTGCGTCGAAATCCGCCTGTTGATCGATGCGGATGCCGGTGAGCGCCGCCGCGCGACGCAGTGCCGCGTCGCGCGGATAGCCCGGCGGCTGCACGATCAGCCTGGCCGCCTCGGCCAGCCAGGCCCTGCGCGCGTCCGGATGCCGCGTTGGCCCCCGGTTGCGTGACTCCGCTCGACTATGGCGTCGCATGGGTGGCCCTCCGTGCGGACGCTGACCATGCGCGTCCGTCCCGTTCAGAAGATGTCAAAGGACTCCTGAACCTCCTCGTCGCCGGTTTCCGGCTCGGCTTGCTGCAGCCGGCCGAGGTCCTCGACGCGGAAGATCTCGCTGATGGCCCCGGGCTGGCCGGGCCGGGCCAGCCGGCCGGTGGACGGGTCGATCAAGGCCGTGCCAATGCCTTCCGGCATCGGCAGCAGACGCTCGGGCTCACCGTCCAGGGCGGTCTTCATGAACTGCACCCACATCGGCAAGGCGGTTCGGGAGGCGAACTCGCCGTTGCCCAGGGAGGTGAAATCATCCATGCCCATCCACGCGGTGACGACCAAGGGGCCACCGAACCCGGAGAACCAGCCGTCGCGATGATCGTTGGTGGTGCCGGTCTTGCCGCCCACGTCGCCGCGACCGAGTTCCAGCGCGCGCCGGCCCGTGCCGCGACGCACGACATCGCGCAGCAGTGAGTTCACCAGGAAGGCGGTACGCGCATCCACGGCGCGCTCGGCCAGCGCCGTGTCGTCGGGCAGCGGTTCGGCCGTTTCCTCGCTCAACGACTCCGGAGGCGCTGTGGTCAGCGGACCGAGATCGAAGCCGTCGGGTTCGCCGCGCGTTCTGGTTGGCTCGGCGCGCCCTGCGCAATCGACGCAGGCGCGCTTCGGCGTGGCTTCGAACACCACGTTGCCGTCGCGATCCTCGATGCGTTCGATGATGTAGGGGTCGACCAGATAGCCGCCGTTGGCGAACGCAGCGTATCCACGCGCCATCATGAACGGCGGCGCGGCATTGGTGCCCAACGCCAGCGACAGGTTCTGCGGCAGGCTTTCCGGCGGAAAGCCGAAGCGCTCGACGTATCGGCGCGCGTAGGCGACGCCAATCGAGTCGAGCACCCGTACGGAGACCAGGTTGCGCGAGGTGACCATGGCGTCGCGCAGCCGCATCGGGCCGGCGAACTCTTCGTTGTCGTTCTGCGGCTGCCAGGTCTTGCCGCTGCCGCGATCGTTGAACACGACAGGGGCGTCGAGCACGATTGAAGCCGGGGTGAAGCCGCGCTCGAACGCGGCTGCATAGATGAAGGGCTTGAAGCTGGAGCCCGGCTGACGCTGGGCCTGGGTGGCCCGGTTGAACTTCGACAGCGAGAAATTGAAGCCACCGGTCATCGCCCGGATCGCCCCCGTTTCCCAGGACATGGCCGACAGCGTGGCCTGCACCTTGGGTAGCTGGGCGAGCTGCCAGACCCCTTCCTCGTCGCGGCGGACGCGGACGATGTCGCCGCGCTGCAGCCGGCGATCGACGCGCTTGGGCGTCTCGCCGCGCCGGTTCTCGTCGACGTAGTCGCGTGCCCAAGTGACCTGGTCAAGCGCCAGCTCGACGGATTGTCCGTCAGCAAGTCCGAGCTGAGCCAGTCCGGCGTCCGACTCCAGCACGATGGCCGGAACCAGGCCGGAGAAAATCTTGCGGCTTTCCACCAGCGGGCGCCACACGTCGGGCGTTGCGTCGGCGGCCAGCTCAACGTTGGCCTCGGCGCCGCGCCAGCCGTGTCGGCGATCGTAGCCGACCGCTGCGTCGAACGTGGCCCGATTGGCCGCTTCCTGCATGCGGGCGTCCAGGGTGGTGAACACGCGAAACCCATCGACCATGGCCTGATCGCCGAAGCGCTCGACGGCGTCTGCGCGCACCATCTCGGCGATCCATGGCGCGTCGAGCTCGGTCGATGGCTCGTGCGGCTGGGCGGTGTCTGGCTGAGCTATAGCAGCCTGCACCGAATCAGAGGTCGCAAGCCCTTCCTCACCCATTCGTTCGAGCACATAGTTCCGGCGCACCATGGCGCGCGCCGGGTTGACCAGCGGGTTGCCGCTGGACGGAAACTTCGGAATCGCCGCCAGCATGGCCGCCTCTTCGAGGCTCAGTTCGCCCAGGGTCTTGCCGTAGTAGAACTCGGCGGCTGCAGCGACGCCGTAGGAGCGGTGGCCGAAGAAGCTCTTGTTGAGGTAGAGCTCGAGAATCTCGTCCTTGCTGAGTTCGCGCTCCATCTTCAGCGCCAGGAACATCTCCGTGAGCTTGCGGGTGTAGGAATACTCCGGGCTGAGGAAGAACATCTTGGCGACCTGCTGGGTGATCGTGCTGCCGCCGGGCACGCGCTGGTTGCTGGTGGTCGCCAGCAGCCAGATCGCTCGGGTCACCCCGCGCCAGTCCACCCCGGGGTGCTCATAGAACCGGGCATCCTCGATCGCGATGAAGGCGTTCTTGACGTGATCGGGCACGTCGGCGATCGCCACCGGGTGCCTTCGGGTCTCGCCGAACTGGGCAATCAGCTTGCCCTCGCTCGAGAACACGCTGAGCGGAACCTGCAGGCGAACCTCGCGGAGCGCCTCGACGTCGGGCAGGGTGGGGGCGATCAGCCAATACAGAACACCGAGGGCGGTGGCCCCCGCCACGGCCCCGAACAGGAGCAAAGCCAAGGCCAGCCGCAGCAGGCGGCGGAGCAGTCGCATTTGAGGTAAGTCCCGGTTTGCAGGATGGAATTCATAGGAGTATAGAGCGAGAGAGCCAGCTCGCCACGTGACAGGGGGTCCGGGGGCGGGGAGGGGGTGCCCGGGCGAATCGACCGATCATGGTTGCTATTTCACATTCGTCCGTTATTTAATGTAAAAATGTAGTTAGTGCTCGTAAGAGCCCGTGGGAAGGGGAGAAACCGTGGGTCTTTTCGCATCCGGCCAAATGCCACTGATCGGCGTGGACATCAGCTCGACTGCCGTAAAACTCCTCCAGCTCAGCCAGACCGGGGGTCGGTACCGTGTTGAGCACTACGCCGTGGAGCCATTGCCGCTCAACGCGGTGGTGGAGAAGAACATCGTCGAGGTCGACGCCGTCGGCGAGGCGATCAAGCGCGCCCTGGCGCGATCCGGCAGCAAGGCGAAGGGCGCCGTGGCGGCCGTGTCGGGCAGCGCGGTGATCACCAAGACCGTTCCGATGCCGGCCGAACTCGGCGACGACGAAATGGAAGACCAGATCCAGGTCGACGCCGCGCAGTACATTCCGTACCCGATCGAGGAAGTCAGCCTCGATTTCGAGGTGCTCGGTCCGGTCAAGGACTCGCCCGACATGGTCCAGGTGCTGCTGGCCGCATCGCGCACCGAGAACGTCGACGTTCGCGTGGCCGCGCTGGAAGTGGCGGGTCTGCAGGCCAAGGTCATCGACATCGAAGCGTTCGCGATGGAGAACGCCTTCAGGCTGATCGCCGACCAGCTGTCGGTTCAGAAGGACGCCCTCGTGGCCCTGGTCGACATCGGCGCCACCATGACGACGCTGAACGTCCTGCGCCACCAGCGCAGCATCTACACCCGTGAGCAGGTGTTCGGCGGCAAGCAGCTCACCGACGAGGTGATGCGCCGGTACGGGCTGTCGTACGAAGAAGCCGGGCTGGCCAAGCGTCAGGGCGGGCTACCCGAAAGCTACGAAATCGAGGTGCTCGAGCCGTTCAAGGAAGCGATGGTCCAGCAGATCAGCCGCCTCCTGCAGTTCTTCTACGCGGGCAGCGAGTTCAACCGTGTCGACCAGATCGTACTGGCCGGCGGTTGCGCTTCCATCGCCGGCATGGCCGAGATGGTGGAAGAGCAACTGGGCGTCATGACAGCCATCGCCAACCCGCTCGCCAGCATGTCGCTTTCGAATCGGGTTCAGGCGCAGACGCTGGCGCAGGATGCACCGTCACTCATGATCGCCTGCGGGCTCGCACTTCGGAGCTTCGACTGACATGACAAGAATTAACCTACTTCCCTGGCGTGAAGAGCGCCGGAACCAGCGGCAGAAGGAATTCCTCGCACTGCTGGGGTTGACCGCTGCGCTGGCGCTGATGGCGGCATTCGGTGTCGTGCAGTACTTCTCGGGCCTGGTCGAGAACCAGAGCCAGAGAAACATCATGCTGCAGCAGGAAATCAAGGCGCTCGACGTCAAGATTGCCGAAATCGCCGAACTCGAAAAGAAAAAGGGCGACCTGCTCTCGCGCAAACAGGTGATTGAGCAGCTGCAGGCCGATCGTTCGCAGATGGTGCACCTCTTCGACGAGCTGGTTCGCACGATTCCCGATGGCGTGCGGCTCAACGCGATCAAGCAGAGCGGCAGCGCGTTGACGTTGGCCGGGGTGGCGCAATCCAACGCGCGCGTATCTTCCTACATGCGCTCGCTTGAGGCGTCCGGCTGGATCGCTCAGCCTGACCTCACCATCATCGAAGCGAAAGGTGGAGATCGCTCCATGCCCTACGAATTCACGCTGGGCATCACGCTGACCAAGCCGAAGACGAGCGAGAACGTCGAAGGCAATGCCGTTGCATCATCGGGAGGCAGCCGATGAAAGGGTTCGACCTCAACAATCTCGATTTCAATAACGCGGGTGCCTTTCCGGTGCCCGTCAAGGCGTTCTTCTGCGCCATCGTTGTCGTGGTGATCGGATTCCTGACTTGGTATCTATTCGTCGATGACCAGCAGCTTGAGCTGGAAGGGCTTGAGCGAAAGGAAGCCGAACTGAAGATTCAGTTTGAAGAGAAGCAGGGGCGTGCAGTCAACCTGCAGGCCCTCAAGGACCAGCTCGCCGAGATGGAGCTGATGCTGCAGCAGATGCTCAAGCAGCTTCCGAGCAAGACCGAGATGCCCGATATCATCGTCGACATCTCGCAAGCGGCACTCAGCACCGGCATCCAGAGTGACCTGTTCAAGCCGGGTCGCGAGTCCAAGCGAGAATTCTACGCGGAGAAGCCCATCGAGCTTCGTATGGAAGGGACGTACCACCAGTTCGGTGCGTTCGTCAGCGGAGTCGCATCGCTGCCGCGCGTGGTGATCATGACCATGCACGATATCGAGCTTAAGCCAAAGGCGGGCACGGTTTTGGGATCGGGCGCTTTGATCCTGCAGGGAACGGTCAAGACCTATCGTTACCTTGATGACGACGAAACTCAGCCCAACGCGGGAGGACGCTGATGAAGCCCGACCGTTGCAACTGGACGAGACTGGCACTGATGGTGTGCATGGCGCTGGTGCTGACGGCCTGCTCCAAGGGCACCGCTGACCTGCAGGCCTACATCGCCGACGTGAAGTCCCGGCCCGGACCGCCGCTGGATCCGCTGCCGGTGATGCGGCAGTTCGAGACATTCGATTACGCCGCGCAGGACCTGCGCGACCCGTTCTCGAATCCGAGGCAGAACAATGAAGGGAGCTCCACCGGGGTCGGCCCCGATCCCAATCGGAGAAAGGAGCTGTTGGAGTCGTTTCCACTGGATGGCCTGACCATGGTCGGGTCGTTGGGCAGTGGGGCCGGCATGGTCGCGTTGGTCGTCGATCCCGAGAAAGTGGTGCACCGGGTAAAAGCCGGAAACTACATGGGACAGAACGAAGGCCGCATCCTCGCGGTTTCGGAGTCGAAGATCGATTTGATGGAACTTTTTCCGGACGGTGCCGGCGGCTGGGAGGAGCGCGAAGCTGCCGTGGCGCTGGAAGAACAATGAGCGATTGGGGGATTACGGGATGACCGCGAGCAACCTTGGAAAACTTGTCCGGAATGCGTGGGCGCCCGCCTCCGCGTTGGCACTGATGTCACTCCTCGCCGCGGTCGACGTAGCGGCTGCGAATCGCCTCGAAGACGTGCAGTTCGCAAGCACGAGTTCCGGTGGCGTGGACATCGTATTGACGATGACCGAGCCGGCCGGCGACGCCGGCATCTTCGCCACGGAAGAGCCGCCGCGCGTCGCCATTGACTTGCCGGAAACCAGCAATGCGGTGGAGAAGCGCCGCATCGCAGTTGGCACGGGTGCAGCGAGCGCCATCACGATTCTTGAAGCTGGCGGCAAGACCCGTGTCATCGTTGACCTCTTCCGCTCGACGCCATACGAGACCAGGGCGCAGGGCAACCAGCTGATCCTCAGCCTTGGTGCAGCCCACTCCGGTGTCGCGCAAGCCGTGCAATCATCCGCCGGTTCGCCGATGGACCCCGCACGCACGGTTGGAGAGGGTATCTCAGTGCAGGGCATCGATTTCCGTCGCTCCCAAAGCGGTGGCGGCCTAATCGTGATGAACATGAACCGAGAAGGCGCGCAAGCTGACCTGCGTGACAGCGGCGACGGCGTCACCGTACTGTTTGACAAAGTGAACGTGCCGGATGCCAACGTCCAACGGCTCGATGTCACCGATTTCGCGACACCTGTGCAGACGGTCACACTTGACCGAGCGCGTGACGGAGCTCGGCTGAACATAGCAACAGCCGGCACCTACGAGACTGTCGTCTATCAGACCGAGAACGAGTATGTCCTTGAAGTGAATCCGCTTGCTGACGGTTCAGTCGCTAGCGGCCCCGGATCATTGCTCACGGAAGAAGAGTCCTACGCCGGCACTCCGGTCACCTTCAATTTCCAGAACATCCCGGTGCGAACCGTACTGCAGCTGATCGCTGAAGAGTCAGGGCTCAACATCGTTGCCGCGGACACGGTGAGCGGCAACGTGACTCTCCGGCTGGTCAACGTTCCTTGGGACCAAGCGTTGGAGATCGTCCTTCGCGCGAAGGGCCTGGACCAGCGGCGTGAAGGAAATGTCGTGTGGGTAGCCCCGCAGGCTGAGTTGGCGACCTACGAGCAAGCTTTGGCCGACGCAAGACTGGCGCTGGAGCAACGGGCAGAACTGGCCACGGAGTACGTGGCAATTAACTACGGCAGCGCAGAGGACATCGCCAACCTGCTGACTACCGAGGCCAAACGCGCCCAAGGAGGCCTCGCCGGAGGCACACAGGGTCAACCCATTAGCGCGGGATTTCTTTCCGCGCGAGGCAGTGTTTCTTTCGACAAGCGTACCAATACGCTCCTGATCAACGACTCCGCCGAGAAGATTCAGGAGATCAAGAAGCTTATCGCACTGCTCGACCGACCCGTCGACCAGGTGCTGATCGAATCGAAGATCGTCATTGCGACTCAGTCCTTTGCACGCGAACTTGGCGCGAGCTTCGGTGTAACAGGTGCGAGAGAGGACAGCAATGGCAATGTGCTTGCTACGTCAGGTTCGCTTGGCAGTGCAGCATTCCTCACGCAGCAAGCGCTCAACAATCGAATCAATGGTCAGAGCAGTGGGCTCCCCGTCACACCCACGGGAGTTACTCAGCAGCGGCTTAACGTGAATCTGCCAGTCTTGAGCCCGACCGGTTCCATCGGGTTTGCACTCCTTGGGCACAGCTACTTGCTTGACCTCGAACTGACCGCGCTGGAGGAAGAAGGAAATGGAGAGGTGGTGTCGAGCCCCCGTGTCATCACGGCTAACCAGCAAGAAGCGGTGATCAAACAGGGTGATGAAATCGGCTACGTCAAAGCGACCGACCAGAACGGCTTCATCACCCGTACCATCGAGTTCAAGGAAGTACTCCTGGAGCTGAAGGTAACTCCGACGATCACCCAGGACGGCCGCGTTGCACTGGATCTGTTCGTCAAGAAAGACGAGCTCGCGGGCTTCATCAGCGTTGCAGACCAGGACGTGCCGCAGATCACCAAGCGTGAGGTGACTACATCAGTACTGATGGACAACGCCCAGACCGTAGTGATCGGCGGTGTTTACGAGTTTTCGAACCGAGAAGACGTGCGCAAGGTGCCGTTTCTTGGGGATGTGCCCTTCTTGGGGAACCTGTTCAGAAAGAAGGGGGGCAGAAACGAGAAAGCAGAACTGCTGATCTTCGTTACGCCGCGCATCCTGACAGCCAATTCCTCCGCTGGGCGATAGTGTCATGTCGAGAATGCATTCGAAGGCTACGATTTCTAAGGCTGTGAGCGCCTTCCGGAGACGACCCATGAATTTCAGAAATATCCGTGCCATTGTCTTCTGTTTGATTGCCGCGATGCTCGCGAGCGCATGCGGAGGGGGCGGGGGAGGAGACTCCAGTGCGTTCTCGCCGCCGAGCACGAGAATCACGGCGAGCGCCACCACCACCAACCCGGCGGCAGGGCAGCATGTCGATGTCACCGTCCGCGTATCGGATGGAAATGGCGCTCCCATTTCGAACAATACAATCGTCACGGCGCTTCTTACGCCGGCGAGTCTCGGAACCATTGTGGGGATCGGTCCTGAAGGCCCTCTCGTCAACAACAACACCGCTGTTACTCAGGGTGGAGTCGCCGCGTTCCGGTTCATTGGAAACGGGTCCGGTACGGTCACAGTTACGTTCTCAGTCAGGGTGCCAGATTTGGGCAGCACAACGCCCACCACAACGACGTTGACGTTTCAAGTCGCGCCAGGCATTGATCGTGTCACACTTCAGCCCACGACCACGACGCTGCCAATCAACGCGCTGGGTGTTGATCCGTTTGTGGGCTCCCCGTACATGTCGGAGGTTACGGTCACCGTTCGAACAGCGAGCGGACAGCTGGTGACCCAGAATGATGGATTGAATGTCTCGGTGAATCCGGTTGGCCTGACTGGTGGCTTCTCCACCTTGGACGACCCGACGACACTAGATGATCCGACAACGCCGGAGATTGAGAACAACGAGTTCCTGAATCGGTTGGCTCAGGGCCCGGTAAACATCAATGCTGGCAAGGCGACAATCTTTTTCCACGCCTTGAATTTCTCCGGGCAGTCAACACTGACAGTAACGACGGTGGATCCGGAGACGTTGGAGACCGTGTCCGCCCAAGTCGTCTTCAACATCGTTTCCACTACTCCTCCGCTGCCGTCGAATGTGCAGGTCACACCAACGAACAACGCACAGTACATCACTTCCTCGGGCGGACCGACGAGCTCCCAGTTCAACATTCGTGTGACTGATGCCAACGGTCAGAATGTCCCCAATCCAGCTTCTGGAAGTGCCGCTTTCAACAACCTCCGTCTCGAGCTGCTCGGAGACGCGTTGGGTGCAAGATTGAGTGGCGTCAACGCATCCGGCGGATCGGTGAATGGTTCGACAATCAGCATGGCTACTACCTCGGGGGCTGCCGGTGCCACCTTGATCAGCGGGAGCTCACCGGGCAACGTGCGGATCAGGGCGACAGCCGACCGCGCCGACAACAACGTCGACAACGGCATCAGCGATCCGGTGTTCGGCGAGCGCACCGTGGCGATCTCCGATGGCATCCTGTTCGATCTCGACATCACCCAGCCGGCTCCGGCCGAGCAACCGGTGTTCTCGAACGAAGACGGCTCGTACACCGTGCCAGTCTCCATCATCGCAACCGACCGGCTCGGCAACCCGGTGCTTCCGGGCACCACGATCACCTTCGGCCTGATCGACGAGCCGCAGCAGTTCGGCGCCGGCGACTTCTTCCTCTCGGGTCTGGATGGCGATCCGCAGGAAGGTGGCACCCTGTTTACCGCACCGGGAGGCGCTTTCCTCACCGCCGGTGGCGGTGCGGGCCCGGGAGACGCTCTGGTGCTCTTCGGCGAAGACATCATCGGCAATCGTGACCACGAGTCTGCTCGTCGGATCACCAGCGTGAACTCGCAGACCTCGCTGACCGTACAGCGTCGCTTCAACCACAACGACACCACGGGTTCGATCGTCAATTCCGGACCGGTCCTGCCGTACGTGATCGGTCGAGCTGCCGACGGCAATATCCTTGCCTCCGCAACCACGAACGTCATCGGTGTGGCGACGACATTCATGGACTACCCCGTCTCGAAGCTCGGCAAGGTTGCTGTCGTGTGGGCGCAGGGTGATGGCGACATCGTATCCGGCATGCCGGAGACCGTCGGTGACGCTGAATTCCTCGCCTTCGCCGGCGTATCACCCGCCGCGCTGACTGCTGACCCGGCCACCATCATCGGCAACACGACCCAGCCGGTTACGGTCTGCGTGACCGACGGGCTCGGCGCCGGCGTCGGCGGCATCTACGTGGGCTTCTCCTACGAAAGTTCCGAAGCCGGCACGGTGACGGTGAACGGTGTGCCGGGACCGGGTATTGCACCCGTCCCGACGAGCCTGGGCACTGGCTGCGTGACGCTGAACGTGTCCACGGCCGGCGTGCTCGGAACGGGAACGATCACGTTTACCGGTGCCGGCGCGTCCGACACAGTTGACGTGGTTACCGGCGTGCAGGTGCTGTTCGCCACTCCGTCGCGCTTCAGCGGCGAGACCACCGGTCTGGTGACGCTCAGCCTGCGTGACGCGAATGGTGTGCCGGTGAGCGGAGTGCAGCTGGTCGGCAACTGCGATCTGACACCTGCGAGCAACCCGATCCAGACGCCAACCGCGAGCACCGCGCCGGCTCCGGGTTCGACCGGCATCACCGACTCCAACGGCCAGGCGGTGTTCAGCATCGTGGCGCTTGGTGTTGACTCCTGCACCGGCACTCCGGGTGAGGCGTCGTGCACCTACACCACCTTGTTCGGTTCGCCGACCGCAGTGGTGGACATCGTGGGTCGCGATATCGGGGCGTTCAGCCCGGATTGCCCTTGATTCACCGATACGGCTGATTGACATGTGATCTTGAGGGGAGCGAAAGCTCCCCTCTTTTTTTGTTGGTGACCCGGGAACCTCGCGCTAGAAAAGGCGTCTAACGGCACCGGCCCTTCCTCCTGGTGGGCGTCGCCCGGCATGAAATCAGCACCTCGCTGACTGGACCACCTGGACGCCGGAAAGCGTTGGGTCGCGACACCGACGGGCGGGCCGACTGACTGTCGCTCCGGCGAAGGGCAGGTAGCAGCGTGACAGCCGGCCTCCAGGCACAGTGCCTTCTGGCTCATTCACGCCATCTGGCCAAGCCCTAGTCTTGGCCACCCCATGAACGCATTCCACGGGCAATTCGAACTCGCATGAAGACAGAATCCTTTGCCGCCCTCGAGAACGCCCTGTGCAGCCGTGTGGTTGGGCAGACGAAGTTGGTGGAACGCCTGCTGATCGCCCTCTTGGCCGACGGACACCTTCTGGTAGAGGGGGCACCCGGTCTCGCCAAGACCACCGTCATCAAGGAAATGGCCAAGCGGGTCGAAGGCAGCTTCCACCGCATCCAGTTCACCCCGGATCTGTTGCCCGCCGATCTGACCGGCACCGACGTCTTCCTGCCCCAGGAGGGCCGATTCGAATTTCAGCCCGGGCCGCTGTTCCACAGCTTCCTCCTTGCCGACGAGATCAACCGAGCGCCGGCAAAGGTTCAGTCCGCCCTACTGGAAGCGATGGGGGAACGACAAATCACGGTAGGCAAACGAACCTACCCCCTTTCGAAGTACTTCCTGGTCATGGCAACGCAGAACCCGATCGAGCAGGAAGGAACCTACGCGCTTCCCGAGGCGCAGCTGGACCGCTTTCTCATGCACGTGCAGATCGGCTATCCCGATGCACATACCGAATCCGAGATCTTGCGGATCGCTCGCGATGCCGGTCGCGACGACCGGCCCGCGGAGGTGCTGGTCTCGGAGCAGGACATCGAGCGCGCGCGCGCGGAAGTGGCGGAGCTGCATCTTGCCGATGTGCTGGAGGACTATATCGTCGAGATCGTGCAGGCGACGCGCGGCAAGAGTCGCTACGGCAAGGAGGCCGCCGCGGACATTGCCTTTGGCGCCAGCCCGCGCGGCTCGATCGCACTTGAACGCTGCGCCCGAGCCAAGGCTTGGCTGTCCGGGCGCGAGTACGTCACGCCCGAAGACGTGCAGCAGGTGGCCGAGGATGTGCTGCGGCATCGTGTGCTCGTGACCTACGAGGCCGAGGCACGCGGAGTGACGAGCTCGGCCTTGATCGATCGAATTCTGCAGGCCATCCCGCTGCCTTGATCCGAGAGTGACGGGATTCATGAGTGACGGCACGCACTACCGACTCGAAGAACTGATCGCGCTCGAACACGAGGCGGTCGTGGTGATTCGTGAGCCGGGTCGTCGTAGCAAGGAGTCGAGCGCAGGGCTGCGTCGCGCGCCGTTTCGCGGCCGCGGAATGGATTACGCCGAATCACGCCCGTACGCCGTTGGCGATGACGTCAGGCATGTGGACTGGCGAGTGACGGCGCGTACGGGCCAACTTCACAGCAAGCTGTTTCACCCGGAGCGCGACCGGATCAGTGTGGCCCTGTATCCGCGAGAGGCGCGCCTGCGGTTCGGAACCCGTGCCTGCTTCAAGTCTGCGCAGGCCGCGCGTGTGGCCGCCTGCTTCCTATGGCGAGCGCTTCACCAGGGTGATCGTAGTATGGCCACCTCGTTCGGCGAACGATGGGAGGAAATTGCTCCCATGCAGGGTCGCAAGGGCGTGCTGCGCACGCTGGCCGGACTGGAACGCTGGCAACTCGAAGCCGGGCAGTTCGCGGATGCCATGCCGGCGCCGACCAGCGCCGAGGAAGCGCTGCATCGGGTGCAGCGCCACGCACGGGCCGGCGCGCGTCTGCTCCTGCTTCTCGACGAGCAGGATGCCAGCGAGGGCATGATCCGCCAGTGTGGGCAGATGCAGAGGCACCACGACGTGCTGGTGGGCCTGCTTGTCGACCCGATCGAATACGAACCGGTACCACCGGGGCGCTATCCCGTGCGCGTCGGCGAGACGCGCGCCTGGCTCGGGCTGGGCGACGCCGCGATCGGCGAGGCATGGCGGGCGCATTTCCACTCGCGATGGGCCGACATCAGTGCGGCATTGCGCGAGCGGGGTGTGCGCAATGCCCTGGTGTCGACCACGGCTCGACCGGCCGAAGCGCTGCGCGACGTTCTCGAGAACAGGGGGCTGTCGTGAGCGGGCCAGCGTCGGGCGCGCCGGCGAACGCCATGGACCTGCCCCTGCGGGATATTCATCTGCCTCCTGAACCTTCCTGGTGGCCCCCCGCGCCCGGATGGTGGTTGCTTGCGGCGGTCCTGCTGATTGCTGTCTTCTTGCTCTACCGTCGACTGCGCGCACAAGCCCTTGCCCGGCGCGCGCGACGCCGGGTGTTGAGCCAGTTTGAGGCCGAGCTCGCTCAACGCAGCGATGCCACCGACCGCTTGCGCTGCGCGGCGGCATTCCTGCGGCGCTGGCAGATGAAGACGCGCCCCGATCTGGTCGCCTTGCGCGGAGAAGCGTGGCTCGAGTGGCTGGACGCCGATGCCGCCGAGCGTCCGTACAGTCAGGGCCCGGGACGCATGCTGGTCGACGCGCTGTATCGGCCCGACTGCGAGCGGGAAGCTGCCGATGCCTGCGTCGCACTGGTGCGCGACACGCTGGCACGTGGGGTGCCGGCATGAGCCTGATGTGGCCTTGGCTTCTGCTGACCATGCCGTTGCCATGGCTGCTGGGGCGGTGGCGACGACGCGCCGACGTGGAAGGGCCGGCGCCATTCTGGCCCTACGGCACCCAGGTCGGCGCCATCCAACTGGATGCGCGTGCCACGCGCGTTCGCATGCCCTGGCTGCACACCCTGGCTTGGGCGGCGGTCTGTCTTGCAGCCGCGCGTCCGGTGACCTGGTCCGAGGCCCGGCAGCCACCGGTCAGCGGCAGGGAGTTGATGCTGGCGGTCGACGTGTCCGGCAGCATGGCCGCGGACGACATGGAGATTGCCGGCCGGCGCGTCGACCGGCTCGGCGCCGTCAAGGCGGTGGTCGGGGATTTCCTCGCCCGGCGCGCCGGAGATCGCGTTGGCCTGATCCTGTTCGGCCAGCAGGCTTATCTGCTCACGCCGCTGACCTTCGACCACTCAAGCGTCGCCTACCAGTTGAACACCAGCACGGTGGGTATCGCCGGGCGCGAGACGGCGATCGGTGATGCCATCGGTCTTGCGGTCAAGCGCATGCGTGATTCCGCGGCATCACAACGCGTGCTCATTCTGCTCACCGATGGCGTCAACACCGCCGGGGCACTGACGCCCGAGCAGGCGACCCAGTTGGCCAGTGACCTGGGACTTCGCATCCACACCATTGGCATCGGCAGCAATGAGCCTTCGCGCCAGGGCATGTTCGGGCTGTTGTTGCCGAGCCCGCCCGCGGAGATCGACGAGGCCGGGCTTCAGCGCATTGCCCAACAGACGGGAGGACGGTACTTCCGCGCGCGCGATGCCACCGAGCTTGCCGCCATCTATGCCGAACTCGACCGACTCGAAGCCGTCGAAACCGAAGGCGAAGTGCACCGTTTGAGAGTCGAGTGGTTCTGGGCGCCGCTGTTGCTGGCTCTGCTTGGGTTGGCCATCCGGCGTCATCGGTCGGAGCGACCCGCGTGATCGAGGCCCTGTCGAGCTTTCTGTTCCTGCGTCCGTGGTGCCTGTTGCTGCTGCTCTGGCCGCTGTGGTTGCTGCTGCGTCGCCGCACGGACTCGCGCGTCGACGGCGACTGGCAGCGCGTCGTCGACGCACCGCTGCTGCGGGCGTTGTCAGGCGCTGCATCATCCGGAACATCCCACGCACGCGCTTGGGGACAGGCGCTGGCGCTGACGGTGGCGGTCGTCGCGTTGGCCGGGCCCTCGTGGCGCATGGTGCCGCAGCCCATGCAGTCCAATCGAGCCGCCTTGGTTGTCGTCGTCGATCTCTCGCAGGGCATGCTGGCCGCCGACCAGAAACCGTCGCGGTTGCAGCATGCGCGATTCCGTTTGCTCGACCTGCTGGCGCTGCGCAAGGAAGGCCAGACTGCCCTCGTGGCCTATGCCGGCGCGGCCTTTACGGTGGCGCCCCTGACCGACGACCAGGCGACACTCAGCGAACTGGTGCGCGGTCTCGATCCTGCCATCATGCCGCTTGATGGCAACAACCTCGCGGACGGTCTGCGGCTGGCTGGCGAGCTGCTGCAGCAGGCGGGCGCAGGGCGCGGAGACGTGCTCGTCGTGACCTACGGCGCCGATGCTGCCGCGGTGAACGCGGCCGAGACGTTGCGCGCGGCGGGACACCGCGTGTCGGTGTTCGCGTTGGGCAGCGAATCCGGCGCCCCGATTCCACTCCCCGGCGGAGGATTCGTTCGCGATGGATCGGGAAGTCTGGTGATGTCCCGCGCCGACCTGGGTCAGCTCGGCGCACTAGCGGGCAGCGGCGGTGGCAGTCTCCTGCCTGCCATGAGTGAAGCCGGACAGCTGCTGTCGGCGGTCGGGGCCGAGCATCTCGATGCGGATACGGAATCGACATCGGATGCGCTGCTGCGCATCGACGATGGCCCGTGGCTGGTGCTGCTTCTCTTGCCCCTGATGGCCTGGCAGCTGGTGCGTGGCCGCGCCTGGCTGGCGGCTCTGGTGCTCGTGCTCGGCTGGCCGCAACCCTCGCAGGCGATGAGCTGGGACAGTCTGTGGCTGAATGACGATCAGCGTGCCCACCGCGCCCTGCTTGAGGACGATGCCGGGAAGGCGCGCGAGCTCGCGCGGAATCCGGCGCTGAAAGGAAGCGCGGCGTACCGGGACGGCGATTTCGGCGCTGCGGCCGAGGCGTTTGCCGAGGCGCGCGATGATGCCGACGCGCAGTACAACCGCGGCAACGCCCTGGCACGTGGCGGCGCGCTGCAGGAAGCCATCGCGGCTTACGACGAGGCGCTCGCGCGTGCCCCCGATATGGAAGACGCCGCCTACAACAAGGCGCTGGTCGAAGAAATGCTGCGCCAGCAGCAGTCTTCGGACTCGCAGCAGGACCCGTCACAGGATCAGGATTCGCAGTCGTCGCAGAGTCCGCAGCAGGGCCAGGGCGACGATGCCTCGCAGGGTGAAGATTCGTCGCAGGAAGGTGACGACGAAGGGAAGCAAGGCGAGTCGTCGGAAAGCCAGGACCAGCAGTCGGGCGACAGCAAGGACGGCCAGGATCAGCCATCGGATGGCGAAACCTCCGACGCTGCGGACAGCGCGGACCAACAGCCGTCCGATCCCGGTCAGGAGAGTCGCGACGCGCTCAGCAAGCAGATCGATCAGGCGCTCCAGCAGTCCGAGGCACAACAGCAGGAATCGGGCGAGGCCGATGCCAAGCCCGACCCGCAGACCGCGCTCAGCGCCGAAGAGCTCGAGCGTGCCCAGGCGACGGATCAATGGCTGCGCCGAATCCCCGACGATCCCAGCGGGTTGCTGCGACGCAAGTTCGCGATCGAATACCGGCGCCGCCTGGCGAACGAGGAACAACCATGATCATGCGTGGGCTTATCTTCATTGCCCTGCTTCTGCCGGCGCTCGCTCGTGCCGAGGTCAAGGCCTGGCTCGACCGCGATGCGATTGCCTTGGGCGAAACCGTCACCCTGAACATACAGCTTGATCGGCAGCGTGCCTCGCAGCCTGACCTCTCGGTGCTCGACGCCGATTTCGACCGGCTCGGCAGTTCGAGCAGCACCCAGTTGAGCTTCGTCAACGGCAAGCGCACGGCCGCCACGCTGTTCGCCGTGGCGCTTTCGCCGAAGCGCGAGGGCTCCCTGATCATTCCCGCGCTGTTGATCGACGGCGACACCACGCCGGTGTTGCAGCTCACGGTAAAGCCCTCTCCGGTGCGGGTCGGCCCTGGCGGCGACGTGTTCATCGAAACCGAAGTCGACACCACCAAACCCTATGTGCAGCAGCAGATTCGCTACACGGTGCGCCTCTTCTTCGGTGTCACCGTGCTCGACGGTCAGCTCAGCGAGCCGGAGCCGGAACACGTGCGCGTGCTGCGCCTCGGCAATGACAAGACCTGGCAGGCCGAACGCGATGGTCGCCGCTATTCGGTGGTCGAGCGCACCTTCGCGCTGGTGCCCGAGCGCAGCGGCAACGTGGAGATCGACGCGCCGGTGTTCGCCGGGCGCGGGCTCGATCGGCAGGGCGGTTCGTCGATGTTTGGCGGGGGCATTCGCCTGAGCGCCCGTGGCGAGCCGGTGACGCTGGACGTTCGGCCGAGTCCGCCTGGCGCGGCGCAGCCCTGGCTGCCCGCCGAGCAAGTGACGATGAGCTGGCTGGAAGACCCGCGTTCGATGTCGTGGTCGGTGGGCGAACCGGTGACCCTGGGCATTCGCCTGCAGGCACTGGGTCTGGGCGCCGACCAGCTGCCCGAGATCGAACTGCCGCGCCCGGACTCGGCCACCCTGTATCCGGATCAGGACAGCAGCCGCGACAGCACCGACTCGGGCAAGCTCGCCGCCGAGCGGACGCGACGGTTCGCCATCGTGCCGCAGAAGGCCGGTCGACTGATCATTCACGCCCCGACGGTCACCTGGTGGGACGTCGCCGCGGACGTCGCGCGTACGGCAACGCTGCCGGACCTGGAAATCGACGTGCGTCCGGCGGCACCCTCGACCAGCCCGCAGCCTGTCACCGAACCGCCTTCCGGCGAAACCGGGAGTTCAGAGCCGGAATCCTCGGACGAATCGAGCCGGTCGATCGACACCAGGCCAGGTTGGTGGAAGGCGGCCTTCTTCATGGCCTTGGCTGGATGGGTGGCGACGCTCGCCTGGGCCCTGCGTCGCACGCGCGCCGCCGTCCTGCCCGTACATCGTGCCGAGCCGGAACCGACGCTCCAGTCCTGGTCCGCGATGCGCAGCCAGGCTGACCTCACAAGCTGGGCGCGCGCGCTGCGCGAGAGCGCGGGAACAGGGCGCAGCGAGCCCCTCGCCGAGCTCGCGGTGCGCCTCGATGACGCCGGACACGCCGAGCTCCTGCGTCGGCTCGAGCGACATCTGTATGCCGCGCCGGATGACCAGCCCGAAGCGCTGCTCGACGCATTGCGGCGCGCGTTTCCAGCGCCACCGCCGTGGCGTCACCCCGACACAACCAGGACCGCTGACACCGCGCTGCCGCCGCTGTACGGCTGAGCCGCCTCCACCCCCCTGGTGTAGACTCCCGGCCTAATCTGCATTCGTTGGGGAACGGGATGAGAAAGCTGTGGACCTGGTTGGCCGTGCTCGCATGCTGGCCGCAGATCGTGTGGGCGCAGGCATCGGGCGTCGACAACCAGCTTGAGCAGCAGATCAAGCCGATCGCCGACAAGGTGTCGAACTTCGTCTTTTACAGCCTGCCCTTCGGCGAATACCAGGTGCCGTGGATCCTGTTCTGGCTGATTCTGGTCGGACTGTTCTGCACGTTCTATTTCGGCTTCATCAATGTGCGCGGGCTCGCCCAGGGCTTCCGCATCATCCGCGGCGACTACGCCGACCCGGCCCATTCGGGCGACACCAGCCACTTCCAGGCTTTGGCCACCGCGCTGTCCGGCACGGTGGGCCTGGGCAATATCGCCGGTGTGGCCGCAGCGATCGCGCTGGGCGGCCCGGGCGCTGCGTTCTGGATGGTGGTGGCTGCCTTCCTCGGCATGGCGGCGAAGTTCTGCGAATGCACACTCGCGGTGAAGTACCGCAGCGAGCTGCCCGATGGTTCGGTGTCGGGCGGGCCGATGTACTACCTGCGCATGGGCATCACCGCGAACTATCCGCAGCTCGCCGTGCTGGGCAAGATTCTCGGCGTGTCGTTCGCCATCTTCTGTCTGTTCGGCACGATCGGTTCGGGCAATTTCTTCCAGGTGAACCAGGCGTTCCAGGCGGTCAAGCTGGCCACCGGCGGCGACGCAAGCTGGCTGGCCGACAAGGCCTGGCTGTTCGGCGTGGTGATGGCGATCCTGGTCGGCGTGGTGGTGATTGGCGGCATCAAGCGCATCGCCAAGGTCACCGACAAGCTGGTGCCGCTGATGGCCGTGCTTTACGTCTCTGCCTGTCTGGTCGTGATCATTGCCAACATCAGCCATCTGCCATCCGCCATCGGCACCATCGTCAGCGGTGCATTCACCGGTGAAGGGGTTGCGGGCGGCATGCTCGGCGCATTGCTGGTCGGGTTCCGTCGCGCCGCGTTCTCCAACGAGGCCGGCATCGGCTCGGCGCCGATCGCGCATTCGACGGTCAAGACCGGTGAGCCGCTGACCGAAGGGCTGGTGGCATTGTGGGAGCCGATGATCGATACGGTATTCATCTGCTCGATGACCGCGATCACCATCGTCATCACCGGCGTGTACGCCGACAGCGCGGCGCAGGGCGTCGTGCTGACCTCCAGCGCGTTCGCCACCGTGATGCCATGGTTCCCCAACGTGCTGGCCTTCGTGGTGCTGATGTTCGCGTACTCGACGATGGTGGCCTACTGCTACTACGGGGTGAAGGCAGCGAACTATCTGTTCGGTGAGAGCAAGGCGGTCGACATCGGCTACAAGCTGTTCTACCTCACCGCGACCGTGTTCGGCGTGGTGCTGAGCTTCGACCAGCTGGTCGACTTCGCCGACGCCATCTACTTCCTGATGGCGGTGCCCAACGTGGTCGGCATGTACCTGTTGGCGCCGGTGGTGAAGCGCGAGATGAAGAGCTACTTCGATCGATTGGCGCGCGGCGAGATCAAGTCGTCGCGTGAAGCACCCGAACACCTGATCGGCTCGCCCTGATCGACGCCGGCAAGCAAGAGTCGAGCATGAGCCAGAGTTCATCCAAGGGCATGCCGCTGCACACGCAGATGCTGATCGGCTTCGTTGTCGGGGCGGCGCTCGGCGCGATGGCGTTCTGGCTCGGCCACGGCCCGGCTGCCGATGGCGCCACGGCCGGCGCGGTCAGCCCGTGGTTGCACGGGGTACTCACTTACGTGACCGGGCCGATCGGCGAAATTTTCCTGCGCCTGCTGTTCATGCTGGTCATTCCGCTGGTGTTTTCGGCCCTGGTGCTCGGCGTGGTCGAGATCGGCGATCCGGCATCGTTGGGTCGCATCGGCCTGCGTACCTTGATCTACATCTTCAGCGTGTCGTCGATCGCGGTGATGATCGGGCTGCTGGCGGTCAACCTGTTCCAGCCGGGTGCCGGTGTGGCGGCAGCCGACGCGACGGCCTTGCTGCAGGACGGTGCCACCCGCACTGCCGACATCATGGCCAAGGGCGAGGCAGCATCCGCGCTGCAGGTGCTGTTCAACATCGTGCCGAAGAATCCTTTTGCGGCGGCGGTGGACGGCAACCTGATCGCGGTGATGTTCTTCGCCCTGATGTTCGGTATCGCGGCAGCGGTCCATCGCACCGACGGCGTGACGAGTTTCCTTGCCACCACCCAGGGCGTCTACGACATCAGCCTCAAGCTGATCGACTGGGTGATCCGCACCGCGCCCTACGCCGTCGCTGCGCTGATGTTCAGCCTGCTGGCGTCGCGCGGTCTGGTGGCGCTGAAACCGCTGCTGGGGTTCGCGCTGGTTGCCTTCGGCGCGATGGCGGTGCACATGTTCGTGGTGTTTCCGCTGCTGGTGCGCACCTTCGGCGGGATGTCGCCGCTCGCATTCTTCCGTCATGCCGAACCGGCCATGCTGACGGCCTTCTCGACGTCGTCGAGCAGTGCCACGCTGCCGACCACGCTGCAGGTCGCCGAAGAACGCCTGGGTACGCCGCGCAAGGTCGGGCGCTTCGTGTGCACGCTCGGTGCCACCGCCAACATGAACGGCACGGCTCTGTATGAGGGTGTGACGGTGCTGTTTCTCGCCCAGTACTACGGCGTCGACCTCAGCATCGTTCAGCAGCTCATGATCGTGCTGATGTGTGTGTTGGGCGGTATCGGTGCGGCCGGCGTGCCCGGTGGCTCGCTGCCGGTAATTGCCTCCATCCTGGTCATGTTCAACATCCCGGCGCAGGGCATCGCCCTGATCCTCGGCGTCGACCGCTTCCTCGACATGTGCCGTACCTGCGTCAATGTCACCGGGGATCTGGTCGGCACCGTGGTCGTGGCCCGCGGTGAGTCGGCGACCGAACCCTCGGCACCGGTGTAGTTCGCGACGTCCTCGCGCGGTCCGCGTGTGTGGTTTGTAGGTGGCAGGCCGCAGCGTCGTTGCCCGATGTGCGCTGAGTGCCGCTCAGGCCTGATCGGCAGCAAACTCTTTCTGCTCGGCGATCCAGGTCGCGCAGGCGTCGAGCGGCATCGGGCGTGCGATCAGGAAGCCCTGTCCGCAGTCGGCGCCGAAGTCGATCAGGCGCTTGAGCGAGTGCGCGTCCTCGATACCTTCGGCCACCACTTCGAGGCCGAGATTGTGGGCGAGATGGATCATCGACTGCACCAGTTTGGAGGTGCGGTGGCTCTCGGCCATGCCGCGTACGAAGCTCTGGTCGATCTTGAGCTGACGTGCCGGGAATCGCTGCAGGTACGCGAACGACGAATGACCGCAGCCGAAATCGTCGATCGACACGCGCATGCCCAGGTCGTGGAAACGCTGCAGGAACACGATGCCGCGCTCCGGATCTTTCATCACCGCGCCCTCGGTGACCTCGAGGGTGAGCGCTTCGGCGGGCACGTCCCATAGCCGCAACGCGCCGGAGATCTGCAGCTCGATGTCATCGTCGATGAACGCGCGCGGCGAGAGGTTGAAGGCGAGGTGCAGGTCGGGGTGGGCGCGGCGCAGCTCGGCGAAATTGCGCAAAGCGGCGTTGAACGACCAGCGGGTGAATTCGCTGATCAGTCCCGAGTGTTCGGCCGCGGCGACGAACTGGTCGGGGCGGAACAACTGCTGCCCGCCCACGCGCCAGCGCGACAGCGCTTCCACGCCGAGCACGCGCCCGCTGTCGAGGTCGATCACCGGCTGCATCTCGATCTCGAGCCGGTTGAGCTGGATCGCGCGGCGCAGGTCACTGAGCTTGAACAGCGGGCTTTGTGCGCCGGCCTCGTGGTAGGCGTGGTTGTGCCCTTCCTGGGTGGCCAGCAAGGCAGCGCGGTCGGCGTTGTGCAGGGCGATCTCTACCGTGTCGCCGTTCGCGCCGGTGGTGCAGATGCCCGCGGTGCTGGATACCGGCGCGATCATGCCGTCGATGATCATCTCGTGCTCGAGCGCACGCTGAACCCGGTTGAGTGCGAGTTCGACGTGACCACGGTTGCGCAGCGAGGGCAGCAGCAGAGCGAAATCGACGTCGGACAGGCGGCACAGGAGATCCTGCGGACGCAGCACGCGGCGGATCTCCGCCTCGACGCAATCCGGCAGGCGCAGCGCCCAGCGCAGGCCGTGGTCGGTACGCATCTGGTCGGCGTCGCGCAAACGCAGAACGACTGCCGCGTGCAGACCTTCGCTCTGGCAGGCGAGGTCGGCGGCGCGGATGAAGTCGTCGAAGGTCACGGCGTGCTCACGTGGGCAAATACAGTTCGGCCGTGTTGAGGCCGTAGGCGCCCGGATCGAGCGCGCGCAGTACGTGCAGTCGCGGCGTCTCGCCGGCACGCGTGTTCTCGCCGAGGATGTCCACCTCGCGGAATTCTTCGCGAAGCTCCTTGTCGGCCGTGGTCAGCACCATCACCCGTGGGCACAGTGCGCGCGCCCGATTCTGCGCCATCACGATGGCCACTTCGCCGGTGTTCAGCTCGACCAGGGAGCCGGTCGGGAACACGCCGATGCACTGGGTGAACTGTTCGACCAGCTCGGCCTGGAACAGCGTGTGGCGGGCGCGGTAGAGCTGGCCAGTCGCTTCGTGCCGCGCCACGGCCGTGCGGTAAGCGCGATCGCTGCTCAGCGCATCGAAGACATCGATGATGGCGGCGATGCGGCCGAACAGCGGGATGTCCTGTCCCGACAGCCCTTTCGGATAGCCCGAGCCGTCGATGCGCTCGTGGTGGCTGCCTGCCATGGCCAGTACTTCGGCGCTGGTGTTGCCGGTCTTGCGGATGATGTCGAGACCGAACTCGACGTGGCGCCGCACGTCGTTGCGCTGCGATTCGCTCAATGGGCCGGGATGCAGCAGGATGTCTTCCGACACCTGCGCCTTGCCCACGTCGAGCAGGAGGCCGCCGGTAGCCATGTCGACCAGGGTCTTCTCGGGAAACCCGAGGTGGCGCCCGAATGCCACCGCCAGCATGGTGCAGTTGAGCGCATGGTGGTACTCGTACTCCGACCGGGCCTGCAGCGCGTTGAGCCAGAACACCGCATCGAGCGAGCGCAGCACGCTTTGCACGACCGGCACGACCGCTTCGGTGACCTCGTCGGCCTGCAGCATGCGACCGGCTCGCACGTCGGCAATCGCACGTGCCGAAAACGTCTTCAGGGACTCGTGGGCATCGCCGGCGGCTTCGAGTTCCTCGTGCAGATCGACACGGTCCTCATAGCGCACCGCGCGGCTGAGCAGCGCACGATCGGCGTCGCTGTAGCCACTTCGGGCCTGCTTCTTGCGCGGCAGGGGCGCCATCAGCGCGCGGTCGCGCACCGCCTCGTGGGTCTGCGCGATGTCGATCGTGACTTCTTCGCACAGCTTCCGCAGGTTCTGGATCTCCTCCTGGGTGTTCACGAGGAAGCCCTGGAGGGGAAAGGGCGTGCCTTCCCAGGAGCGATCCAGCCGGCACACGAACATGCCCTCGCGGATGCTTTCGACGCCGATGGTGCGTTCCTGCCAGGACATCCGAACGCGGCCCCCTGTCTGAACCAGGGGCACAGGATACGTCGAAGCCACCGCGCGTGGGGCGACATCGTGTCGCGCATCGGGGACAATGGCGCCCCCTTTCCGCCGTGCCGTCCCGATGAGCGCCCCGACCCGACGCGAACTTGCCAACGCCATCCGATTTCTTGCCATCGACGCCGTCGAGGCCGCCAAGTCCGGGCATCCGGGCATGCCCATGGGCATGGCCGACATCGCGGAGGTGCTCTGGAACGACCACCTGGTGCACAACCCGGGCAACCCGCGCTGGAGCAACCGCGACCGCTTCGTGCTGTCGAACGGGCACGGCTCCATGCTGCTTTATGCGCTGCTGCACCTGAGCGGATACGAGCTGTCGATCGACGAGCTGCGGCGCTTCCGCCAGCTGCACTCGAAGACGGCCGGCCACCCCGAAGCGCACGAGACCCCCGGGGTGGAGACCACGACCGGTCCGCTGGGGCAGGGCATCGCCAACGCGGTGGGCATGGCGCTGGCGGAGAAGGTGCTCGCTGCACGCTTCAACCGCCCGGGATTCGATGTGATCGACCACCGCACCTGGGTCTTCCTCGGCGATGGGTGCCTGATGGAAGGCATCTCGCACGAGGTGTGCTCGCTCGCGGGTACCTTCGGGCTGGGCAAGCTGATCGCGTTCTGGGACGACAACCGCATCTCCATCGATGGCGATACCGCTGGCTGGTTCGGTGACGACACGCCGGCCCGTTTCGAGGCCTATGGATGGCAGGTCATCCGCCACGTCGACGGGCACGATCCGGTGGAGATCGAGCAGGCGATCCAGACCGCCAAGGCCGAGACCGATCGGCCGACGCTGATCTGCTGCCGCACCACGATCGGATTCGGCGCGCCGACCAAGGCCGGCAAGGAGTCCACCCACGGTGCGCCGCTGGGCGCCGAAGAAGTCGCCGGCACCCGCCAGGCGCTGGGCTGGGCGCACGCCCCGTTCGAGATTCCCGAGTCGATCTACGCCGGTTGGCGCAGCAAGGATCTCGGCGCCGCCGAAGCGGCGTGGCAGTCGCTGTTCGATCGGTACGCCAAGGCGCATCCCGAATTGGCCGCCGAGTACCTGCGTCGCCTTCGTGGCGATTTGCCCGCCGAGTTCGCCGAGCGGGCGCAGGCCTACATCGAAGAAGTCGCCGCCAAGGCGCCGGTGATCGCTTCGCGCAAGGCCTCGCAGCTGACCCTGGAAGCCTTCGGGCCGATGCTGCCCGAACTGATCGGCGGTTCGGCCGACCTCGCGCACTCCAACCTGACCCTGTGGAAAGGCTCGCGCGATGTGAATGCCGGGAGCGAGCACGGCAACTACATCTACTTCGGCGTGCGCGAGTTCGGCATGAGCGCGATTGCCAACGGCATCGCCCTGCATGGCGGTTTCGTGCCCTATGACGCGACCTTCCTGGTGTTCAGCGACTACGCGCGCAACGCGGTGCGCATGAGTGCACTGATCCCGGCGCCGGTCGTGCACGTCTACACCCACGATTCCATCGGCCTCGGCGAGGATGGCCCCACGCACCAGCCGGTCGAGCATCTGGCCTCGCTGCGCTACATCCCGAACAACCGCGTGTGGCGTCCCTGCGACGCGGTCGAGTCGGCCGTGGCCTGGAAGTCGGCGATCGAGCATCGCGCCGGCCCGAGCTGCCTGGTGTTCAGCCGGCAGAACCTGGCCCACCAGGTGCGCACCGCCGAGCAGATTCGCGCCATCGAGCAAGGCGGATATGTGCTGCGCGATGCCGAATGCGGTGCGCCCGCGGTCATTCTGATCGCGACCGGTTCCGAGGTGGGCTTGGCCGTGGACGCCGCCGATCGTCTCAGCGCGGATGGCGTCGCCGTACGCGTCGTCTCGATGCCGTGCACGCAGCTGTTCGACGCGCAGCCGGCGAGCTGGCGGAACGCGGTGTTGCCGCCGGACTGTCGGGCCCGGGTCGCGATCGAAGCGGGCGTGAGCGACTTCTGGCGCAAGTACGTCGGATTGGACGGCGAGGTCGTGGGTGTCGACCGTTTCGGCGCATCCGCGCCGGCTCCCGAGGTGTACGCCTATCTGGGTGTCACCACGGATCGGGTCGTCGAAGCCGCACGCACCGTGCTCGGAACCCGCGGCTGAGTCAGGCCCTCCGGGCATGAGCCGCGCCGCGCTGACGCCGCCGAGGTATCGCGCCGCCGTCCGCGCCGCGCCCTTCGTGACCGTGGCCCTGGCCTGGCTGGTGGCGGCGCTGGCGTTGTGGCGCGATGCCCGCACCGACGTCGATGCCCTGCAGGGGTCGGCCGAGCGTGAGCGTGCCGCCCAGCTTCGGGCCAAGGCGCGCGAGCTGGAACAGAGCTTCGGCGCGGTCTATCAGGCGCTGCGCATGCTCTCGCTGATGCCTTCCCTCCGGCGTGCGGCGCCCGAGCCGGGTGAGCAGGCGGACGATGCGACGTTCGCCGTGCCCGAAGACACCCGCGATGCCATCCGCAGCGCGCTGGATCTGCTGGCGTTCGAACAGCCGGTAACGGCGCTCGTGCTTGCCGGAGCCACGCACGATTACAGCAAGGGACTGCAGCAGATCGATGTCTGGCCTGCCGGCGATACGCGTGCCGTCGGTCGCGTGCCGCCCGACCGCTCGCACATGACCGGCGGCGCGGCGGTGGTCGGCGGCGAGGCGGCGTTCTATCTCGCCCAGCAGCTCGCCGTTCTCGACCGCGAGGCGGAACGGCCCGCGCCGTCGGAAGCGCCGCGGGCAAGTTCGGCGCTGCTTTCGCCGGAGCTGAAAGTGCACGAGCGTGCAGCGGGGGTGCCCGGCGCGGGCGAGACGCTGGGCCTGCTGTACACGGTTCCGGTGCATGACTCACAGAACGGGCGGCTGATCGCAGCGCTTTCGGCCGTGGTCGATGCCGACACGATCGAGGCGAGGCTGCTCGATTGGCCGATGCTGCCGCGCACCGACGACGACTGGGCGAGCCTGCGCAGCCAGGGCGTGGCGCTGCAAACACGCCCGTGGGCATTCGTGCTGGAGAACCGGGCCTTGGGTGTGCGCATCTTCGACCGGCGCATGCCACTGGTGGATGCGTGGCTGGACGGTCGCATCGAGCTCGACGTGGCGCTGCGCGAACGCGTCGACGTGCGCTCCGATGGCACCTGGCAACTGCACTGGCTCGCCCCTGTCGGCTATCTGCACGACATCGGCGCAGCACGCTGGCGCGCCATGTGGCTGGCCCAGGCCGCCTGCCTGGCGCTCGCGACCATGCTGATCGGCCTGCTGCGGATCGTGCTGGGGCTGCACGCCCAGGCCTCGCACCTGCTGCAGGAGCAGGCAGGCCAGGATGCGCTCACCGGGCTGCTCAGTCGCATCGGCTTCCTGCAGCAGCTTGACGATGCGTTCGTGCACGGCGACGAAGCCTCGATCAAGCGCGGCGTGCTGGTCGTGGGCATCGATGGCCTGCGTACCGTCAACGAAACCTACGGCTCGACCGCCGGCGACCAGCTGATCCGGCGCATCGCCCAGCGCATCAGTCTGGCAATCGGAGCGGAAGCGGAAGTCTCCGCCCGAGCGACCTCGCGCCTGTTTGCCGGGCGCCTGTCCGGCAGTGAAATCGCCATCGCCTACATCGATGTCGCGCGGCTCGGTGTGCTGACCCGGCTGGCCGACCAGTTGATCAAGTCGCTGGGCGCGCACGTCGAGCATCAGCAGTCGGTGCTGCGCGCAGAACCGGTGATCGGGCTGGCGCTCTGCCCCGAACATGCGCTCGATGCTGAAGGGCTGATGCGCCGCGCCACCGAAGCGCTGGAAGCTGCCCGGCGCGCCGCCGGGCCGCGCTGGCGTGCGTTCGATGCGCAGCTGGAGGCCGCCACGCGGCGTCGCCAGCAGCTGCTCGGCGACCTGCGTACCGCGGCACAAAGTGGTGCGCTGACGCTCAGCTACCTGCCGATGCTGGACATGGACCGGCGACGCATCACCACCATCGAGGCCCTGCTGCGCTGGGAGCATCCGGAGCTGGGCAACGTGGCGCCGGCCGAGTTCATTCCCCTGCTGGAGCAAAGCGGCATGATGCTCGGGGTCAGCGACTGGGCGATCGAGCAGACCTGCCGACACTGGGCGGCGCTGCGCATGCGCGGGCACGAGGGGCTGTGCGTGGCGTTCAACCTCACCGCCTCGCAGCTGCTGCAGCCGATGCTGCGCTCGCGCCTGCAATCGTTACTGGAAAGTCACGGCCTGTTGGCCGAACAGATGACCTTCGAAGTGCGCGAATCGGCCTTGCGCGCCTGGCAATCCGAAGTCGGTGAGCGGCTGGACGAGCTGCGCCGTTTCGGCAGCCGCATCGTGTTGGACGAATTCGGCGTCGGCAGTCACGACATCCAGCACCTGCGCCAGCTGCCGATGCAGGCCATCAAGCTCGACCACCGACTGCTGCGCGCCTCCGAGGGCGGACGCAGCGAAGACGTCCTGCATGCGTTGATCCGCCTCGCCCGAAGCCTGGGCAGCGAGGTGCAGGTCTGCGGAGTGGAAACTCGGGAAGCCCTGGCCCTGGTGCGCAACGCCGGCTGTAGCCTGGTGCAGGGCTTCCTGCTCTCACGCCCGCTCGATGCGCGCACACTGGAGGCGTTCCTCAACGCTTTCGATGCCGAGAGCTGGATGCACGAACAGGGGATACACCCATGATGAGGATGGCATGCCTGGCCTTGGTGTTGTGTGCGTGGTCCGGCGCTGCGCACGCCTGGGGCTACCTCGGTCACCGCATCATCGCCGAGCTCGCGGAATCCGAACTGGATGCCGAAACCCGTCAGGCCGTGCACGCGTTGCTCGCCGCGGCAGGCAAGACGTCCCTCGCCGACGTGGCGGTGTGGCCCGACGAGGTGCGAGAACAGCCGGAATGGCGCTGGACCTCGCGGTTGCACTACGTGAATTTTCCCCGCGGTGATTGCACCTACGACGGTGCACGCGCCTGCCCGGATGGTGCATGCGTCGTCGGTGGCATCGAACATTTCCTCGGCGCGCTGGGCGACGACAGCCTCGGCGCGCAGAAGCGCGTCGAGGCGCTGAGTTTCGTCGTGCACTACATCGCCGACGCGCACCAGCCGCTGCACGCCGGGTGGTCCGACGACAAGGGGGGCAACCTCACCCAGCTGCGCTGGAAAGACGAAGGCACCAACCTGCACTCGCTCTGGGACTACGAACTGATCGCCCACCGCGGTCTGGATCGCGCCGCCTACGCAGCGCTCCTGTCGGCCACGCCGGCACCTGCCGTCGGGTCGATGCGACCGGAGGACTGGGTGGTCGAGTCGTGTCGCGCGGTCGACAGCCCGGGGTTCTATCCCGCGCGGCGCACGGTGGATGTTGCCTATCTTGAACAGGTGCTGCCGCTGGCGGAGGCGCGCATGCAGCTCGCCGCGGCGCGCACCGCCGAGGCGCTGCATCGTGCGCTTGGCAAGTCGCGAGACGAGGCCTCGCCGTGACTGGCTCGATGCCAGCGCCCGCAAGGACGATAATGTCGGCCATGTCAGTTCCGCAGAGCCATCGGATGGATCTTCAACAGCACTTCGCGCGCTTTCGCGAAGGCGTGATCGGCGAACAACTCACCCACACGCTCGGTGGTGCGGATCGCCCGGTGGTGTATGCCGACTGGACGGCCAGTGGACGTCTGTATCGCCCGATCGAGCATTTCGTTTCCGAACGCCTCGGCCCCTATGTGGCCAACACGCATACCGAGTCCACCCTGACCGGCTGCACCATGACCCACGCCTACCACCAGGCCCAGCGGATCATCAAGAAGCACGTGCGCGCGGGCCCGGGCGATGTGCTGATCGCCCAGGGTTCGGGCATGACCACGGTGGTCAACAAGTTCCAGCGCATCCTCGGCCTGCGTCTGCCCGAGCACGTCTGCAGTCGGATGCCGGTGCGCGACGAGGACCGTCCGCTGGTGGTGATCACGCACATGGAGCACCACAGCAACCAGACCACCTGGGAAGAGTGCGCGGTCAAGGTCGAGATCATTCGCCGCGCCCCCGACGGCCAGCCCGACCTCGAGGACCTCGACGCGATCCTGCAGCGCCACGCCCATCGAAAGCTGAAGATCGGCGCGTTTTCTGCCTGCTCCAACGTCACCGGCATCATCACGCCCTACCACCGCATGGCCGCCATCATGCATCGGCACGGCGGTCTGTGCTTCGTCGACTTCGCCGCCTCCGCGCCCTATGTCGACATCGACATGCATCCGGATGATCCGGCGCAGAAGCTTGATGCGATCTACTTCTCGCCGCACAAGTTCCTCGGCGGGCCGGGATCAAGCGGCGTGCTGCTGTTCGATTCCTCGCTGTACCACCTCAAGGTGCCCGATCAGCCGGGCGGCGGCACGGTGGCCTGGACCAATCCCTGGGGCGGCCATCGCTTCGTCGAAGACATCGAGGCGCGCGAGGACGGCGGCACGCCAGGTTTCCTGCAGACCATTCGCGCCGCACTGGCGATCGAGGTCAAGGAGGCCATGGGCGTGGAAGCGATCCATCGCCGCGAAGTGGAATTGCGCGAGGTGTTTCTCGCCGAGCTGAACAAGGATCAATCGATTCATCTGCTCGAACCCGAGCAGCTCGATCGCCTGTGCATTTTTTCCTTCTACGCGCTGGAGAAACACCACAACCTGATCGTGCGCCTGCTCAACGACCGTTTCGGCGTGCAGGTGCGCGGCGGTTGCTCCTGTGCTGGCACCTACGGGCACATCCTGCTCGGCGTCGATCCACAGACTTCGCAGCAGATCACTTGCGAGATCGATGCCGGCGATCTCAGCAACAAGCCGGGCTGGGTGCGGGTTTCGCTGCATCCGACCATGACCGATGACGAGGCTGTCTACGTGGCACGGTCGATCCGGGCGGTGATGCAGCACTACCACGAGTGGAAGAACGACTACGAATTCGTCACCCAGTCCGGTGAGTTCCGTCTGCGCACGGGCGATCCGCAGTATCCCGGGCTGGAGCAATTCGTCGCGGTCTGAGTCGCGCTGGCAGCCGTCGGTGCCCGACGCGCGGCGATGAGGCCGCGCGCCGATGCGAGCGCCGCCGCGATGCTCAGGCCGTGTGCTGGTGGATCACCGCACCGGTGCCGTCATGCACCACCACGTCCACGGCGATGCCGTCGCGTACGCTCTGGGTCACGACGCAGAATTCCTCGAACTGCGCGAGCACGCGTTCGACCTGATGCAGGTTCGCCGCGTCGTCGCCCAGCGTCAGCACAACACTTGCCCGCGGCAGGCGCCAGCGGCCGGCCGCGTTGCGTTCCAGTTTGGCGCTGATCTCCGCGCGCAGCTTGCCCGGCTCATTCTTGAACTTGCGCAGCGCGAACAACAGGCTTGCCACCAGGCAGTTCGCCACCGAGGCGAGCAGCAGGCGACTGGGGTTCGGCCCGCGTCCACTGCCGAGCGGCGGCGGCTCATCGGTGAGCCAATCCTCGAGCCCGGTGTCCTCGAAGCGCAAGGTGAACGCAAAGTCTTCCTGCTGTTCGAGGGTGACGCGAAGGGGTTGTTCGGTGCTCATGCGTGCTCCGTGGCAGAGGGGCGGCCCCATCGGGCCTGGCAAGCGGTCAGGAATGGATGCACCCGGCTTCGTCCACGCCCGAGGGACAGGTCGCCGGATGTCGTCGCTGGACGATTCTGACCCATGCGGCCGACCGGGTGAAACCGCGCCGGCCCCGGCTCGGACACGATGGTTCCGGATTCCGCGCGCCCAGCTGAACCCTGTCGATGCGCGCGACTTGAACGGACGCCTTCTGCAACATAGTGTGGTGCTTGTCCTTCGCCCACGGAGTCCGGCCCCCATGCCGACCAGCCGACGCCGATCCGCAGCGCCCGCGGCAGGCGACGCCATGCACGCGCACGCCGCCGAGGCGGCCAGGCTGCTGAAGGCGCTGGCGAACGAAAAGCGCCTGCAGGTCTTGTGTGCACTGGCCGACGGCGAGTGTTCGGTGGGCACGCTGAACACCGGCGTCGAGCTCAGCCAATCGGCTCTGTCCCAGCATCTGGCGGTGCTGCGCCAGCAAAACCTGGTGACCACGCGGCGCGAATCGCAGACGATTTACTACTCGATCGCCGATCCGACGGTGCTGGCCCTGTTGCGGGTGCTTCGCGACGTCTACTGTGCGGACGACGGCTAGCGCCGACGACGACGAGTGCTGAGCAGAGCTGGCCCCGGCGAGAGCGGGCTTTGCAGGAAGCCGACATCGTCGAGTCTTGCCGTCCACATGCGCTGCCACCGGTACCGCAGTCGCCGCGCCGGCACCACGCGCGGCGGTCTCCGCCGTTGCAGTTTGCCTGAGCTGTGCAATGATGCTTTCGGGCTGTTCCGCCGCTGCGAGCACGTGCGGGTGGCAGCCGGACGGTGCGAGACGCGGGGGTCGAAGCGAGCCGTGGAGGGCACATGAGCAGCACCGCAAGAGGGGGAGGCCGGTACGCTGCGGCGGTGGTCGCAGCGTTGTCGGTGGATGGGCCGATCGTGATGGCCGCACCGCTCGGGCTGGGCAAGCCGAACGGGCTGATCAACGCCATCTACCGCGCCGTCGCCGCCGACGGCCAGCGCCCGATGCGCATCTTCACGGCGCTGTCGCTGACGCCGCCGCACCCGACCAGTGACCTGGAGCGGCGATTCCTCGAGCCCTTCCTGGCCCGACAATTCGGCGAAGACTATCCGGTGCTGGAGTACGTCGCCGCGCAGAAATCCGGCACCCTGCCGGCGAACATCCGGGTCCACGAGTTCTACCTGCAGAGCGGTGCGCTGCTCGATTGTGCCGCTGCGCAGCAGGACTACATCAGCCTGAACTACACCCACGTTGCCCGCGCCGTGGCCGATCGCGGGGTCAATGTCGTGGTGCAGCTGCTGGCCCGGGATCCGGCCTCGGGCAGGCTGTCGTTCTCCTGCAACCCCGACGTCACCCTCGACCTGCTGGCGGCCATCAAGGCATCGGGTCGACAGACGCCCGTGCTGCTCGGTGAAGTGCATCCGGACTTGCCGTTCATGCCCGGTCCGGCCGAGGTGCCCGAGGGGCTGTTCGACGTCGTGGTCGAGCCTGCAGCGCGTTCTCACCGTCTCTTCGGCCTGCCGCGACAACCGGTCAGCGACGCCGAGTACGCCATCGGCTTTCTCGGCAGCACATTGGTGCGCGACGGGGGCAGCCTGCAGATCGGCATCGGCGCACTCAGCGACGCGCTGACCCATGCGCTGGTGCTGCGGCAGACGCGCAACGAGGACTATCGCGAGATCGTCCGTGCGCTGTGGCCCGAGGTGGAAACCTCGCCGCTGGTCTGCGATTGGGGCGGTCTTGGCGAGTTCCAGCGCGGTCTGTTCGGCGCGTCGGAAATGGTCATGGACGGGTTCACCCACCTCATCGATGTCGGGGTGATCAAGCGTCCGGTGGTCGACGATCTTGCGGTGATGGGTCGCGTCCATGACGGAACGGCCAGCGAGGAAGACGTCGCCTTGCTGGAACGCGAGGGGCAGATCCTGCACGGCGGGTTCTTCCTGGGGTCGCATGCGCTGTACGACTGGCTGCGCAGTCGCACGCCCAAGCAGCTCGGCCGCATCGGCATGACCCGCATCTCGCACATCAACGAGCTGTACGGCGGGCAAGAGTCGTTGGAACGTTTCCAGCGCAGCGAGGCCAGATTCTTCAACACCTGCATGATGACCACGGTGCTCGGGGCGGCGGTCTCCGACGGGCTCGCCGACGGCCGCGTCGTCTCCGGTGTGGGCGGCCAGTACAACTTCGTGGCGATGGCGCACGCGCTGGAGGAGAGTCGTTCGATCCTGATGTTCCGCGCCGTGCGCGACACGCCACACGGCGCCACGTCGAACGTCGTGGCGAGCTACCCGCACATCACCATTCCCCGGCATCTGCGCGATGTCGCCATCACCGAATACGGCATTGCCGACCTGCGCGACCGCAGCGACGCCGAATGCATCCAGTCGATGCTGTCGATCTGCGATGCGCGGTTCGAAGGCGCACTGCGTGCCGGCATGGTGCGCGCGGGCAAGCTGGCCGAAGGCATGCCCGCCCATGCCGCGCGCAACCTGCCGGAGCGCATACGCGAGATCCTGGCGCCGTTCCGGGCCAGTGGATTGTTGCCCGACTACCCGCTCGGTTCCGATTTCACCGCCTGCGAACAGCGATTGGTGCGTGCGCTGGGCTGGCTGAAGAATGCGGCAGCGCAAGGCAAACCGGCGCTGATCGGTCGTGCCCTGTTGCAGGGGCACAGCGATGATGACGAAGCCATGGCGCGCATGGGATTGCAGCAGCCGCGTGGCTGGCGCGAGAAACTCACCGCGAAGCTGGTGACGCTGGCGCTGCGCGAGACACAGTGAGGTGGCTGACGTGAAAAGGGCCGCACTGGGCGGCCCTTTTCCTGGTCGGCAGCTGCTGACTCAGTTCAGGCGGGGCGTGTTCTCGGCAAAGTACTCGTGGCTGTCCGCGTTCTTGATTGCGCGGCTTGGCTTCTTGGCCAGGCGCTTGCACGCGGTTTGGCCGTACGCCACGTCGTCGGTGTTGGCGACGATGTCGAAGTGGCTGGTCTCGTGGATGATCGTGCCGCCCTTGGAGTCGGTGCCCGACGTGCCGGCCGACCAGAAGGCATTGCACAGATGGATCTTGTACGGCTGGGTCGGATACACGTACGCATACGCCGAGCTGGTGCAGTCGCAGTAGAACTCGATCGGCTTGTTGTCCAGCGCGTCGTCGATCTTGGCGAAGTTCGCGGTCAGCGTGGCATAGATCGACGAACTGTACTTGCCGAACCACGTCGTATAGCGCGTGCCCTTGAGCCCGGCGGCGAGGTAGGCGCGGGCGTCGTCGGCCATGGACTGGGCCGCCGCGTGGCCACTCGACGCACCGTTCGCCTGGGTGTTGGAGCAGCCGACGAAGCTCACCGAACCCGCCTTCTCGATGTTGAATACGCCGGATGATTCGCCAGGCGAGGGCAGGTCGATGCCGTTGACCCACAGGCTGAGAATCGGCGAGCGCAGATCGGCATCGGCGATCGGCAGCAGCTTTTCGTCGACGCCCGCCTTGGCCGGCTTCACCGCGAAACGGTCGTGGAAGTGGCCGACGAACTGCACCGCATAGTTGGCGGCGCTGCGCATCTCGTAGTGGGCGGAGAGGTCGACGTCCGCGCTCAGGGTCTGTCCGGCCTTGAGTTCGATGTAGTCCTCCGGCTGCGGCATGCCCCGCTTGTATTCGCGGCCCACGTAGCGGACGGGCTGCCCGTCCAGGCTGACCTCGAACAGATCGTCTTCGACGCCACGCAGCGGCGTCTCCCAAGACAGGACCAGCACGTCGACATCGCTGCGGTTGGTCAGGCTGTAGTGAATCACGCCGTCGCCGGCGCGCTTGCCGGAGACCGCGCCGAGGCTGACATCAAGTCCGGGCGCGGCCGAAACCGCGAAGCTGGAGCACCACATTCCCACCGCGGCGATGACGCCGCTGACCTTGTTGAAGCGCATGCCTGAATCCTCGCTTGGGTACGACTGCGTTCCGGCCTCGGCCGGTTGGCGGCCTGGTGCGGCGGTCGCCTTCTCCGGTGGTGTGTTCAGCTGAGACTCACCAACATGAACAAACTATGACTGGAGATGAGGTCTTGGCAAGAGGGCTTCGGCACGCAGCCGACGAACGGCAGGTGTCTGCCGTGGTGGGCCAGCCCTGGCAAGGGATTGATCGGTCGGGTCGTCGAATCCGGGGGCTCAGCGCGGCGCTGACGTGCCGACGAACTGAGCCAGCGCCGGGTTGGCGCTCTCGTCGTGGAACCAGAAGCCCAACCGTTCGAGGTCGCCGGCGAACGCCGTCGCCTGCTCCGGATCGACGCTGAAACCGGCCAGCACGCGGCCGAACGCGGCACCGTGGCTGCGGTAGTGAAACAGGGTGATGTTCCAGCGGTCGCCCAGCGTCTCGAGGAACTGCAGCAGAGCGCCCGGGCGTTCGGGGAATTCGAAACGCAGCAGTCGCTCGTGCAGCAGCCCGCGCGCGGGGCCACCGACCAGATGCCGTACGTGCAGGCGGGCGACTTCGTTCTCGGTGTAGTCGGCCGTGGCGTAGCCGGCGTCGATCAAGGCCTGGCGGATCGCCACCCGCTCGGCGCTGCCGCCCTTGAGCTGAACGCCGACATAGACCTGCGCGGTCTCGCCGGCGTGGTAGCGGTAGTTGAATTCGCTGATCGCACGACGGCCGAGCGTGCGGCAGAACGACAGGAAACTGCCGGGCTGCTCGGGAATGGTTACCCCGAACAGTGCTTCGTGCGCTTCGCCAACGTCTGCGCGCTCCGCCACATGGGCCAGGCGATCGAAGTTCATGTTCGCGCCGGACAGCACGGCGACCAGTTCCTGATCGCGGCAGGCCTGCTCGGTGACCCAGCGCTTCATGCCGGCCACTGCCAGGGCGCCAGCCGGCTCGACAATGCTGCGGGTTTCCTCGAATACGTCGCGGATCGCCGCGCAGACCTGGTCGGCGTCGACCGTCACCACCGCGTCGACACGGTCCCTGAGCACCGCGTAGGGGAGGTCGCCGATCTGCCGTACCGCGCAGCCGTCGACGAACAGGCCGATTTCGTCGAGACGGCAAGGGCCACCATGCTTCAGCGCCGCGTCGAGACAGGCAGCGTCGACAGGCTCGATGGCGATGACCCTGATCGACGGGTCGAGTGCCTTGAGATACGCCGCCATGCCTGCGCACAGGCCTCCGCCGCCCACTGGCACGAACACCGCATCGATGCGTCCGCGATGCTGAGCCAGCAGTTCCATCGCCACGGTGCCTTGTCCGGCGATGACGTCGGCATCGTCGTACGGATGGATCAGGGTGCGGCCCTCGCGTTCGGCCAGGGCCATGCCGTGCGCCGCGGCTTCGTCGTAGGAATCGCCATGCAGCACGATACGCGCACCGAGGGCCTGCACCGCCGAGGTCTTGATCGAAGGCGTGGTCGCCGGCATCACGATGACGGCGTCGATGCCGAGTTCGCGCGCGCCGAGCGCCACGCCCTGGGCGTGATTGCCGGCCGATATCGCCAGTACGCCGCGCGCCCGCTCCGCCTCCGAGAGCCGGCTCAGCCGGGTGTACGCGCCGCGCAGCTTGAACGAGAACACCGGCTGCAGGTCTTCGCGCTTGAGCCACACCGAGTTGCCGGTGCGCGCGGACAGCCGCGGCGCCGCGTCCAGCGGCGTGCGTCGGGCGACGTCGTACACCGGCGCGGTCAGGATCGCGCGCAGCCAGTCGCCGTCCCCGCGGTCGGCGGCGGGCGCGTCGGCGGGCAGGGCACGCGCCGGTGTGTTCACGCCGCGGCCGCCTCCGCGGTGGCGGTCAGTCGTGCCAGCACCGCATCGCCCGCGTCGCGGGTGCACACGGCGCCACGACGACGCAGGTCGGCGGTCCACACACCATCGTCCAGCGCCTGTCGCACTGCACGCTCGATCGCCCGCGCTTCAGCCTCGAGCTTGAGCGAATGGCGCAGCAGCATGGCCACCGAGAGCAGGGTGGCGTAGGGATTTGCAATGCCGCGTCCGGCAATGTCGGGCGCCGAGCCGTGGATCGGCTCGTACAGACCGCGGCCGTCTTCACCCAGTGAGGCCGACGGCAGCAGGCCCATCGATCCTGCCAGCACCGCCGATTCGTCGGTGAGGATGTCGCCGAACAGGTTCTCGGTGAGGATCACGTCGAAGCTCGCCGGCCGGGTCAGCAGGTACATCGCCATGGCGTCGACCAGCACGTGTTCCAGCGTCACTTCGGGAAACTCGTCGCGCAGGATGCGCGATACCGTCGCGCGCCAGAGTCGCGAGGTTTCCAGCACGTTGGCCTTGTCGACATGGGTCAGCTTGCCGCGTCGCTGCCGCGCCAGGCGGGCAGCCTGGCGGGTCACGCGCTCGATTTCGCCGACGGTGTAGCGGCATTCGTCGATCGCGGCATCGCCTTCGCGGCGCTTGGCACCGAAATAGCTGCCCCCGGTGAGCTCCCGCACGAACAGCACGTCCACGTTGCGCAAGAGTTTGCTCTTGATCGGCGACTGCCGGGCGACTTCCGGATGGGGCACCACCGGTCGCAGGTTGGCGTACACCCCGAGCGCCGCACGCAGGCGCAGCAGGCCCTGTTCCGGGCGAACCTTGGCGTTGGGATCCGACCATCGTGGACCGCCCACGGCGCCAAGCAGGACGCCGTCGGCTTCGCGGCAGCGCGCCAGCGTCTCGGCCGGCAGCGGATCGCCGCAGGCATCGATGGCGCATCCACCGATGAGTCCTTCGCTGATCTCGAACTGGTGACCGAACCGCGTGGCCACCGCGACCAGCAGCTTGCGCGCTTCGGCGCAGACTTCCGGCCCGATGCCGTCACCGGGAAGCAGGGCAATCGTGGCTTTCATGCAGCCTCGCTCTTGTTCTCGAACCGGGAAATCTGCGCGTCCAGCTGCAGCAGGTAGCCGAGCTGGTCGACGCCGCGCATCAGGCATTGGCGGGCGAACGCCTCGACCGCGAACGGGATCACCGCGTCGCTGCCGAGCACGATGTGCTGCGCTTCGAGATCGACGCTGATCTCGTTGCCCACCTGCTCGCTGATCTGCTGCCAGGCCTGCTCATCGACGACGATGGGCAGCAGCCCATTCTTCAGCGCGTTGTTGCGGAAGATGTCGGCGATCTGGGTCGAGATGACGACGCGAATGCCGTAGTCGAGCAGCGCCCACGGGGCGTGCTCACGCGAGCTGCCGCAGCCGAAATTGCGCCCGGCGAGGAGGATGCCGGCGCCGCGAGCCTCAGCGCCGTTCAGCGCGAAGTCTTCGCGCTCGTGACCCTGCGCGTCGTAGCGCCAGTCGGCAAAGCAGTGGCGACCCAGACCAGCCCGCTCGGTCGTGGTGAGGAAGCGCGCGGGAATGATCTGGTCGGTGTCGATGTTCTCCTGCGCCAGCAGCGCGACCCGGCTGCGAACCTGCAGAATGGGATCGATCGTCGAAGCCTGTGGCGCGCTCATGCGGCGCGCTCCGAGCGTGGCGCCACGGCGCGCGGATCGGCGATGCGCCCCGCCAGCGCGCTGGCGGCGGCGGTTGCCGGGCTGGCCAGCACGGTGCGCGCCCCTGGGCCTTGCCGGCCCTCGAAGTTGCGATTGCTGGTCGAGACGCAAAGCTGACCGGGGCCGACCTGGTCGCCGTTCATGGCGATGCACATCGAACAGCCGGGTTGACGCCATTCGGCGCCGGCGTCGGAGAACACGCGGTCGAGTCCTTCGGCTTCGGCCTGCTGCTTCACCTGGTCGGAACCGGGAACCACCAGCATGCGCACATGACTGGCGATCTGGCGGCCGCGCAGCACCTCGGCGGCGTCGCGCAGGTCCGACAGCCGTCCGTTGGTGCAGCTGCCGATGAACACCACGTCGACCTTCTCGCCGAGCATCGACGCGCCGGCACTGAATTTCATGTAGTCGAGCGCCTTGCGCGTGGCCGCGTCACCGGCATCCGGCAGCGCGCCGTCGACGGCGACCACCTGCCCCGGGTTGGTGCCCCAGCTGATCGTCGGCGTGACCGACCGCGCATCGATCACCACCTCGCGATCGAACGCGGCATCCTGATCGCTGGCGAACGACAGCCAGTGTGTCGCGGCCTGCTCGAACGATGCGCCCTGGGGCACGTGCGGGCGCCCGCGCAACCACGCCAGCGTGGTCGCGTCCGGAGCCACCAGGCCCGCGCGTGCGCCGGCTTCGATCGACATGTTGCACAGGGTCATGCGCTGCTCCATCGTCAGCGCCCGGATCGCTTCGCCGCGGTACTCGATGACGTGGCCGGTGCCGCCGTCGACGCCGAGCACGCCGATGATGTGCAGGATCAGGTCTTTGGCGCTGACGCCGGCGTTCAGGCGGCCCTCGACCGTGACCGCCATGGTCTTCGGCCGACGCTGCAGCAGGCATTGCGTGGCCAGCACGTGGCCGACCTCGGTGGTGCCGATGCCGAAGGCCAGCGCGCCGAATGCACCGTGGGTGGCGGTATGCGAGTCGCCGCAGACGATGGTCATGCCGGGCTGGGTGGCGCCCAGTTCGGGGCCCATGACGTGGACGACGCCACGCGTGCCCGATCCGAATCCGTGCAGGGTCAGCCCGAACTCGGCGCAGTGGCGCTCCAGCGCAGCGACCTGTTCAGCCGTCGCCGCATTGGCGAATGGCAGGCTGCCGTCGGCGCGCGGCGGCAGCGTCGGCGTGCTGTGGTCGAGCGTGACCAGCGTGCGATCCGGCCGGCGTACGTTCAATCCGCGCGCGCGCAGCTCGGCAAAGGCCTGCGGCGAGGTGACCTCGTGCACGAGATGCAGGTCGACGTACAGCACGGCTGGCGCTTCGGATGACTCCGGTCGCACGCAATGCGCATCCCAGATCTTGTCGACGATGGTGCGGGGCTGGCTCATGCGTTGCCTGCCGGGCAGGTCACAGCAAGAGCACTGGGTCCGCCCAGGACGCTCAAGGCGCGAAAGGGCAGCAAGTTCGGATTGGGGTTCGAGTCGAACGGAAAGACGTTCGCCCGAAAGGAGCCTTGCGGGCTCATCCGTGGTCTTCCCTTGCGTGCTTCGCGGACAAGCCCGCTGCTGGAGTCGCCGGAGACCATCACGCCACCTCCGCCACCGGCGCGGCGACGTTCTCCACCATGTCCAGCCAGCCCCAGCGATCCTGGGTGCGGCCGTCGAACAGGCCGAAGAAGCGCTCCTGCAGCGAGGCGGTGATGGGGCCGCGCCGGCCGTTGCCGATCGGCTGGCGATCGACCGAGCGCACCGGCGTGATCTCGGCGGCCGTGCCGGTGAGAAAAATCTCGTCGGCGAGATACAGCATGTCGCGGGGCAGGGTCTGCTCGACGACCTTGAGACCGAGATCGCGGGCGAGCTCGAACACGGTGTCGCGGGTGATGCCGACCAGGATCGAAGCTGCCGCCGGCGGCGTGTAGAGCACGCCCTTGCGGATCACGAACAGGTTTTCGCCGCTGCCCTCGCTCAGCGTGCCATCGGGGGCCAGGGCGATGCCTTCGGCGTAGCCGTTGCGGCGCGCTTCCATGGCGATCAATTGCGAATTGAGGTAGTTGCCGCCGGCCTTGGCCGCGGCCGGGAAGGTGTTCTGTGCGGCACGGTTCCAGCTCGACACGCAGACATCGATGCCGTGTTTGAGACCTTCCTCGCCGAGATAGGCGCCCCATTCCATCGCAATGATGGCGACATCGACCGGGCCGTCCTCCGGGGCGGCGACGCCGAGCCCGCACACGCCGCGCAGGGCGATGGGGCGCAGGTAGGCCGAGCGAAGACCGTTCGCGCGCACGGTGTCCTTGCACGCCGAGGCGAGTTCCTCGCGACCGTGTTTCAGCTGCATACGGTAGATCGACGCCGAATCGAAGAGGCGATCGACGTGGTCGGCGAGGCGGAACACCGCCGGGCCATCGGGCGTGGCATAGCAGCGAATACCCTCGAATACCGAAGAGCCGTAGTGCAGCGCGTGCGCCAGGATCGGCACCTGCACTTCATTCGCCGGTTTCAGTTGTCCGTTGAACCAGATCGTCATGTCGGGTTTCATGCCACCGCCTCTTCCTGTGCGGCCAGGGCACGACGCCGTTCCAGCCGGTTGATGACTTCGACCAGCGCCAGCGCGCTGGCTTCGAGAATGTCGGTCGACACCGCGCGGCCGCGGTAGTCGCGGCCGTCGGCTTCCACCTCGATGCGCGCCTCGCCCTGCGCGTCTTCGCCGGTCGAGATCGAGCGCACCTGGTACTGACGCAGCTTGATCACCGCCGCAGTGGCGCGCTCGATGGCCGCAAAAATCGCGTGCACCGGGCCGTCGCCGACGGCGGCTTCCTGGACGATGCGCCCGGACTCATGCGCCAGCCGCACTGATGCCGAAGGCACCGCATCGCGCCCGATCGCGCCATTGATCTGCACACCCAGCAGCCGCCATGGACCCTGTTCGTTGCCGGTCGAGCCCAGCGCGATCGCCTCCAGATCGGCGTCGAAGACTTCCTTCTTCTTGTCGGCCAGTGCCTTGAAATGCGCAAACGCCTGGTTCAGTGCGGCTTCGTCGAGCTCGAAGCCGAGCTCGCGCAGGCGGTCGGACAATGCGGCGCGACCGGAGTGCTTGCCCAGCACCAGCTGTGAGCGGGAGACGCCGACGTCTTCGGGCGCCATGATTTCGTAGGTTTCGCGGTTGCGCAGCATGCCGTGCTGGTGGATGCCGCTCTCGTGTGCGAAAGCGTTCTCACCGATGATGGCCTTGTTGCGGGCCACGGCCGATCCGGTGACGGCGATCAGCTGACGCGAGGTCGGATACAGCCGCTGAGTCTTGATCCGGGTGCCGACGCCGAAATGGTTCGCGCGCGTGCGCAGCGCCATGACGATTTCTTCCAACGCCGCATTGCCGGCGCGTTCGCCGATGCCGTTGATCGTGCATTCGACCTGGCGGGCGCCGTTCTGGATCGCCGCCAGCGAATTCGCGACTGCGAGACCCAGGTCGTCGTGGCAGTGGCAGGACAGGATCGCCTTCTCGATGCCGCGCACATGCGCGGACAGGTACGCGAACATCGCGCCGTACTCAGCCGGAATCGCGTAGCCGACGGTGTCCGGCACGTTGAGCGTGGTGGCGCCGGCTTCGACCGCGGCGCTCATCACCTCGGCCAAGTAGGCCGGGTCCGAACGCGAAGCATCCTCGGCGCTGAACTCCACGTCTTCGCAGTAGCGGCGCGCCAGTTCGACGCCCGCTGCCGCGGCCTCCAGCGCTTCGGCCCGACTCATCCGCAGCTTGTGGGCGAGATGAATGTCCGACGTGGCGATGAACACATGGATGCGCCCGGCCTCGGCCTGCTCCAGCGCCGCCGCCGCGCGCTCGATGTCCTGCCGCTGGCAGCGTGCCAGCGCCGCGACCCGGCTGCCCTTCACCTCACGCGCGATCGAGGCGACCGCGTTGAAGTCGTCCGGGCTGGCCGCGGCGAATCCCGCCTCGATGACGTCGACGCCGAGTTCGGCAAGGGCACGCGCCATGACGAGCTTCTGCGGCGTGGTCATCGAGCAGCCCGGAGACTGTTCGCCATCCCGCAGCGTGGTATCAAAGATCCTGACGAAGTCGTTCATGGCGTGCTCCTCAGCCCCCTTGAGTCAAGGGGGCAACAGCGTGCGCCGCACGCTGTGGGGGTTGTGGGGGAAAGATCCCCTCGAACAGAACGACTCGTACGGGCTTCAACGCGCTGGTGTCGCCCAGTTCATCGAAAATCCTGACGAAATCATTCATGGCGGGTCCTTGCAGCAAATCGGGTCTGACGTGGCTCAGCTCTGGGCGGTTTCGGGGGTCGGCTTCTTCGCCGCGGCTTCCTGCAGCCAGGGCATGCGCGCGCGCAGCTTCTTGCCGACGACTTCGATCGGGTGATCGAGGTCCTTCTGCTTCAGCGCCTGGTACTCGGCGCGGCCGGACTTGTGCTCGGCCACCCATTGGCGTGCAAACGTGCCGTCCTGGATCTCCTTGAGGATGGCGCGCATCTGCTCGCGGGTGTGCGCGTCAACCACGCGCGGGCCGCGGGTCAGATCGCCGTACTGCGCGGTTTCGGAGATGAACTCGTGCATGCGCGCGAAGCCGCCTTCCCACAGCAGGTCGACGATCAGCTTCAGCTCGTGCAGGCATTCGAAATAGGCCACTTCCGGCTGGTAGCCGGCCTCGACCAGAGTCTCGAAGCCCATCGCCACCAGCTCGGTGGCGCCGCCGCAGAGCACGGCCTGCTCGCCGAACAGGTCGGTCTCGGTCTCTTCGGCAAAATTCGTTTCCATCACGCCGCCGCGGGTGCCGCCGATGCCGTGGGCGTAGGCCAGGGCCAGTTCCTTGGCCTTGCCGGTGGCGTCCTGAAAGACCGCCATCAGCGAGGGCACGCCACGGCCTTCTTCGTACTGGCGGCGCACCAGCGCACCCGGGCCCTTCGGCGCGACGAGGATGACGTCGAGGTCGGCGCGTGGGCTGATCATTTTGTAGTGCACGTTCAGGCCGTGCGCGAACAGCAGGGCGGCGCCTTCGCGCGCGAGCGGCGCGATGTGCTTCTCGTACAGCTCGGGCTGCTGCATGTCGGGTGTCAGCAGGGCGATCAGGTCGGCCGTGGGGATGGCGCGCTCGGGCGTGTCCACCGCCAGACCGTCGGCCTTGGCCTGCTCGAAGCTCTTGCCGGGGCGCGCGGCCACGACCACGGTGAGCCCGCTGTCGTGCAGGTTGCGCGCATGCGCGCGGCCCTGGCTGCCATAGCCGTAGATGACGATCGTGCGACCACGCAGCGCGTCGGGGTTGGCGTCGTTGATTCCGTAGTACTGCATGGCGAAACTCCGTGTTGAGTCGGGATCGGGGAGGAATTCAGAAGCGGGGAGGCGGAAACGAGGTGCTGGCCCCGGTCGAGGCCGAGCTCACCGCCGAGGCGAACTTGGCCAGCGCGCCGGAACGCGGTGGCGGATTCGGCGGCGACCATGCGTTCGGGCGTGCGGAAAGGTCGGCGTCGGTCGACAGCGTGCGCGCCTCGACGTCGATGACGATGCGGTCGCCGTCGCGCAGCCGTCCGATCGGGCCACCCAACGCAGCCTCCGGGCAGATGTGGCCGACCATGAAGCCGTAGGTGGCGCCCGAGAACCGGCCGTCGGTGATCAGCGCGATATCGCCGCCCAGACCCTGGCCGACCAGCGCCGCGGTGACTGCGAGCATCTCGCGCATGCCCGGGCCGCCGACCGGGCCTTCGCCGCGGATCACCACCACATCGCCGGCGACGATCTCGCGGCGCTGGACGGCGGCAAAGCAGGCGTCTTCGCTGTCGTAGACGCGGGCGCTACCCTCGAAGCGCAGCGCATCGTGGCCGGCCAGCTTCACCACGCAGCCTTCCGGTGCCAGGTTGCCGTAGCAGATGCCGAAGCCGCCGCGTGCCTTGACGGGAGCGTCGCAGGCATAGATCACCTTCTGGCCCGGATGCTCCTCGGCCTGGGCAATCTCGCTGAACAGGCCGTTGCCGCTCACCGTGGGTTGATCGGTCAGCTTGCCGGCTGCCTGCAGGCGCGCACCCAGCAGCCGAGAGCCGCCGGCGAGATGCATGTCCGGAGCCATGTAGCGGCCACCGGGCTTGAGGTCGGCGATGACCGGGGTCTCGCGGCTGATCGCGTCGAACTGGTCGATTTCAAAGGTCACGTCGGCTTCGCGGGCGATCGCCAGCAGGTGCAGGATCGCGTTCGTCGATCCGGCCGTGGCGGTGACGGCTACCGCGGCGTTGCGCACCGATTCGGCAGTGATGAAGCCGCGCGCGCTGATGCCTTCCTTGACCATCTGCACGGCGCGCCCACCGCACCAGCGTGCGGCTGGCTTCTTCGCCGGATCGGGCGCGGGAATGTCGTTGAGTCCCATCGGTGCGAGTCCGAGAAACGTGCTCGCCAGCGCCATGGTGTTGGCGGTGAACTGACCGCCGCAGGCGCCCGCGCCCGGGCAGGCCGTCTTCTCGATCGCTGCCAGTTCCTCATCGTCGATCTTGCCGGCGGCGTGGGCGCCGACCGCTTCGAACACGTCCTGGATGGTGGTCGCCTTGTCCTTGTGGCAGCCGGGCAGGATCGAGCCGCCGTAGAGCATCAGGCCGGGCAGGTCGAGTCGCGCCAGCGCCATCGCCGCGGCGGGGATGGTCTTGTCGCAGCCGCAGATGACCACCAGTCCGTCGAGGCAATGGCCGCGCACGGCCAGTTCGATCGAGTCGGCGATCACTTCGCGCGACGCCAGCGAGGCACGCATGCCGGGCGAGCCCATGGCGATGCCGTCGGTCACCGCGATGGTGTTGAACTCGATCGGCGTGCCGCCCGCGGCTTCAATGCCGGCGCGGACTTCGGCGGCGAGCTCGCGGTGATTGATGTTGCAGGGCGAGACGTCCGACCAGTTGTGGACGACCGCAATCAGCGGTTTGGCGATCGCCGCGTCATCGAGGCCGGTCGCCCGCAGCATGGCGCGGGCGGGGGCACGGTCCGCTCCGGTCTTGATCGCGTCGCTGTGCATCGCTGGAGATTTCCTTTCGTCCTGCATTCGAATTCATGGCTCCGGGAATTCGTGGTTCCAGAAGCAGGAAACCCCGCATCGGTTGCCCGGTGCGGGGTTTCGGTTCGTCTGGGTCTTCTAGTTCAGCCCCATCACGCCGATCCGCACCGTGGCCGGCTAATAAGAAGGAGACCGAGTACCAGCTCGTGCGCAGCCGCCCACAGTCCACGCGTCGACGCGGGAACTCGATGTTGGGTGGACAAGCGCTGCGGAGCCGATGTCATGGGCTCATGCTGTGGTGCAACATAGTCATTGTCAAGGCCTTTCTCCCGTCGATGTCGACGCTTTCGGCAGAAACGATTTAAGCCATTGAGCAAAAAGGCTTTTGCCCGGCGCTCCCAGCGCGTCCAGCACAACTTTCGACGAATTCCGAGCGGTCACGGTGGTGGGGGGGCAGCTGCATAAGCCGTCACGCCGGCCGCGGCAGGCGCGTCGATCCGGGTCATGAGGGCTGCGCCGCAGCGACAACCGGTGCAGAGTGTGTCTCCATCTACCTGCGGACGAGTGAACCTCCGACCTCATGCGCGCCATGCTCAAGTACCTGTTCCTGGCGGTCGCGGTGCTGCTGTTCGGCTGGGCCTTCATCCAGTGGACGGAATGGCTGCCGCGCATCACACCGGCGCAGCAATCCGCGCTCGCCTTGATGCGGGCGCCGCCCGAGCGGGCGATGGGCGCGCACAACGCCTGGGAGCTGTTCTGGTTGCTGCCCTTCGAGGTGCCCGAGCAGGACGTGCGCGCGGTGCTGGACGAGGACATCCGCGCGCTGGATGCGCTGGCCGACGGCCCGTTCAAAGGCGAGTTTTCCAGCGTCGCCGAAGATCGCTACCCCAGACGATTTCCCCGCCCGGGCGGGCCGCACCGGATCTGTGCCGGCGACGCGCCGTGCCTGACTGGCGTGCGCGAAGATCCGGCCGCCGCCGAGGCCGAGTGGACGGCCAGTACCTCACTGCTTGCGGCGGCCCGCCAGCTGGGCAACTACGACCACTACCGCACTCCGCACCGGCCCTCGCTGCAGGCGCCCTTCCCGAACCTCACCCAGGCCCAGCCGGTGATGCTGCTGGATGTCGCACTGCAGTTCAGTCGCGGCGACACCCAGGCCGCTCTAGCCCGGCACTGCGCGGACACCCTGGCCTGGCGGCAGCTCAAAGGCCACACCGACAGCCTGCTGTTCGAGTCGGTGACTGCGGCGCACTTGCGGCGGGCGACGTCGCTGTATGCGGACATGCGCGGCGAATTGCCGGCCGGGGTGGCGCTTCCCGCCGACTGCCGGGCGGCTTTCGGACTTCCGCGTGCCGAGGAACGGCAGTCGTGCGACGTGTACCGCGCCGAGTACCGGATGCTCGACGCGGCGATGCAACCGCAGATGCTTGCACAGGGACCGGGGGAGCCCGCCGGCCTCGATGGCATGCGTCGCTGGTTCGCCGACATCGCCATCAACCAGAAGGCGATGTCGGCGCGGTCGGCCGAACGGTTCGCCGCGTTGTGCGCGGTGCTCGATACGCCATCGAAGCAGATCCGCCAGGCAATCCGGGCCGGTGTGCACGCCTGCGGCGTCGCGGAGAAGCTGTTCGACCCGGTCGGATGCATCCTCTCCGACATCGCGAGCCCGGCCTACACCGACTACTGGAAGCGCGATCGCGACTGGGAGGGCAGCGTGCGACTCGTGGTGCTGGCCGACGCGCTCGGGCAGGCCGCCGACCCTTCTGCCGCCTTCGCTGCCGCGCAGTCCCTGCGTTCCGGGTTCGAGCAGGAAGTGCGCTTCGCCGACGGGCGTCTCGGCATGCGCCCGCTGCTGGTGCGCTCGGAACCCGAGGGCTGGTGGAGCATTCCGCTGCCGGGCAGCGCCGTCGACGCCGAGGCCGCGACCGCCGTGGAATAGCGCTCGCTGTTCGGGCGGCTCGATGGGCCACGCCCGGAGCCGTCCGGCGTCGCGGCTATCGCTCCGCGTGCTCCACCTCGCGCGATGCGCACACGACACCCCGTTCCACGGTGAGATGGCGTTCGTGGCGATACTCCGAGGCGAAGCCGCCGTGCACGTAGCGCACTTCATCGCCCTGCACCGCGCGCAGCTCGCCACTGAACCAGTCGGCGAACAGCGGCTCGCCCGGCAGCAAGGCAAAGCAGCCATCGATGTCGAGCAGATAGAGCCGCCCGCCGCGGATCGACCAGCGGCCGCGATAGCCACGCAGGCAGGCGGTGGAATGCAGCGGGGACCCGATCACCGGTTCGCGCGATTGCAGCCGCGGATGCCTCACGGGCAGTGCAGGGGCGCAGGCCAGCGTGGCCGGAACGGCTTCGAGATCGAGCAACTCGTGGATTTGCGCGGTCATGGTGTGGTCTCCTGCGGCGGTCCGCGTCGACCGGGTCTGAATCGCACGATGCGCACCTGCGGCGGGCCGTCGATCGGCTGCACCGCTGCCTGCATGAGTTCGATGGCGGCAGCTTCGCCGAAACCGCCGGTGCCGGCGCCGAGTACCGGGAACGCGATGGAAGTGAATCCCCGTGTGGTGGCGATGCGTAGCGCTGCGCGCACCGAGCCCTGGATCGATCGCGGCGATGCACGCCAGAGCATGTTGATGCCGGCGACGTGGATGATGGCGCGGTAGGGAAGTCGTCCTGCGCCGGTCACCACCGCCTCGCCCAGCGGAATCGCGCCCAGGCGACCAAGTTCGCGGAACGGCGCCAGGCCGCCGCGACGCTTGATCGCGCCCGATACGCCCTGAGGCAGCAGCAGCCACCAGGGAATGATGTTGCGGTTCCACGCGTTGACGATGACTTCGACCGACTGGTCGAGCAGGTCGCCATCGACAGTCTCGGCGCGCATGTCAGAGTGCGCCGCGCTTGCGCAGATGATCGATCATGGCGTTCGCGCGTTCGGCGCCGCCCATCTCGATGTGCGCGCCGGTCAGCTCGGCCAGCGCTGCGCCCAGCGCTTCGGCAGTGTCCCAGTCGAGCACGCGGTCGGCGAGTTCGGGATGCTGGCCGCGCAGCACGGGCGGAAAGTAGCCCAAGCGCCGCTCGCGGGATGGCCAGAGACCTCGGTCCTTCAGCTTCACCGGCAGTCGCAGATGCCAGGCGCGCTGATTTTCGTCGGTGAAAGCCAGTTCGTAGCTGCCACCGTCGCGGCAGATATCGGCCCAGAGAATGCGTGTGGGACGCGGCAGCTGCATCGGCATAGCATACGCCGTGCCGGTGCGATTCCAGTATCGAGCCTCCCGCCGCCAGCAGGTCTGTTGCCGACAGTGGACTTGCTCAGATCGCCTTGGAGAACCGCGACAACGGCTCGGCGGTGCCCAGATAGCGGTCGAAACACATCGCCACATGGCGCAGCAGCAGTTTGCCGCGCTCGCTGGCGCGCAGGCACTCGGCGTCGAGCTCCACCAGTCCGTCGGCCCGCAGCGGCTGCAGACGGTCGAGCGCATCGCTGAAGTAGTCCTTGAACGCCACACCGTGGCGGCGTTCGAAGGCGTCGATGTCGACGTATCCCTGGCACATGATGCGCTGGATCAGATCGGCGCGGACCAGGTCGTCCTCGTCCAGCCGCAGGCCGCGCCAGGTGGGCCAGCGCCCGCCCTGCATCGCTGCGAGATAGCTCGGCAGGTCGCGCGGGTTCTGGCTGAAGCAGTCGGCCACGTGGCTGATCGAGCTGACGCCGAAGCCGACCAGATCGCAGTCGGCATGCGTGGTATAGCCCATGAAGTTGCGATGCAGGCCGCCGCGCCGCTGCGCGCGCGCGAGTTCGTCGTCGGGCAGGGCGAAGTGGTCCATGCCGATGTGCACGTATCCGGCATCGCCAAGCACTTCGATCGCATCGGCCAGCAGGCCGAGTTTTTCTTCCGCGCTGGGCAGGTCCGCTTCGTCGATCTGTTTCTGGCCGCGGAACATCGCCGGCAGGTGCGCATAGCTGTACACCGCCAGTCGATCAGGGCGCACCGCCAGCACCTGGTCGAGCGTGTGCCGGAAGCTCTTGCGGTTCTGCTTGGGCAGGCCGTAGATGAGGTCGACGTTCACCGAGCGAAATCCGGCGCGCCGGCAGGCGGCGATCACCGCTTCGGTCTGCGCGCGGCTCTGTACCCGGTTGACCGCGACCTGCACCGCCGGGTCGTAGTCCTGTACGCCGAGACTGGCGCGGTTGAAGCCCATGTCCGCCAACTCGGCGATGTCGTCAGGGTCGACGCTGCGCGGATCGATCTCGATCGAGAAATCGCGATCATCGGCCATGCCCAGGCGAAATCGTCGGGCCATGGCCTCGATCACGCGGGCGATCTGTCCGGGGCGGAGGAAATTCGGCGTGCCGCCACCGAAATGGATCTGCATGACCTCGCGATCCTCGTCGACGCAGGCTCCGACCTGGTCAATCTCGGCGCACAAGGCCTCGACATAGGGTTCGGCCCGAGCCGTATCCCGGGTGATTACCCGGTTGCAGCCGCAGTAGAAGCACGGGCTGGTGCAGAACGGCACATGCACGTACAGCGATACCCGGCGAGGAATCGGGTCGGCGTTGCTGCGGATCAAGGCATCCCGGTACTGATCGGCCGTCCAGCGATCATGGAACTGGGGGGCAGTCGGATACGAGGTATAGCGCGGCCCGGGACGGTTGTAGCGCTCGAGCAGGCTGATGTCGATGGCAGGGATCTGGCGCATGCGGCGCAGTGTGTCGGGGTCGGCCGGTCGCTGCCTTGATCGGGGTCAACTGCCGCCTTGTCGTGGGCGCATCGGCACCTGGCACCGCTGCGGGCCGATTTGAACCGTTTCCGGCGCACGCGGACAATACGCGGCCTTCCCCATCCCGAACCGGAGCCTCTCCATGGCCGTACTGCGCATGACCGACCTCGACCTCGCTGGCCAGCGCGTACTGATCCGCCAGGACCTCAACGTGCCGGTGAAAGACGGTGTGGTGACCTCGGACCAGCGCATCGTGGCCTCGCTGCCGACCCTGCGCGCGGCGCTGCAGGCGGGTGCGGCCGTGATGGTGATGTCGCACCTCGGCCGCCCCAAGGAAGGCAGCTGGAGTGCCGAGGACTCGCTCGCGCCGGTCGCGACGCGGCTGGGCGAGTTGCTGGGCCGCCCGGTGCGCCTGCACAAGGACTGGCTCGACGGTGTCGACGTCGCGCCCGGCGAGTTGGTGCTGCTGGAGAACTGCCGCATGAACGTCGGCGAGGGCAAGGATGATCCCGCGCTGGCAGCCCGGTATGCCGCGCTGTGCGATGTGTTCGTGATGGACGCCTTCGGCACCGCGCACCGCGCGCAAGCCTCCACCCACGGGGTGATCCGCGCGGCGAAGGTGGCCTGCGGCGGTCCGTTGCTGATGGCCGAACTCGATGCCTTGGCCAAGGCCTTGGAGAATCCGGCACGGCCGCTGTTGGCGATCGTCGCCGGATCGAAGGTCTCGACCAAGCTGGAGCTACTCTCGAGCCTGCTCGGCAAAGTCGATCAGCTGATCGTCGGCGGCGGCATCGCCAATACCTTCCTGGCCGCTGCCGGTCATCCGGTGGGCAAGTCACTGTGCGAGCACGACCTGATTCCCACCGCGAAGCAGATCATGGCCGATGCGCACGCGCGCGGAGCCGATATTCCGCTCCCGCTGGACGTGGTGGTCGCGCCCGAATTCAACGCTGAGGCGCCGGCCACGGTGAAAGCGGTGATGGAGGTGGGCGCCGACGACATGATTCTGGACATCGGCCCGCAGACCGCCGCGCACTACGCTGCGCTGATCGGCAAGGCCGGCAGCGTGATCTGGAACGGGCCCGTCGGCGTGTTCGAGTTCGACGCGTTCGGCCACGGCACCGAAGTGCTGGCGCGGGCGATCGCCGACTCGAAGGCGTTCTCGATCGCCGGCGGCGGCGATACCCTCGCCGCGGTCGACAAGTACGGCGTGGCCGACGGCATCAGCTACATCTCTACCGGGGGCGGCGCGTTCCTGGAGTTTTGCGAGGGCAAGGTGCTGCCTGCCGTGGCGGCGCTGGAAGCGCGGGGTTCCTGACGCAACGATTGACTGCGCAGCGGGTCCGGCGGCGCAAGCCGCCGGCACATGTCAACGCTTGCCGCGCAGCACCAGCAAAACGCAGCCCAGGGCGATGCCGCCGATGCTCAGCCAGGGCGGAATCTGCAGCGATTCCTTCTGTTTCATGCTGAGCTCGATCGGGCCGAGACTGACCTGCGATTTCTCCCGGGTGTACTCGAGTTGGCCGTAGACCAGCCCAAGCGTGCCGGCAGCGACCAGAACCAGTCCCGCGATTTGGCTGACTTTCATGTTCAGGCCTCCAGCGTCGGCGGTGCGGGGCGGTCATCCTGGCCGGCGTCGGCCTGGTCGTCCGCGAACACGTCGCGGGCGGCCACCCACATCACCGTCGCCGCGAGCGGAAACGCCAGCGTGATCACCGCCAGGCGAGCGAGTTGCACCGAGAGCAGCTCGATCACCATCGCGACCAGCATGCCGGCAAACAGCAGACACAGCATGTAGACGAGGATCGGCAGTGCATTCGCCAGCGTGGCGCGCAGGCTGAGCAACATCGCAGCAAAGGGTTCGTCGCCAGCGAGCATGACCCGGGGCGTGGCGAAGAAGACCATGCCGAACGCGATCAGGGCGACGCCGATGGCGAGCAGGGCGAACAGCGCGCCGCCGCTGCCCAGGGTGACCTCGCTCAGTGCTTCGGCATCCGCAGCTTGCGAGATGCCGGCAGCCAGCAGTGCGCTGCCTACGAAACTGACCGCAAGCATCGCGATGAGCAGGCCGCCCGCGATGCCGGGCAGGCACAGGGCCAGCATGCGCGGCAGGATTCCCGGCTGCTGGAACGCGCGAAACAGCTGCGACACGTCGGCCTGACCACCGGAAGCCTGAGTCCGCGCCGCGTGGATCACCCCGCCGTTGAGGGCCGGGCCGAACACGCTGAGCAGCAGGCCGCCCAGCAGCGGCACCGAGACGATCAGCGCCACCACCAGGCCCATGACGACGAACGGAAGCGGATTGCGCAGGAGAATCTCCACAGCTTCGGTCAACCAGGCGATGCCGCGGCCCGCGTCACGTCGGTGAAAGGGCATGTTTTGCGTTCTCCATATCCGAAGGCCGATGCTGGTGTCCCTGGACGTGGTGTAGCAGCTCTGCTCTGAGGGCTTGAGTTTCAGGGAGTTGGAGCGGAGAGAGCGGTCATCGTGGCGCTTTGGGTATGTTGGGTTTGCCGACTCAACCAAACCGAA
>JAGRJY010000071.1 GCA_020442465.1 Lysobacterales bacterium
ACCACCAGCAAGCTCAGCAGCGCGAGCAGCACCAGCGCCCAGGTCGAATTGGCCGGCACCCGGACCACCAGCTGGAACGCGGTGGCGTCGGCGCTGCCCGGCGATGCCGGGTTGTCGGTCACCAGCGAAGACTCGTTCACACCATCCACATCGCCGTCGAAGTTCACGATGCCCTGGTTGGACACGACCCGGGCACTGCCGTTGATCGTGGCGGTCAAGGTGATCGTGACGCTGGTGCCCGCAGCGATCGGGCCGTTCCAGCTCAGCGTTCGGGTCGCCGGCGCATAGGTCGCCGCCCCCGAGGTGGCCGACGCCGAGACGAAATCGATGCCGGCGGGCAGGATATCGACGAACTCGTCGCCGGCATTGTCTGCCTGCGTGCCCGGTCCGGCGTTGCTGAGGACGATCGTGTAGGCGACGGTCGCGCCATGGGTGAACCCCTCCGGAGGCGTCGTCACGGTCTTCGTTGCGCTGATCAGCAGCGAGCTCGTCGTCGTCGTGGTGTCGGTGGCCGAATCGTTCGCGCCATTGCCGTCCGCGAATCCGCCGGGGACGGTCAGGCTGGCGGTGTTGCTGAGCACGACCCCGCCGCCCAGCCCGAGATCGACATCGCAGGTCGCGGTGTAGGTCACCGAGGCGGCGGCTGGCAGGGCCACCGTGCTGTCGGCGATGTTCCCCGATCCCGACGCCGCACACGACCCGCCGCCGGAACCCGCGCAGGTCCAGCTGCAGGTCAGTCCCGAGGGGAAACTGTCGGACACGCCGACGCCCGTCGCATCGCTCGGCCCGGCATTGCTGGCGACGATGGTGTAGGTGAGCGTGTCGCCTGCCTCGACCGTCGCCACACCATCGGTCTTGGTGATGGAGAGATCGCCGGATGCCGCGAGCGTATCGGTGTCGGTCGCGCTGTTGTTCGCCGCGTTGGGATCGCTGACCCCGCCGCCGACCGCGACCGTCGCGGTATTGGCCAGGCTGCCGGTCGCCGCTGAGTCAATGCTGCAGGTCGCGGTGTACGTGACGCTGCCGCTCACCGGCAAGCTCACCGTGTCGCCAAGGTTGCCGCTGCCGGACGCCGTGCAGCTGCCGCCGCCGGCACCGACGCAGGTCCAGCTCACGCTGGTGCACGCCGCCGGAAAGCTGTCGGTCACGGTCGAGCCCGGTGCCGCCGAAGGCCCGGCATTGCTTGCCGTGATTGTGTAGGTCGTGGTGCCGCCCGGCGTGGCCGAGGTCTGGCCATCGGTCTTGGTGATCGACAGGTCGGCGGACGGTGCCAGCGTGTCGGTGTCGGTCGCACTGTTGTTCGCCGGGTTCGGGTCAGTCACACCACCCGCGACCGAGACCGTCGCAGTATTGACCAGGCTGCCGGTCGCCGCGGCGTCAACGCTGCAGGTCGCGGTGTACGTGACGCTGCCGCTCACCGGCAGGTTCACCACGTCGCCAAGGTTGCCGCTGCCCGACGCCGTGCAGGTGCCGCCGCCCGCCCCCGCGCAGGTCCAGCTCACGCTGGTGCACGCCGCCGGGAAGTTGTCGGACACGGTCGAGCCCGGTGCCGCCGAAGGCCCGGCATTGCTCGCGGTGATCGTGTAGGTCGTCGTACCGCCCGGCGTGACCGTCGTCAGACCATCGGTCTTGGTGATGGAGAGATCGGCGAACAGCGCAAGCGTGTCGGTATCGGTCGCGCTGTTGTTCGCCGGGTTCGGGTCGGTCACGCCGCCGCCGGCCGCCACCGTCGCGGTGTTGACCAGACTGCCGGTCGCTGCGGCACTGATGTTGCACGTCGCCGTATAGGTCACGCTGCCGCCGACGGGCAGGCTCACCGTGTCGCCAAGGTTGCCGCTGCCCGACGCCGTGCAGCTGCCGCCGCCCGCACCGACGCAGGTCCAGCTCACGCTGGTGCATGCAGCCGGGAACGTATCGGACACACTCGAACCAGGCGCGTCGGAGGGGCCGGCATTGCTTGCCGTGATCGTGTAGGTCGTCGTGCCGCCCGGCGTCGCCGAGGCTTGGCCATCGGTCTTGGTGATCGACAGGTCGGCAGACGGTGCGAGGGTATCGGTATCGGTTGCACTGTTGTTCGCCAGGTTCGGGTCGATCACCGCGCCGCCAACGGCCACCGTCGCGGTGTTGGCAAGACTGCCCGTGGCCGCGGCATCGATGCTGCACGTCGCGGTGTAGGTCACGCTGCCGCTCACCGGCAGGTTCACCGTATCGCCGAGGTCGCCGCTTCCCGACACCGTGCAGGTACCGCCACCCGCGCCGACGCAGGTCCAGCTCACGCTCGTGCACGCAGCGGGGAACGTGTCAGACACGGTCGAGCCGGGTGCCGCGGAAGGCCCGGCATTGCTCGCCGTGATCGTGTACGTCGCGGTGCCGCCCGGCGTGGCCGTCGTCTGACCGTCGGTCTTGGTGATCGACAGGTCTGCCGGTACCACGCAGAAGTTCGTGGCACCGGGTGTGGGCGTCTCCTGGATGTAGGCGGAGCTCACGCGCTGCCCGCCACCACCGTCCGGGCAGCGCTGGTTGGACTCGAAGTCCTTGTTGCCGTTGCCGTTCTCGTCGATCTGCGGTTGGCCGGGCAGCATCAAGGCCAGCAAACCGGCGTCATCCGCATCGCTGGTGTCGTAGACCAGGGCGTCGAGCAGATTGGTGGTGGTCAGCGCTGTCATGGACGGAAAATCGGTGGCATCGCCCACGTAGAGGGCCACGGCATCGGCGCCGTTCTGCAACGTGTTGTCGGCGAATACGTCCGACACATTGGCCACGGCCGCATTGCCCAGCACGAAATAGCCGTTGGCGTCGGTGGTTTGGCCGTCCAGATCGCGGGCAAAGTAGGAATCGTCGGAGGCGCCGTTGAAGAAGACCAGGACCAGACCAGTGAGCGAGACGTTGCCGATGCCGCCATCGTAGAGTTCGACGAACTCCAGGGTATCGGTGCCGGCGGTGTCGGCATCCACTTCGTTGATGACGATCGGCGGCGCATCCGCCGTGACCGTGACCGAGTAGCTGTCCACACACAGCGGGTCGCCGGATCCGGTGTCGCCAGGGCGAAGCGTGAACGTGCCGAGCGCCGACGCACCATCGAAGGTGTCGAGATTGCCGTTGTTGGGCAGGAAGGTTCCGCTGGCGGGCGTGCCGGAAGGGATGGCACCGGCGGATTGGTCGAAGCCGGTCGTGATGGGTCCGGTCGGCGTGGTGGCCGTCCAGGTCCCCGGCTGGGCAAGCACGACAGTCGAGCCGCCAGCGAGATCGATGCGGAAATTGGTTTCGGAGTGAAAGGCGTTGCCGGAGAGCGGCGTGGTGCAGCTGCCGTCGGTCTTGAACCAGGCGATGCTGACGTCGACGTCGGTGATCACGCTTCCGACGGGGAAGTCGGCGGCAGTAAAGGTGACACCCGACAGCCCGACGTTGCAGAACGATCCGCAGCCGTCGATGCTGAGCAAGCCGGGCGGGTCTTCGGTCTTCGTGGCCGTGATCGACAAGGCCTGCGCGGCGGGCAGGATGAACACCAGCAGCGACAGGAACACCGCCCACCGCACTGCACCGGATGTCCGGTGATCGACCTCGACCATGACTGCCCCCCTGCGAGCATCTGATTGGACGGCGAACATACCATCAGCGGCGAAGGGCGATGCCCCCTGCTCCACCGCGATTTCGCCGCGAGAACCTCGCAGCAGTCAGCGTGTCCACGCTGGTCCGGTTGTGCGCCGACGTTTACCATCGCCGCCCCTGATCCGAAAGCTGCCCCATGAACCAGCCAGCCCATCGCACGCGCCCCATCCTCCGGATCGTGGTCGCCTTGATCGCGCTGGGCGTGCTGGTCGCCGGTGTCGCCATGCTCAGCCGCGAGCGCAGTCCGGCCCCGCACGATCGACCCGAGGCGCAGCGACCGGATGCCGGTCGCCTCGACGTGCCCGATCTCGACGTGCGTCTCGATCGCCTCACTTCGAGGCTGGCAGACGGCATGGCCCCTTCGGGCAGCGCGTTGCCCGCGACGTCAGCGGCCTTGCCGCCGACTCCTCCGCCGGATGCCACCTTCGCCGAATCGAAAGAGGCGCTGCTGCAACGCGCCGACGCCGGCGATGCCGAGGCAGCGTGCCGGTTCGGCGCTGAGCTGCTGCTGTGCTCCGACGATAGCGGATTCACCAGCATGGCGATGGAGGGGCTTTCCGAGTTCATCGCCGATGCGGATCCCGAACGGCAGGACATGCTGGTTTCCGGCGCGGGCCTGAGGCTGGCGACGAACGACGCGGCGATCGCCCATTGCGCCGGCATCGACCGCGCCGAGCTGCCCGACCTGCATGCCCGCCTCGAACGACTCATGCGGAACGGATCGGTGCGCGCACGCGTGCTGTACGCGCTGCAGACGCCCGGCGGCGGACTGGCTCGCGTGGTCGGCCGATCAGGCCTCACTCTGCAGCCCGGTGCGCGTCAGCCGGTATCGCAGTTCTACGCCGACAACGCCGGCGCGTTTCTTCGCGAGGGCATTGCGGCCCGTGACCCGCTGGCCATCGAGGGCATGATCCTGCTGCACGCACCGCAGCGCGCCATGGGTGCACAGGCGCTGCCGATGTGGCTGCCGAATCCGGTTCGGTTCGTCGCCTACCTGGGTCTGTGGGAGTCGCTGGGCTTGCCGCCGCTGGGCGCGGAGTTCCAGAGGATGCGCGACA
>JAGRJY010000072.1 GCA_020442465.1 Lysobacterales bacterium
CGCGGTGGTGGTACTGCACGAACTGGAAGGCTTCGCCCATGCCGACATTGCCGCCCTGTTCGGGCAAAGCGAGAGCTGGTCGAAATCGCAGCTGGCCCGCAGTCTTGCCTACCTGCGCGAGGAGCAGGAACGATGAACCCCGACAATACGTCCGACGCATCGCTGGATACGGCCTGGCTGCGCGCCGCCTTCGATCAGGCCGGCGAGCCCGAACCCGACAGCGCGCTGTGGCCGCGCATCCTGCACAGTCACCAGCGGCGACGACGCTGGCGCGCACTGAGACGGGGCGCGCTGGTCTGCGTGCTGGCCTTGACGGCGCTTGCGGTGCCGGCGTGGTGGCCGGGCGGCGAGGCGATGGCGCCCGACGTCGCCTTGCGCGACATGCCGGCCAGCGCTGAGCTGGGACGCATCGAACTGCGCAGCATCGACCGTCAGCTCGAGGCCGCGTATGCGCGCCAGGACGCCGCACGCATCGAGCACCTGTGGCGCCGGAGAGAATTCCTTGTGCAAACCTTGATGGAGAATCCCGATGGACCGGCATCCAGCGTCATCAGCCTTTGATCGCCGGACGATCGGGCTCACGCTCGTTCTGGGGCTCTTCGCGGCCGGCCCGGTCGGCGCGCAGTCTGCGGACGCACGCACGGTGGAGGCGGGCGATTCGGCGATCCTCAGCCTGATCGAAAGCGGCGCGATCGATGTGTGGTCGGACGCACCGGTCGTGCTGCAGCAGCCTGCCCGCGTGCGCCACGAACTGGGCGCGGTGGTGAACCCCCAGCCCGGAGACGGCGGGCCGCCGCGGATCATGGCGATCACCCCGGGTGGTGCGGCCGAACGGATGCAGCTGTCGGTGGGCGACCGCTTGCTGGCGGTCAACGGCACGGCGCTGACGGCCGACAGCGCCACCCACGTACTGCGCGAGGCCGTCGAGGCCGAGGATGGCCGCCTGGCCATGCAGGTGCAGCGTGAAGGGTCGGTGCTGGCACTCAACGGCGAAGTCGACCGGGTGGAACTGCCGGCTTACCGGATCGAAGTCGATCCGCTTCCGGCGGACCGCGGCTGCGGGCGCATCAGCCTGACCTTGAAGCCGCCCGCGGCCGACCGTCTGTATCCGGCGGTGCTGCACGAGATCGACGGCAAGCTGCCGGGGCCGCTCGACAGCGAGGTGTTCCGCGTGCGCCCCGGCAAGCGGGTGCTGAAGATCAGCGAAGCCATCGACAGTCGCCGTTTTGACCGCATCGAGAACCTGCAGCGCGACAAGCTGCTGCGCAACGAACGCTTCAAGTACCTCAGCATCGACGTCGAGCCGGATACCACGTACCGGATCGGCGTACGCTTCGATCCGGAGCAGACGCGTCCGGTTCGCGACCAGGCCTACTGGGAGCCGGTCGTGTGGAAAACCCAGGAACAACGCTGCCGTTGATCCGGCAGGCAAGCAGGTACGCATCATGAACAGCATGTTTCACCGAGTTCAACTCGTCCTGGCGCTGAGCCTGCTGGCCGCTTCCGGCCTGGCTGCTGCGCAAAGCTGCGCACGCGTCTCGACGTTCGACGTCGCCCCGCGCAACGACAAGCTGTATCGCGCCGTGCTCATCGCCGTCGACGAGCACACGCCGGGGCCGGCGCACTCGCACAGCTACCGCCTGACTCCCGGCCGGCACGTGCTCAAGGTCGCCGAAGCGATCGACAGCAAGCAGTTCATCGGCGCGCAGAACCGCGAGCGCGACGGTCGACGCGGCGATCGCTACAAGCTGCTGGAGATCGAGGCCGAGGCGGGATACACCTACTTCCTGGCCGCGCGCTTCCACCTCGAGCACCGCAACGAGATCCGCACCGGCGCGTACTGGGAGCCGGTGATCTGGAAGCAGCGCGAGGTGCCCTGCGGCTGAGCCAGCGGGACGCACGCGAGGGGGTTCTCGCGCCAGCGTGGGCGCGCTAACGTGACGGCATGCAGCCGCCCTTCCGTGCCACCGTACTCAGCGTCAACGTCAACAAGGTCGCCGTGCTGCGCAATTCGCGCGGCGGCCAGCTTCCCGCCCCGCTCGCAGCGGCTCGCGTCTGCCTGGATGCCGGCGCCGGCGGCATCACCGTGCATCCGCGTCCGGACCGTCGCCACATCGTCGCCGAAGACGTGCGCGCACTCGCCGCGCTGTGCCACGGTCGCGCCGAGTTCAACATCGAGGGCAATCCGTTCGCGCCGCCGCGTGCGGGCTATCCGGGCCTGATCGAACTGGTGCGCGAAACCCGGCCGGACCAGTGCACCCTGGTGCCGGACAGTGACAGCCAGATCACCTCCGACCACGGTTTCGACCTCGCGCGGGACGCCGACCGGCTGCGTCCGTTGATCGCCGAGCTCAAGACCTGCGGCTGCCGCGTCAGCCTGTTCATCGATGCCGGCACCACCGATCTCGCCGCCGCCGCGGCGATCGGCGCGGATCGCGTCGAGATCTACACCGGCCCGTTCGCCGAAGCGTTCGAGGCCGGCGATGCCGCCTCGGCGCTGGCGGCGTGCCGCGCCACCGCTGACGCCGCGCTGGCCGCCGGGCTGGGCGTCAACGCCGGGCATGACCTCGCCCAGGACAACCTTGCCGCGTTCCTCGATGCGGTGCCCGCCGTCGCCGAGGTGTCGATCGGCCACGCCCTGTTCGGCGAGGCGCTGTACGACGGGCTGGCCGAAACCGTGCGCCGCTATCTGGCGATCACGCAGCGCGGTCCGCGCCAGAGCTGAGCATGCCGCGAGGCGCCGGATGTCGCCGATGCGTCGCCGACGCATGGAGGGCGTCGGCGACGGATTGCCAGGTCGGGGATGAATCCCCCCCCTACCAGTGGCTCCGGCACCGGGTAGCGTCTCGGGGCGCCGAATGGCGCGCGTACGCCGGAGCCTCCGGTCGACCATGGATCCCGTGCCGCGAGACCGAAACGCCGAATCCCCGAGGCGCCCGGAAGCCCGGTCGGGGATGAATCCCCTCCTATGTATGGACTCGCCCCGTCCGTCAACGCTGCTCTGCTCGCCGGAATCCGGCTGCATCTATGTATCAGGCCTCTGGGTTGGGTGCTTTGCACCCTGGGCCATCA
>JAGRJY010000073.1 GCA_020442465.1 Lysobacterales bacterium
CCGCTTGACTCCGTACATGAGTACGGAAATAAGCTTACGCCATCGTGTCCCCGACACACCGAGGAAAGTGCATGACGGAATCGCAGACCGGGCGTGGTGCGCTCTTCGCCGGCGGACTGGCCGCGTTCCTCGCGTCAACCTGCTGCCTGGGCCCGCTCGTGCTGGTGGCCCTGGGCTTCAGCGGCGCGTGGATCGGCAACCTTACGGCGCTGGAGCCCTATCGCCCGTTCTTCATCGGCGCTGCGCTTGTCGCCATGTATTTCGCGTGGCGTCGCATCTATCGACCGGTGCAGCAGTGCAAGCCGGGCGAGGTGTGCGCGATCCCCCAGGTGCGGTCCACCTACAAGGCCGTCTTCTGGTTCGTGGCCGTGCTGGTGCTGATCGCGCTGGCCTTCCCCTATGTCCTTCCGCTGTTCTACTGACCAGGAGTGCTCCATGAAGAAGCTGATCTTGATCGCGGCCCTCGCCATGTCCGGCGCGGCCGGTGTCCAGGCAGCGCCGCAGACCGTGACGCTGGACGTGCCGGGCATGACCTGCGCGGCGTGTCCGATCACGGTGAAGAAGGCGATCTCGAAGGTCGACGGCGTGAGCAAGGTCGACGTGAGCTACGAGAAGCGCCAGGCCGTCGTGACCTTCGACGATGCCAAGGCCAACGTGCAGAAGCTGACCGCGGCGACCGAGAACGCGGGCTATCCGTCCACCGTCAAGCGCTGAAGCCGCAGCGATCGAGGAGGACAATATGAGCGTCATGACGCGGGTCGCGGACAAGGCCGGAGCGCTGGGCAGCATCGTCTCGGCGATGGGTTGCGGGGCTTGCTTCCCGGCCCTGGCCAGCCTTGGCGCAGCACTCGGGCTCGGCTTCTTGAGCCAGTTCGAGGCCGTGTTCGTCACCGTGCTGCTGCCGCTGTTCGCGGCGCTGGCGCTGCTGGCCAACGCGCTGGGCTGGTTCAACCACCGCCAGTGGCACCGCAGCGTGCTGGGCATGGTCGGCCCCGCCATCGTGCTGGTCGCCAGCTTCACCGTGGCCGAGAAGCTTCTCTACGTGGGCCTCGCGACGATGGTCGCGGTGTCGGTGTGGGACTTCGTCTCGCCGGCGAACCGGCGCTGCGGTCCGGATGGCTGCGCAGTCCCGCCCAAGCACGCCTGAAGCCTTCACGCTGCGACTCCACCAGAAAGGCATTCCGATGACCGAACTCGCGATCAGCGGCATGACCTGCGAGTCGTGCGCCGCGCACGTTCGCCAGGCCCTGGAGAAGGTGCCTGGTGTGCGTTCGGCGCAAGTGTCCTACCCCAACGGAACGGCGCGCCTCACCCTTGCGACTGACACACCCGTGGCGGAGCTCGTGTCGGCCGTGGCCGCCGCCGGATATCGCGCTCGCGTGCCCGAGGCTGCCTCCGGTCCGTCGCGCGACGGATTCCTCGATAGGGCACGCAGTTGGCTTGGCAGTGGCCAGAAGGAGCGCAGCGGCGGCGATGCGTCGCACGTTGCCGTCATCGGCAGCGGCGGCGCCGCAATGGCCGCGGCGCTCAAGGCGGTCGAACGCGGTGCGCGGGTCACGCTCATCGAACGCGGCACGATCGGCGGCACCTGCGTCAACGTCGGCTGCGTGCCGTCCAAGATCTTGATCCGCGCCGCGCACGTCGCGCACCTGCGGCGACGCAGCCCGTTCGACGCTGGCGTCTCCGCTGCCGAGCCGATCATCCTGCGCGACCGGCTGCTCGCGCAGCAGCAGGCGCGGGTGGACGAACTGCGCCACGGTAAGTACGAGAGCATCCTGCAGGGCACACCGGCCATCACGGTCGTGCACGGCACGGCGCGCTTCACGGATGCCCACTCGTTGACGGTGACCCTACGCGACGGCGGCGAGCGGGTCGTGCCGTTCGACCGCTGTCTGGTGGCTACCGGTGCCAGCGCGGCGGTGCCGGCGATCCCTGGCCTCGCAGACACGCCGTTCTGGACCTCGACCGAGGCGCTGGCCAGCAGCGAGACGTCGCCGCGGCTGGTTGTGATCGGTTCGTCCGTCGTCGCAGTGGAACTCGCTCAGGCCTTCGCGCGCCTGGGCAGCCAGGTCACGATCCTCGCGCGCAACAAGCTGTTCTTCCGCGAGGACCCAGCCATCGGCGAGGTACTCACCGCCGCGTTCCGCGAGGAAGGCATCGAGGTGCTCGAGCAGACGCAAGCCAGCCGCGTCGCTCATGCTGGCGGCGAATTCGTGGTGATGACGAACCACGGGGAACTGCGCGCCGACCGGCTGCTGGTGGCCACGGGACGCACGCCGAACACGGGCGCGCTCAACCTCGAAGGTGCTGGCGTGAAGGTGGACGAGCAGGGTGCCATCGTGGTCGACGGCCACATGCGCACCAGCGCGCCGAACATCTATGCCGCAGGCGACTGCACCGATCAACCCCAGTTCGTGTACGTCGCGGCCGCCGCAGGCACGCGGGCGGCGATCAACATGGCTGGCGGCAATGCGGCACTGGACCTGCGCGCGATGCCGGCTGTCGTGTTCACCGATCCGCAGATCGCGACGGTTGGTCTCAGCGAGGCCGAAGCGCACCAGGAACGGATCGAGACCGACAGCCGCACGTTGACGCTGGACAACGTGCCGCGCGCGCTGGTCAACTTCGACACGCGCGGCTTCATCAAGCTCGTGGCCGAAGCGGGCACCGGCCGGCTGCTGGGCGTGCAGGCGGTCGCCGCCGAAGCCGGCGAGGTCATCCAGACCGCCGCCATTGCCATCCGTGCCGGCATGAGCGTGCACGACCTCGCCAACCAGTTGTTCCCGTACCTGACGATGGTCGAAGCCCTGAAGCTCGCGGCGCAGACCTTCACCAAGGACGTGAAGCAACTGTCGTGCTGCGCCGGCTGAGCTCAGCGGGACTTGAACAAGGAACGTCGCGGAGCATCGCCACCTGCGGCAAAGCTCGTGAACGGTCGTCCCTGACAACCGTTGAAGGCGCCGTCGGCCATGAGAGCCTGATCGGAGATCAACTCCGAGGCATCCCATGCAGCCGCTCCGACTCACCCTCAAAGGCTTCCGCGGCATCCGCGACGGCCTGGGCCGCGACGAAATCACCCTCGACCTCGAGCGCCTGGCGGACGGCGCCAACCTGATCGCCATCGTCGGCGCCAACGGCAGCGGCAAGTCGACGATCATGGACTGCCTCACGCCCTTCATGGGACTGCCAAGCCGGGTCGCGTTGGCCGGTGCGGGCGGCTTCTCCTACTACGACCACGTCTACCTGCCCGAGAGCGTGAAGGACCTGACCTGGGCGCACGAGGGCCGATGCTATCGGTCGCAGATCGTCATCCGCCTCAACGGCCGCCGCCGCACCGAGGCGTTCCTGCACACGCTCGACGATGCCGGATGCTGGCGGCCGGTGCAACTCGATGACGGTATGCAGTCCGACGGCCGGGTGGAGACGTACACGCGCTGCGTCGAGAGCCTCTGCGGCAGTGCCGAGACGTTCTTCACCTCGGTGTTCGCCGCACAAGGCAAACGGCAGCTCAGCACCTATCGCAACGCTGAAATCAAGACGCTGCTGGCCGACCTGCTCGGGCAGGAGGAGATCCAGGAACTGGGCCAGAAGGCCGCAGAAATCGTCCGCCTGCTGAAAGCGGGACTGGCAACCCAGCGTCAGGAACTGGCCGGGCTCGACGCGGAGGATCAGCGCCTCGACGCGGTGCGCCGAAAACTCGACGGCGCCGACGATCGTGTGTCGGCGGCCGAGCGCGCGAAGACGGCGGCACAGGCCGCCCTGGAGGCCGCCCAGGCGCGGCACGCCCGCGTGGTGGTCGAACGCGAGCAGTCGCAGGCTACCGATGCCCGGCGGGCACAGCTCGTGGCCGAACGGCAAGCCGCGCTGGCAAGCGCGACTCAGGCGCTGCGCGCGCTCGATGCTCAGGAACAGGCCGAGCAGCAGCGGCTGGAACGCCTCGATCAGCGGGTCGCCAGCCGATTGCAGCAGGAACGACAGCGGCGGCGGGCCTTGGGCCAGTCCCGGCAGCGATGCCTGGTGGTGCTTGCCGAGGCCGGCGCGGTGCGGCACGCCGAAAGGCGCCTGCCGCTGGCGCAACGCGTGCAGACGCAGCGCAGTGCACGCACGCAGGCGTGCCGCGAGCAGGTTCATCAGCTGACGCAGTGCCAGGGGGCGGTACGTCTTGCAGAGCAGCGCGTCGCCGGCATCGAACGGGACGCGGGTCGGGCCGTGCTGAAGGCCGAGGAACTGGCGCGCCGGTTCGGATTGACCGGCGAGGTGCCTTGCGCCGGCACGGACCTGCAGGGGCGTTGCAAGCTGCTGGGTGATGCGCGCGAGGCGCAGGCGCTGATCCCGAACGCCCAGGCGCAGGTCGCTCGGCTGGCCGGCGAGAAGTCCGAGGCGAAACGGGAGCTCACCGACGCACGCCAGCGCTACGAGGCACTGGCCGGCGCGCCGCAGGCCCTGGCGCAGGCCGAGTTCCACGAGACCGTCGCACGCGAGCGGGTGAACCGCTTGTCCGTGATGTGCTCGAAGGCCCAGGCGTGCGCGCAGGCGCAGGCGACCTTGGTCGAGGTCGAGCGGGAGCTGCAGGCGCTGGGGCCCGAGGTGGGTGACGGTGCCGCCGCCGAGACCGCCGACGAGCGCGCGGAGCGCCAACAGATCGCCGCAGCGCGAGCGGCGATCGGGCAACAACGGGATCTTCAGACCACGCACTCCGGCGCGGCGCTGGCGCGCCTGGATCAAGCGCTCGGGTCGCTGCCTCCCGCCTTCGACGAGCAGCAGGTCGCGCAGGCTGCGCGGGCACTGGGCGCCGCGCGGGAAGCGCTCGCCGCAGCCGAGCAGTCGATGCTCACGGCGGTGCGCGAGGCGCAGACGCTCGACGAGGTCGCCAAGCAAGAGGGCGTGCTGGATGAACGTCGCGAACGCCTGCGCGCGCATTGCGCCCGCGTCGAGGATGAACTGGGCAACTGGAGCCTCTTCGCGCGCTGCATGAGCAACGACGGGCTGATCGCGCTGGCGATCGACGACGCGGGGCCTGCGCTGTCGGCACTGGGGAACGACCTGCTGCTGGCCTGCTACGGACCGCGCTTCACGGTGTCCATCCACACCTTGCTGGAAACGTCCAAGGGCGAGCAGAAGGAGGGCTTCGACATCGTCGTGCACGACGGCGACACCGGCGACAGCAAGAGCGTCAGCATGATGAGCGGCGGCGAGCGGACCTTGGTGGAGCTGTGCCTGACCCGGGCGATCGCGTTGTACCTTGCCCGCAACACCGGGCGCCGCTACACGACGCTGTTCACCGACGAAGCAGACGGCGCACTGGATCCGCAGCGCAAACGCATGTTCATGGCGATGAAGCGGGAAGTGCTGCGCCTGGGCGGCTACGAGCGCGAGTTCTTCATCTCGCAGACCCCCGAGCTGACGGCGATGGCGGACGCCGTGATCGACATCGACGCGCTGAGGGCGGACGGGTGCGATGCGGATCGGTGCGTGTCGCTGGCGTAGCCGATGGCGTCGCAGCGGCATCGATCACTGCGGCCCGGGCCCTGGCGTGCGCAGACGCGCTGCGCCGGCGTGCCCACCGACGCTCCACAGGTAGGCATGATCGAGAATCGGTTCGCATCCCGGATCGCTTCGGGCGAGTCGTTCCAGGGCACACAGCAGTTGGTCGGCTACGCCACGGTGCCCATCGATCACGGCCAGCTTGAAGAGCCGCAACAGTCCTCGCGCGAGCACGAGGTTCGATCCGAGGTCGCAGTTCATCGCAGACCTCCATACGGGACACCACTGCCCCATTGCTTGCAGCGTAGACCTTGTCCCCGTGTCAAGGTCAACTCCGGTTCCCGGGTGAGCGCTGCAATGGGATCACCTGGGGCCTGTGGATCCGGCGCAGGTCGGCCAACTCCCGATCGCGCCGCTCGAGCTGCAGCCGCGTCTCTTGCCAAGCCGCGAAGTAGTGGTCGACCAGCGCGGCCAGCTTGGCGAGGTGTTCGCGCAGTTCGCGATTCTCCCGGCGCAACTGGGCGGCGACGCGCTTCGCAGCCTCGGGCCGATCGCGGTGGCGGCTCTGGGCGTCGTGCAGCGCCAGCAGCACGTCGCGGTGGTACCGGTAAAGCGCGTTGCGCGAGATGCCGGCCGACTC
>JAGRJY010000074.1 GCA_020442465.1 Lysobacterales bacterium
ATCGCCAAAATCTCGAACTTTGCCGTACGCTCTTTCATGGGCCCGCCCCTCGCTGCCGTTGGTCCTCATTGGATACCACCGTGGCGCAAACGACGCCTCGGCGAGGGGCGAGTCCATCCAATTACAACAGCCACCACCCCTGTAGGAGGGGATTCATCCCCGACCCGATCATCCACGAAGCCGCAGCAGGGCACCGCATCCGCCACGACCCGCGTACGCGGGAATTCACTCCCGCCCCAAACAGCGAAAATCACCCCGGTCACGCCGCGAACGAGGCGTCGCAGTCGGAGACGAATCCACGCCCTCAACGGCTCCTGTGTAGGAGGGGATTCATCCCCGACCCAATCATCCACGAAGCCGCAGCGGGGCTCCGCAACGGCCCCCGTGCAGGAGGGGATTCATCCCCGACCCAGGCGTTGGGAGTATCCCAGCCACGACACACCTGCCCCGCGCGACCCAACCGCTCAACCCTGACTGAATCCTTCCCCCGACCCGCCTTGCCGCCGCAGGCGCTCGATCTGATGCCCGAACGCGGGCGCCGTTCGCGACGTGAGCAGCACGACGCGCCCGTCTGTCAGCTCGGCAACCAACAGCAGGTCACGTTCCGACGAGGTATCGGTATCCACGCCCGTGGCGGCGCCGGCAGACACCTCGCGCACATACAGCGACGCGATGTCGTCCACCGCCAGCACGCCCCTCAGGCGCAAACGCAGACCGGCGTACGCGCGCAATTCCCGCTTCTGCAGATCGATCACCACCCGGCAGCGATTGCCGGCCGCCAACACGAAGGCCACGATCGCCACCCCGAGTATCGCCAGCACCACCAAGTCGCGAATGCCCACGCCGACCTGCGCGTTCGCCAGCAGATGAAACTGCGCAAAGGCAACGAGCAATCCCAGCATGACCAGCGCCATCACCCCGAACACGACGTTCAAGCCGAGCGAGGTCTCCCAGGTAATCGTCCGTGCGTCTTCCTGTACCGGCTTGAGCTCGTACTCGCCGAACACCTCATCGACATCGCGCTTGTCGCGTGGCCGGCCCGATTCACGCTTGGGAATCGTGATCATGAGGCGCACTCCTCACGGCGGGCGGCGGGCACTTGCCGCTCCGGAACACCCACCATACGCCTTCCCGAGCCGTGCGGGAGCGCGCAGTCGCGCCATCCATCCACCCTTGCCCGTATGCTGGGCTGATCATCCCGGGCAGCTGCAGCACCCGACCCCGACCGATCGAGAACCACCCCATGCGCTACTTCCTTCGACTCTCCGACCCCGCCCTCGCGCGCGGTGAACACCCGGAACTGAGCTTTCGCGCGGTCAGCGCCGACGGCTTCTCCGAAGAGCTGCAGCACGCCCTGCGTGACAACACGCTGTTCCAGCGCTGGCGCGCCATGCAGCCTGACCCCGATGCCGTGGCCGACGAACTCGGCGCCACCGACCCCAACGCCAAGGTGGACGGGTCGCAGTCCCATCTCGCGATCGATCTCGTCGCCACCACCAGCCTCCCGGCCAGGCTGGTGACGCAGCGACTGCGCTGGCTGGCGGGCTCGCACTGGACGATGCGGGATGTGACCGGATAGGGCCCGGAGCGACAGGGAGTCGCTGCCGTCGCCCGAACCCTGATGACTGAAGCGGAAAGTGTGCGCCGGGGACCTCTGTTCCTGGCCCTGCGCTTGGACTTCTATTCTGGCTGTTCCTGGCATGTGGCCGCCCGGAGCGTGCGCAACTTTCCTCGGCAGCCTCGTCTACCAGCGTCCTCATTGCATGGTAGTGTCGGTGCCCTGTTGATCTCGGCGCTGCCTGGCGGATGACAAGGCTGTTCCCACTGCCATGCCTGCTTGCGCACGAAGGATTCGGCGCGGCGTGCGCTCGCACGGTTCGGGCACACGAGCACGCGCCAGAGAAAATTCCTTCGAAGCTGTGGGCAGCGCTTCTGCTGCTTCTCTGGCTGGCATCGCACGCGTCGACGTCGTCCGCGGCAGAGCTGCGCATCGGCAGCGCCACGGGGTATCCCGGCGACACGGTAGAACTCACGGTCTCGCTTCAGGGCGACGGGGAGACAGCATTCGCCGATTTCTTGATCGAGCACAGCCGTGTCGCGCACTACGCAAGCCCGGCGGCCACCTCGGTGGCACCGCGCGCGACGTGCAGGGTCGAGGGATCTCGCTTCCGGGTGATCTGGGACGGAACGCCCAATACCGACCTGGTGCAGCTCTGCACGCTCCGGCTGACCATCTATACCTACGAAGAACCGAGATCGAACCCGGCGATCTCCGGTGCGCCGCAGCTTTGCCTGGATGCGGCGCACGAGTACCACTCCTGCACGTTCGTCAACGGCCACGTCGACGTGATCTACGAGATCGAGCGCAGCTTCATCGCCGTGCTCGGCGATCCGCCGACCGCCCCCACGCTGCAGGAAGTCGTCGACTTCGACTATGCCGACCCGGGCGCCACACCACCACTGGGCTTCGTCGACGGCGTACGCCCGCAGTACGTGCGCGCCAGCCTGATCGAGTGGGGAACCGAGTACGGACCATGGCTGCTCGAACACCCACAGTCGCCGATCGCCCAGCTGCACGCGCGAGGCGCACGCTTCACCTTCGCCACCCTGGCCGAGCGCGCGCAAGCGCTGGCATCGGCGCGCAACGATCCGGCCGTGCGCGACATCGTCGAAACGCTGAGCCTCATCGGACCCAAGCAAACCTACCCGGTGTTGCCGCGCGAGAACGAGCCCTTCGGCTTGTATCTGGTGGGGTTCTCCTGCCCGGTCATCGATATCGCAAACCCCGAGAGTCGAACGATTGAAGTCGTCGGCAACCAGATCGAGATCGACCTCGATCCCTACTACCCCGATCAAGCGTGTTTCGGGGTCCTGCTGCCGGGCTACTCGGCCGCCATCGTCGACATGCCCGGGCTACCGGCTGGCACCTACAACGTCGGTATCGAATATCTCGGAAATCGCTGGAACGAGGAGCTGGTCATCCATCCGACCCTGCCAGCCAGCACGGCACCCACAGAGATCCCGAACCCGGACGTGCGCTGGTGGCTGGTGCTGGGCGTGCTGATTCTGGCGTTCAGGCGGTTCTCCACAGCAACTCGATGAGTCGGCACGCCGAATCTGCACTCTGACACGTGTTCCCCTCCGCAGCATCCGCGCTGGCGCTCTCGCCGTGCACTGCACAACATCGAGCTCCGCCGACACGATCGTCGCTTACTTGCGTCGACAGAGCGATGGGGCGAGTATTCGCCCCTGTATACCGTCCCGGATCAAGGAAATCGTCATGCGCTTCGGAATCGCTTCGTGTTTTCCGCTCGCCTTGGCTCTGTCTGCGCCAGTCATGGCGCAGACGCCAGCCGCTGAGGATCTCGAACGCGCCGGTCTCGGCGACAGCAACACGCCGCAAGCAACCGCTCCCAGCCTCCCGGCGCGCGAGCAGGCGCTTGACCTGTTGGGCGGCGCCGGCAGTCTGCTGCTGATCCCCGAGTCCACCAACGACCGGGTGATGGCGTTCGACCCATTGACCGGTGACCTCATCGACGCCGATTTCATTCCTTCCGATGCGACCAATCTGTCCACGCCGATCGAGGCGATTCTGTCGGCCGACGGCACCCAGGTCCTGGTGTCCGATCAGATCAACGACGTCGTGCAGGCCTACGACCTGATGACGGGCGCCTTCGTGGCCACCTTCGCACCGGCAGGTGGGGTCGATACCGCCATCCTCGACAATGTTCGCGGAGTCGCCCTGCGACCGAACGGCAATCTGCTGGTCAGTGTGGGCGGCGGCACCAATGCCGATGCGATCGCCGAGTTCGACACGGCGGGCGTTTCGCTCGGCAACTTTGTCGGCAACGGCGTCGGCGGGGTAGGTTCGCCGTTCGACGTGTTCTTGGTCGAGCAGCCGGGCGGGGTGTTGGCGGCAGGCGATTTCCTGGTCCCCGGAATCAATTCGGATGCAGTGCACCGTTACGATGCAACGGGCGCCGCCCAGGCCAACTTCGTCGCGCTGGATACCTTCGGAGAGCAGGTTGCGCAGGCCGCGAATGGCAACGTCCTGGTCGCCAACTTCAGCGGCACCCAGGAGGGAATCGTGGAGTTCACCAATGCCGGCGCGCTGGTGGGCGTCTACGATCCGCCCGCACTGGGCGGTTACCGCGGCGTCTTCGAACTGCCCAACGGCAATCTGTTGGTGACCAATGGAAACGGCGTGCACGAGATGGATCGTGCGAGCACGGTCATCCGTACCGTGGTGAGCGGCGTCAGCGCACGCTTCATCACGCTGGCATCGCTCGGCGGCGACGCCGATCTCGAGCTGGTGAAGACCGGGCCGGCGGTGCCGGTCGTTCAAGGCGGCAACGCCGACTTCGTGCTTCAGGTCAACAATCTCGGGCCAAGTGACGCCAGCAACGTGGTGGTGACCGACACGCTTCCGGCTGGCCTGACACACCAGAGCAACAACTGCGGTGCGACCGCGGCCGGACAGGTCGTCACCTGGACCATCGGCGCCCTGGCCAACGGCGCATCGGCGTCCTGCACGGTGACCGTCAGCGTCGATGCCGTCGGCATGCTGGTCAACAGCGCGGCGATCTCAAGCGATACGCCCGACCCCAATCCCATGAACGACCAGGCGTCGGCAACGGTCCGCGGCGCATTCGAGGCCAGGCCTGTGCCGCTACTCGGCGTGTTCGGTTTCGGCGTGCTGGTTGTGCTGGTCGGTACCACCGGCATCCTGCTGGCGGTGCGCCAGGGCGCAGCGCGCGGCTGAGTCGAGCGCGCCTGTCGGAGATCTCACCGAATCGCGAACGGACCGAGTTGGGGACGGAGCAAGCTATGCGGGAGCAAGCTCCGCCGTCCCCTCTTGGCCGTGCCTGAGGTCGTCGCCTCTCGAAAACGGGGAGAAGGAGGTGGTAGTAGACCAGTCCCCTCCGTCCCGTTTTCGGTGCCGTTTTCGATTCGACAGGAAGGCGTGACGAGCACACGATTCCGCCAGCGTTGGCGCTGAGATCGGGGATGAATCCCCTCCTATGTATGGACTCGCCCCGTCCGTCAACGCTGCTCTGCTCGCCGGAATCCGGCTGCATCTATGTATCAGGCCTCTGGGTTGGGTGCTTTGCACCCTGGGCCATCATTG
>JAGRJY010000075.1 GCA_020442465.1 Lysobacterales bacterium
CGTCGATGCGCCGCTGCTGGTCCTGCTGACTTCGCGCTTCGACCGGCTGTTCTGGAAGTACCGCCGGCACACCAAGGCCTGGAAGGTCGCCCAGCTCGACGCCGGGCACATTTCGATGCTGATGTACTTGTCCGCGGCGGACCTGGGGCTCGGCGCCTTCGTGACGGCGGCAATCAACGATCGAGTCGTCGAAGAAGCGCTGGACCTCGATCCGGTCGTCGAGGGTGCCACCGCCGTCGTCGGCTTCGGCGCGCGCGACGCCGCGGGCACGACCCGCGAACTGACCGAACTCGATCCCTCGCCGGTCATGCGCAGGCTGCGCGCAACCCTGCACCCGGCCGATCGCGACGGCGATGGCGACCGCGACGAACCGCCGGTCGCCGCTTCGCCGGATGCGACTTAACACTTTGTTGGACGTTTTGCGAAGGCATCGGTTGCGGCGGCAACCGAATCCGCGCTGAACCCGGTTCGCACGCAGGGCGCAGGTTGCGCCTTCGTTCACTTGCGCGCGGCGAGTCTGGGCAGGCAGGGATGCGGCACCACGTGCGCGCTGCGACCCGTGGATCCACGGCATGCGATCACGCCCGCGATCGCATGCCGGACCGTGCGTCCAGGACGGACCGGAACCGACCCGTTCCGATCGATCGTCGCCGATCGATCACGCTTGCCGAGGAGTCCGTGATGCCGATCCCCCTTGTCCAACGCTTCCACCTGCATGAACTGCGCTGGGACCACAGCGCCGCGCTCGCACTTGCCGTGTTCGGCAATGCCTTCGTGCTGCTGCTGCTTGCCGTGCCGCGCGGCGACTTCGACCCGTACATCCCGCCGCTCGTCGAAGAATCGGTGGTGATCCCCGACGAGATCGAGAAGGTGCCCGTCACCCAGCAGATCGCCGTACCCGATCTGCCGGTGCCGCCGCCATTGCCGACGCCGGCCGAGGTGACTCCGGTCGTTGAGCAGGTTCCGGTGGTGGAGTTCAGCGCCGTGCCGATTCCGATTAGCGAGCCGATCGCCACCGGCCCGAGCATCCCGGAAGGGCTGCCGCTGCAGACCCAGGGCGCCGTGCAGGCCGGGCCGACCGGGTCGGCCAGCTACCTGCTCAATCCCGACCCCCCGTATCCGTCACTGGCCAAGCGGCGCGGCTGGGAGGGCACGGTGATGCTGCGGGTGCTGGTGGGTGCCGACGGTCGCCCGCGCGAGGTCCGCGTGCTGCGTTCGAGCGGACACAGCATTCTCGATACCTCGGCGCAGGACCAGGTGCTCAACCGCTGGCGCTTCCAGCCGGCGACGCGCGACGGCATCGCCATCGATGGCTGGGTCGAGTTTCCGGTGGAGTTCCGCATCCAGCGCTTCTGAATCGCCGGCAGCGCACCGGCGCCTGACACAGAACGGCGGGCCCATGCCCGCCGTTTCGCTGTCGGCACCCGGCCCGGACGCCTACCGCCACGCTCGCGGACGGTGCAGAAAAAAGAAGCCCCGCAGGCGAGGGGGCGCCGGCGGGGCTGGGGGGTCGGATGCCGAGTAGGGGAGGACCCGGCACCCTGTGATCCACTCATTGGGGGGAGGAGTGAATCGACGGACTGCATTGCGCTGTCCGTGAGCTTAGATTACGGACCGAACCTGAAAGTTCAGTGATGCAGTTGGAAATTGGACTCATGGGTTTACCAATCATTCAGGGCTTTACAATCTTTCACAATTTCTGAACGCTTGGCCCCGGTTTGGCCCCGACTGCACCGAGTTTCGGGCCATGCCGGGAATTCGCCAGGGCGCACCGGAGAACGCAAGCCAGGACGAGCCCGTCAACGCGGTTGGACAGAATCGGAGCCCGGGAGTTCACCTCATGCGCAGGGCGGTCGTGGTGTTCCTGCTGGTCGCGTTCGGATTCAGCTGGAGCGCTTGTGAGATCTACTACCGCGTGATCGGCGCGAGCCTGATCGGCGATCGGCTGATCGGACTGGTATTCATGGGCGGTCCTACACTCGGCGCGATCGCCGCGACCCGCTTCGTGCTGCGTGAGCGGATTTCCTGGCCGGGGCCGCTGTTCGCCTTCAATGCCTGGCTGTTGGCAGCCATCGGCCTGCCCTTCCTGTTTGCGGCCTGCTACGTGGCGATCAGCCCGCTGCTTCCTGGATTGACCCATGCGCTCGATGCCGACTCGCTGGGTGCGAGCATCCTCGCCTCCATCCCGGTCGAACTTCACGCAGTGGCGCGTGCGCAGATGGCCGAGTTCGGCGCGATGCTGCCCTGGGTGTATCTGGCTCAGGTCGTGCTTGGCGGACTGGTTGCCGGCCTGACGGTCAATGCGATAGCCGCGTTCGGCGAGGAGTGGGGCTGGCGAGGGTTCCTGCATCGCGCCTGGCAGTCCTGGGATTTCTGGTCGCGGGCTGCAGTGATCGGAGTGCTGTGGGGACTGTGGCACGCGCCGTTGATCCTGCGCGGACACAACTTTCCCGAGCATCCGCAGTCGGGTGCTGCCGTGATGGTGCTGTTCTGCCTGCTCTGGGCACCCATCTTCGAACACGTCCGCGAGCGTGCCGGATGTGTGCTCGCAGCGGTGCTGATGCACGGCATGATGAACGCCACCGCCGGGGCGAGTCTGTTCGTGGCCGGTGGCAACGATCTGCTGCGCGGCCCGGCCGGCGCAGCGGGCTGCCTCGTGCTCGTGGCAGGATGCGCCTGGGTCTACTTCGATCGGCGGAGTCGCGATCATGGGCGAGCTTGAACCCTCCGTTTCACCTTCCGGGCCGCTGACCCTGCACGAGGCGCTGCGCGAAGCACGGCACGACTGGCTCGATCTCGAGCACGGCGCGCTGGGCACGCTGATCGACATGACGGTCCGACCGGCCAAGGTCATGCGGGCCTATCTCTATGAGCGCCGGCGCGACTACGTGCGCCCGCTGCGCTACCTGCTGTTCAGCGTGGCTGCCCAGGTGGCGGCGAGCTACGCCCTGCTCAGCAGCGCGTTCATGCAGGAGCAGGTGCAAAAGCAAGGCGAGGAAGTGGCGCGCGCGCACTGGCTGCTCGACAACGCCGCGGTGCTGACCCTGGTGCTGTTGCCGCTGATCGCCGGCGTGCTGCGCCTGTGCTTCATGCGCCACGGCGTGCGCTACGTCGATGCGCTGGTCGTGGCGACCTACAGCCAGGCCCAGCTCAATCTGTTCGCCGCCGCGCTGGTGGCACCGGCGGCCTACTTCGGCGGTCTGGTGCTGCCGGCGGTGCTCGGCACGCTCACCCTGGTCTACGCGGTGTATGCCTGGGCCAGCTTCCCCAGCGTGGGGCGCTGGTGGACGCGCACGCTGCTCGCCGTGCTGGCCCTGCTGCTGTGCCAGGGTCTCAACAGCGCGCTGGTCTGGCTGGTGATGCGCTGGATGTAGCGCCGCGAAGCGGGCTCAGTGCGCTTCCTCCCAGTTGGCGCCGACGCCGGCGTCCACGATCAGCGGCACACGCAGCCTGGCGGCGCCCTGCATGGCCTGCCTCACGGCGAGCAGCATCTCTTCGACGAAGTCTTCCTCCACCTCGAACACCAGCTCGTCGTGCACCTGCATGATCATCAGCGCGCGCGCGGCATGCGGTGCCAGCCAATCGTGCACGCTGCGCATCGCGCGCTTGATGATGTCCGCGGCGGTGCCCTGCATCGGCGCATTGATCGCCGCCCGCTCGGCCCCCGCCCGCTGCGCCGCATTGCGCGAGTGGATTTCCAGCAGGTGCAGGCGGCGGCCGAACACGGTCTCCACGTAGCCGTGTTCGCGGGCCTGCTGGCGCACCGTTTCCATGTAGCGCTGCACGCCCGGGTAGCGCTGGAAGTACAGTGCGATGTAGTCCTGCGCTTCGCCCCGGGGGATGCCGAGCTGGCGGGCCAGGCCGAACGCGCCCATGCCGTACATCAGCCCGAAGTTGATCGCCTTGGCCGCGCGTCGCTGGCCGGCGTCGACCTGGTCCAGCGGCACGCCGAACACCTCGGCCGCGGTGGCGCGGTGGATGTCCTGGCCGCCCTCGAACGCCGCCAGCAGGCCGGCGTCTTCGGACAGGTGCGCCATGATCCTGAGTTCGATCTGCGAATAGTCGCAGGCGACGATACGGCGTCCTTCCGGCGCGACGAAGGCGGTGCGGATGCGCCGGCCGTCCTCGGTACGAATCGGAATGTTCTGCAGGTTCGGGTCGGTGGATGACAGGCGTCCGGTCGCCGCGCCAGCCTGGTGGTAACTGGTGTGCACCCGCCCGGTATCGGGGTTGATCATCTCCGGCAGCTTGTCGGTGTAGGTGCTGCGCAGTTTGTGCAGGCCGCGGTGTTCGAGAATCAGGCGCGGCAGTTCGTGCTGGTCGGCGATCGCTTCGAGCGCCTCCTCATTGGTGCTCGGCTGGCCCTTCGGCGTCTTCACCAGCGCGGGCAGGCCGAGCTCGTCGAACAGCAGGCCCTGCAGCTGCTTCGGCGAGTCGAGGTTGAACGATCGCCCGGCGAGCTCGAACGCGCGCTTCTGCGCGGCGACCATGCGCCGGCCGAGGTCAGCGCTTTGTCGGCGCAGTTCCTCGGCGTCCACCTTCACGCCGTTGGCCTCGATGCGGGTCAGCACCTCGACCAGCGGCATTTCGATCTCGCGGTAGACGTTCTCGAGCTGCGGCTCGCTGGCGAATCGTGCACGCCAGGCCTGATGCAGGCGCAGGGTGATGTCGGCGTCTTCGGCGGCATAGCGCGTGGCGGCGTCGAGGTCGACCTGGTCGAAGGTGATCTGCTTCGCGCCCTTGCCGCAGACGTCCTCGAACTTCACCGTCTGGTAACCGAGCAGGTTGGCCGCCTGGGTGTCCATGTCGTGGCGCTGCCCCGCGGACTTCCAGACGAAGCTCTCGAGCAGGGTGTCGTCGGCATAGCCGCGCACGTCGATGCCATGGCGGCGCAGCACGTGCAGGTCGTACTTGCCGTGCTGGCCGATTTTTCCGATCGCAGCGTCCGCGAGCAGCGGACGCAGGGCGTCGAGCACCGCCTGCATCGGCAGCTGCGCCGGCGCGCCCGGGTAGCGGTGTGCCAGCGGGATGTAGCAGGCCTCGCCCGATTCGATCGCGAAACTGAGCCCGACCAGGCCGGCGCGCATCGCATCCAGCGCGTCCGTCTCGCAGTCGAACACGAATGCCTTGGCTGCGCCGAGCCGTTGCACCCACCCATCGAAGTCGGACTGCCGGGTGATGCAGGTGTAGCGGCCGGGCTCGGCAGCAGCGGTCTCGGTTGCTGCCGAGCCTTCGGCGGCGACGTTGTCCGTGGTGCCGGGGCGCGACGCCGCAGCGCTGCCTTCGCCCGCTTCGAGCTTCTCCAGCTCGCGCAGCGCCTGGTTCAGCTCGAAACGTTGATACAGCGCGCGCAGCGCGTCGCCGTCGCGGGGCTTGAGGCCAAGCGTGTCAAACGCCGGCGCTTCGTCGACATCGGTCTTGATCGTCACCAACTGCCGGTTCAATGGCAGGCGGTCGAGGGCGGCGCGCAGGTTCTCCCCCACCTTGCCGCCGATCTCGTCGGCGTGCGCCATCACCGCGTCCAGTGAGTCGTACTGGGCCAGCCATTTCGCCGCCGTCTTCGGTCCGCACTTCTCCACGCCGGGTACGTTGTCGACGGCATCACCCATCAGGGACAGGTAGTCGACGATCTGGTCGGCGCGCACGCCGAACTTCTCGATCACCGCCGCATCGCTGTCGAGCGTGCTGCCGCTCATGGTGTTGATCAGCCGCACGCCGGGGCGAACGAGCTGGGCGAAGTCCTTGTCGCTGGTCGATACCACGACCTCCACACCCTGTTCCGCCGCGCGCAAGGCCAGGGTGCCGATCACGTCGTCGGCCTCGACGCCACCGATGCGCAGCACCGGCAGACCGAGTGCAGCGACCAGTTCCATCATCGGTTCGACCTGCGCACGCAAGTCGTCAGGCATCGGCGGCCGATTGGCCTTGTAGTCGGCGTACAGCGCGTCGCGAAACGTCGGGCCCGAAGCGTCGACGACGAAGGCCACATAGTCCGGCTGTTCCTTCAGGGTGGCGCGCAGCATGTTGACGATGCCGAACAGCGCACCGGTGGGTTCGCCTGCCTTGTTCGAAAAGCCCTGGTGCGCGTGGTAGGCGCGATACAGGTAGCTGGAACCGTCGATCAGGACGAGTCGCGTCATCGGGCGGGGTCTCGACTGCAGGAACAGCGTGCATTGTAGGCGCCGGCCGTGATGCTGCGGCCGCGTGCGGCGAGCGACGCGACAACCTCCGCGGTACGCCTCCATTTTTGCTGCACAGTCTGCGCCGAGACTCCTTCTCCAACGAAGCAGACCGACCGATGGAGATTCCGCATGAGCACCCTGATCGCCGCCACCGTGATTGCCGCCACCGCCGTCGGCGGCTACCTGCTCCGCCACCGCCCCGCCGAGCAGCGTCGCGGTCGCCGCTCCCGCGCGTCGCGTCCGCTACGCATCACCGATCCGCAGACGCAGAATCCCGGCGGCCATCGCCTGTGGCAGCTGCAGACCAATGGCTGCCAGTGCGTGTCGGCACGCCGCCTCGGCGGCCGCCGCCTCGACGTCGAGGACACCGAACCGGTGGGTCGCCCCGGCTCGGCGAGCATGACCTGCCGCTGCTACTACCGGCCGCTGGCGGAAATGCGCCACGAACCGCGCCGCTTCCAGGACGACCGCCGCGCCCACTTGCGCTTCGACCTGACCCGTGGCGATCGCCGCATGGAAGGTGAGCGCCGCCGCTTCCGTGAAGCCTGGGGCGTCGGTCTGGCCCGCTGATCCGGTACTGACTCGGTGGGCCGCGCCCGCGGCACACGGCACACGGCGTACATCCGCAGGCGTCTATCCGGAGACTCGTCGCCGACGAAGCGGCGGAGGGACGGCGAAGACAGGCGTGGTGGGTAGGCGTTCCTCGCTCCGCCGTGGGTCGATGCGATCAATGGGTCGGCGACCGCCACGAGGGCCACCCGCTCGGGCTAGACTCCGGCGATGAGCCCCGAACGCATTGCCGCCTCCGCCGCGATCCTGCGCGACGGTTTTCTCGAGTACAACCGCCAGTTCGCCGCCGTCACCGCGCGCGCGCGCCAGCGCTTTGAACACCGCGACTGGGCCGGCGCACGCGCCGACGCGGTCGAACGCATCGGCCTCTACGATCAGTGTGTGACCGCGAGTTCGACCGAGCTGGCAGAGAAACTCGGCGACGACGGTCAGGACCGGGCGCTGTGGCACCGCATCCGCGACGGCTACGCCGACCTGATCGCCGGTGAGATCGACCAGGAACTGTTCAAGACCTTCTTCAACACGATCAGCCGGCGCTTTCACCGCATTCGCGGGGTGTCCCCCGACATCGAATTCGTCGCTCTGGACATCGAGCCCATCGACCGCATCGCCCACCCGGTCGCCCGGCATGCCTACTCGGTGATGGGCGATCTGGCCCCGGTGCTCGAGCGGGTGCTGGCCGACTACCCCTTCGACACCGCGTACGCGCATCTCGGCCGGTGTGCACAACGCATGGCCGATTCGCTGGAGCAGCAGCTGTCCGACTGGGGTGGTCGGCCGATCCATGCCATCGAACTGATGGAAACGGTGTTCTACCGCGAGCGCCGCGCCTACCTGGTCGGTCGCGTGTTCGGCGAAAAACGCTATTCGCCCTGCGTGATCGCGCTGATGAACACCGACGACGGCATCCGTGCCGACGCGGTGCTGACCCGGCGTGAACACATCGCGGTGCTGTTCGGCTATACCCGCAGCTACTTCCATGCCGACCTGCCGACCGTCGGCGATGCGGTGGTGTTTCTGCGCACCCTGCTGCCGAAGAAGCCGATCGACGAAATCTACACCGTGCTCGGTCGCGCCAAGCAGGGCAAGACCGAGCGTTACCGGCATTTCTTCCGCCACCTCGGCACCGTGCCGGATGAGCACTTCGTCCACGCCGACGGTGAGCGCGGCATGGTGATGCTGGTGTTCACCCTGCCGTCCTATCCGCTGGTGTTCAAGCTCATTCGCGACAAGTTCGCCTGGCCGAAGAACATGGCCCGCGACGAGGTGCAGGCCAAGTACCGGCTGGTGTTCCACCACGATCGCGTGGGTCGCCTGGTCGACGCGCAGGAGTTCCGCTTCCTGCGCTTCTCGCGCGCCCAGTTCGAGCCGACGCTGCTCGAGGAACTGCTCGAGGGCTGCAAGGAAAGCGTCTACGAGGAAGGCGGCGACGTGGTGGTCAGCCACTGCTACATCGAGCGCCGGCTGCGTCCGCTCAACCTCTACATCAAGGAGGTCGACGAGGCGGCGGCGCTGAAGGCCGCGGTCGACTACGGCGCGGCGATCAAGGATCTCGCCCGCAGCAACATCTTCCCCGGCGACCTGCTGCTGAAGAACTTCGGCATCTCGCGCACCGGCCGGGCCATTTTCTACGACTACGACGAGCTGTGCCTGGTCACCGAGTGTCGCTTCCGCGCCCTTCCGACCGCCCGCGACGAAGACGAGGAGATGCATCACGGCGCCTGGTACCACGTCGACGACAACGACGTGTTCCCGGAGCAGTTCCCGCGCTTCCTCGGCCTGAGCGACGCCCAGCGGGCGGCCCTGCTGGCGGCACATGGCGACATCTTCGACGTGCGCTGGTGGCTGGAGGTGCAGGAACGCCTGCGCGGTGGCGGCTACGCCGACGTGCCGCCGTACTACGAGGACGCCCGGCTGCCCGGCCTGTAGTGGCGGCCACGACCGTGGCTGCCTGCACGCCGCGTCAGCGTATCGTCATCGCCGCCTGCCCGCGCGACTGCTACCCTTCGGCTCCCTGTTTGCCGATTCAGGAGTCTGCATGAACAAGTACCTCCCGCTGGGCCTGTGCGTGGCGCTCGCCGCCTGTGGCTCGACCGAAGCGCCTGCGCCGGCTCCGACCGCGGCACCGGCTGCCCCCGCACCCGCACCCGCGCCGGCACCGGCCGCGACGGGTGTCGCCGCCCTGCTTGACGGCGCCTGGCGCGCGCCGGAGAACGCGGCCCGTGACGGCTTTCGCCATCCGGTCGAGACGCTGGCCTTCTTCGGTGTCGAGAAGAACATGAAGGTGCTGGAAATCACCCCGGGCGGCGGCTGGTATGCCGAACTGCTGGCGCCCTACCTGCGCGACGAGGGCAAGTACGTCGGCGCGCTGATCGACCCGGCTTCGGCCAGCTCCGACAACGCGAAGAACTACTACAGCAACTCGAACGAGAAGCTGCGCGAGAAGTTCGCCGCCACACCCGACGTGTACGACCGCGGTGAGCTGGTCGAGTTCGACCTGAATCAGCCGGTGCTCGGCAAGCCGGAGTCCTACGACGTGGTGCTGACCTTCCGCAACGTGCACAACTGGATGAATTCAGGCACGGCGGCGGCCATGTTCGATGGCTTCTACACCGCGTTGCGCCCGGGCGGCGTGCTGGGCGTGGTCGAGCACCGCGCCGCGGCCGACGTGCCCGAAGGCGACCGTTCCGGCTATCTCGGCGAGGCGCAGGTGATCGCACTGGCGGAACGCGCCGGATTCGTGCTCGAAGAGAAGAGCGAGATCAACGCCAACCCGGCCGACACCAAGGACCACCCGAACGGGGTGTGGACGCTGCCCCCGTCGCTGCGTCTGCCCGAGGGTGACGACGGCGAGAAGTATCGCGCCATCGGCGAGTCCGACCGCATGACCCTGCGCTTCCGCAAGTCCTCCGACTGATTGCGGCATCGACTGCGGGGTCCGGCTGCGCCGGGCCTCGCAGCGCCAGCCGGTGCGGCGGGATGAAGCCGCGCGGGTGCTTACTTCGGTTCGAAGTCCGGCAGCGGCGTGGTCAGCCACCAGGTCTTCTCCTCGCCGTCCCAGCGCCAGACCTGGCGATCGATCACCGTGCGTTCGACCTGGGTGTGGCGATTCACCACCTGGATTTCGACCACCTGGCGCACTTCGGTCGCATCGGTCCACTGCTTGCCGCGAACCCGGTAGGCGGTGACCTGCAGCTGCTCCATCCGCCGCAGCTGCAGCGGCGTTGGCGCGAGTTTCTCGCGCTGCTCGGGGTCGAGCACTTCGACCGCGGCGGCCAACTGGCCCCAGCGGATCGTGCTCTGGTAGCTGAGCAAGCGCTCATCGAGTTTGCGCGTATCGCCCTTCTTGCCCGCGCAGGCGGCAAGCAGCACGATCAGACCGCCCACCAGCAGCTTCAAGACCAGTCGCTTCATCGGTGCGCCCCGAGGTTGAACCCGCGCCCGAGCATACGCGAGCGCCGCAACGGCGGCCAAGTCGGCCGCCGCGAAGGGATTCCGATCAGTCTTCCAGGGTCAGCAGCGAGGCATTGCCGCCCGCGGCCGTGGTGTTGATCGTGAGCGTGCGCTCGCTGGCAAAACGCAGCAGGTAGTGGGGCCCGCCTGCCTTGGGGCCGGTGCCCGACAGGCCTTCGCCACCGAACGGCTGCACCCCGACCACCGCACCGATCTGGTTGCGGTTGACGTAGCAGTTGCCGACCTTCACCCGCCGGCTGATGTGGGCGACGGTCTCGTCGATGCGCGAGTGGATGCCCAGGGTCAGCCCGTAGCCGGTGGCGTTGATCGCATCGATCACCGCATCGAGCTTGTCGGCGTCGTAGCGGATCACGTGCAGGATCGGCCCGAACACCTCGCGCTGCAGCAGGTCGAGCGAGGGCAGCTCGAACGCGCGCGGTGCGAAGAAGATGCCCTGTGCGCAGTCGGCATCGAGCTTGACCTCGCGGATCAGCCTGGCCTCGGCCTGCATGCGCTCGGCATGGGCGACCAGGATGCCGCGCGCGTCCTCGTCGATGACCGGGCCGACGTCGGTCGACAGCAGGGCCGGGTCGCCCACCTGCAGTTCGTCCATCGCGCCGCCGAGCATGTCGATCACCTTGTCGGCGATGTCGCGCTGCACGAACAGCACGCGTGCAGCCGAGCAACGCTGTCCGGCCGAACCGAAGGCCGCGGTCATCGCATCCTTGACCAGCTGTTCCGGCAGCGCCGAGGAATCGGCGATCAGCGCGTTCTGCCCGCCGGTTTCGGCAATCAGGATGCCGATCGCAGCGTCGCGGGCGGCGAGCGCGCGGTTGATCGCCCGCGCGGTCTCGGTCGAACCGGTGAAGGCGACGCCGGCGACGCGCGGATCGCGGGTCAGGGCAGCGCCCACCGTGGCCCCATCGCCCGGCAGGTACTGCAGCACGGCCTCGGGCACGCCGGCCTCATGCAGCAGCTTGACCGCCGCAAAACCCACCAGGGTGGTCTGTTCGGCGGGCTTGGCGAGCACGCTGTTGCCGGCCATCAGCGCCGCGGCCACCTGGCCGATGAAAATCGCCAGCGGAAAGTTCCACGGACTGATGCAGACGAAGGCGCCGCGGCCGTGCAGGCTGAGCTGGTTGGATTCGCCGGTCGGGCCGGGCAAGGCTTCCGGCTGGCCGAACAGCCGACGGCCCTGATGGGCGTAGTAGCGCAGGAAGTCGATCGCCTCGCGCACCTCGGCCACGCCATCGGGCAGGGTCTTGCCCGCTTCGAGCGTACACATCGCCATGAATTCGGGCATCCGCTGCTGCAGCAGGTCGGCGGCGTGCTCGAGGATCGCCGCGCGCGAGGCCGCGGGCAGGCGATCCCAGTCGCCCTGCGCCGATTCCGCATTGGTCAGCGCGCGCTCGACCGTCGCCGCATCGGCGGGCAGCCATTCGCCGACGTGGCGCGAACGGTCCGCCGGCGACGTCACCGCCACCGGTGCGGCCGAACTGCTCGCCCCGGGTACCAGCGGGGTCGCCCGCCACGGCTTGATTGCCGCGTTCATCTGCGCGGCCAGCGCGGCGAGTTCCTGGTCGTTGGCGAGATTGATGCCCATCGAATTGGTCCTTGCGTCGGCATCGCCCGCGGCGCGGTACACGTCGACCGGCTGCGGGATGCGCGGGTGGGGGATGCTGTCGAACGCGGCGACCACGTGGATCGGGTCGGCGACGAGGTCGACCGGACTCAGGTCCGGGTCGGTGATCTTGTTGACGAAGCTGGTGTTGGCGCCGTTCTCCAGCAGTCGTCGCACCAGATAGGGCAGCAGGTCTTCGTGGCTGCCGACCGGCGCATAGACCCGGCAGGGCACGCCGAGGCGATCCGCCGGCACGACTTCGTCGTACAGGTCCTTGCCCATGCCGTGCAGGCGCTGGAATTCGTACTGGGGCTTGGCTGCCCGCGCGCCCGGAGCAGGAGCCTGCAACGAGGATTCGCCGCCCGGCACATCCGCACTGCCTGTCGCTGCCGGTCTGCCGGCGGCCGAGGGCAGCAGCCGGCTCGCCATGTGATGAATCGCCGCGATGGTGTGCGCGTTGTGGGTCGCGAACATCGGATAGAACGCATCGCCGGCCAGCAGCATCCGTCGCGCACAGGCGAGATAGCTGACGTCGGTGTTGGGCTTGCGGGTGAACACCGGATAGCCGGCGTGGCCGTCGACCTGGGCACGCTTGACCTCGCTGTCCCAGTAGGCGCCCTTGACCAGACGCACCGGCATGCGTCGGCGCATCCGCCGCGCCGAGTCGGCGAGCAGGTCGAGCGCGAACGGCGCACGCTTCTGGTAGGCCTGCACGGCGCAGCCGTAGCCCTCCCAGCCGCCGAGCGAGACGTCCTCGAAGGCACCGAGGATGACGTCGAGGCTGAGTTCCAGGCGATCGGACTCTTCGGCGTCGATGGTGAAACCGATGCCACAGCCGCGCGCGCGCTGGGCCAGTTCGAGGACGCGCGGAACCAGTTCGCTGCGCACGCGCGCGCGCTTGGCCACTTCGTAGCGCGGGTGCAAAGCCGAGAGTTTCACCGAAATGCTGGGCGTGGCGAACACGTCGGTGCCGACGAAGGTGCCGCCCGGACCGCTGCGCCCGATCGCGTCGATCGCGCGCCGGTAGGCCTCGAGATAGCGCGCGGCATCGCGCGCGGTGAACGCGGCCTCGCCGAGCATGTCGAAGCTGTAGCGGTAGGCGGCGTTGCCGCCCTTGCGCGAACGCTTGAGCGCGTCGTCGATGCTGCGCCCCATGACGAACTGGTGGCCCATGATGCGCATCGCCTGGCGCACCGCGAGCCGGATCACCGGCTCGCCGGCACGACCGACCAGGCGGCGCAGCGCCCCGGTGAAGTTGCCGCGCGTTTCCTCCGACAGCGCGACCATCTTGCCGGTCAGCATCAATCCCCAGGTCGACGCGTTGACGAACAGCGAGTCGCTCTGGCCGAGATGCTTCTTCCAGTCCGCCTCACCGAGCTTGTCGCGGATCAGCCGATCGGCGGTGTCTTCGTCGGGGATGCGCAGCAGGGCCTCGGCCACGCACATCAGCAGCACACCTTCCTCGCTGGACAGGTCGTACTGGCGCATGAACGCCTCGATGGCGCCTTGGTCCTCCGCACGGCTGCGCACCCGCTCGACCAGATCGATCGCGGTGCGCTGCACTTCGAGATGGCGCAGCGGATCATCGCCGAGTTCGCCGAGCAGCCCATGCACGTGGGCGGCCTCATCGCAGGCCCAGGCGCGGGTCAGCGCAGCGCGCGCCGGGTCGGCCGTCACCAGATCGCGAAGCATGGCACTCATGGCGTGGCAGTCATCCTGTCTTGGCCGGAACGCGCCGCCGATCGACCATCGATCGGCCCGCATGCGCGCGGCAGGCCGGCAATTCTAGAGCTTCGACTGCGCCGTCGCACGGTCGCGCCCAGTGCGGCAGCGTACGGTGGCTGGCGCCCTGCGGTCCCTGTCCCTCTGCGGGTCCGCCTTGTCTGCGTCCGTGTGCTCGCCGGCTTACCCGCCGGACTCGCTGCCGGACTCGCTGCCGGGATGGGCCTGTCGGGCCTGTTCCACCCGCCGCCGATGCTCCAGATACTTGGCCTTGAACACGCGCGCTTCCCAGGCGAGAAAGCGCCAGACCAGGTCGCAGAACAGGGCGGTACCCAGGCCCACCACAATGCCACCGACGATCAGGCCGTTGGCGATGAACACCGGCTTGGGCAGCTCGGCGCCAACACCCATCAGCTGCATCAGCTCGACGCCGACCCAGCCGGTGAACGCGTAGATCGGCACGATGGTGAACGGGTTGGTGATGAACTGCAGGGCGATGAGCACGGTGAGGTTGGCGCGGAACAGCAGCGCGGCGCCGAGCGCGGCGAGAAACTGCACGCCGTACAGCGGCAGCAGCGAGATCACCCCGCCGACGTACAGCGCAGGCACGACCTGTTCACGCTTGAACGACCACAGATAGGGCCGCTTCGATGCCATCTCGGCGAAGCGCTTGATCACCGGATAGCGGCGGATGTTGGCGCGCCGCGGCAGCGGTCGCAGCAGCTTGCGCAGTCGACGTCGTCGCGCGAGCAACTCGCGGAAATGGCGTTCGTATTCCTCGCTCATGCCGCGCTCTGGTCGCCCGCGCCCTGCGCGGCGAGATGCAGGCGCTTGAGATGCACCAGCAGCAGCGAAATCGCCGCCGGCGTCATGCCGGCGATGCGCGCGGCCTGACCGATCGTGCCCGGCTGTACCCGCTGCAGCTTCTGCAGCACCTCGGCGGACAGCCCGCGAACCGCCGCATAGTCGAAACCGGCGGGAATCGCGGTGTGCTCGTTGCGTTGCTGCCGGGCGATTTCCTCGCGCTGGCGCTCGAGGTAGCCGGCGTATTTCACCCCGACTTCGACCTGCTCGATCACCTGGACGTCGTCCACGCCCGGACCGAGCTCGGCGACCCGCATCACGTCGGCATAGCGCAGCTCGGGCCGGCGCAGCAGATCCAGCGCAGGCATGTCACGACCGAGCGCGATGCCGAGCGTCTGTTCGACCGCCCGACCCGCGCTGTTGCCGGGGCCGATCCAGATCGTGCCGAGCCGTTCGCGCTCGCGCTCGACCGCGTCGCGCTTGGCTTCGAAGCGCGCCCAGCGCGCGTCGTCGACCAGACCCAGCTCGCGACCGGTCGGCGTCAGGCGCGCGTCGGCATTGTCTTCGCGCAGCTGCAGGCGGTACTCCGCACGCGAGGTGAACATGCGGTAGGGCTCGCGCGTACCGTGGGTGATCAGATCGTCGATCAGCACGCCGATGTACGCCTCATCGCGGCGCGGACTCCAACCCGGCAGGTCGCGCGCTCGGCGGGCGGCATTCAAGCCGGCGATCAGTCCCTGCGCGGCGGCCTCTTCATAGCCGGTCGTTCCGTTGATCTGGCCGGCGAAGAACAGACCGGCCACGGCCTTGGTCTCCAGCGTCGCGTGCAGGCCGCGTGGATCGAAGAAGTCGTACTCGATCGCGTAACCGGGGCGGGTGATGTGCGCGTGTTCGAAGCCGCGGATGCTGCGCACCAGCTCGACCTGCACGTCGTAGGGCAGCGAAGTGGAAATGCCGTTGGGGTAGATCTCCACCACGTCGAGGCCTTCGGGCTCGACGAAGATCTGATGCGAGGCCTTGTCGGCGAAGCGCACGACCTTGTCTTCGATCGACGGACAGTAGCGCGGACCGATACCCTCGATCTGGCCACTGAACAACGGCGAGCGATCGAGCCCACCGCGGATGATGTCGTGGGTGCGCGCGCAGGTATGGGTGATCCAGCAGCTGACCTGCTCGGGGTGGTCGGCCGGGCTGCCCAGGTAGGAGAACACCGGGCGCGGGCTATCGCCGGGCTGCTCGGTCATCACCGAATAGTCGAGCGTGCGACCGTCGATGCGCGGCGGTGTGCCGGTCTTCAGCCGGTCGACCACGAACCGGCCCTCGCGCAGCTTTTGCGCCAGCGCGCTGGCCGGCGGGTCGCCCATGCGTCCGCCGGCGTACTGCGTCGGGCCGACGTGGATCTTGCCGGCGAGGAAGGTGCCGGCCGTGAGGACGACATTCGGCGCGTCGAAACGCAGGCCGATCTGGGTCACCACGCCGCGCACCTGATCCTGATGCTGATCCTGGTCGATGATCAGGTCGTCGACCGCAGCCTGGAACAGGGTGAGATTCGGCTGCGATTCGACCAGGCGGCGGATGGCGCGTCGATACAGATGGCGGTCGGCCTGGCAACGTGTCGCCCGCACCGCCGCACCCTTCGACGCGTTCAAGGTGCGCCACTGGATGCCCGCGGCGTCGGCGGCACGCGCCATGGCGCCGCCCAGGGCATCGATCTCCTTGACCAGGTGCCCCTTGCCGATGCCACCGATGGCCGGGTTGCAGCTCATCACGCCGACGGTTTCGATCGCATGGGTGAGCAGCAGCGTGCGCGCACCGGCGCGCGCCGCGGCCAGCGCGGCTTCGGTGCCCGCGTGTCCGCCGCCTACCACGATCACGTCGAATGAATGGGTCTTGCTCATCGTCCGGAACTCTCTGCTGCACCGCCACCGTCACCGATCGGATTCGCGCACCGCGCACCGCGCGCTGTCGCGCCCGATGCCGCAGCCGCCCGACCGTGCGCGGCGACTCCTGTCTCACTACTGCGCCGGGATGGGTCGCACCCGACGTACTGCCATCTGCCACGATCTCACCGGTTGCACGATCTCGTCGGTGGGTGAATACCGCCCACCACGGATCCCACCCGTGCGCCTTCAAGTCGCGCCTCCGCTTCGGCGCACCTACCGGGCCATCGCGTGACTCATGCGCCTGGACCGACCATTGTGCCGGATGCTGTCGCGATCACCGTGACAGCGGTTGGTACGATTCATGCAGTGTTGAACCTGCGCCCCTTCTGGTGAAGCGCTTGTCGTCAGGTCGGAATGAACAGGGGCCGGCCGCCACGCAGAAGGGGAACGCCTGTCGGTACGGCGCGCGGCGCGCGCCGTACCGGCGCCTTGCCCCGTCGCCACCCGGCGCTCGCAGAAGGCTCCCCCCACGACATCCCGCACCGGTTTCCCGGGCTGAGGCCAAGCCTGCGCCTGCGTCGCAGCCGCCCGATCGCACCAGGGAAGTCGGCGCCCGGGGAGTCCGAAGGAACAGGGGGTATCCGGAGGACTGGGTCCCGGGCGCCGAACAGAGGTGCCGTCCTGCGTCACTGCTGAGCGCCCGAAGGGTCGCATTGCGTCGCATTACGGCATGGGGGCAAAGCTTGGCCCTATTCGCCGCGCGCTGCAAGTCCGGTAACGGGGTGCAGCGCACGTTTTCGCTCAATCGAGAGGTTCAGGCGGTCAACGACGACCGCGCTCGCGTTTTCCGTCGTCTTCGTTGCGCGATTCGCGCTCGCTGCGTTCCGGCCGCGGCTCGCTGCGCGGCGGCGCACTCCGCTGCGGCGCCGGGGTGCGACTCTCGAAGGTCGGGCGCGACGGCTCGGACCGGTTCGATCGCGAATAGTCCCGACTGGCCGGCGCGGGCGCGCTGTACACGCGGGGCGTGGTGGCGGGTCGTTCCAGGCTGCGTGGCGTGTAGCCGCGCGGTTCGGTGGGCTGCCGGTAGCTGGGCGTCGGCGTGGTGGCGGCGCGCGCGCTGCTCGGAGCCGGCACCGACCAGCGCGACCCGGACGACTCCTGCCGCGTCGAGGGCTGCCGGCTGACCTCGCGGTCGACGCGCTCCACCGGACGCTCACGGCGATAGCTGTCTGCCTCGCCGTAGCGCGCGCTGCGCTCGGTGTTGGAGCGCTGGTAGTCGCGTGTCGGGGTGGGTGTGCGGCGCACGATCGGCACGCCGGCATCGGAACTCCCGCGCTCGGCAGGACGGTCCGTCGGCACGGTCGAGCTGCGCGTGCCGGTGTAGGGCTTGCTGGGCAGGCTTCCGCGGCTCGCGCTGCGATCCGGGCTGGGCGCGGAGAAACCCCGCACGCCGGGGTCTACCCGGGTATTCGACGCTGGCCGGCCGCTGCGCGCGTCGCGGCTACCGGAGAATCCGCGCACGTCCGGATCGCTGCGCACGGCATTGCGATCCGAGCTGGTGGCGCCGCGGTAGTACTCGGTGCGGTCGCGTACGTTGCGCAACTGCCCCGGCTCACGCTGGAAGGAGATGTTGCGATCGTCGACGCGCCATTGCTGGTAGCTGTCGCCGCGGCGCGACCAGTGGCTGAGGCGCTCGGTTTCGTTGCGTACGTTGCCGTAACGTGGCGCGTAGTGGTGCTGGATGTGCGGGTGGTAGGCGTACCACGGCGTCCAGTCGTAGTAGTAGTCGAACCACGCGCCGCGATACGGCGCATAGGGCACGTAGCGGTAGTAGGGCGGCCACCAGGCGTAGCCGCTGTAGCTCGGCCAGTGGCGGAAACTCACTGCGAAGTAGTGGCGCGGGAAGAAGGTCACGCCGTAGTAGAACGAGGGATGCCAGTACGGATCGACGTACCAGCGGTTCAGCGACCAGAACATCGAGTAGTAGGCCGGGTAGGCATACCAGTCGGGATCCTCGTAGTAGCCGTAACCTGCGTCGTAGTACGCGCTCGATCCGCTGTAGGCGTAGCCGCCCTCATCCGGGTAGCTGTCGTAGACCACGCCGCCGACCGGCTCGTGGTAGCGCTCGTCGCCGTAGTACTCGTAGGTGGTCGCGCAGCCCGAAGCTGCGGCGACGAGCAGGGCGACCAGGGCAAGTTGGAAGAGTCGACGCCACATGAATGCGTCCTCCCGATGGACTGAGGATTCCAGCTTACGGCAGCGACGTGACGACGGGTTAAATCGGCGCTAAACCCGCAGCGCCGGGCGGTCGGGGTTCAGCTGCGCAGGCCGACGCCGCGGTGCAGCAGGCTGAGGCCGAGAGCGCTGAGGGCAGCGGCCAGCCCGACCATCACCGCGTAGGCGATCCACAGCGGCACGTCGCTGACGCCGAGCAGGCCGTAGCGGAACGCGTTGACCATGTGCAGCACCGGATTGAACCAGCTGACCGACTCCCAGAACGGCGGCAGCAGCGAGACCGAGTAGAACACGCCGCCAAGGTAGGTCAGCGGGGTCAGGATGAAGGTCGGCACGATGGCGATGTCGTCGAACTTCTTTGCGTACACCGCGTTGACGAAGCCGGCCAGGGCGAACACCGTGGCCGCCAGCAACACCGTGGTCACGGTCACCAGCGGATGCGGCATGCGCACGTGGGTGAAACACATGGCGATGCCGAGCACGATCACGCCCACCATCATGCCGCGGGCCACCGCGCCGGTGACGTAGCCGAGCAGGATGACCCAGCTCGGCAGCGGGCTGACCAGCAGCTCCTCGATGTGTCGGCCGAACTTCGCGCCGAAGAAACTCGACGAAATGTTGCCGTAGGCGTTCTGGATGACGCTCATCATCACCAGGCCGGGCACGATGAAATCCATGTAGTCGAATCCGCCCATGTCGCCGATGCGGCGTCCGATCAGGCTGCCGAAAATCAGGAAGTACAGCGTCATGGTGATCGCCGGCGGCACCAGGGTCTGGCCCCAGATGCGCAGGATGCGGGTGAGTTCGCGACGGACCAGCGTGCGATAGGCGACGAGGTTGGGATTCATGGATGACATTCCGCAAGTCGTGAAGCGGTGGCCAGGAGCAGTTCGGGCATGGGCGACAGAAGGATCAGGCTCGCGCCGTGCCGCTGGCTGCCGCCTCGGGCTCGGCCGTCTGGCCGGTCAGGCGCACGAAGAGCTCCTCCAGCCGGTTGGTCTTGGTGCGCATCGAGCGCACCCGGATGCCGGCGCCGGCCAGCGCGGCGAACACCCGGTTGAGATCCATGTCTCGCGGCATTTCGAGATCGATCGTGTGCGCGTCTTCGGCCTGCAGGCTGGCGCCTTCGACGGTGGGCAGCACGGCAGGCAGGTCGCCGTCGATATCGAGCAGGAAGCCCTCCACATCGAGTTTCGCCAGCAGTTCCTTCATGGGACCCTGCTCGATGATGGTGCCGCGATCGATGATCGCAAGGTTGCGGCACAGGCTTTCGGCTTCCTCGAGGTAGTGCGTGGTGAGGATGACCGTGGTGCCCGCCGCATTGACCTCGCGCAGGGTCTTCCACATGCCGCGACGGATCTCGATGTCGACGCCGGCCGTGGGTTCGTCGAGGATCAGCAGGCGCGGCTGGGTCATCATCGCCCGCGCAATCATCAGCCGCCGCTTCATGCCACCCGACAGCGTCCGACTCATCACCTGGGCCTTGTCCCACAGCTGCGCCGCCTTGAGCTCACGTTCGGCGCGCCGCTCGGCTTCGGCACGTTCAACGCCGTAGAAACCCGCGTAGTTCACGCAGATGTCGAACGGCTTCTCGAACATGTTGAAGTTGATTTCCTGCGGCACCAGCCCGATCAGGCGCATCGCGTCGGAGCGCTGGCGGGTGATGTCGATGCCGAACACCTGCGCCGTGCCGGAGGTCAGGTTCACGAGTGAACTGACGATGCCGATCAGGGTCGACTTGCCCGCACCGTTGGGGCCGAGCAGGGCGAAGAAATCGCCGGGCTCGACGCGCAGCGACACACCCTTCAGCGCTTCGACGCGCTGCTCGTAGGTCTTGCGCAGGTCGCGGACTTCCAGGGCCGCAGGCTGGTTCATGGTGGCGATCCGGAGATGCGAAAGCCGTGCAGTATAGGCCGGCGATCGGAAGCGGACGTGGTGGACGCAACGCGGTGGACAGGCGGCCGCGGCTGCCCGGCTGTGTCTCACCGTGTGCAGGCGGCGTGGACGCTGGCCTGCAGGGGCACGGATAATGCGCGCTCGTTTCGCGGAGCTGCTCCTTGATCGTTCACTATCCCCTCGAGCTGGTCGGTCGCCGAATGCTGGCACCCAGCGTGGCCCACTTGAGCTTTCTGCGCGCCGACGGCGAACC
>JAGRJY010000076.1 GCA_020442465.1 Lysobacterales bacterium
AGGCGCGCATGTCCGAGGCCATGGATGGCCGAGTTCGCGCCGGCCCGCGGATGACGAGTAGCGCAGGGCACAGCGCTCACAGAGTGAGCGCTGCACGAACCCCGGGTGCCCTTTCTCTTGGTTACTTCTCTTTGGGCACGCAAAGAGAAGTGACTCGGGGCGCCCGTAGGGCGCAACGAAACGCTCCTGATCTTGATCCTGCTTTCGTACCACGCAAAAAAAACAGCCGCCGGCCGCAGGTCGGTACGAAACGCTTTGCTTTCTGAATTGAGATGCCGCAATGCGAGACGGCCGCAGGCCGCACCGAAAACGTCTGACATTCTTCTCCTGCGACACCGCGAGAAGGCAGCCAGCGTCCGCAGGTCGCAACGCCCGCGACCCGCCCCGAAACACCACCGCCCCCCCGATCTCAATCCGCCCGGGTGTCACCCCCGAACAGATCCCCCTGCCCCAGCGAGGCGGAGCTGTCGTCGACGAAGTGCGTCAGGCCCACACCCACCAGTCGGTAGCGCGTGCGCGCGGGCAGGTCGACGCGCTCGCGCTGGGCGAGCGCCAGGTCGGCGATGTCCTCGGCGCTGCCGGGTGGGTGCGCGGGCGTGCAGGTGCGGGTGAGCAGCCGGAAGTCGGAGGTCTTGAGCTTGAGCACCACCGCGCGCGCGATGCGGCCGCAGCCCTGCTGCCCGCGCCAGACCCGCTCGGCGAGGCGCCGGATGGTGTCCGCGGTGTCCTGCAGGGAAACGTCCTGTTCGAACGTGTCTTCGGCGGAGACCGATTGTGTCGGTCGTTCGCTGCATACCGGATGGTCGTCGATGCCGAGCGCCAGCTCGTGCAGGCGAATGCCGAAGCGGCCGAACCATGACTGCATGTCGTGCAGCGGCACGTCGCGCAGCTGGCCGACGGTGTCGATGCCGTGGCGGGCGAGGCGTTGCTCGCTGACCTTGCCGACGCCGGGCAATCGCGACACCGGCAGCGGGGCGAGGAAGTCCAGCGCGTGCTCCGGTCGCACGACGAACAGGCCGTCGGGCTTGCGCCAGTCCGACGCGATCTTGGCGAGAAACTTGCTCGCGGCCACGCCGGCCGACGCGGTGAGTCGCACCTCCTCGCGAATGGCCGCGCGGATGTCCTCGGCGATGCGGGTCGCCGGTCGCCCGGCCGTGGAGACGTCGAGGTAGGCCTCGTCGAGAGACAGTGGCTCGATCAGTTCGGTGTGCCGGGCAAAGATCGCACGGACCGCCTGCGAGGCCTCGCGATAGCGGGTGAAGTCGGGCGCGACGAACACCGCCTGCGGGCACAGCTTCTCGGCGCGCAGGGCCGGCATGGCCGAACGCACGCCGAAGCGTCGCGCCTCGTACGACGCCGCGCAGACGACCGAGCGCGGGCCGCGCCAGGCCACCACCACCGGGCGGCCGCGCAGGCTCGGGTCATCGCGTTGTTCGACCGACGCGTAGAACGCATCGAGGTCGCAGTGGATGATCTTGCGCACGCCTCACCGGTCACCGGATTCCGCGATGCATCCTACGTCGCCGCGCGGGCGCAAGCACGGGAGCGGGCGAGCCGTCTCGGTCGGTCGCGGCGCGTCCGCCGCTGCCACAGCGCCAAGCGGGGAACGGTTCGGACGAGCGCCGGCCCGTCGTGGACCCATCCAGTCGGCGCGGCTTGTGTGATCCTCGGCGATGGCGCGTGTTTCTCGCGCCGTCTATCCGGCGTCACGCTGCCACGGCCACGGCCACCGCGACGCGCATCGCGCTGCGGTGCCGATGCCACCTTGTCCGCTGCAATCCGTCAGCGGCGCACGAGGTCGAGCGGCTTGCCGTCGGCGGTGCGCACTTCCAGGGCGTCGTCCAGTTCGGCGATCGCCTCGAGCCGCGGGCACAGCTTGCGGGCTCGGGCCTCAAGCATCCGGGCGCGCTCCTCCACCTGCGATTCGATCACCTTCTCGAGCTGCGCAGCGCGCGCCTCGATGTCCTCGGCCATCTTCTCGTCGCCGCTGAGCGCGGCCTTGACCGCGAGCCCGGCAATCTCCGAGGCGAAGTCCGCAGCCATGTCCGCGACCAGGCTCTCGATCTCGGCTTCCAACCCGGCTTCGTCCCAACCCGGGCCGGCCAGCTGCTCGTCCAGCTTGGACACGAACTGCTTCTCGATGCGCTCGGCGCGCGCCTTGGCATCCCTGGCGTTCTCGTTGCCGAGCACGTGGGCGACGTGCACGATCGACTGGATGGCGATCGCGGCCGCATCGATGGCGATGCCGCGCACTTCCGGGACGACCGCGTCGATCTGTTCCTCGATGCGGGCAATCCGGCGCTGGTCGGCCGCGTTCAGCGTTTGCTCGGCGCCGTCGAGCCAGAGCCGACCCTGATCGATGCGTATGGTCTTCGGGGTGCCCTCGTCGCGGGTCAGCTCGATGACGCCGCCGTGCAGTCGCAACCCGTAGTCGGAGTCGATGTCGCAGTCGTCGGTGCGGACCGAGGTGGCCGAGGCGACACTGCTGCCGAGCAGGCAGGCAAGAGCGAGCAGGGCGATGCGTGGGCGCGGCATGGGGCTGACTCCGTGGGAATTCGGTCGGCAGTGTCGCTGTCGCCTGGCTGCCGCGCCTGTGCCGGTGGAGGGCGTGACTTCAGGCAGGGGCAGGGCGCAGGACACGACATGTGACGACCGTCCGACTTCGGTGCCGTCAAGCTGAACCGCGCCGTGGGCCGATGACTTCCGGCACTGCGAGGCCGGTGGGGCCCGAGGCGATGCTCTGCTCCGCTGCCAACAGGCGACGGGGCCACGCATGGCCTAAAATGCACCCCTTTCCCTTCCTTGTTGGCCAGCTGGAGCCCCCGTTCATGAGTACCGATCTCGATCACGCCCGCCACCTCATGGTGGAACAGCAGATCCGCCCCTGGGACGTGGTCGATCCGGCCGTGCTCGATGCCTTCGAACGGGTGCGCCGCGAAGATTTCGTCGCGCCGCGGCAGCGGCGTCTGGCCTTCACCGACGTGGCCCTGCCGCTCGAGCACGGCGAGAGCATGCTGAAACCCGTGCTGGAAGGACGCCTGCTGCAATCGCTGGCGCTCGAGCCCGAATACGAGGTGCTGGAAGTGGGCACCGGCAGCGGCTTTCTGACCGCCTGCCTGGCCTACCTCGCCCGCGCCGTGCACAGCATCGAACTGCATGCCGACTTCGTCGAGCGGGCACGCGGCCGGCTCGAGCTGGCCGGTTACGCCTGCGCGCGCATCGAGCAGGCCGACGCGATGCAGTTCAAGCCCGGTCGCCAGTTCGATCGCGTGCTCATCGGCGCTGCGGTGACCGAGGTGCCGGCGCACTTCCGCGACTGGGTGCGCGTCGGTGGCCGGATGATCGTGGTGGTGGGCGAGTCGCCGGCGATGCAGGTGATGGCGCTGACCCGGCTCGAGTCGGGCGAATGGCGTGAGGAAAGCCTGTTCGAGACCGACGTACCCTATCTGCACGGCGCCGAACCCAAGCCCCGGTTCGTACTCTGATGCGCTGACCCCTGCGGGTGGACGACCCGCTTGCCTGATGCATGCCGAGTTTCGACACAGACAAGTTCCGAAATCGACAAGTTCCGAAATAGACCAGACAGCAAGGATGTGCCCATGAACCCGCTTCGCTCCGTGAAACCGCTTGCTCTCGCCGTGGTGCTGACCCTGGTGGCGGGTGCGGCTGATGCTTCCGATCTGCTCGAAGCCTACGAACTTGCGCGCACCAGCGACCCGCAGCTCGCCGCGGCCGAAGCGAGTCAGCTCGCGACGGGCGAGGGCGTAACGATCTCGCGTGCATCGCTGCTGCCGCGCATCACCGGAACCGCCCAGCTCAACGACAACGAGCAGGACGGCACCAACGTCAGCACCCGACCCAATGCCGACGGTACGGTGAGCTTCGGTGAGAGCAGTGGCGGTAGCGATACGCGCAGCCGCAGCTATTCGCTCGGTCTGCAGCAGTCGATCTACAACCACGGCAACTACACCCGGCTGCGCGCCAGCCGCGCGCGCGCCGATCGCGCCAGCGCCGATCTCGACGCCGCCCGCCAGGGTCTGATGCAGCGTGTGTCGGAAGCCTATTTCGGTGTGCTGACCGCGATCGATTCGGTGGTGTTCTCGCGCGCCGAGCGCAAGGCGGTGAAGCGCCAGCTCGACCAGGCCGAGCAGCGTTTTGAAGTCGGGCTCACCGCCATCACCGACGTGCACGAGGCGCGCGCGCGCTACGACGGCGCCCGCGCCAGCGCGATCGCCGCCGAGAACGCGCTCGACGATGCGCGCGAAGCACTGGCCGAAATCACCGGCCGCTGGGTCGAAGGCGTGCGCGGACTCGGAGAGTCGTTCCAGCCCGCCCTGCCCGAGCCTGCCGCAGCGCAGGACTGGGTGGATTCTGCCCTGCAGCACAATCCGTCGCTGATCAGCCGCGAGCTGGCGCTGGTCGCCGCCGGACACGATGTCGCGACGGCACGCTCGGCGCATTTGCCGACGCTCAGCGCCTCGATTTCGCGCAGCGATTCGGCGACCTGGGGCAACTCGTTCAGCAATGAGTTCTCCTTCCCGGCCACCAGCTCCGGCAACTCGACCGCGATCGGACTGACCCTCACCGTGCCGATCTTCGAAGGTTTCGGCACCCAGGCCGGCGTGCGTCAGGCGGTCTACAACCGCGACGCGGTCGAAGACCAGCTCGAGCAGGAGCGTCGCTCGGTGGTTCGCCAGACTCGCAACGCCTACCGCGCGCTCGAGGCCGGCATCAGCGAAGTCGCAGCACGCCAGCAGGCCCTGGTCTCCGCGCGCAGCGCGCTGGAAGCCACCGAGGCGGGATTCGAAGTCGGCACCCGCACCATCGTCGACGTCCTGCTCAGCCAGCAGCAGCTGTTCCAGGCCCAGCGCGACTACTCGCAGGCCCGGCACAACTTCCTCGTCAACGGACTGCGCCTGCGCAGCGCCGCCGGTACCATCGCCGTCGGTGATCTGCAGGCGGTCAACGGCTTCCTGGTGCGCGATGCCGAGGCGGCCTTGATGGAGTCGGAGCAGGGCGCCGAGCAGGACTGAACCTGCGGTTTCATCTCCGGGGCGTCGGCTGTCTGTCGCGGCCGATGCCGGTGCGTGCCTGGACGGGATCGAGGTGGGCTCGGTCGCGGAATTGGCGCGACGTGTGAGCTGGGCTGGATCGGGATCTGGGGCGGCTCGTTGCGCCCTTCGGGCGCGCCGCCCATCGCGGTGTCTCGATTCGAGAGCCAAGCAGAGCTTTCAGTCCGGCCTGCGGCCGGCCCGACCTACTTCTCTTTGACTCGCCAAAGAGAAGTAGGCAAGAGAAAGGCGACCCGGGGTTCGTGCAGCGCTCGCTACGCGAGCGCTGTGCCCTGCGTTGCTCGCAATCCGGCAGCCGGCGCGTCCGAGCGAGAGCTCGGCGCAGCTGCGCAGCAGCCGAGCGCGCACATCCCTGTGCTCGAACAGTCGCGCCTTTCCCTGCCGGATTGCTGCGCTACTCGGCACGAACACGGGCAGTTGCGCGGGGATACGCTTGGAGATGTCGCACGGCGCGCTCCGCGGACGCACGTGTTCGAAGCCATGCTGCGGCCAGGATGGCCGCTTCGTGGGGCCCCTGCCGGTCGGCGGGCGGCTGGAGGAAAAGCCCGTTAGGGACGCGCGCACGACGCGCGCGTGTTTTTCGCCAGCACACGGACGTGCTGTCGAAAAACCCCGGAAGCCGAACGCGCACTCGCAGGGCAGGATGCCCGGAGAGCGACTGGCCGGGGTGGCCTTCTCTTTGGTTACTTTCTCTTGGCCACTCAAGAGAAAGTGACTCGGGCCGACCGAAGGTTGGACTGAAAGCTCTGCTTAGCTCTCGAATCGAAACGCCGCGACAGGCCACATCGAGACGATGTTGATCTTCAACGAACCCATCAAACAAGCGCCCACCGCTCGCGGGAGCCCATCGACCAGCACCCCGCCCCGTATGACCTGTCAAACAAACGGCATGTTGTGGCCCGACGCCAGGCGCACACGCTGACCCTACGCCAGATAGCCCCCGTCCACCGGGAAACACGCCCCGGTGATGTAGCCCGCCGCAGGGCTGAGCAGGAACTGCACGACAGGTGCCATTTCCTCCGGCTGGGCGACGCGGGCGAGTGGAATCAGCCGCAGCATCATGTCGAGGATCTTCGGGTTCTGGGTCAGCGCCGAGGCGAACTTGGTGTCGGTGAGGCCAGGCAGCACGGCGTTGACGCGGATGCCGAGTGGGGCGAGCTCCTTGGCGAAGCCCTCGGTCATGTTGACGATGCCGGCCTTGGTCATCGAATAGATCAGCTGGCCCGGCGCGGCGCGCTTGGCGTTCACCGACGCGATGTTGACGATGGCGCCACCGCCGAGCGACTTCATGCGTCGGGCCGCCTGCACGGTGACCCAGAAATAGCCGCGCAGATTGACTTCGACGGTCTTCTCGTAGGCGCCCAGGTCCATGTCGATGGCGGGGCCGAAATACGGATTGGCCGCGGCGTTGTTCACCAGCAGGTGTGGCGTGCGGTCTTCGGCGTCGAGTTTGGAGAATACGGCCTCGATCGCGGTGGGATCGCCGATGTGCATCGCCATCGCTTCGCCGTGGCCGCCTTGCTGCTGGATCGCCGCCACCGTCTCGGCGCAGCTCTCGCGCTTGCGGCTGGTGCAGACGACGTAGGCGCCGGCGCTGGCCAGTTGCTGCGCGATGGCGGCGCCGATGCCGCGCGAGGCGCCGCTGACCAGGGCCACTTTGCCGGCCAGAGAGAACTGCGAATCGGTCATGGATGATCCAGTCTGACTGCTATGCTGGCGAGCCTAGCACAGCCGCCTGGAGCGTCGATGTCCGCCAGCGAGTCGAGTCTGCGAGTCCTGATCACCGGTGCCGGAAGTGGGCTTGGACGAGCCCTTGCGCAGCGCTACGCGCAGCGAGGCGCGCGCGTGTGCTGCGTCGATCGCGACCTCGCACGCGCCGAAGAGACACAGCGCGGACTGACCGGTCAGGGCCATCTCGCCCTGCACGCCGACGTCGCCCTCGATGCCTCGATGCAGGCGCTGCATGAGGCCGTCGTGCAGGCCTGGGGCGGCATCGACCTGCTGTTCAACAATGCCGGTATCGCCAGCGGCGGGGCAATGGTGGCGACCACGATGGAAGAGTGGGAGCACGTCATCGACATCAACCTGCTCGGCGTGGTGCGCGGCTGCCGCCTGTTCCTGCCCGGCATGCTGGCGCAGAAGCAGGGCAAGATCATCAACACAGCCAGTTTCGCCGGTCTGGCCAGTGCGCCCAACATGATGACCTACGGGGTGTCGAAGGCGGCTGTGGTGGCGCTGTCCGACCAGCTGCGTGCCGAGGTGCTCGACCAGGGCGTGCAGGTCTCGGTGATCTGCCCGGCGTTCTTCCAGACCAACCTGCTGCAGAGCTGGCAAGGTGATGCGCGCATGCGCAAGTTCGGCGAGAAGATGATGGGCAATGCCGTCGATACGCTCGACGAGGTGGCCGATCGCGTCGTCGACGCCGTGCGGCGCGGCGTGTTCCTGATCATGCCGACGCGGCGCGAGCCGGGGCGCTGGCGCCTCAAGCGCTGGGCGCCCGGTCTGTACTTCCGCATGGTGCGCAGCATGGCACGCAAGCTGGCCGGAGCCGGATGATGGCGCAGCGCCCGTTCGCGTGGCCGCTGTGCTGCGCGCTGCTTGTTCTCGCCGGAGTTTCCTTCTTGTCCGCCCCCGCCCAGTCCGAACAGCTCACCCTGGAAGCCATCACCGGCGACGTCTCGCTGGCCGGGCCCACCCTGATCCGCGCCGAGGTTTCGCCTGATGGTCGCTACGTCTCCTATCTGAAGGGACGCGAGCGGCAGAAGGATCGCCTCGACCTGTGGGTGTACGACATCGTCGAGGCGAAGCACTTCCGTCTGGTCGATGCCGACGTCTTGGGCGGCGACAACGAGCAACTGTCGGACGAAGAGAAAGCGCGCCGCGAGCGCCAGCGCATTTCGGCGCTCTCCGGCATCGTCGACTACCAGTGGAACGCGGCGGCCACCGAGCTGCTGTTCGCGGTAGGTGGCGAACTCTACGTCTACCCGGTCAACGGCAAGGGCGCCGCGAAGGCACGGCGGATCACCGCGCAGGAAGGCTTCGCCACCGATCCCAAGTTCTCGCCGCTGGGCCGCTTCGTCAGTTTCGTCCGCGACCGCAATCTCTGGGTGGTGGACCTGCAACACGGCGGCGAGCGTGCACTGACCCGCGATGGTTCGGACACCATCGGCAACGGTGTCGCCGAATTCGTCGCCGACGAGGAGATGGCGCGGCACACCGGCTACTGGTGGGCGCCGGACGACTCGGCGATTGCCTACGCCCGCATCGACGAAACGCAGGTGCCGGTGCAGAAACGCTACGAGGTCTATGCCGACCGCACCGAGGTCGTCGCGCAGCGCTATCCGGCGGCCGGCGACACCAATGTGTCGATCGAACTGCATGTGGTGGATGTGAGCGCCGAAACCGTCGCCGGCCGCAAGCGGCCACGGCATCGGAAGATCGATCTCGGCACCGAGACGGACATTTACCTCGCTCGCGTGGACTGGCGCGATGCGCACACGCTGACCTTCCAGCGGCAGAGCCGCGATCAGCGCCGACTCGACCTGGTCGAAGTTGCGCTGGCCGACGGCAAGCAGCGGGTGCTGGTGGCCGAGCGCAGCGACAGCTGGATCGCATTGCACGACGCCCTGCGCTTCCTGCCCGACGGCAAGTCGTGGCTGTGGGCCTCGGAGCGCGACGGTTTTCAGCACCTGTACGTGTTTGCGGACGGCGCCACTGCGCCGCAGACCCTGACGCGCGGCGCGTGGCCGGTCGACGATGTGCTCGGCGTGCACGACGGATTCGTGTACTTCAGTGCATCGATCGACACGCCGATCGAACGCCACGCCTACCGCATCCCGCTCGCGGGCGGCGAGCCCGAGCAGCTCACGCCGGAGCCCGGGATGCACGCGACGGCGCTGTCCCGCGATGGACGCTGGCTGATCGACACCTGGTCGGCACCCGACCAGCCGCCGCAGCTGCTGTTGCGACGCCATGACGGGCAGATGCAGGTCGAGCTGGTCGACAACGACTGGAACGATCCGCAACATCCCTACGCCCGCTACCGTGCGGCGCATCGCCCTGTCGAGTTCTTCACGCTCGAGGCCGGAGACGGCCAGACCCTGCACGCGAGCGTGATCAAGCCGGCGGACTTCGACGCGGCCAAGCGCTATCCGGTCGTGGTCTATGTCTACGGTGGTCCTGCCGCGCAGACGGTGACCCGCTCCTGGCCCGGTCGCGGCGACCACTGGCTCAGCCAGTATCTCGCCCAGCAGGGCTACGTGGTGTTCTCGCTCGACAACCGGGGTACGCCGCGACGCGGCGTGCGCTTCGAGCGCGCGCTGTTCCGGCGCCAGGGCTCGGTGGAAGTCGAGGATCAGAAGCTCGGTGTCGCCTGGCTGCGCAGCCAGCCCTGGGTCGACGGCGAACGCATCGCCGTACACGGCTGGTCGAATGGCGGCTACATGACCCTGATGCTGCTGGCCCAGGCGGCCGACCACTACCGCTGCGGCGTGGCCGGCGCGCCGGTCACCGACTGGGCGCTGTACGACACCCACTACACCGAGCGCTACATGGATCACCCTGCGGCCAATGCCGACGGCTACGCCTTCAGTCGCATCGACAGTCACGTCGGCGGCATTCGCGACGACGCCCTGCTGCTGGTGCATGGCATGGCCGATGACAACGTGCTGTTCTCCAACTCCACTGCGCTGATGGCGCGGCTGCAGCAGCAAGGCACGCGCTTCGAGCTGATGACCTATCCCGGCGCCAAGCACAGCTTGAAGGGTGCCGACCTGCTGCATCGCTACCGCACCACCGAGCAGTTCCTCAAGCGCTGTCTTCAGCCCTAGGCAGCGAAGGCGCGGAAGGTGCAATGCGTCAGGATGAACGCACCGCCCCGCACGCAGATTCTGCGAAAGCGGATGTGCGGCACCGCCGGTGACCGCGGCGCGAACCTGAACACTCGCCGCGGCGATCAAGCGCCTGTGGGGGAAATCCCCCACGTGGCACTTGACCCCAGTGGCGCCTGCGTCGCAAATGGGCCCATGGACAGCAAAAGGCCCCAGCACGCATCGTTCGCTCGCCGCGCGGCGGCCGTGTTGGCGTGGCTGACGATGGCTGCCTCCGGCACGGTGGCGGCGCAGGCGACCGCGAGCCTGGCCCCGGTCGATCCGCAGACCCTGTCGCAGTTCGGCCTGGTGTTGTCGCAGGCAGGAACGCGCATCGCGGTGGCCTCGCCGAATGCCGATGCGGGTGCCGGACGGGTGGACGTGTTCGAGTGCAGCGCTGGCTGTCAGCACGAAGCGGCGATCCAGCCGCTGGACCTGGTCGCTGGCGACCGCTTCGGTGCGGCGTTGGCCTTGAGCGCCGACGAGTTGTTCGTCTCGGCCTACCACTTCGATACCGGCCGCGTGTACGTGTACACGCGCAGTGGTGCGAACTGGAGCCTCAACCAGGTGCTCACGCCCAGCAACGGCGAAGACGAGGACCGCTTCGGCGTCGCGCTGTCGCTCGACGGCACGCGCCTGGCCGTAGGCGCCGAGCGCGGTCTGGGTGGCGAAGGTGCGGTCTACGTCTTCGACAAGCAGGCCGGCAGCTGGAGCGAGTCGGCATCGTTCAACACCGACAACGGCCAGGACGATGACGCGTTCGGCCATGCTGTGGCGCTTCAGGGTGACCGCCTGCTGGTCGGCGCGCCGTGGTACGACGCCGATGGGATCGGTACGGGCTGGGGTCAGGGTGCGGTCTTCGTCTTCGAGCGCGTGTCCGCCAGCAGCTGGAATCTGGTGCAGCAGCTGCCCGTGCCAGGCGTCGCCAACGGTTGGGGTTTCGGCTACAGCCTGGCCGCGCAGGGCAATCTGGCCGTGGTCGGCGCGCCCGGCGCCGATGGCGATCGCGGTGCGGTGCAGGCGTACCTGCACAACGGCGCCGCATTCGCGCTCGAAGCAGCGCTCGACGCCGATCGCGGCGTCGGCGAACGCGCCGGCATGCGGCTCGCCTTGCAAGCCGATCAGCTGCTGTCCGCAGCGCCGCTGTTCGCGCAGGACTGCGGCCGCGTGCGTCGTTACCTGCGCACCGGCATTGCGTGGAACGAAGTGTTCATGCCCTCGTCACAGGTCATGCCCGGCATCGGCCGCGGCTGGTCGCTTGCATTCGATGGCCAGACTGCCTGGGTCGGATTGCCCTCGCGGGCACAGGGTGGATTCGCCCAGGCGGGCGCAGTCGTCGCGGTGTCGGTGATGGATGCCGTGTTCGCCGACGGCATGGAGAGCCTCGAGCTCAGCTGCCAGCCGCCGGCCTGATCCGCCCGCGGCACTGCGTCGGTACGCCGCGAGGCGCGCGATCGGCCGGCAGCACGACCCATCACATCCTCAATCCATCAAGCCGTGACGGACCGCGTAGCGGATCAGTTCGGCCGTGTTGCGCGCCTCGACCTTGGCCAGTACCCGCGAGCGATGGTTCTCCGCCGTCTTCACGCTGGTGTCGAGGCGCTTGGCGATCTCCTTGGTGGTCAGGCCTTCGACGATCAGGTGAAACACCTCGCGTTCGCGCGGCGTGAGGCTGCGATAGGGGTCTTCAAGGGTCTTCTGCGGGCGGTGCACCTGCCTGGCCAGCACTTGCGAGGCGTGGGTGCCGAAATAGCCCTTGCCGGCTGCCAGCGACTTCACCGCCTTGACCATCTCCGCCGAGGCGCTGTCCTTGAGCAGAAAGCCGCTGGCGCCGGCCCGCACCACGTGCAGCACGTACTCTTCCTCGGCGTGCATGGTGAGCACCAGGATGCGCGTGCGCTCCACGTCCTGGGTCACCCGCCGCACCACTTCGATGCCGTTGAGTCCGGGCATGGAAATGTCCACCACCAGCACATCCGGCTGCAGCTTCACGCACAGTTCCACCGCCTCGATGCCGTCGCTGGCCTGGCCGACCACGTGGCACTCGGCATCGCGCTCGAGCAGGGCGACGATGCCGTCGCGCAGGATCGTGTGGTCGTCGGCGACGACGACGCGGATCGACGTCATGGTGTGTCTTCCTCCAGAGGCAGGGTAACGCGTACCTGCATGCCTTCGCCGGGTGCGCTGATCCAGCTGACGCTGCCGCCGAACAGGCGCACGCGCTCGCGCATGCTGGCGAGCCCGGTGCTGGTGCCCTGGCGGACGCGCTCGTTCACGGCTTCCATGTCGCAGCCGACGCCATCGTCGACCAGGGTCAAGCGGATCTGGCCATCGCGTACGCCGACGCGCAGCACGACCTGCCGGGCCTGGGCGTGGCGGCCGATGTTGTTCAGCGCTTCCTGCGCGATGCGATAGACCAGGATGGATGTGTCGGCATCCACCGAATCGGGCGGGATGTCGAGGCTCAGGTCGGCTTCGTAGCTGGCGTGCTCGCTGCAGGTGCGTACCAGCCAGCGCAGCGCGGCCTCGAGTCCGAGATCGTCGAGAATCTGCGGGCGCAGCAGCCGCGACAGGCTGCGGGTCTCTTCGATCGTCCGGTCGCACAGTGCCAGGGCTTCGTCGAGCAGTGCCGAGGCCGGTGCGGCCAGCGCCGCCGTACCGAGTGCATCCAGGCGGTGGCGAAGTGCGGCCAGGTTCTGGCCAAGGCCGTCGTGCAGGTCGCGGGCGAGGCGACGGCGTTCATCCTCCTGCACCCGCCACACCGATCTCGCCAGACGGCGAAAGCGATGCTCGCTGTGCAGCAGTTCGTCGACCAGGCGTTCCTGCTCGCGACGCAGGCGCAGCAGGGTGGTGCGAACCGGCTGTTCTTCGCTGTGCGGATCGTCGGACATCAGGGACATGCGCTCATGGCGACGGCTCGAGGCCAAGCGTCTGTGCCTCGGCACGCAGGGCCGGCAGGGCGCGTTCGGGTACGCGCTCTCGCACGCTGTCGAACGCCCTTGCCGCTTCCGCGGATGCCCAGGACTGGTCATGGCCGCGCGGCAGGCGCCGTGCCGCCCAGGCGTACAGCTGCCACGCGCGGCCGTAGCGGGTCATCCGCGCCAGCTGCTGGCGGGCGACACGGTATCGCTCGACAGCGTCGTCGCTGCCGAGCCGGAGTGCGGCCTCGCTCGCCTCGAGCTGGGTCGGAATCGACACGTGCGCCCCCAGCTGCGGCGCGAGCCCTTGCCACAGCGTGCGCGCGTCGGCGTGCTGTCCGGCGGCATCCAGGCCAAGGGCGCGAAGCAGGGACGCGCGCAGCTGCTGCTGCCGGTTGCCGGCCTCTTCCGCAGCGGTCGTGGCCTCATCGGCATAGCGCAGCGACTGCGCGGCATCGCCCGCAGCCAGGGCGGCCTGCGCGCGCAGCAGCCACCATCCGGCTTGCTGCTCGCGACTGCCGAAGCTGTCGGGCTTGACGGTGCGCAGCAGGGTGTCGGCTTCATCGGTCAGGCCGACATCCAGCAGGGTGCGCGCACGATGCAGCAGCATCTCCGACAGGCCGCGCTGATCGTCTCGCTGGCGGAAGAAGGCTTCGGCATCGTCATTGCGGGCGAACGCAGCGCGGTAGTGACCTTCCAGTCGTTCCAGTTCGGCCAGGCCGGCGAGGGCGACGGCCCGCTCCTCCTGCAGCTGTTTCGCCTCGGCGGTGACCACGCTGGCTTCCAGCGTCTCGCGCACCTCGGCGAACTCACCGCGCGCCAGATGCGCCAGTGCCAGCCCCTCGCGTGCGCGCAGTGCGCCGACTTCGTCTTCTCCGCTGCGGAAGGTCTGGTCAGCCTGTTGCCAATAAACCAGCGCATTGTCGAACTCGCCGAGCTGGTAGTAGGCGAAGGCCACGTTGAGCAGGCTCTCGCCGAGGCGACCGGCATCGTCGTGCTGCTGTCGGAACGCCAGCGCCGAACGGTAGAAATCGAGCGCCGCGGAGAAATGCCCCTGCTCTTCAGCCAGCACGCCACGGTCATTGTCGAGATCGGCCAGCAACTCGGGGTCGCCGAGCTGCAGCAGGCGTTCACGCGCCTGGGTCAGGCTCGCGTCGGCGCCGCCGAAGTCGCCCTGGATGGCCTGGATGGTGGCGAGGTTGCGCAGGGCGGCCGATTCGCCGCGGATGTCCTGCTGGGCGGTACGCAGCGACACCGCACGTTCGAAATGCTCGCGTGCCGGCTGGTACTGACCGAGCTGCATGTAGCCGACGCCGAGCGCGTTGACGGCATCGGCGATCATCCACGGATCCTGCTGGCGGTTGGCGATGATCAGCGCGCGGGTGAAGTGCTCGTCCACCGCCCGCTGGGCGTCGCCCTGCATCAGCGCGATGCGGCCGCCGAGGTACCACCCGTCGAAGTTGCGTGCGTCCAGTGCAACGACCTGTTCAAGATCGGCGGCAGCCTGCTCGAGCTGGCCATTGGCCATGGCTGCCCGGGCGCCGAGCAGGCGCACGGGGGCATCCGCCGGATGGGCAGCGATCCACTCGGCGGCACCTTGCGTCGCCGCGTCGAGGTTGTCGTCGAGGTACTGCAGCCACAGTGCCAGTCTGCGCGGCGCCGACTCGATCGGGGTCGCGTCGGCGTGCGCCTCGACGTAACCGCGGGCGAGCACCGCGGCCTCGTTCTCGCGGCCCATCCGGATCAAGCGATCGAAGGCGGTGGTCCAGGCCAGTGCGCCGGGGTCATCGCCTGCCAGCATCTGCTGGATGGACTCGGGGGAATCGGCGCGCAGCAGTGCGCCGATGCGCTGCAGCTGCCCCGCGTCCGCCCGGTCGACCACGGTGGCGTCGGCGGTCCAGCCCAGAGCCGTGCGCAGCACTGCGGCAAGTTCCTGCAGCGCAGCCGGCCATCCCGATGCATCGGCGATCACGATGGTCTTCAGGGCCGTGGCGACGCCGGTCCCGGCGTCCACTTGCTGCACGGTCAAGGTGTGCAGGGCGCCGTCAACCTTCAGGGTCACGTCGATGAAGGCATCGACCCTGAGCTGGGTACCCAGACGCTGAAACTGGCGTCGCGCGCCGCCGGCGTCGAGGGCGAGCTCGCGCAGTGCACGGCGCATGCGCAGATCGTCGGTGCCCGGATGGTCGACATCGCCGATCAGCGCCATCGACATCCACGCGGTCAGGCCGGCGGCCACGTCTTGCAGGATCGGGTCATCGCTTCCCTCGACCAGCACCGGCCACACCGCCACATCGGCCGATGGCGCGCGCACGCTCTCCTGCGGTGCCTGATCGCGCCATGGCTGCTGCCAGCCGATCCAGGCGACGGCCAGCAGCGACACGGCAGCCAGCGCCAGCCACCACGGGCGCGCGGCACGCGGCGCGCGCGGCGCGCGGCGGTCGTCGATGGCGCGCACGACATCCTCGGCACGCTGGAACCGGTGCGCGGGGCGCAGCTCGAGCAGATGGGTGCACAGTCGCACCACGAAGGAAGGCAGGTCCTTGCGCACGCTGTCGGCGCCGGGCGGATTGCTGACGATGCGCTGGGCCAGCATCTCGGCCGGTGTGCCGCCGGAGAACGGCACGCGTCCGGTGAGCATTTCGTAGAGAATCAGCCCCAATGCGTACAGATCGCTGCGGCCATCGACCTTTTCCGCCTTGGCCTGTTCGGGCGACAGGTACTCGGGGGTGCCGATCACCACGCCGCTGACGGTGATGCCGGTCGCGCCCGCCGACCGGGCGACGCCGAAGTCGGTGATCAGCGCATCGCCCTGTTCGGTCATCAGGATGTTTGCCGGCTTGAGGTCGCGATGCACCACGCCGCGCGCGTGTGCCGCGGCGAGGCCCAGGGCCAGCTGACGGGTGATCTGCAGCGCGGTGTCGACATCGAGCGTGCCGCGCTCGTCGAGCAGCGACTCGAGCGAGCGGCCGGCGACGTAGTCCATGCTGATCAGCCACGCCGCTCCGTGCTGCACGAGATCGTGGATGCGCACGACGTGCGGGCTGGAGACCTGGCGCGCGAGCAGCAATTCCTGGCGGAAGCGCTCGAAGGCATCCGGACGCGAGGCCAGCTCGGGCCGCAGCAGCTTGAGCGCGACCGGCACGTCGAGCTGCAGGTCGTGGGCGAGATAGACCACGCCCATGCCGCCCATGCCGAGCAGGCGCTCGACGCGATATCGCTCGGCAATGATCTGCCCCGAGGAGAATTCGCTCGCCGCCAGCACGCCGGTCGATGTGGCCGGTCCGTCCTCCAGCACGAAGTCGCGGGTGCCCGGTGCGGTCATGGCGCTGCCGGTGGCGTATCGAGCAGGCGGTCCATCGCTTTCAGTTCGGCTTCGATGTCGCTTGCCGCCAACACGGCCGAGGCACGATCGGCGAATGCATGCAGAAGCTCGGCATCGAGCTCGGTGAACAGGCGGGCATGGTCGTCGCTGTCGGCATAGACCGCGCCGAGCAGCACGCCGTCGTGCACCAGCGGCAGGCAGACGATGGAACGCAGCCCATGCGCCACCACGCTGGCCTGCTGGCGCAGCCAGGCCTGGTCGGTTCGTGCACTCAGGAACAGCGGCTGACGTTCGGCGAAGCAGCGCGCCACCACCGAGCGGCTGCCGTCGAAGGCCTCGCCGTCGAGCTCTTTCGGGTCGATCGCATGCAGCGCGCGGACTTCGAGGTCTTGCAGGCCGCCGCCGAGCAGCACGTAGCCGCGCCGGCAGTCGGCCAGTTCGACGATGCCGGCGAGAATGCTCTGCAGCAGGTCTTCGAGACTGCGCGAGGTTTCGACCCGCTGGGTCCAGGTGACCGCCGAGTTGCGGCGCTGGTGGTCACGCTGCGCCAGGGCGTCCGCTTGCGTGGCGTCGATCGGCTCGAATTCGCAGAACACGTCGCCGATGGCGAACCAGCAGGCCTGGCGAAGCAGGGCCTCGGGGACGCGATGTCCCTCGACGCGCAGGCCGTTCTTCGAGTCCAGGTCGACCACCCGCCAAGCGCCGGCGTCTGCATAGGCGAGCTCGACGTGCAGTCGCGACACCGAGCTGTGCTGAACCAACAGTTCAGCCGAGGTGGAGCGGCCGAGGCGCACGGCGCGATCCTCGTGCAGCACGTGCACCGAGGCGGGCCGGTCGGGCAGGTGGACGATGAGCTTGGCCGGCATGCGTAGCGGACTACGGCGGCGCGGCAAGGCGACCAAGATGGAAGATCGCGCTGCGGATGAAGGAGATCATTTCGCCGGCCTCGCCGGGAAACACCTGGCCCGCCTCCCATTCATTCGGAATGCCGCTGCCGGCGAGACTGCGCACACGCGTTTCCATGGCCGCGAGGCGCGCGCTGGCGGCGGCGTAGTCGCCGGCACGGAACGCTGCGAAGGCCTGGCCGAAGTCGATCTCGAGTGCCTGCTGGGCGGCAAGGCTCACGCCCGGGTCGGCGATATGGCTCTCCAGTTCATCGAGCAGGTCGTCCGCCGAGGTGAACGGATCGGGACTGCCGTCCAGGGCGATGACGAATTCCGAGAACGCGCCGGTGCGGCCGCGCGTGCGCACGCTGCCCGGCAGCACCTCGGCAGTGAGGTCGGCGAACGGGCCGCCGAGCGGTGCCTTGAACAGGCGGTAGGGCGACCCACTGACGAAGGTCAGCGCTTCGGTGTGCAGCTCCACCTGCACGTCGTTGCGGAAGTTCAGGCCGCACGGCACCGGCGGCTCGACGACCACCCGGACCGGGAACAGCGGGTCGATCGACTGGCTGGCCGGATTGGGGAAGCGCGCCTGGATCGCGGCGATGTCCCCGGCTTCCAGCGCGTCGGCAGTGATGCCGAGACAGGCGACGGTGAGGTTGTCGACGTCGTCGAACTCCAGCACCAGGGTCGCGGTGAACTGCTGCTGGCTGGCGTTCTCGACGACGATCTCGCTGGTCGCCCGGTTGCCGTCGATGGTGGTGACGACGGTCGCGCGAGCACACGGCGCGGCGCACAGCGCGAGCGCGCAGAGCAGGAACGAAGTCAGCAGTCGATGGTGGTTCATGGTGCACCCTCAGGCGGGCATGCGTTCCGAAGATAGGCCATCGCGTGGGGGGCGTCGACCCGTTCAAGCCTGGGATGCGACCAATTGGGTGGGGTTCCCGCCCGGGCGTGGGGGAAAACCCCCAGGCGGGAGCACCGAAGCGCCGCAGGTGGGGGAGATTCCCTCTGCGTCTGGGGGTTTTCCCGGATGGGCGCTGCCCGGCGGCTTGCCTACATTGTCACCACCGCTTCCCCGCGAAGCCCGATCCGGAAAGACCGTCATGAACCCAACCCGTCGATTCACCAAGCGGCTGCTGAGCCTGGTTACCGCCGCGGCGCTTGCCGCCTCGACCCAAGCCGGTGCGGTGACGATCACCCGTGCGTTCTCGTCGTCGTGGTACGACCCCGACCATGCTGGCCACGGCCTGTCGCTCGAAGTGATCGACTCAGCTGCAGGCAAGTCGCTGGTGGCCTACTGGTACACCTTCGACAGCACCGGCAAGCCCCTGTGGCTGATCGGCCAGGGTGTGGTCGAGGGAGAGAGCGCATCGATGGTGCTGTACTCGGCATCGGGCGGATCGTTCACCAACGGATTCGATCCGTCTCAGGTGCAGCTGCAGGAGTGGGGCGTCGCCCAGCTCAGCTTCGACGATTGCACCAGCGGGCAGTGGACCTTCGATCCGAACGATCCGGCGCTTCAGGGTGGCAGCATTCCCCTGCAGCGCCTGACCGAGACGTATCAGTCTTCGTGCTCCGGCGGCATCTCGGACGATCGCAGCGCCACCGCAGCGGCGGGCCGCATCGTCGAGTTCCTCGACAACACCGGACTGCAGCCGCTCGCATCGGGCAAAGCCGATTTCGAGGAGCGCGCCGACCGCACCGATTTCAAGGTGGAAGCCGAAGACCTTGCGAGCGGAACGTATCAGGTGCGGGTGGGCGGCATCGTGCGCGGCGACTTCGACTTCGCAGCCGGTCAGCTGCAGGCCGAGCTCGAGTTCCGCAGCCCGGTCGAGCCTGGCAAGCTGCTGCTGGATTTCGATCCGCGTGGCGAACTCGTCGAAATCGTCGGCAGCGGTGGCGTCGTGCTGCAGCGGGTCTTCGCCGCGGGCGGCGGTTCGACCACGCCGCCCCCGCCGGATGGCGGCGGTAGCGCCGTGCAGGAAATCTACGAGCTGCGGGTGACCACCGGGCATGACGGACCGGAGCTGGATGCCGAATACCGCGTGCGCGGCACGCGCCTGAAGCTTTCCGTCGAGTTGGAAGACTTGGCGATCGGTGCCTACGAGGTACATGTCGGCGGCGTGTTGCGCGGCCTGGTGCAGGTAGTGACCGTACCCGGCGGCAGCGAAGGCGAGATCGAGTTCTCGCAGCCGCAGGACGACGACGAGATGCTGCTCGACTTCGATCCACGCGGCGAGCTGTTCGAGATCATTCGCGACGGCGCGGTCGTGCTCTCCGGGGTGATGCCGCTCGATCCGACCCAGATCGACGACTTCGGCGACGGTGATGATGACGACGGCGATGACGACGATGATCACGGTGGCGGCAGTGGCGGCGATGACGACGACGACGATGACCACGGCGGCGGTAGCGGCGGCGACGATGATGATGGCGACGACGACGACGACGACGATGACGATGACGATGACGATGACGATGACGACCACGGCGGTGGCGGTGGCTGATCCTTCCGTCTGAAGGTTGGGCAGGGAGGCCGGGGCGCAGTGCCGAGCACTGCCCCCGGCCTCTTTTTCGTTGCACGGCGCGCTGCGTTGCGCGGGCGAACCGCGCGCAGCTGCGGCCACGTCCGTACCGTCGGCACGATTTCGCTGCTGCGTTGCACCGGATGGGTCGCGGGCATACAGTTCAGAGCAAGGGGTGACCGGCTTGGGCCGGCCCTGCCGATGAACCACTGACGGGGGTCGTGGTCGGAAGCAGCAAGTCGGCAGGCCGGGCGGGTGCACACCTTCGCCCCGCGCCTGCACGCCACCACGAGCCCGAGACGCCATGACCGATCAGACGCCTCCTCCGTTGCCCGAGCACAATCCCTACGCTGCGCCCGCAGCGCGCGTGCAGGATGTCCCCGTCGACACCCTCGAGCTCGCCGACCGCGGCACCCGGCTCGTTGCGGTGATCATCGACAGTCTGCTGGTGATGGGCGTCGGCCTGGCCATGGGCATCATGGCGCCGTTGTTCGCCGGACGCGGTGGCAGCGAAGCCGCCGTCATGGTGGTGGTCTCGATCGGACTGGCGCTGTTCCTTGCTCTGATCGCGCTGAATCTGGTCTGGTTGTATCGCTACGGCCAGACCATCGCGAAACGCTGGATGGGGATCAAGATCGTGCGCAGCTCGGGAGAGCGCTGCGAGCTGTGGCGCATCATCGTGCTGCGCGTGCTGCCGCTGAACCTGCTCAGCGCCATCCCGTTCATCGGCTACGTCGTTCCGATCGTGGATGGGCTGTGCATCTTCCGGTCGGACTACCGCTGCGTCCACGACCTGCTGGCAGATACCATCGTCGTCAAGGCCTGAGGTGCAGGCTGCCCCCGCGCCGCTGCTGGACACCCTGCGGCGCGTCGACACGCCCGAGGGCATCACCCTGCGATTGAACGCGGCCGGGCCGCTGCCGCGTGCGGCGGCGTGGGCCATCGATTTCATGATTCGCTTTGCCGTCGTCGCGTTCGCGGCGGCGCCACTCGGCTTGCTCGGTGATGTGGGCGCGGGGCTGAGCCTGCTGCTGCTGTTCAGCACGATCTGGCTGTATCCGATCCTGTTCGAGGTGCTGCGTGACGGCCAGACCCTGGGCAAGCGGGTGATGGGCCTGCGGGTGATCCACGACAACGGCACGCCAGTGGGCTGGATGGCATCGATCGTGCGCAACCTGCTGCGCACGGTCGACATGCTGCCGGTGCTGTACGGGTTCGGCGTGGCCAGCAGTCTGGTCGATCCGCAGGGGCGTCGTCTGGGTGACCTGGTGGCCGGCACCCTGGTGGTGCACGTGCACACCCCGCGCGCGGCATCGGCCGCGCCCGCGGTGCCGTCGGTGATGCCTGCGCAGGCGCTGCAGGCCGCGGAAAAAGCCGCGATCGTGGAGTTTGCCGAACGCTCTGCCGGGCTGACGGCGGAGCGCCAGCAGGAACTCGCCGACCTGCTCGCACCGCTGACCGGTGCCCGGGGTGCGGTCGGCGTGCAGCGGCTGCTCGGCATGGCGAACGGATTCCTGGGGCGGCACTGATGCGGCAGAGCCAGTTCGAAGCGCGGCATCAGGGCGAGTGGCGGCTTCTCGATGACTGGCTGGACAAGCGCGGTGCCGGCAGCGCCCGCCGCACGCCCGCTGCCGAACTTGACGATGACGACTTTCCCGCAGCGTACCGGCGCGTGTGCCAGCAGCTGGCGATGGCCGAGCAACGCGGCTACAGCGCGTCCTTGCTCGGGCGCCTGCAGCGGCTGGTCCAGCGCGGGCACACCGTGCTGTACCGGCCGCCGCCGCCGCGTTGGCAGCGCAGCCTGCAGTTCTTTGCCCGTGACGTGCCGCGGCTGCTGCGCGCGCAGCGCCACTATCTGTTCGTGGCGGCGCTGCTGTTCTTCGTGCCGCTGTTCAGTGCGATCGTGCTGCTGCAGTGGCGCCCCGAGCTGGCGCACAGCCTGTTCGATGCGGAACAGCTCGCCCAGTACGAGGACATGTACGACCCGGCGGCCGAGCGGCACGCGCTGGGGCGGCAAAGCGGCAGCGATCTGCAGATGTTCGGCTTCTACGTCATGAACAACGTCAGCATCGGTTTCCGCACCTTCGCCAGCGGGCTGATCGGTGCGCTGGGACCGATCTTCGTGCTGATGCTCAACGGCGTGCTGATCGGCGGCGTGGCCGGACACCTCACCGCCGTCGGGCACGGCGAGCCGTTCTGGCGTTTCGTCAGCGGGCATGCCGCGCCCGAGCTGCTGGCCATCGTGGTCGCGGGGGCTGCCGGGCTCAAGCTCGGTATGGCCTTGCTGGCACCCGGACAGCGCAGCCGGACGCGGGCGTTGATCGAAGACGGAGTGATCGGGGCGAAGCTGGTCCTGCTGGTGTTCGTCATGCTGCTCTTCGCCGCCTTCGTCGAGGCCTATTGGTCGTCGATCGGATGGATGCCCAGCGCAATCAAGTTCAGCGTCGGTGGCGCGCTCTGGGTGCTGATCCTGCTGTGGTGGTGGCGCGGTGGGCGCGGAGAGATCGATGCGCGCTGAGGGGCTGACGATCGAGCTGCGTGAACGCGCGCCCTGGGAGGCGGTGGATCTCGGTGTAGCGCTGGTGCGCCGGCATGCCGGGGTCATCCTGCCGGTCTGGTTGCTGGTGACCGGCATTGCGCTGCTCGTGTTCGCGTTGCCGGCGTGGTGGTTCGACGCGCCGTGGCTGGTGGGCCTGCTGATCTGGTGGTGCAAGCCGCTGTTCGATCGCATTCCCCTGTACGTGCTCTCGCGCGCGGTGCTCGGCGAGGTGCCGGACCGGCGGCGTACCCTGCGCGAATCCTGGCGCTGGGCCTGGGGTCGACTGTGGCCGTGGCTGCTTTGGCGCAGGCTTCATCCGGGACGCGCCCTGCTGTTGCCGGTCGACTTCCTCGAGCAGCCGCGCGGCGCCGATCGGGGCCCGCGCGTGCGCGTGCTCGGCGGCATCGCGGGGTCACCACAGTACCTGCTGACCCTGGTCGGCGTGCACATCGAATCCATGCTGTGGCTGTCGATCATCGTGCTCGGGCTGATGTTCGTGCCGTTCGAGTTTCTCCCCGATCCGACCCGGATCCTGTTTGAAGACTGGTCGGACACGCCGCCGTTCTGGCTCGACCTGCTGAACTACAGCGTGTACTGGCTCGCTCTGGCGATCGTCGAGCCGGTGTACGTCGGTGGTGGCTTCGGTCTGTATCTCAACCGCCGCACCCAGCTCGAAGCCTGGGACATCGAACTGGCATTCCGCAGGTTGGCGAAGCGGTTGGCCTCGACGCTGCCGTCCGCGCTGCCCTTGCTCCTGCTGCTCGGGCTGACCGTTCCGGGCAGTGCCCATGCCCGCCAGGCGCACACGGTCGCCGCGGGCAGCGAAGCGGTGGCACCGGTCGAGCCGGTGCAGCGCGACCCGCTGCGCCAGGACGCCGACGCATCCGACCAGGCTGCGGTCGAGCTCGAGGACGAAGCCCTTGCCGAAGCAGCCGACGCCACGCCGGCGGCTGAACTGGCAGCCTGGCTGCAGCCGATCGATCCTGTGCGCCGGGCGGCGTTCGAAGCCTCGGTCGAAGAGGCGTTGAAGCATCCCGACCTCAGCCCCAAGGAAACCCGGGCGCAATGGATGTATCGGGATCCGTCCAGCGACGATCCCGATCGGCCCAACGTACCGGGATGGGTGAAGGTGATCGTCGATGTGCTCGCGTTCGCATTCGAGAACGCGCTGTGGATCCTGCTCGGCATCGTGCTCGTCCTGCTCGCCGTGCACCACCGGCGCTGGCTGAGCTGGGTGCAGGAGCGCATTCGCGCCGAGCCAGCTGAGCCGCCGCCACTGATCGTGCTGGACGACGCCGAAGCGCTGCCCGCCGATGTCGCCGCGGCGGTCGAGCAGCTGTGGCACAGCGGTCGCCCGCGACCGGCCATGGCCCTGCTGTATCGCGCCGCGGTGGCGCGTCTCACCGAGCGGCTCGGGCGCCCGCTGCCGCCGGGAGCGACCGAGTCCGAGTGCCTGCGGCTGGCGGCCGCGCTGTCGGACGAAGACTACCGGCGGCTGTTCCGCGATATCGTCCAGCGCTGGCAGGCCGCGGCTTATGCGCACCGCATGCCGGGCCAGGACGAGGTCTCGGCCCTGCTCTCGGGCTGGCGCGCCCTGCCGGAGCCGGCGGCATGAACCCCCGCGCTCCGCGCCTGCTGGTGACGGTGATCGTCGGGCTGGTGGCAGGGCTCGGACTGCACTGGTTCTTCAGCAACTTCGATCGCGTCGAACGTGAAGTCGAACTGCCGCCGCGCGGCGCGGCGCGCTACAACACGCTGTTTGCGCTGCAGCACGCGATCGAGGGCATGGGCGTCGAGGTGCGGGCGCGGCCCAGCCTCGATCTCGCTGCCATGGCGCTGAGTGCCGACGACCTGCTGATTCTCGCCAGCGACGTGCGCACCTTCGGTGCACTGGATGTCGCGGAACTGGCCGACTTCGTTGCCGACGGCGGCCGCCTGGCCTTCGCGGCGCCGGACGCCGAAGGTGGTGACGAGGCGCCGCTGCTGGACGCCCTCGGCGTGGAGCTGGTGGCCGTGGAGCGGTGCACCGACTGGCATCGCCTGCTGATGGGCCAGAGCAGCTCGCGCTGCGCGACCTACGCCCTGCAGCCGGTCGAGGACGGCCCGTCACGCATCGAGCGTCGACTCGGTGACGCAGAGTCGGGCTATCGTCTGCTCGAGGGCTACTACGGCGACGGGCAATGGCGCGCGCTGTCCAGCCTGCGCCCGATCGGACGGCGCGCCTTGCGTGAACCCGAGCATCGCGATCTCGCCACCGCCTGGATTCTGCCGCTGCTGCCGGAGCGCGGGGTCGTGCACCTGGTTTTCTCGGTCGACGTGCCGCCGCTGTACGTGTTGCTGGTCCAGTCCGGTTGGCCGCTGCTGCTGCCGCTTGTGCTGGCGCTGCTGTTCTGGCTGTGGCGCCGCGCGCAGCGACTTGGTCCGGTGCTCGGCGTCGAAGCGCCGGATCGGCGCGCCCTGCTCGAACACCTGCGCGCGACCGCGGAGTTCCTGTTCCGTCGTCGTGCCGCCAAGCAGCTGCACGGCGCGCTGCATCGACAGTTCCTCGCCGACCTGCGTCGCGACCACGCCGAGATCGCCGCCCTGCAGGGCGACGAGCTCGTGCGCGCCGTGGCCGAACGCTGGGCTCTGCCGCCCGAGCAGGTCCGCGGCGCCTTGTATCCCACCGAGCTGGAACGTCCCGCCCGCTTCGTTGCCGCCATGCGTACCCTCACACAACTGAGAGTTTCCCCATGAATGAATCCGTCCTGCCGCATCTGAGCGGTGAGCAACTCGGCGCCGAGATCGGTCGTGTCCGTGAAGAGATCGGGCACGCGTTCTACGGCCAGGAGCCCATCCTCGAACAGCTGCTGGTGGCGGTGCTCGCGGGCGGCCATGTCCTGCTCGAAGGCGTGCCCGGCCTGGGCAAGACCTTGCTGGTGCGTGCGCTCGCGTCGGCCATCCAGGGCAGCTTCTCGCGCATCCAGTTCACCCCGGACCTGATGCCCAGCGACGTCAGTGGCCATGCTTTCTATGACCCAAAGACCGAGAGCTTCAAGATCCGTCGCGGGCCGGTGTTCGCCAACCTGCTGCTGGCCGACGAGATCAATCGCGCTCCGGCGAAAACGCAGTCGGCGCTGCTCGAAGTGATGCAGGAGCAACAGGTCACCATCGAAGCGCGCAGCTTTCCGCTCAGTCCACCGTTCATGACCATCGCCACGCAGAACCCGGTGGAGCACGAGGGCACCTACCCGCTGCCCGAGGCGCAGCTCGACCGCTTCCTGCTCAAGGTGCTGATGGACTACCCGGGCCTCGAAGACGAACGGCGGATGGTGGAGGCGGTCAGCCAGGGCCGCACCACCGGCGAATTCGACTTGTCGCGCGTACGCGCCGTGCTCACGCCGGAGCGTGTGGTGGAGCTGCAGCGCAGCACCGCGCAGATCCAGGCCGATGGTGTGGTGCTCGACTACGCCGTGCGGATCGCCCGCGCCACGCGCACCTGGCACGGCATCACCATGGGCGCCGGGCCGCGCGGCAGCCTGGCGCTCATCCGCGCGGCGCGCGGCCAGGCGGCAGTGCAGGGGCGCGACTTCGTCACTCCGGATGATGTGCGCGCAGTGGCCAAGCCCGCCCTGCGCCATCGTGTCCTGCTCAGCCCGGAAATGCAGATCGAGGGCCGGCGTGTCGACGACGTGCTCGATGCCTTGCTGCACAAGGTGGAGGCGCCTCGGCAGTGAGGCCCGCTCCCGGCCTGCTGCTGGCTTTGCTGGTCTGCGCCGCGCTCGGTGTGCCGGTGCTGCTCGACCTGTTGCCGCCGACCGCGCCGCTCGCGGGTCTGCTCGCACTCGCCGTGTTGGCGCTGATCGACGCGATGCGCGTGCGGCGTGCGGCCAGTCCCGGCGTCGAACGCGATCTGCCCCGGGTGCTGCCGGTGGATGTCGAGCGCGCGGTGCGCATTCGACTGCGCAACCCTTGCAACCACCGCTTGGCGCTGGAACTGCATGATATGCATCCGCAGGGCTGGTCGGTGCGCGATCTGCCGCGGGCAGTCGCGCTGCCGCCGGGGCGCGAGGTCGAACTGAGCTACCGCGTGCAGCCGAGGCTGCGCGGGGAGTTCTCCCTAGACGGATGCATGATCCGCCTGCGCTCGGCCTGGGGCCTGTGGGAGCAGCGTCGCACGCTGGACTGTGCGCAGACGGTACGGGTGTTCCCCAATTTCGCGCCGCTGGCCGGCTTGGCACTGGTCGGCGCCGAACAGGCCTCGCGGGTGATCGGTGCGCATCTGCGCCGGCGTCGCGGTGAAGGCACCGAGTTTCACCAGCTGCGCGAGTACCGCATCGGCGATTCGATGCGGCAGATCGACTGGAAAGCCTCGCAGCGTGCGCGCCGCCTGATCTCGCGGGAGTATCAGGACGAGCGCAACCAGCAGGTGTTGCTGCTGCTCGACGGTGGCCGGCGCATGCTCGCCCGCGATGACGGTCTGGCGCATTTCGATCACGCGCTGAACGCGGCGCTGGTGCTGGCCCATATCGCGCTGCGCCAGGGTGATGCCGTCGGTCTGATGACCACCGGCGGGGCGCGGCGTCATCTGCCACCGCAGCGCGGACTCGGCACCATCGACCGCCTGCTCGACATCACCTTCGACCTGCAGGCGCAGCCGGTCGCCACCGATTATCTCGACGCGGCGACCCAGGTCGGCATCCGCCAGTCGCGCCGTGCGCTCGTCGTGCTGCTGACCAACCTGCGCGACGAGGACGTCGACGATCTGGCGGTCGCCGTCCACCAGCTGCAGCGACGGCACCTGGTCTGCGTGGCCAGTCTGCGCGAGCAGGTGCTGGATCAAGCGCGCCGTGTCGAGGTCGATACCTTTCAGGATGCGCTGCTGCTGGGCGCCACCGAGCACTACCTGGAGGCGCGCCGGCGCGCCCACGAGATGTTGCGCCTGCGCGGCGTCGACGTGCTCGACGTGACCTGCGCGCAGTTGCCTTCGGCGCTGGTCGAACACTACCTGTCGGTGAAGCAGGCGGCGCGACTGTGAGGCGCACGGTTCGACATGCGATTCGACACGCGAGTCGACAGGCGGGGCGTCGCAACGACGTCAATGCACTATCCTCGATGAAGGCATAGCGAAGCACACGAGAAGGGGCGGTAGATGGATGCGATCTGGTACTACGCCGACCGGTTCGGCCAGCAGCAGGGCCCGGTTGACGCGGACGCGATCCGCGCCCTGTTCCAGCAGGGCGAACTGCGCCCCGCCAGCCTGGTCTGGCGCGACGGTCTTGGCGCCTGGCAACCGCTGGCCCAACTGGCCGCCGAACTGGGCATCGATGTGCCGGCCGTGCCACCGCCGCTGCCGTCGGCCGCCCCGTCGCAGCGCGTGATCGTGGCGCCGACCAGCAGCCGCAGCACGGCAGTCATCGTGCTCGCCGTGGTCGGCTTCGGCTTGCTGGTTTTTGTCGGCATCCTCGCCGCGATCGCGATTCCGGCGTATCAGGACTACACGGTGCGCGCCCGCATTGCTGAAGGCCTGAACCAGGCGTCCGCACTGCGCGTGCACGTGATCGATGTGTTCGAGCAGGAAGGGCGTTGCCCGAACAACGGCGAGGACGGCGTGGAGGCGGAGGAAAGCTACGCCGGTACATTCGTCGAAAAGATCGTGGTCGGCACCCTCGAGGACGATGACTCCGCCTGCGCGATCGAAGTCACCTATCGCGGCAGCGTGGATCTCGATCTCGACGACGATGGCCCGGGCCGCGTGCTGATGTATCTCGACGAAGACCAGGACTGGGTGTACCAGTCCAACATTGGTCGACGCTACTTGCCGCTGTCGATCCGCGACCGGCTCGACGACTGACGAGCCGGACGAACTCGGCGGGCGCCGCCATGGCGAAACGCCTGCGTCCGCACCGCCTGGCTTGAGGCCGGGACGGCCGGCCGGTTGGCCGCGGCGGCCTCGAGAATTGGCTGGGGGCTGGTGGCTGGTGGCTGGTGGCTGGGGGCGTGGGGCGCGGCGATGCCGCCTGATCCATCACACGGGACCACGGCACCGCGGTTCCAGCGCGGTTCCGGCACCACGACACAATGCGCGTTCGCGGCAGTTTGACGCCCGGCTGAACGGCGGGGCTTGCCTGCCGCGTCGGCTGTCCGGATACTGCGCGCCGCGCCAGCAACCGGGGCCCTGGTCCCGCTGCGCTGGCCACCGACCAGCTCCCGTTGCCGGTGACCGCATGGCCGGTGGCGCTTCGCGCCCGGCGGAGTGGCCACCGATGCTCCTGCGCCCGATATCTCCTCGTTCCGATGCCCACGATTCGTCCCACACCGCCGTCCGGTCACTGCCTGCGGGTCGCTTGCGCCGCGGCCCTGTCGTGCCTTGCCATCGGCTCGGTGGAGGCCGTGGCTGCTACTGCGCTCGCCGAGGACGATGCTGCGTGGGTGGCCCACCATCTTGCCGGGGCATCCCAGCGCGGCAACCCGGACGCGCGTGCCGGAGTGGAGCGAGTGGTGGAGCGCGAGGACCTTTCCGGTCTGCTCGGCCGACCCCTGCGCTGTCGCATGCAGGATGGTCGCACCCGCGAAGGCGTGCTCGTCGCCGTCGACGGGTCCATGCTGACCCTGCAGTCCCGGGTCGCTGGTGGCGCGTACCGGTTCTCCCTGCACGCCGGCAGCGTGCGCCAGTTCATCGTGCACTGAGGCCGGACGTGACCGGGGCAGGTTCGATCACGCTGCATCTCCTGGTGCTGTGCGTGCTGGCGATCTGGATGGCCAAGCGCACCGTGCGC
>JAGRJY010000077.1 GCA_020442465.1 Lysobacterales bacterium
CGCGCGGTGACCCGCAACGAGTACGCTGCCTTCGCCCAGGCTACCGACCGCGCCGAGGCCGGCTGCCGTATCCGCACCGCGCTGATGACCCTGAAGAAGCGCAGCTGGCGCGACCCCGGCTTCAAGCAGGGCGGCAACCATCCGGCCGTGTGCGTCAGCGTCGCCGACGCCTCGGCGTATGCCAGCTGGCTGAGCCAACGGGATGGTCTCACCTACCGTCTGCCCAGCGCCACCGAATGGCAGTCGGCGGCGAACCTTGCCGGCTTTGCGGAGGCCTGCCAGGCACAACGCATCGCTTGCGCGGGCAAGGGCACGGCACCCACCGACAGCGGCCCGATGACGTCGGCAGCGGTCCATGCGATGCACGGCAATGTGCGCGAATGGCCCGCCGGCTGCGGCGCCGACTGCCGTACACACGCTGCCCTGGGCGCCAGCTGGCGCGATACGCCCACGGCGTCTGCGAGCGACAACGAGGTGGATGCGCGCTACGGCTACGACGACATCGGCTTTCGCCTGGTGCGCGACGTAGGCCGCGAGGAAGTCGAACAGCGCTGACTGCGTTGCCGTGGCCGCCCGCGCTACAGGTCGCGCGCCGGATCGCGCGGCGGCTCGTCGAGTTCCGGGGGGCCGGATGGGGTCCACGGCAGCCGACTGGTGCTGCGCTCGATCAGACGATGCACGCGCGGCGGGCCGTCGCCGCGATGCAGTGCGCGCAGGCGCTCGGGAATCGCCGCGTCGTCACGGGTGATGCGGGTGCTGTGACGCAGGTAGTCGAGCCAGGTCGCGGTCTTGAAGCGCTCGATCCAGATCGTCGGCTCGTGCAGGTCGCGCAGCAGCGCCCACTGATGCGCCCCGTCGCGGCGACGGATGCGCCGGCGTTCGGCCATCGCCTGCAGGAACGGCACCACGTCGTCTTCGTCGATGATCCATTCCACCGTGACCACCACCGGACCGGTGCGAGGCTGCACCGGCACCGCCGTCTCGGGTTCGCGGTACTGCCGAAGCGGATCGAGATCACGGTCTTCGGAGGGCTGCAGCGGCAGCCAGCGACCGAGCACGGCGCTCAAGGCCAGCGCCGCACCGGCGCAGTAGAGCGCCACGTCGAGCCCCTGCCCACGCGCCACCCAGCCCCACAGTGAGCTGCCGATCGCCAGGCCGCCGAACGCAGCCATCTGGTACAGCGCCAGCACCCGCGCCACCACCCAGCGCGGTGCCGAGAGCTGCGCGGAAATATTGAAGGTCGAGAGCGCCATCACCCAGCCCATGCCCGCGCCGAGCATGGCCAAGGCGCTCAGCGCAAACGCGTTGCTGTACGCCGCCGCCCACAGCGACACCGCGGAGCCGATGCTGGCGCCGCGCACGATGTGTTCGGTGTCGAAGCGTGCGCGCAGGGCGGTGCTGCCCAGCGCCGCCACGACCGCGCCCAATCCGAAGGCACCGAGCAGCAGTCCGTATTCCCATGCGCCGCCGTCGAGCAACCGCGACGCCACCAGCGGCAGCAGCGCCAGCACGGCGCCAGCACCGATGCCGAACGCTATGCTGCGCAGCAGGATGGTGCGGATCCACGGCGACAGGGCGACGTAGCGCAGGCCGGCCGCCATCGCACTGCCCAGTCGCTCGCGCGGCAGCAGGCGCGGTTCGCGATCCGGGTGCCAGCGCCACAGCACGGTGATCAGGCCGAGATAGCTGATTGCGTTGATGGCGAATGCCGCCGCCGCACCGGCGGTGGCCACGATCGCGCCGCCCAGCGCCGGGCCGGTGCTGCGTGCGATGTTGAAGCCCATGCTGTTCAGCGCGACGGCCGCCGGCACGTGCGAGCGCGGCACCATGTCCTGCACCGACGCCTGCCACGCCGGCGCATTGAGTGAACCACCGCAGCCGAGCAAGAAGGTGAAGGCCAGCAGCAACCACGGCGAAAGCCAGCCCATCCAGGCGCAGAAAGCCAGCGCCACCGAGGTCGCCAGCATCAGCAGTTGGGCCGCCAGCATCACCCGACGGCGATCCAGGTTGTCGGCCATCGCCCCGCCGAGCAGGGCGAACATCACCACCGGCAACGCCGTCGAGGTCTGCACCAGCGCCACGAGATCGGCGCGATGGGTGAGCTCGAGCATCAGCCAGGCAGCGCCCACCGACTGGATCAGGCTGCCGAAGTTCGAGCCAACGCTGGCGATCCAGACCCTGCGGAAGACCGGCAGCTGGAACGGAGACAGGGCAGAAACCGGGGCATGCATCGCCGCGCATTGTACGGATCGCGCCTAACCGCCCGCCCAACGGAGGTCGCTGTCGGTGCGCCGCTGGTCTTGCTGCGGTCAGCGCCACGGTCGGGGATGAATCCCCTCCTACAGGTGGAGCGAACGGCCGGGCCAGTCCTGTACAGGGCGCGTTGTCAACCGCGGGCTGCCACAGCCGGGCTCGTTCGTCGCTACGTGAATCCGGTCGGGGATGAATCCCCTCCTACAGGCGGGGCGAACGGCCGGGCCAGTCCTGCGCGGGGGCGCGTTGTCGACCACGGGCTGCCACAGCTGGGATCGTTCGCCACGACGTGGATCCGGTCGGGGATGAATCCCCGACCCCAGGCCGTGATCACGCGGACTCGTCTGCTGGAATTCTCGCACTCAAACCGTTGTTTTTACTCGCTTGGTGCATCGCAGCATCGAAAGTCAACAGGCTCGGCGATGAATACGAATGCATAAACGTGCACAACCGGGCATCCGTCCTATACTGTTCACCAAGCTGAACGTGGCATTAATTCTTGTCACGTCGTTTCCCCGAAAGGAGAGTCCCGATGCAACGCCCGACGAACTCGCGGCGGCAGCTGCTGCTGTCCGCGCTGATGGTGTGCCTTGCCCTGCTTCTGGCCAGCCCGATCCATGCTGCGGTCAACGCTCAGAACCTGGGCGCGCGATTCAACGCGGCTGGCACCGCGGTCGACTTCCGCGTGTACTCCTCCCGCGCCACGCGCGTCGAACTGTGGCTGTACAAGACCTCGAAGGGCGCTGCCGAACGCACGCGACTGGTGCTGACCAAGGACGCCGCCTCGCAGGTGTGGAGCCGCTCGGTGTCGCTCAACACCATCCGCACCACCTATGGCATCACCGGCACGATCTACTACGGCTATCGGGCCTGGGGTCCGAACTGGACCTACAGCAGCAGCTGGACCAAGGGCAGCGCCACGGGCTTCGTCGCCGACGTGGACGCGGCGGGCAATCGCTTCAACCCGAACAAGCTGCTGCTCGATCCCTACGCGGTCGAGATCAGTCACGACCCCACCACGACCGGATGCACCAACGGCACCATCTACGCCAGCGGCGCCAGCTATCGAAATCTCGACAGCGCATCCTGTGCGCCGAAAGGCATCGTGCTGCCCAACACCACGGCGAATCTCGGCACCAGGCCGACCCGTGCGCTCAAGGACGAGGTGGTGTACGAAGTACACGTACGCGGCCTGACCAAGAACGACACCAGCGTCGCGTCCAACTTGCGCGGCACCTACGCCGGCGCGGCGCAGAAGGCGGCCTACCTCGCCTCGCTGGGCGTCACCGCGGTCGAATTCCTGCCCGTGCAGGAGACCCAGAACGACCAGAACGACATGGACCCCTCGTCCACCGCCGGCGACAACTACTGGGGCTACATGACCCTGAACTACTTCGCGCCGGATCGCCGCTACGCGTCGGACAAGTCGGCAGGCGGCCCGACGCGCGAGTTCCAGCAGATGGTCAAGGCGTTCCATGACGTCGGCATCAAGGTCTACATCGACGTGGTCTACAACCACACCGGCGAAGGCGGCGCGTGGTCGGGCACCGACGGCCGCACCGTCTACAACGTGCAGTCGTGGCGCGGCCTGGACAACCCGACGTACTACTCGCTGACCTCGGACATGCAGTACTCGTGGGACAACACCGGCGTCGGCGGCAACTACAACACGCGCCATACCATCGCGCAGAACCTGATCGTCGACTCGCTCGCCTACTGGCGCGACAAGCTCGGCGTCGACGGCTTCCGCTTCGACCTCGCCTCGGTGCTCGGCAACACCTGCCAGCACGGCTGCTTCAACTTCGACAAGATGGACGCGAACAACGCGCTCAACCGCATCGTGCGCGATGTGCCGCCACGTCCGTCAGGCGGTGGCAGTGGCGTCGACCTGATCGCCGAGCCGTGGGCCATCGGCGGCAACTCCTATCAGGTCGGCGGATTCCCCAGTGGCTGGGCCGAATGGAACGGAATCTATCGCGACGACGTGCGTAAGAAGCAGAACAAGCTCGGCCTCGAAGTCGTCACCATGGGCACGCTGGCGACCCGCGTGTCGGGTTCGTCCGACCTCTACCAGGACGATGGTCGCAAGCCCTGGCATTCGGTCAACTTCATGGCCGCGCACGACGGCTTCACCCTGGCCGACGTGTACGCCTACAACAGCAAGCAGAACAATCAGCCCTGGCCGTATGGCCCTTCCGACGGCGGCGACGACCACAACAACAGCTGGGACCAGGCCGGCGTGCAGACCGCGCAGCGCCAGGCCAACCGCACCGGCATGGCGCTGCAGCTGCTGTCGGCGGGCGTGCCGATGATCACCGGCGGCGACGAATTCCGCCGCACCCAGTTCGGCAACAACAACGTCTACAACCTCGACTCGGCGGCGAACTGGCTGTCGTGGTCGTGGAGCACCCAGGACCAGGACTTCCAGACCTTCACCAAGCGTTTGATCGCCTTCCGCAAGGCGCATCCGGCGCTGCGCCCGGCCAACTGGTATTCCAGCGTCGACAACAACGGCAACGTGATGGAACAGATGCGCTGGTTCCAGCCGAACGGCGCCGTGGCGAACGCGAGCTACTTCACCTCGACGTCGAACCATGCCCTGGCCTGGCGCATCGACGGCAGCGAGTTCGGCGACCCGGCGAGCGCGATCTACGTCGCCTATAACGGCTGGTCAGGCGACGTGAACTTCTCCCTGCCCTGGCCCGGCAACGGCAAGGCCTGGTACCGCGTCACCGACACCTCGGCGTGGAACGAAGGCGGCAACACGGTGGCCAATCCCGGCTCGGAAGCGTGGATCGGCGGCGAATGGACCACCTACGGACTGAAGGGTCGCGCGCTCTTGGTGCTGATCGCGAAGTAGCCTTCCTGCGCACTCGGCCGCCCTGGCCGAGTGCGCAGCGTGGTACGGCACGCGACGACGCCAGACGGACTCGTCAACGCGGCAGCGGCAGCTTCGTCCATGACCGAGTGGGCTGCTGGAGGCGACCGGGTGCATGGCGCCCGCTCGAGACCTCCGGGTGCACGAGCAGGAAGGATTCTTCGGACGCCTAGAACCTGCAGTCCGGATACCGCGCCAGCACCTTCGGTACCAGCTGCGCAGCCGGGGTCGCAACGATCTCGAGCGCGAGCGGTTCGAGATCGGCGACCGGCACGCAGCCTTTCACGATGAATCCGAACTGCTTCGCGGAAACCTGCCACTCGGCGAGCCGCTGCTGAAGGTCCGACCGGCCGCGTCCAAGAGCGTGCATGACCTGCAGCGAGGTCAGGACATCCCCGGGGATGTTGGACTCCTGGCTGGCCCGCTCGAGCAACTCCATGCAGCGCGAGACTTCGCTTTCCGACAGCTCCGCAGTGTCCAATGCCCGACACTCGTGCAAGCTCGCTGCGTCTGCCGGGTCGGCCAGCGGCGAGAAGGGCGGCTCCATGTCGGCGAGGCGCCAGAAGAACGGGATCCAGACCAGGGCCTCCGGAGCGAGGCTATTGCTTAACTTGGGACGTCGTGCCGGCGACCTGAGCCCGTTCGCCAAACCCTGTCTGTACCGAACCATCAGTTCCAGCCAAAGCTGCTGCCTCGAGCGACCCGATTCGGCCATGAGCCTGTCTGCCTCAACGCATTTGGCATGCCCCTTGAGCTCCTCGTTGCAAACCATGGCGAAGACCAGCCCATCGACGGCATCCTCGGGCGCCTTGAATGCTTGGACCTGCTGTTCCGGATCTGATTCCAGGCTGCCCCAAGACCGTTCCAGCGCTGACCAGTTGGCGACGGCAGGAGACTGCTCGGACATCCAATCTGCGTTCGCCAGCAGATCGCGCGCATGCCAGGCGGCGCGAGCCTGCAATCGTTCGCCAAGCAAGGCACTGCCCTTCTGGCTGATATCTTCTCCGACCAACGAGAGCAGGCGCCACCATGCTTCGTGTCGATCCTCAGCCAAGCCCAACAGGGTCGATATCCCCGGCGTCGAAGGGGGAGGTTCGAACAAATCCGTCGAATCGATCCACTCGAACACCTTCGCCTCATCGATGGCCCCGTCGCGCATGAAATTGCTTACCGCCAATTGCACGCTACGCCGGTCCTGTTGCCTGCTGAGTTCGCCGAACATCATCCAGCTCAGCCAGGCTCCAAGCAGCAGCGTCGGCAGTATCGATGCCAGCGCGACTCCAGAAATGGAGATGGCATGTCGTCTCATCCAGTGCACCAGGCGCGCCCGGAGGTCCAACGGAACAGCGTCAATGGGCTGCTCGTCGAGAAACCGCCTGAGATCGGCGGCCAGCGCGGCCGCCGAAGCGTAGCGTTCGCCCGGATCCTTCTCCAGGCATTTGAGGCAAATGGCCTCGAGCTCCCACGGAATGCTGCTCTGCACGGCGCGTAGCCGCAACGGAACATCACTGAGAACCTTCTCCATCGTGGCCTCGGCCGACGCACCCAGCAATGCGGGCTGCCCGGTGAGGCACTCATACAGGATGCCGCCCAGGGCGTAGACGTCAGTACGCTCGGTGAGCGGGCCGCTCTTGGCCGTGATCTGTTCGGGCGCCATGTAGCAAGGCGTGCCGCAAACATCGCGAGTGACGTCGACGGAATCATCACTGACCCGCTGGGCCAGACCAAAGTCGGCGACCAATGGTTCGCCGTGGCGGTCCATGAGGACGTTGGCTGGTTTGAGATCGAGATGGAGGATTCCGAGTCGGTGCGCGTATTCGACAGTGTCGGCCAGCGCGAGCACCAGCCCGGCACACTCGCGCGACGCCAGGCGTCGTCGGGACCGGATTCGCTCCTCAAGTGTCTCGCCGCTCACCATGCGCATGCTGATGAAGTGCAAGCCTTCGAATTCGCCCGTGTCGTACACCTCGACGATATTCGGGTGCTGCATGCGCGCTGCAGCGCGAGCTTCGCGACGCAGACGCTCGACAAACTCCGGAGCTGCCCAGAGGCCATCGATGAGCAGCTTGATCGCGACCTCGCGATCGAGGCTCTTCTGGCGGGCGCGGTAAACCACGCCCATTCCACCCTTGCCGATCTGCTCCAGCAGCTCGTAGTCGCCAAATTCGAGGTACGAAGTGCCCGAGAGCTCGGATGAGAGTGCATCCACCGCCTCGCGTCTGTGCAGGGCAGTGTTCCCGCCACCTTGCGTCGCGGTATCTCTCTGGTCGGCGCTCAACATTGCCCGCAACCTGCGGGTGGTGGTTTGCAGCGCACTTCGAGTAAGGCGGTTGTCAGAACTCATCGACGAGTCCCGGAACAGGGATCAGGTCGAACTCTATCGCGAGTCGAGCTACCCCGATCCCGGGCAATGTGCTGCGGGCTCGGCCATGAGCAGGGAGAATCCGCCGGCCCGGCAGTCGCAACGTCCCGGCGGACCCTCGCCTCCGGAGCTTCTTTGCAAGCTGACCGCCCTGCGACGGGCGCACTCTTGGTTTGCGTTTCGCCAGGTGATCCATCTGGTCCACAGCGCTTCCGAACACTCGTTGCCACCCGCACAGTCGAAGTGGAACACGGGTTCGTCTTCGCCTCCAATCCCGTGATGGCCCGCCACGCACGACCACTCGCGATGCGCGACGGTGCCGGCCAGCCGGGACAGCTGCGGGAAGGCGGACGCACGGATGCCATGCACGTGCGGCTCGCACCGCGAACGCGGGTTGGTTCCGTTTGCACGCCGCCCGGCCACGGCTGCTCGTGGAAGCGCATGTTCAGGTTCGGCACACCGCCAAAGCGCCGGATCAGCATCATCGCGCCGCACTGAACAAACCGCGGCAAGCCGGCCGGCGAGCAGTCCCTGAACGATGTCCCCAACCCACCGATGGCCGCAGGTATGTCGGCAATGCCGGCTGTCTCGATGCGAGTCATTCCTTGGCCTTCCTCGATGCGGCAGTCGAACACCTCTTGTTTGATCGGTGAGATGAATCAGGGCAAGTTGCGGCGCGAGTCGATCGCACGTGACGCATCGAACCACCCACAGCCCCAGCCCACGAGCCTGCGGATGTCCGACTCGAGACTGCTGGAGGCGCTGCACTTCGGCGCGAGACGTCTTCTCGATGCTTACGTGCCGGTGGATCGCAGCACCCGCTACCATCCGGGCTCCGACTCGGGCCACGCCAACCTGTTCCGCCCTGCTCCCTGCCCCCTCTGAACGCAGTCTCTCCTTCTTCCCCGGACCGATACCATGCAAGTCATTCACAGCCCGCTGCACGCCGGCCACGATGGTGGAAAAGAACTTCACCGGGGCCAGCTCGTGCCCTGTTTCGAAATGCCGTCACGCGTCGACTACATTCTCGAAGCCATCGTTCGAGAAGGGTGGAACGTCGCCCCTCCTAGCGCGTACGAAGACGAGGTGCTGGCCAGGGTCCACGACTTGGACTACCTCGAGTTCCTTCGCGGAGCCTGGCAAGCGTGGCGAGACGAAGGGCGCGACGAGTTCATGCTGCCCGGTGCCTTTCCGGCTCGGGGCATGCGCCGAGACAAGGTGCCAGAAGGCGTGCACGCCCGTCTCGGCTACTACGCGTTCGATGCGGGTAGCCCAATCGTTGCCGGCACGTGGTCGGCAGCGCGCGCTGCGGCGCACTGTGCACTCACCGCGGCAGATCTCGTGGCGGGCGGGGAAAGGGCGGCCTACGCACTGTGCCGGCCACC
>JAGRJY010000078.1 GCA_020442465.1 Lysobacterales bacterium
CCATCTCGGATTCTCCGGTCGTGTGCTTGGCGGCTCACAACCTGAGTCTCCGCGATGGACTCCTCAAAACGTCAAACTGCTACTGCCTCCCCGGCAGAGCCGGGGGGACTCCCGACTTTGTCTAGCCGCCTGCCGCCTGCCGCCTGCCGCCTGCCGCCTGCCGCCTGCCGCCTGCCGCCTGCCGCCTGCCGGAAGATACTAACGTTAAACATGTGTTAATATTTGCTTGGTTATAGGTGGTAGCTTAGAAACAAACTAAGAGAACGTCCGTAACCAACTGATTTATGGACATCGCACTCACGATCCTGGGAAGCTTCTCCGCCGCGCTCGCACTGGCGGGGGTACGCCGCGTGCCGGCCTCCCAGGCGTTCAGCCTGCACCGCATGGGACGTTTCCACCGTGTTCTCGTGCCGGGTTGGCACTGGACCGTGCCGGTACTCGACCAGATTACGCACGAGGTCGACCTGATCGGCCATCGCATTCGCATCGACTCGGACGCTCCCAGCTCCGAGGCTGAAATCTTCTTTCAGATCGTCGAACCGCTCCGTGTGGGCAGCCGCCTGGAAGAGGTCGATGGCGTGGTACGGGCGGCCGCGGAGGCCGGTCTGGCCATGTTGCGCAGGCAGAACACGGTCGAGTCGGCTTCGCTCGCGTCCGACTGGAAGCAGGCCCTGAACACCCAGTTGCGTGGCATGGGCGTCCAGGTCACGCGCTGCCAGGTGACCTGAGCGGAGCGTCGGCAACCGGCGCACTGCCTGGCCCGGACTCCGGATTGACGTCCCCGCGGAGCGCGCGGACTTCAGGCCGCCGCGTCGCAGGCCTTCGGCGCATCGTGGGAATGGGGTCGTGGCACGCACCGCCGTGGTGCCCGGCAGGACCCGGTACACGCCCCGCGGACCGACTCGGCGCTGACCTCTCGTGGTCGCGATGATTGCGCTGCGCCGACGACGTCGCTTCGGCGAGCAGGGTTAGGTCCGGCCGTGGTCGGCCACCATCGGTGGTCGGGACGAACGCCGCAGGACGTGCCGGTCCGATTCCTGTACCCGGAATTCGGTCCAACCCAGCCCGTGAACCGGGCACCGATCGTGCCGCGCTGCGGACCGTACCGCCGACATCGAGCAGCTCGCTTCGCGCGGCGCGGCTCCGTCACTTGGGGCACAATGCAGCCCGCGCGAGCCTGCACATCGACTTCGGTGGAGGCGCTCGTTCAAGCCCATCCCTGCTTCGTCCGACCCGACCACTGCACTGCCGATGTCCGAACCGTTCTCGTCCGCGCAACGCGAGGCCCTGCAGGTCACCTTGAACACGGGGCTGGTCGAACTTGGCCTGGGCGCGGCGCATGCGCCCCCCTTGTTGGACTACCTCGCGCTGCTGGTGCGCTGGAACGGCACCTACAACCTGACTGCCATCCGCGACCCGGCCGACATGGTGGTCAAGCACCTGCTGGATGCGCTGAGCATGCACGCGCACGTGCGTGCGGGCTCGCTGATCGACATTGGTACGGGGCCCGGACTTCCCGGCATTCCGCTGGCCATCGTGCGGACCGATCTGCACGTCAGCCTGGTGGAAACCGCGGGCAAGAAGGCGCGCTTCCTGCGCGAGGCGGTCCGGCAGCTGGGGCTCGCCGATCGCGCCACCGTCCACGCCTGCCGCGCCGAGCAGGTGGACGAGTCGGGCCAGCACGATCAGCTGACCGCCCGCGCGCTCGGCACGCTCGGCGAGATCCTGCGGCTCGGCGGCCACCTGCTGAAGCCCGGAGGGCGCCTGCTGGCGATGAAGGGTCGCGTTCCGGATGACGAGATCGCCGCGCTGCCGCCCGGCTACGCGGTCGAACAGCTCGTTGCCCTGCGCGTGCCCGGACTGGATGCCGAACGCCACCTGGTGATCGTGCGCAAGTCCCACTGACCGCTTCGTACTGGCCGCGTGCGCGGCCGGACAAGGGCTGCAGCCGCCTCCGCACCAAGGGGCTTGGGCGACGCGCAAGGATTCGGTGTGCGGGGCGAACGCGCTCGCCGCGGCGAAGCAGACGGGCGCATGCCTTGCGCTTCACCCCGCCCTCATCCAGCGTGACTGGATCTCGGCGCCGGGTGGCCACCGGTCTTCCGAGCACGCATCCGAAACCAGCGCGTGGCCGGCGGGCAAGGTTCAAGGCGGACGCTCTGCCCGGCCTTGCCGCGCGAACCTCGCGGACATGGCGAATCTCTTGGCCTTGGCGAGGCCGGCGGCGCGGGCCGTTTCGGCGCCTGCGGGCTCGCGGCGGCGCCCGGGCTTGGCCTGCGGTCGGCTCGTGGGATAATCCCCGGCCCTGTCCGCCCGCTCACAGGAATCCTCATGGGGCGCATCATCGCCATCGCCAATCAGAAAGGCGGGGTCGGCAAGACCACGACGGCGGTCAATCTGGCCGCTGCACTCGCCGAGGCCCGGCGCAAGGTCCTGCTGGTCGACCTCGACCCGCAGGGCAATGCAACCATGGCCTCGGGGGTGGACAAGCGTGAGCTGCAGCGCTCGGGCTGCGAGGTGCTGCTGGAAGAGTGCGCCGCCGCCGACGCGGTGGTGCGTGCGCACGGCGGCTTCGACCTGCTGCCCGGCAACGGCGACCTGACCGCCGCCGAGCTCAAGCTGATGGATGCGCTGGCGCGCGAGCATCGCCTGCGTGAGGCGCTGGAGCCGCTGCGCGAGAAGTACCAGTACATCCTGATCGATTGCCCGCCGTCGCTGCATCTGTTGACCATCAACGCGCTGACTGCGGCGGACGGCGTGATCGTGCCGATGCAGTGCGAGTACTTCGCCCTCGAAGGGCTTTCTGCGCTGAGCGAGACGATTCGCGCGGTGAAAGGACGACTGAATCCGCGACTCGAGATCCTCGGCGTACTGCGCACCATGTACGACGTGCGCAACAACCTCGCCAACGAAGTGTCGGCCCAGCTGCAGCAGCACTTCGGCAAGCGGCTGTTCCGCACCATCATTCCGCGCAATGTGCGCCTCGCCGAAGCGCCCAGTCACGGCCAGAGCATCGTCGAGTACGATCGCGCATCGCGCGGCGGCATCGCCTACCTCGGACTGGCCGGGGAAATGCTGCGCATCGAGCGCAGCAGCGCACAGAACGAAGCCAGGCAAGGAGGCTGAACCCGATGGCGACCAAGAAGCGCGGCCTCGGCCGCGGCCTGACCGAATTGCTCGGCGGCGGATCCAGCGAGCCCGAAGCGACCGCACAGGAACGTTTGACCACCCTGCCGATCGAGAAGCTGCAGCCGGGGCGCTACCAGCCGCGCACGCAGATGGAACAGGGTCCGCTGCAGGAGCTGGCCGATTCGATTCGCGCGCAAGGGTTGATCCAGCCGATCGTGGTGCGGCCGATCGGACGCGATCGCCACGAAATCATCGCCGGCGAACGGCGCTGGCGGGCCGCCCAGTTGGCTGAGCTGCGCGACGTGCCGGTGGTGGTGCGCGAGGTCGACGACCACGCCGCGCTGGCCATGGCGCTGATCGAGAACATCCAGCGCGAGGACCTGAACCCGTTGGAAGAGGCGGTCGCGTTGCACCGCCTGATCGACGAGTTCTCGCTCACCCATCAGCAAGCTGCCGACGCCGTGGGTCGCTCGCGCGCCTCGGTCAGCAACCTGCTGCGCTTGCTGGAATTGCCGGAATCGATCCGGCGCATGGTCGAACGCCGCAGCCTGGAAATGGGCCATGCCCGGGCTCTGCTCACCTTGCCGGTGGCGCAGGCCGAAGCGCTGGCGCGGCGCGGCATCGACGAGGGCTGGTCGGTGCGCGAGATGGAACGCCATGTTCAGGCGCTGCAGCAGGGTGTGGCCAAGCCGGCTGCCAAGTCGGGCACCGGCAAGGCCGATCCCGACGTGGCCGCGCTGGAGCGTGAGCTCTCCGAGAAGCTGGGCGCGGCGGTGAGCATCCAGACAGGCCGCGGCGGCAAGGGCAAGCTGGCGATCGCGTTCCACAGCCTCGATGAGCTGGACGGGATTCTGCAGCGACTGCGCGGGTAGTTCCCGGGGCTCGGGAGTCGGGGCGAGGAGCGAGCGGGGCGAGGGGCCTGGAGCAGGGGCAGCGGTTGCCGCGCGGCCTCGGAAGCGCAGGCTCGCGTCGGCTAGCGAGCCGCCCGGAACAGCGTCACCCAGAACGCGAGCTCGAAGCCCATGCCGAGCAGAACGAAGGCCACCAGCGCTGCCTTGAACGCAAGCGCATAGCTGGCGGTCGCAAGCACGGCGAACACCAGCACCCAGAAGCGCGGGGAGAGACGATCCGGCTGCATGGCTTCGGTCATGCTGGTGGCTCCTCCTGACGATCGCGGGAACAGTGTGCGATGGACTGCCTGAACC
>JAGRJY010000079.1 GCA_020442465.1 Lysobacterales bacterium
CGGCCCCGAGCTGGTTCAAAGTCTCTCCCCTAGAGTCCTGTTCACAGGATCTTTCAACCCCGGCAGGCGACTGCCGGGGTTTTCTTTTTCGGTGCCTGCAGCGCCTGCGGTTCAGTGCGCAGGCGCCCATGCTGTCATCTCAGTCGCATCGCATTGTTGAAGATGGGGTCGGGGACAATTCCCCGCCCAAGAGAGCATGAGGCCTCAACGCTCGGACCCTTCTGCAGGAGGGAATTCATTCCCGACACGTGCGCTGATACCAAGCGGCGGGTTGGGGGCGCCGACGGTGTGCTCGAGGTTGGATCCCCTCCCGCCGGAGCAAGGAAGTTCGCGGCCTGGCGTTAGAGTTCGGGCGCCTCGAACATCCTGCCGTCAGCAGCCTCCTGCGCCACGGCCTTGATCCGGGCGAGCAGTGCCGCCAGCCCATTGCTGCGTGTCGGCGACAGGTGCCTGGCGAGACCGATGCGCGCGATGTAGTCGACCTCGGTGTTCAGGATCTGCTCGGCCGGTCTCCCCGAGAACACGCGGAGCGCCAGGTAGATCAGCCCGGACACGATGGCCGAGTCGGAGTTCGCAGCGAAGTCCAGGCGCGACGCATTGCCGCGGGTGGCGATCCAGACCTGCGACTGGCAGCCGTGCAGGCGCAGGGCCTCGCACTTCCACGCGGCGGGGAGCTCGGGCAGTCGCTTGCCCAGATCGATCAGGTATTGGTAGCGCTCAGCCCAGTCGCCGAAGAACTCGAACTCGGCAACGATTTCGGACTGCGCCGCTTGGGCCGAGTCTTCGGTTGGCGCGAGAAACGGGTGCTCGCGAAGCGAATCGCTCACTGCCTTCTCCAGCGCACGCCCTGCGCCGTGTCCTCGAGCACGATGCCCTCTGCAGCGAGCTGATCGCGGATCTCGTCCGCGCGGGTGAAGTTGCGCGCCTTTTTGGCTTCGATGCGCTCGTCGATCAGGGACTGGATGCGTGCTTCGTCATCGCCGTCGGCACCGCGGGCGAACCACTCGGCCGGAGTCTGCTGCAGCAGGCCGAGCGCGCGTCCACCGGCACGCAGCGCACGGAACGCGTCATGCTGATCGGCGATGCTGTGCGCCTTGCGTGCTTCGGCGGCGATCTGGGCGAGCGCGGCGAGTGCGCGCGGCGTGTTCAGGTCGTCGCACAGCGCCGACTCGACGGCGTCCGGGATCGGTGCGGCCGCGGCGTCACCGGGGTCGGGCAGGTCGCGCAGGGTGCCGTACAGACCGTCCAGCGTCTTGACGCTGCGCTCGAGCAGGGTGTCCGACCAGTCCAGCGGCTGCCGGTAGTGCGCCGACAGCAGGGCGTAGCGCAGGGCCTCGGGCGGATGCTGCCGAAGCAGATCATGCACAAGGAAGACGTTGCCGACCGACTTCGACATCTTGCTGCCATCCAGATTGAGCATGCCGTTGTGCAGCCAGTAGCGCGCGAAGGGCCTGCCGCCGTGGGCACAGGTGCTTTGCGCGATCTCGTTCTCATGGTGCGGGAACTGCAGGTCGACGCCGCCGGCATGGATGTCGATCGTCTCACCGAGGTGGGCGGCGCTCATGGCCGAGCACTCGATGTGCCAGCCGGGTCGTCCGCGACCCCATGGACTGTCCCAACCGGGCAGATCCTCGGTCGAGGGTTTCCACAGCACGAAGTCGCCGGGGCTGCGCTTGTACGGTGCGACGTCGATGCGCGCGCCGGCCAGCATTTCTTCCGTGGTCCGGCGCGACAGCAGGCCGTAGTCGGGGTAGCTGCCGACCGAAAACAGCACATGCCCTTCGGCTTCGTAGGCGTGGCCAGTCGCGATGAGACGCTCGATCATCGCGATGATTTGCGGCAGGTGGTCGGTGGCGTGCGGCTCGAGGTTCGCGCGGGTCACGCCGAGCGTGTCCATGTCCTCGCGGTAGGCGGCGGCAAACTTCTCGGAGATGACTCCGATGGAAACGCCCTGCTCGCGCGCGGCGTTGTTGATCTTGTCGTCGATGTCGGTGATGTTGCGGGCGTAGTCGACGCGCGGATAGTGCCGCTTCAACAGCTCCCACAGCATGGCGAACACCACCGCTGGTCGCGCGTTGCCGATGTGCACATAGTTGTAGACCGTCGGTCCACAGACGTACAGGGTCACGCGCTGCGGGTCGAGCGGCTCGAAAGTCTCGAGGCGGCGGGTGAGGCTGTTGTAGAGCTGGATCGGCATCGGCGGCGAACTCGGTGGACAATCGCGAACGGCATCGCGAGCAAACAAGGTGTGGTGGGAAGCTGGGCCCCTACAGCGGAAATTTCCGGGGATCCGGGAAATCAGTGTAGTGCTGCGCCGCAGCAAGCGCGACTGGGCCCGAGAGTGTAGCCTCCAGCGCTCTTTTGCCAAGTGCGTCACGACATGCGTGTCGCACAAGGCGCATCTGAATGCTGCAGGCACACAGTGAAGTGGCGGCTGCGGGGTCTGGCGAGGCCCCGGGCGAACGCAGGGCCCACTGCGGACGGCGGGTTGGAGCACCCGTTGCAGGCCCGACCTGGCCTCGGCCTGTCCCGTTCAGTCATCGGGCCGGAGGCGACAGCAGCGATTCAGGCCGGAAATGCTGGAATCTGGGAAGTTATCTGGGCGCCCAGGGTTTGCAGGCCCCGAGGAGAAAATTGCCGTATGCACATGTCCCGTCTCGCTGTCGTTCCGTTCCTGGTCGCGGCCCCGCTCGCAGCACAGGCCCAGGTGGCCTATCGCACCGCTGCGGATGCGCCGTCACCGCTGTCCGAGAACGTGGCCTATGCGTATGCGGACGTGCTCCGCGTCGATCCGGTCTTCGAGACCGTGCGCTATCGGGAGCCGCGTGAGGAGTGCTACGACGAGACGGTCGAGCGCGTGGAACGTGGCGGCGGTGATCCGACTGGCGGCACCGTGCTTGGTGCCATCATCGGCGGCGCGATCGGCAATCAGGTCGGCAAAGGCAATGGCCGCAAGGCAGCGACCGTCGCCGGCGCCGTCATCGGGGGCGCGATCGGACGTGACGTGGACAAGAACAACGGTGGTCCGGATCGTCGCTACACCCAGGTCGAGCAGCGCTGCCGCACCGTGCAGGTTGACCGGGAAGAGCGCCGCGTGGCCGGCTACGACGTCGAGTACCGCTTCAAGGGCGACGTCTTTCTCTCCCGGCTGGATTACGACCCTGGCAACCGCCTGCGCGTGCGGGTGAGCGTCACCCCGGC
>JAGRJY010000080.1 GCA_020442465.1 Lysobacterales bacterium
CCGCGATGCGCGACTCGCGCGCGGCGTCTGCCAGGGTCTGCCCGGTGGCCAGCGCGCGGTAGAAGTGCTTGGCAAACGCCGTGGCCGAGCTGTCGAGCACGCTGTACTGGTTCGCCACCAGCGCGGGCAGCCCGTGCGCCACCAGTGACTGCGCGATGCCCTTGTTGAAGTCGGCGCGTCCACCCGCGCCGCTCTGGCAGGCGTTGAGAAACACCAGTTCGATGCCGCGCCGACAGAGGATTTCGCGCAGTGGGCGCTCACCGAGGCGCAGCTGCTGGCCGTGCTCGTCCTCGAACAGCAGGGCGCCTTCCTGGCGCGCCTCGTCGAACACACCGTGGCCGATGAAGTGGACGACGTTGAAGCGGGCATCCTGCAGCCGCTCGTGCATCGCCCCCGGGGTCGCTCGGGCGAGCACTTCGATCTCGGCCAGTCCGGCGTCGATCAGGGCCTCGAAGCCTCGGCGGATCACCCGCGTCTCCTGTTCGATCGACAGCTTGCCGGCACCGACCGGCTGCGCGGCCACCACGAGAATGCGCAATGGGCCGGTGCGCGGCGGGATGGCCTCGCTGGGCATGCCGGTGAGCACATTGCGCACGAAGTGGATGTCTTCGGTGGCGAGGAAGCTGCCGCGGGTACGGTCGTAGGCGAATTCCCACGGCTTCTCGGCAATCCACGGCACCATCGAGGTCAGCACCAGATCGAGGCGGCGGCCCTGCTGACGCGCGCGCGCTTCGTCGTACAGGCGCTGCACGTCGCCCTGGAACAGGGTGTCGAACAGGTCGGCACCGAAGCGGATCAGGGCGGCATCGTCGGGAAGGCTGCCGGCTTCGAAGCCGGTGTAGCGCTTGATGCGCTCGTGGGTCGCGATGATGGCGGGAAACCGGGTGGGCTTCTCGCCGCGCGCCGCGCGCACGCGCATCGGCGCGGTCACCCGCGCACCCGAGTAGGTGGCGAACAGGCGCACATGGGCGGGCTTGCCTGCACCAGGTCCGTCCGGCTCGAACGGATCGAGCACGACCAGATGGAACGTATCGACGTCCGGCGCGGCGGTGGGGTGCTCCCCACCGCCGCCCGGAACACGTCGGCCCGCCCCTGGCCCGACGCCTCCTCCCCGCGCTGCTACGGCGCGCGGCGGTCCGGCGGATGCGTCGGGCCCGGGATAGATGCTCGCCGCGAACGCCGCATCGCGACGGCTGATGTCGCGGCCGCCGACGATGCGGCGACCGTCCTTGGTGATCGCTGCCGGAATCTCGTAGCACATGATCGATTTCGGATCGGACTCGCGGGTGCCCAGCACCGAGGCACGCGTCAACGGCGTGAGCACCTGGGCCACCGTTTCTTCCGCGGTCCAGCCGTACTCACGATCGAACCAGGCGATGGCCTTGCGACGGTCGATGCGCGCGATCATCGCGGCCCGCAGGTGCTCATGTTCGAAGCCCAGCGTGTGCCCGGTCTCGTGGCGCACCACCCGGCACAGCTCGGCGTCGGCCGTGTGGGCGGTGAAGCCCTGAAGATTCATGGTCGGCGCATCATCCTCGATGGCCAGGATCTCGGTGCCGAGATACGACCAGTAGCCCGCCCTGTCGTCCGGGGCCTCCAGGCGCGCAATGCGCACCTGGCCCAGGTCGCGGGTCTCCCGGAACCGCACGTGGGCGTGCGCGGACCACGCATTCATGTGCGAGAGGATGCGTCGGCGCAGCGTGGCGGGCGGGTCGTCGAGAAACTGCACCGCCAGTTCGATGCCGGACTCCGGCCATCGATGGCCGACCGACAGCACCAGTCGCTTCGCTCCGCCGCGACGCCCGGGCTCGCTGTGGATGACGCGCGCCACGGCGTCGGCATTGGCCGGGTTGGCCTCCACGCTGCGACGCAGGGCGCGCTCGGCCTGGGCAGCGGTGAGCGTGCGCGGACGACAGATCGGCAAGCCTGGACACTCCGCTGCTGGCGCGGCCCGCGCGCGGGAGAAGGGTCGGGGCGGTCGTGCCTGTCCGCCGTCGAATGCGGGACTGCGGGCACGTTACGCGAGCGATCCGGCGAAGTCGAGTGTTCAGGGCGAGGTCGACGGCAACCGCGGCGCGGCGAGAACGCATCACGTGGGTGCCGCGTCGATCACGCCATCGCGCGCGCGACGGGGACGCTTGCCCACGCGCCCTTGCGCGCAGGCCGCGGCGCAGGAATAGTGCGCATGGCGCGATGCGGTCGGCGTGGCGCCGGGCCGGCAAGCTTTCCGGTGCAACGGTTTCGAAGGAGCAGCGATGCCCGCAGCCAAGACCAGGCGTCCCCCGCAGGTTCCGCTCGATGCGCCCGTGCCGGGGTCCGATGCGCTCTCCGACATGGTGCTTGCGTCCCTGCAGGACGACCGCTGCACGCTGAGTTTTCAGCCCGGCGACGTGCTGATGGAGGAGGGCGACACGTCGGCGTCCCTGTTCATCCTGCTGCGCGGACGGCTGAAGGTGTTTGCCTGCAATGCGCGTGGACGCGAGGTGGTCTACAACGTGCTCGAGCCGGGCGAATTTTTCGGCGAGCTGTGCCTCGACGGCGGACCGCGCACCGCGTCGGTCAGAGCCACCGAACCTTCGGTCTGCGTGGTCGTGCAGCGCGACGAACTGCGTGGCTTCATCGCCAGCCACCCGGAAGTCGCCGAACAGCTGATCATGAAACTGATCGGACGGGTGCGCCACGTCACCCAGCACGTGAAGAGTCTGGCGCTGGACAACGTGCACGAACGCGTCGCCGCATTGCTGCAGCAACTCGGCACCGGCCCCGGCGGCCTGATCGGACAACCCTTCCGCATCACCCAGCGCGAGATGGCGCTACGGGTCGGCGCAACCCGCGAGATGGTCAATCACGTCATGCGCGAGTTGATGGCGAGCGGGCACATCGTGAAGCGTGGTCGCGGCGAGCTTGTGCTGATGCAGAGTCTGTTGCCCGACGATTGAGCCGGCGATCGGCGGGATCATCAAATCGGGATCGCACACAATCGGGATGGAGTCTTCGCGAGAGGTGTGCGGCCGGCGTGTCAGGGCCCGAACAAGGCGCCGCGTGCGCGAGAGGTCGGGTCAGTAGACGTCCCGGTGATAGCGGTGCTCGTCGATCAGGGCGTCCACGCGGGCATCGCCGATCAGGCGACGCAGGGTGAGATCGACCGCCTTGCCCATCGTCGCCGCGCTGCCGCAGACACTCAGGTGCGCGCCGGCGTCCACCCAGGCGCGCAGACGGGGGGCGTGCGCAGACAGCAGATCCTGCACATGCCGCGGCGCGTCGGGGTCGCGCGAGAACGCGCGGTCGAGGCGGTCGAGCATGCCGTGCTCCTGCGCTGCGCGCAGCTCGGCGTCGAACAGCGCATCGCAGCTCGGATCACGTTCGCCGAACAGCAGCCAGTTGCGCCGATGGCCGCGCTGGATGCGCGCGCGCAGCAAGCCACGCAGTCCGGCTATGCCGGTGCCCGCGCCGATCAGGATCAGTGGCGCATCCGTGCCGGGCAGACCGAACTGCGGATTGGCGCGCACGTGCACCTCAAACGCATCGCCGACCTCGCTGTCGCGACATAGCCAGGCGCTGCCGAGTCCCAGTTCACCGTCGTCGCCGCGCTGCTCGCGCGTCACCAGTTCGATGCAGCCATCAGCTGCGGTGGAGGCGATCGAGTAATCGCGGGTGGGCAGGCGCTGCAAATGACCCGGCAGCGCGGCGAAGTTCATGGATCGCAGTCCGTCGACTGATGGCAGCTGGCAATGCGGCAGCTGTGCGCGCAGCAGTTCGAGCGCGGCGGCAGGCCATGCCGCGGGCAGCGGGCCCAGGCGTTGGAGAAACGCTTCGACCCGCGCAGGCGGATGGCGCATGCGCACGCTGGCAATGGCCCCGGGCTGCCATCCGGGCGTCACCCCAGGGCCGGGCGCGAACCGCAGCAAGTGAATCGGCGCGCCGACGCTGCCGGGGTTGAGGACGCTGCGGGAAGACAGACACCAGGTCTGGAAATCGGGCTGCCAAGGGTGCGCGGGCGCGGTACGACCGGCCAGCTCGTCCAGCCATGCATACCACTGCGACAGCGCAGCAGGATCGCCGGCGTCGACTTCTATCGCTGGGCGCAGTGGACGCGCGCCACAGCGCTGCAGCCAGGCTTCCACGGCGCGACCGAACGCGCAGAACTGCTCGTAGCTGCGGTCCCCCAGCGCCAGCGTCGCGTACTCGAGGTGACCAAGGCTCATCGCCTGCGCCATCGCCACGCGCGCAAAGCGCATCGCTTCGGTCGGCGGCTCACCGTCTCCGGTGGTGGCGACCACGCACACCAGCCGCCGACAGTCGGCGAGGCGCGCCGCATCGAGATCGTCCATCGCCACCAGATCCACCGAACGTCCGGCGCCGCGCAACAGGTCGGCACAGCGTCGGGCGATTTCGCTCGCCGTGCCGGTCTGGCTGGCATGCACCACCATCCACGTCGATCGCCGGCCGACGGCGGAATCGGTGAGCGGCGCTCCGGCGACACGCTGCGCCCGCCGCGTCAGCGTGCCCCACCAGCCGGTGAACCCCAGCAGCAGTACGCCGGCACCCAGCCAGCGCGCCGGCTGCGCAGTCGGCGGTGCCCAGGCGTCCACCTGCCATGCCGCAGCCAGTGCGGCCAGCAAGCCAAGAAGGCCCAACAGCACGGCCTGGATCCAGCCGCGCTGAGC
>JAGRJY010000081.1 GCA_020442465.1 Lysobacterales bacterium
AGCTCGACCCCGATCAGGCCGAAGCCTGGTCGGTGCTCGGCTATGTGGCCTGCCTGCTCGGCAACGACCTGCAGCTGGCCGAGCGAGCGACCACCCGTTCGCTCGAACTGCGCCCGCGCGATCCCGAAATCGTCAACTTCGCCGGCGACTTCTACACCTGGGTGCTCGATCCCCGCGCCGAACCCACCGAACGCCTGGCCGCGGCCCTCGATCCCCTGCAGGCGGCGAACCAGCATGACCTGGCGCGTCTGATGGTGATCCTGGGCCGCTACGACGAGGCGCTGGAGCCCGCCGAGACCGCACGCCAGCTCGGCTTCTACCGGCGCTCGCCGTCCAGCATGTCCGACACCATCATCCCCGCCCTGTTGGGTACGGGTCGGCCCGACGATGCCGAGGCGGCGATTCGCGCTGCGGTCGAGTCCGACGGACTGGGGCCGGCCATGGCGGACTACTTCATGGTCGGCGTCGCCCTGGCCCGCCACGACCCGACGACTGCCTCGGCGCTCATCGACGGTGTGATCGCCGCCGACCCGGCGACGCGTCCACCGGACAACTACATCGCGGATGCGCTGATTCGACTGGGCCGCTACGGCGAAGCCGTCGACTGGATCAAGCATTCGGTCGCCGCCCAGCTCGCGTGGACGGTCGATCCGCTGTACTTGCCGCTACCCGAGCTGTTTCCCCAGGACGCGGATCTGCTGGCCGCGATCGATCGACCGGAGTTCCAGCAGCTGTTCGCCCTGCGCCGGCAGCATCTCGCCGCAGCGGGCCAGCAACTGCCGCGCAAGGACGCCCCCTGATGAGTTTTTTCGCCGAACTGCGTCGACGAAACGTGATCCGCGTCGCCGGCCTCTACGTGGTCAGTGCCTGGCTGCTGGTGCAGGTGGCCGACGTGCTGCTGCCGGTGTTCGAAGCGCCGGCCTGGGTGATGAAGGTGCTGGTCGGGTTGCTCGCGGCCGGCTTCGTGCCGGCCTTGATTTTCAGCTGGGTGTTCGAGCTCACGCCCGAGGGGCTCAAGCGTGAGCACGAGGTCGACCGCTCCAGCAGCATCGTCGACCACACCGCGCGCAAACTCGATGTGGCGGTGATCGCGCTGCTGCTCTGCATCGGCGCGCTGCTGGTATGGACGAATCTGCGAAGTCCGGAAGCCGGGCGAGAAACCGCACGCACGGACGCGATCGCTGCACCCGGTGCGAATGCCGTGGCGCCGGCCGACGCCAGCCCGGCGACCATCATCGACAAGTCCATCGCCGTGCTGCCGTTCGCCGATTTCAGCCAGGGCGGCGACCAGAGCTGGTTTGCCGACGGCCTGACCGAGGAAATCCTCAATGCGCTGGCGCGCACGCCGGATCTGCTGGTCAGCGCCCGCACCTCGTCGTTCAAGTACAAGGGCAGCGCGCTGGATATTCCGCAGATCGCCGCCGAACTCGGCGTCGCGCACGTCCTCGAAGGTTCGGTACGCAGCGGCGCGAACCGCGTGCGCGTCACCGCGCAGCTGATCCGTGCGGCGGACGGATTCCACTTGTGGTCGCAGACCTACGACCGCGATACCGCCGACGTGATCGGCATCCAGGAGGATCTGGCGCGCAAGATCGCGACCGCCATGCAGACCAGCATGGATCCGCAAGCGCTGGCCGACATGGCCCAGGTCGGCACGCACTCGGTCGAGGCCTACCAGGCCTATCTGCGCGGCGTGGCTGACGGTAATGCCTCCGATCCGAAGTCGGCCCAAGCGGCCTACGACCAGTTCGAGAAAGCGCGCGCGCTCGATACCGGTTTTGCCGCAGCCCACGCGCGGGCGGCGAACTACTGGCTGACCCAGCTCGATCCCACCCTGACCACCAGTGCGCCGCTGGACGTGCCTCCGGAGGCGATGCGGGAGAAGTTCCGGGAGCGCATCGACCTGGCGATCCAGCATGCCACCCGCGAGCTGGACCGGCTGGAATCGCGCGCGCTCAAGGCCATGCTCGATCTGCGCCTTCGCGAATCGATCGAGCTGCGGCACAGGATTCTGGAGATCCGTCCCGCCGATCGCGAATCGCTCGGCGCCCTGCTCGACCTGTACACCCGTACGGGAGAAGCCGAGGCGATGCGCGCGCCGCTGGACAAGGTCTGGTCGCTGGCGTTCGAACGCGCGGAATTTGCCAACCTGAGTCTCAACTACGCGCATCGTGGCCCCGATCGGGTGCGCGCCGCGGACCAAGCCATCGAATTGGCGCGCCGCTGGTGGGACGACGAGGCCAACCTCTACCAGGCTCACCGCGCCCTGCTCTGGGACCTGCGCGTCGACGACGCCCGCGAAGTGCTCGATCGCCTGCTGGAGATCACCACGCAGTCGCAATGGTCGAGCATCCCTCCGGCGCGACAGGCGTCTGCGGAAGGGCGCTGCGACGAAGTCGAGCGCCTGCTCGATGCGCTGGAACCGGGGGACATCCCGCAGCGATGGCATCTGCTGCAGTTGCTCGGAAGAAAGCAGGAAGCAGTCGCGCTGCTGATGCCGCTCGAACAGGGCGGATACTTGCAAGCGCTCGCCGGCTTCCTCAGCTACCGACACTTCGACCCGACGCCGTTCCCGTCGCTGATGCGCGTGCTCGAACGCGAGAAGGTGCAGCGGCCGCCGCCGATCGAACTGCCCTTCGCGTGCAGACCCAGGGGGTCTGGCTCGTGAGCAACCGGTCGACGCCGACTTCGACAGACCAGGGCGTGGGCCTTTGGGCAGAGCTGCGTCGCCGCAACGTCATTCGCGTGGCCGGGTTCTATGTCGTGTCGTCCTGGTTGCTGGTGCAGGTGGCCGACGTGCTGTTTCCGACCTTCGAGGCGCCCGGTTGGGTGATGAAGGTGCTGGTGGGATTGCTCGCCGCGGGCTTTGTGCCGGCCCTGATCTTCAGCTGGGTCTTCGAGCTGACGCCGGAAGGCCTCAAGCGCGAGCACGAGGTCGATCGCACCCGCAACATCGTCGACCATACGGCGCGCAAACTCGATGTAGCGGTGATCGTGCTGCTGCTGGTCGTCGCGCTGCTGGTGGTGTGGCGGCCGGCTGTCGACGTGGGGTCTGTCACAGTGGGGTCAGAGTCGACGTTCGCGGAAGGCGCTCCCGCGACTCAGCCTGGCGCCGCGGCGAAAGTCGACTCCGACCCCGCTATCGCAGCGGCGGCGCGCGCACCGTCGATTGCCGTCCTCGCCTTCGCCGATCTCAGCGCCGACAAGGATCAGGAGTACTTCGCCGACGGCATCTCCGAGGAGCTGCTCAACCTGCTCGCCCGTGTCGACGGTCTGCAGGTCGCCGCACGCACCTCGTCGTTCAAGTTCAAGGGCAGCCAGTCCGACATCGGCGAGATCGGCCGCGCGCTCGGCGTCGATCACGTGCTCGAAGGCTCGGTTCGCAAGGCAGGCAACCAGGTACGCATCACCGCGCAGCTGATCAAGACCGTGGACGGATTCCATCTGTGGTCGGAGAGCTATGACCGCGAGCTCGACAACATCTTCGCCGTGCAGGACGAGATCGCCGCGTCGATCGTGCGGCAGCTGAAGCTGAAGTTCGATCTCGGCACCGCCGCGGCCGGACGCACGCAGAATCCCGAGGCCTACGATCACTACCTGCGTGGCCGCGAGCTGGCGCGCGCGCCGACCCGGTCCGGCCTGCTGCGCGCGGTGGAGCAGTACGAGAAGGCGGTCGCGCTCGACCCGAACTTCGCCGCGGCCTACGCCGGCATCGCCGATGCCTGGGTCTGGCTGGAAGACTACGGCGGGGTGAAGTCCAGCGAGTCGTTTCCGCGCGCCGAGCAGGCGGCCAAGCGCGCGCTGGCCATCGACCCGGATTCGGCTGAGGCCCATGCGGCGATGGCTTTCGTGCTCGATCGCTATCACGACGATTCGGTCGAGGCGGGCAAGGCCTTCGAGCGCACGCTCCAGCTCAATCCCAACTACGTCACCGCGTACAACCTCTACGCTGACACGCTGTACGACCTCGGTGAATTCGAGCGCGCGCTCGAGGTCAGGCGGCGCGCGGTCGCGCTCGATCCGCTGTCTGTGTTCTTCCGTTCGCGGCTGGCCAACACGCTGAACAACCTGGGTCGCGTCGACGAAGCGCGCACGATCCTCGATCAACTCTTCCAGGACTTTCCGGACAACGATTTTGCCCACGAAGAGATCGGCGGCATCGAGCAGGCACAGGGCAACTTCGCGGCTGCGTTCAGGCACTTCCGGATCCTGCACGACGCGCGACCCGGAGATCCGTTCGCCGCCGCGCAGCTGGCCCGACTGGCCGCCCATTTCGGCGATCGAGCGTTGGAGCAGGCGTGGATAGGCGCCAGCCGCGCCCGCGGCGAAGACAATCGCTGGGAGCTGCTCGCACGCACCTGGACGGGATTCGCCCATGGTGACTGGGAGGCCCTCGAAGACGTCGCTGCCCTGCATGCCGGGTATCGCGGCGCGCAGCTTCGCGGCGCGATCGCGGCGCGCCGCGGTCAGTGGTCGGAAGCGCGTCGACACCTGCTCGAAGCCGTCGAACAAGCCAAGGCCAAGTCCGGCGATCTGAATCACCGGCTGGCCACCGTACCGTTGATCGACCTGGCCTGGGCCGAACGCGAACTGGGTCTCGACGGCTGGCAGGAGCGACTGACCTCGGTGCACAGCACGCTCGACAAGTACCAGGCCTTCGGTGTCGTCGAGCTCAACCTCTTCGATGAAGCCGACTACAACCGTGCCCGTCTGGAAGCGCTGATGGGCCGCCGCGACGCGGCGCTCGAGACCCTGCGCGGCGGGTCGCAGCGCGTCTTCCCCGAATTCCTGCAGCACGACCCGATCTTTGCAGCCTGGCGGGACGACCCGGACTTCCTGGCCCTGGTCGCCGACATGCGCGTACACGCCGCCGCTGAGCGCGCGAAGCTTGGAGGAGGCTCGCTGCTGCCATGAAGCTTCTTGCCGAACTTCGCCGCCGCAACGTCGTCCGCATGGCGGGGCTCTACATCGTCGGCGCGTGGCTGATCGTGCAGGTCGCCGAGACACTGCTTCCCGCCTTCGAGGTGCCGAACTGGGTGCTGCGCGCGGTCATCATCCTGCTGGCGCTCGGCTTCGTGCCGGCGCTGGTGTTTTCGTGGCTGTACGAATTGACGCCCGAGGGTCTCAAGCGCGACCGCGACGTCGATCCCGCCCGGTCGATCGCCCCCGAGACGGCGAAACGACTGGATATGCTCACCCTGGCCGCGATCGCGGTGCTGGTGCTGGTGATCGCTGCCGATCGGTTTTGGCCGCGCGATCCCGCGGCCGAGCGCGGCGACACGGCGCAGACGGCTTTGCCGCCAGCGGCGGGCGCTCCGCCGGGCAGCATCGCTGCGGCGCCCGCCGTCACCGCGGCGACGGCCGGGCAAGCCGTTCACAGCACGAGCACCGCCCGCACCCCCGGCCTGATCGCCGTCCTGCCCTTCCGCAATCGCAGCGTGCGACCGGAAGACGCGTTCTTCGCCGAAGGCATCCACGACGATCTGCTGACCCAACTGTCCAAGGTCGCCGCGTTCAAGGTGATCTCGCGCACTTCGATGATGCGTTTCGCCGACACCCAGCTATCGGTGCCGCAGATCGCTGCCGAACTCGGTGCAGCGGTGGTGCTCGAAGGCGCTGTGCAGCGTGCCGGCGATCAGGTGCGCATCACCGTGCAGCTGATCGACGGTGCGAGCGATGTACACCTGTGGGCCGAAAACTACGACCGCGCGCTGACTACCGACAACCTGTTCGCGATCCAGGCCGATATCGCCCAGGCCGTCGCCCAGGCCATGAAGGTCGCGCTGAGCCCGGAGGAGAGCAGCACGCTTCGGGTGGGCTCGACCCGCAACCTGCAGGCCTATGAGGCCTTCCTGCGCGGCACCCTGCATTCCGGCAACTCGTCGATCTCGCCTGAGACCTTGCGCTTGGCGGTCGAGGCCTTTGATCGCGCGATCGCGCTCGATCCGAACTTTGCCGAGGCCTACGCGCGGCGTGCGCGCGTGCAGCTGGCCAGCTTCTGGCTGGCGGTGGGATCGCACGCGATGCGCGAAGCCGGCCGCGAGAGCCTGGCCGAGGCGAAGAGGCTCGCACCGGACAACTTCGAGACGCTGCTGGCCCAGGCCTACGAGTACTACTGGGGCCAGCTCGACTACGCACGCGCCGATGAGACGCTGAAGAAGATTCTGGCTCGCCTTCCCGACCATGCCGAGGCGCTGGAGGCCAGCGCCTACGTGGCGCGTCGCGACGGACGCTTCGACGATGCCTTCGCCGCGTTCGAGCGCGCGCTCGCGATCGATCCGCAGGCGGTCGACGTCATCCACTCCCTGGTCGAGATGCTGTTCATCGTGCGCGGCGACTTCGAGGGTGCCGAGGCGCTGCTGCAGCGGGCCCGTCGGCTGGGCGCAGATACCCGCGTCCGGGCGATCTGGATCAAGGAGTGGATGGGCGATCTCGAATCGGCCTGGGCCCTGGTGGATGGCCCGCTGCAGAATTTCGTGGCGATGCCTGCGCGCATCGCGCTCAAGAGCCGTGATCCCGAGCGCATCGCCCACGCGCTCTCGCCGGCGGTCTGGCCCGAAGACCAGCGCAGCCTCGGCGATTTTCCCGAGGTCTATGCCATGGTCGAGGCCGAGGCGATGCTGGTGCTGGGACGCAGGGATGATGCCGCGCGCCTGCTGGCGGCGATCCAGCAGCGTCTGGCCCAGCGCAGCGATCCCTATCCCTCACGTTGGCTTGCGAACGCCTACTACCAGCCCTGCGATCTTCCCGGTCTGCTCGGCGACCTCGACGGCGTGCGTGCCGCCGAGGCCGACTACCTGGCGAACGCGCCGCGTGACGTCTGGGGGTCGCGGCAGATCCAGCGCCCGCTGGCGATTGCCTTCGCCCGCGCCGGCGATCCTGAGCGCGCTTTGCACTATCTGGAAGCCATGGTCGAGGCTTACGGTCCGCACCTGTACATCTGGTTCGCGTCCGACCCGGGCCTCGAGACCCTGCAGGAGCACCCGCGCATGCTGGCGATGAAAGCGGCCTACGAACGCTGGAACAAGGCGCGCGGCAATGGCTAGCCTGTTCGCCGAATTGCGCCGCCGCAACGTGATTCGCGTGGCCGGGCTGTACGTCGTCACCGCTTGGCTGCTGGTTCAGATCGCCGAGACGCTTTTGCCCATCTTCCACACACCCGACTGGGTGCTGCAGGTGCTGGTGGTGCTGCTGGCGATCGGTTTCATTCCGGCGCTGGTGTTCTCCTGGGTGTTCGAGTTGACGCCGGAGGGCATCAAGCGTGAAAGCGAGATCGACCGCTCGCAGAGCATCGTCGATGAGACCGCGCGCAAACTCGATGTGGCGGTGATCATGATGCTGGTGTGTGTGGGCGGGCTGCTGATCTGGTCGCAGGTGCGCGACCCGGAAATGGGGTCAGAGTCCATTTCCGAGAAGGCTGCGCCGAAGACAGGTGGTGCACGATCGGAAATGGACTCTGACCCCATTTCCGAAAAGAGCATCGCCGTCCTGCCCTTCGTCGACATGAGCCAGGCCCAGGACCAGGAGTACTTTTCCGATGGCTTGTCGGAGGAACTGCTCAACCTGCTCGCGCAGATCCCCCAGCTGCGGGTGATCGCGCGCACCTCGTCGTTCTCGTTCAAGGGTCAGAACGTCGACGTCGCCACCATTGCAGAAACGCTTGGCGTCAGCACCGTGCTCGAAGGCAGCGTGCGCTCATCGGGTAACCGCCTGCGCATCACCGCCCAGCTGATCCGCGCTTCGGATGCCTCACACCTGTGGTCGCAGACCTACGACCGCGAGTTGACCGACGTGTTCGCGGTGCAGGACGAAATTGCGACCGCGGTGGTCGAGGCGCTGAAAGTGCGGCTGCTGCCGAGCCAGCAGGTGGCGAATCCGCGTCGCAGCAGCAGTGCCGAAGCGTACGATCGCTATCTGCTCGGTCGCCAACTCATTCAACATCCCAGGCCGGGTGGGTTCGCGGACGCGATCGAACACTTTCAGCGCGCGATCCAGCTCGATCCCGAGTACGCTGCCGCCTACGCGTCTCTCTCCGTGGCGGAGCTTTTTCGCGCCGACACTTCGGGCGACCCCGCCGGCAAACAGCGTGCGCTGGAGGCCGCCAACAAGGCGATCGAACTGGCGCCGGGACTCGCTGACGGCTATCTGGCGCGGGCCCAGTACGCGGTGTTCGTGACGCGCGATCGCGGCGCGCTGGCCGATATGCAGCAGGCGCTGGCGATCAACGCAGGCAGCGCCGAGGTGCAGGAGGGCTACGCGCGCGTATTGATTGCCTTCGGGCGGGTGGACGAGGCGATCGCTGCCCTGCGCAAGGCCATCGCGCTCGATCCGTTGTCTGTCGCCAGCTGGTCGATGCTCGGCCGCGTTCTCAACGCCGCCGGCCAGTACACCGAAGCCGAATCGGCGCATGAACGCGCCGTCACCCTCATCCCTTCCGATTACACCCACTTTCATCTCGGCATCACCTACCTGCTGCAGGGCCGTGCCGAGGAGGCGCTGGCCGAGTTCCGGAAAGGGGGCGCCAGAACGCAACCGGGACGCAGCACCGCAGGCATCGCCATCGCCGAGTTCACGCTCGGCCGACCCGAGCAATCTGAACAGGCACTTCAATCGATCATCGCGGAACAGGCTTCGGGTATGGCCTACCAGATCGCCGAGGTCTATGCCTGGCGGGGCGAGGCCGATCAGGCGATCGCCTGGCTGGAGCGCGCGCGCGTGCAGCGCGATGGCGGCCTGGGCTTCGTCCATGCCGATCCGCTGCTTGCCAAGCTCGCCGACGACCCGCGTTTTGTCGCCTTCCTGCAGGGTCAGGCCGACCCGGAGTCAGCCCCGTGAGCAGGACATCGCACCGTCCATGCCGCGCCGAGCGGCGCACCCTGTGCGCAGGCTTGGCTGGCACGCGGGTCGACGCAAGCGTCGCCGTGATGAGAGAGCGAGCCAACGCATGATTCTTCGCCGCCTCGCCGACAACCTGCGCGCGCAGAACTGGACCGCGATCACGATCGAGTTCGTGCTGCTGGTGGTCGGCGTGTTCCTCGGCATCCAGGTCGCAAACTGGAACGAGGATCGCCAGCAGGCGGCGCGCCAGGCGAACTATCTCGAACGCCTCCGGGTCGACTTCGTGGGTGTTCGCGATCGCATCCAGGAGCACTTCACGGTCTACCGGAAAACCCTGGAAGGCACCGAGTATCTGCTCTCCCTGGTCAACGCCAGTCCTGCCGACCCGCAGCACGGCGAAATCGACGACGCGCTGATCGAGCAAGGTTTCAACGGCATGATGTCGTTGCGCATTCCGCCACCGCTGCCCGCGACCTACGTGGAAATGCGCTCGGAAGGGCAGCTCAGCTACATCGCCAATCCGCAGCTACGCGATGAGTTGGCCGAGTACGACCGTTTGCTCGGCGTGTTGCAGGAAGTCTCCCGCATCACCGCGGACAACCTCATCCAGCAGGCGCCGATCGTGCGCCGCCACTTTCTCAGTCGCACCACGCGCGACGGCGAAGCGCTCTCGGGCATCCGCGACGAGTTGATCGACTACGACCTCGACGGCATGCGTGCCGATCGCGAGTTTGTCGTGGCGGTCGGGCTGGTGGAGCGCTACGCGATCAACTCGCTCGGCCAGCGCGAGATCCAGCTGGCGTTGATCGAGAAGATCCTGGCGCTGATCGAGCAGGAGCGACAGCCATGAGCGGTTTCGACTTCGTGCTCGTGCTGTTGTCGTTCGTCTACGCGCTGGGCCTGGGCCACGTCATGACCAGTGCAGGCCGGCTTCTGGTACGCCGCGAGCAGGTGCTGTTCTCCGGTCTGCTCGCCCTGGCGATGGCGAACGCGCTGCTGCAGGTCTACGTCAACTGGCTGTCGCTGTGGGCGTTCCGCAGCCTGGAACGCTGGGACCTGCCCGAAATCACCCTGTTCTTCCTGGTCGCGGTCATCACCTACCTGATGTGCGTGGTGATCGCCCCGGAACCCGAGTGCGACCAGAACGAGACGGGAAAGATCGACCTTCCGCGCGTGTTCTGGCGCAACCATCGCTGGTTCTACGCGGCCTACCTGGCATTGTTGCTGACCTTCGTCGTCGTCAGCGTGTTCTATCTCGAGACCGCGACGCCCGAGCTGGCGAAGAGCGTGGCGCTGTCGAACCTGCCCTACATCGCGATTGCGCTGGTCGGCCTGTTCGTGGCGCGCGCCTGGGCGCAGTGGATCGTCGGCATCGCCATGTTTGCGTTGACCGCCTACTGGCTGGTCGTGTTCGCCCCGGCCCTGGACTGAGGACATGACGGCATTCGCACCCCCACGACCGGTCACGGAGGACAGGAACACATGATCTTCCGCCGCCTCACCCAGCACCTGCGCGAGCAGAACTGGACCGCAATCTTTATCGAGTTCGTATTGCTGGTGCTGGGGGTCTTCCTCGGTATCCAGGTGGCGAACTGGAACGAGTCTCTCGCGGAAGATCGCGTCGGTCGGGCCTACGCTGCGCGCCTCCATGCAGACCTCGAGCAGGATCTGACTTCGCTTCGTGAATTGGTGGCCTACTACGGGGCGGTGCTGGACAACGTCGTGCGCACCGACGCGCTGCTTGCCGATCCGCAGTCAGATGCCAAGGACCTGGTCGTCTCCGCGTATCGCGCCAGCGAGATCAACTTCAGCCCGATGGCCCGTGCCACCTGGGACGAGATCGTCTCGTCCGGCGACATCGGCCTGCTTCCGCCCGGCGTGGCACGCCAGGCGGCCGAGCATTACGCCTTCGATACCTCGCGCGACACCTACGACATTCTGATCCAGTCCGCCTATCGCCACCGCGTGCGCAAGGTGATTCCGCTGGTGGTGCAGCAGGCGATGCGGGCGGGATGCAGCGACCATCGAGACGAAACGCAGAAGATCACCGGCTTCATGCCCGGCTGCACGCTCGACCTCAAGCCCGAGATCATCACCGCCACCGCCGCGGCGTTGCGCGTCGATCCGGATGTCCAGGCCAACCTGCGGTATCAGTATTCGGATGTGTTCTCGGCGCATGCCAACCTTCAAGGCGATGTCGCGTCGACCGAGCAGGCACTGGCCGCGCTGAATGCTGCTTCTGCCGCAACGCAGGCACCGCCATGATCTTCCGCCGCCTCGCCCAGAATCTGCGCGACCAGAATTGGACCGCGATCACGATCGAATTCGTGCTGCTGGTGGTCGGTGTGTTCCTCGGTATCCAGGTCGCGAACTGGAACGAGGCGCGCATCGATCATGAACGTGAACACCTGTTGCTCGTCGAACTTCGCGCCGAGCTCGACGAGGCGGTGCGCCAGACCGAGATCAAGAAACAGGCGTTTGCGCAGGTCGCGCGCTCCGGCGAGCGGTCGATCGCGTTTCTGGATGCGGGTACCGACTGTGGCGCGGACTGCTGGCCGGTCATCGTCGACTTCTTCCATGCCTCGCAGTGGCAGGCGATCCCGGTCGTGCTGACGACCTACGACGAGATGCGCCGGAACGGCTGGCCGCGAAATCGGGCCATTGTCGACGCCACAGAAGACTACGTTCGGCAGGCGCGTCAGATTGCGGTTCCGCTCGACGAGCCGCCTGCCTACCGTGCTCTCGTGCGCGGATTGATTCCCTTGCCGGTGCACGGCCCGTACTGGCGCAACTGCTTCGAGCTCGCCGATGGCGAAGAGGCCTACGTCGAACATTGTCCCCAGGGCGTGGCTCCAGACGTGTCCGCGGCGGGTGTAGCGGCGATCCGCGCGCATCCCGACATCTACAGGACGCTCACCGAGTGGGCCGGATTCACCAATGCCTTTGCCGTGAGTTTCGACGGCCAGAACGCATCCGCTGAGCGGGCACTGGCCCTGATCGACGCCGAGTTGGAGGCAAGACGATGATCCTGCGCCGCCTCGCCGAACAGCTGCGCGAGCAGAACTGGACAGCGATCGTCATCGAGTTCGTGCTGCTGGTGGTCGGTGTGTTTCTCGGCATCCAGGTGGCGAACTGGAACGAGGATCGGCAGGATCGGCACAGCGAGCAAGAATACCTCGATCGCCTGCGGCGCGAACTCATCGAGATCCTGCCGCAAGCGCGGGCCACGCAGACCGAGTTAGCGGTTCGGTCGAAGCAGATCGAGGCATTGCGCGCCTTCCTGGCGTCGGGTGAGGGCGGCGATGCGCTTGGGGAGGAGCACTGCATCGGGGCTGGCCGTTCGCACATCTACGCGGCGACGATCTACTACCCGCCGACGATCAAGGAGCTGATCGCGACCGGCCGTATCCTGTTGATCCGCGATCCGCAGATCAAAGAGGCGATCCTGTCGTTCGACCAGGCGCACGAGGATTTGTCGCAGCTGCGCACCGACATCCAGATCGACCGCAGGGTACTGGCCCGCCACTATCCCGAACTGATCGACTCGGGCATGTCGACCGACTGGAGCGGGGCGGTCTGCGACTTCGAGGGCATGCGCGCCGACCAGGCCTTCCGCAACGAATTCACCGACAACATGCGGCGCTACCGGGCCTACGCCGCGGAGGTCGGGCAGCGTCAGGTTGAGACGCTGGAGGCGCTCGCAGCCGCGCTTTCCCGCGGTACGCCGGACTACGCTCAGCATACGTCCGCGAAGGCCGCGCCTGCGCCGTCCACCAACGAGGAGAAGGCTGCACCATGATCTTCCGCCGCCTCGCCGAACACCTGCGTGAACAGAACTGGACCGCGATCGTCATCGAGTTCGTGCTGCTGGTGGTTGGCGTCTTCCTGGGCATCCAGGCCGCGAACTGGAATGAGGAACGACTCGAACGCGAACTGATGCGCGGTCATCTCGCCGAGATTGCCCAGGATCTGCGCACTTATGACGCGGTGAGCGTGGAGCTGAACCAATCCGCGCTCTTGCGTATCGCCGCCGTCGATTACATCCAGTTCGAAGCGTTTGGCAGCCACCTTCCCGCCGAACTGGTCCTCGCATCGAATGTCTGGAAAGCACCGCAGACGGAGCCACTGTCCGAGGATCAGCTCGGTCACCTGATGAGCGCAATCAACCTCGTGCGCATCTCCGTGCGTGCGCGCAGCGGCTACGAATCGCTGATCAGCTCCGGACGCCTGGGCCTGCTTGGCAACCGTGATCTGGCCCGCCAGATCAACGCCTACTACGGCAACTTCGACGATCTGCTCGACACGCAGTCCGATGTTTTTCGCGCTTTTCGCACCGAAGGTTCGATCCGGCAATTTGCCCTGGGCATCTCGGTCTTCGATGACCGGCCTGCGTCCGAGCTGGTGGCCCTGGCTCGCGAGAACCCCGGTTTTGCTGCGTACCTGCGCAGTCAGCGGGAATGGGCGATTCTGCACTACAACTTGCTGCAGAGGAGCGACGAGGGTACGCGTGCGCTGCTCGCGGCGATCGAACAGGAGCTTGCTCAGTCATGATCCTACGCCGCCTCGCTGAACACCTGCGCGAGCAGAACTGGACCGCGATCACGATCGAGTTCGTGCTGCTGGTGGTCGGTGTGTTTCTCGGCATCCAGGTGGCGAACTGGAATGACGAGCGGGGCGACCATGCCGCGTACGAGTCAGCGCTCGATCGGCTTGAGGCAGAAATCGACACCAATCTCGCTGCGCTCGATGTCTTCGATCCCGACCATGCCAGATCGCTTGAAGTCGCATCACGGGCCTTTTCGGCGCTGCAGTCCTGTGTCGACAACGAGGAGAATCTGGGCATGGTCAATGCCGGGCTGGAGGAAATTCGCGGCACCAATGGACTACGGCTCAGACGCAACGCCTTGGGCGACATGACCTTGAATCCACGCTTGCTGTCGCAGCAGACACCCGAGCAACGGAAACGTTTCTCCGAGCTGCTGTTCTACTTCGAGTCCCTCGAACCGGAAGCCGACTACTTCGATCGCCAACCGCAGGATCGGCGCATGGAGGACAACCCGATTCTTCGTGTGGGTGCGCCCTATGCCTACACGGGAAACTATCAGGGGTTCGAGTGGACACAAACGCGCAGAAAACTGGAGCTGACCGTTCCTCTGGGGGAGGCATGTCGCGACAACATGCTGGTCAAGACCTTCTTCAACTGGGAGCGAAGGCAAGGCGGCCTGCCGGTGATCGCGAATAAGTGGCGCGTCGAACTCGCTGCGACGAAAGAACTGATCAAGGCAAGCCGATGATCTTCCGCCGCCTCGCCCAGAACTTGCGCGAGCAGAACTGGACCGCGATCACGATCGAGTTCGTGCTGCTGGTGGTCGGTGTGTTTCTCGGCATCCAGGTGGCGAACTGGAATGACGAGCGCAGGGAACGTGCGCAGGCCGAGCTGTGGCGCAAGCAGATCATCGCCGACCTCGCGCAGAACCTTCGTGACCTGGAGGGAAGGCAGGACTACAACCGCCAGGCACTGGCGTTCGGTGAAACGGCGCTCGCCGCGCTCGAAGCGCCCGAGCCGCCAACCGGCGACGCGGTCTGGGATGTCGTGCTCGGCGCGTTCCAGGCCGGGCAGATCTGGCCCTATCGACTGACCGGCCCGAGCTATCGCGAAGTGCAGAACGCCGGTGGCCTGGCGCTGATCGGCAGCGAGCTCGCGCAGGCCCGGCTGGCGTATCTCTACGACGTCTCGGCGCATGACTTCGAGCTGATTTCGGGTGGACTGCCGAAATACCGGGCACTGATTCGCGAGCGCATGCCCTGGCCAATCCAGAACCACATCTGGGACAGCGACTGCCAGGCCAGCAACGGCAGACAGGGTCTGCGCCAGAACGATGACGAGTTCCAGCTGGTCCGCTGCGTTCCGCCCCAGGACCAGGCCCTGTTGCAGCAGGCGCTCGATCGGCTGCGTGCCGACGTCGAAGTGCAACAGGCGCTGCGCGGTCGCCTTTCCCAGCTCAAGGTCTCCGTGGCCAGTACAGGTCGGCTCATGGAGCGCGTCCAGGCCGTGAAGGAGACGATGCCATGACGCGATGGCGCGCGCACGGGACGGGCTGCGGTTGGCCCTGTTGGGGCAGCAGGGCAGGCGCATGTGCTGCAGCCCGCCCTGCACAAGGGTGGCGATGAGCCTGCTCGCCGAACTCCGTCGTCGCAACGTGTTCCGCATGGCCGGGCTGTATCTGGTCGGCGCCTGGCTGATCGTGCAGGTGGCCGAGACCCTGCTGCCGGCGTTCGATATTCCGGGCTGGGTGCTGCGCGCGATCATCGTGCTGCTTGCGATCGGTTTCGTACCGGCGCTGGTGTTGAGCTGGATCTTCGAACTGACGCCGGAGGGCCTCAGGCGCGAAGCGCCGATGGCCGAGGCGCCGGCGAAGTCGGGCGTCGTGGCGCAGCGGATGAACCGCACGATCATGGTCCTGCTGGTGATCGCGGTGGTGTACTTCAGCGTGGACAAGTTCGTGCTGCGACAGGATGTGCTGCCTGAGACGCCGTCAGAGTCCGGCCCCGAAGACACGAGCTCGGCGCAAGCGTCCCCGATGAAGCAGCCGGCCACCGACACCTCACCTTCCATTGCCGTGCTGCCCTTCCTCGACATGAGTCAGGCCAAGGACCAGGAATACTTCTCGGATGGACTGTCGGAAGAGTTGCTCAACCTGCTGGCGCAGATTCCCCAGCTACGCGTGATTGCGCGCACGTCGTCGTTCTCGTTCAAGGGCAAGGACGTCGACATCGCGACGATTGCGGAGACGCTTGGTGTCAGCCACGTACTGGAGGGCAGCGTGCGCAAGGCGGGCAACACACTGCGTATCACTGTCCAGCTGATTCGTGCTTCGGACAGTTCGCATCTGTGGTCAGAGACCTTCGATCGCGATCTGGCTGACATCTTCGCGGTGCAGGACGAAATCGCCGAGCGTGTGGTCACCGCGCTGAAACTGAAACTGCTGCCGAGTCAGCAGTTGACTGCGGAGCGCACCGGCAACCTCGAGGCGTACAACACCTATCTGCTGGGGCGGCAGTATCTTGCGCAGGGCAGCCCAGAGGGCCTCGACCGAGCTGTCGAGTCGCTGCAGCGCGTCGTGTCGCTCGACCCGAACTACGTGCAGGGCTGGATCGCGCTGGGCTTCGCCGAGGCCTATCGCGCCGATTTGCGTGCCGACGAGGCCGGGCGCGCGCGGGCAAGCGCCGCTGCCGAGCGAGCGCTGAAGCTCTCCCCCGATCACCCGACTGCCCTGAGTCTGCGCGGCTTCATGCGATTGGCTTTTCAGCGCGACTGGGCCGGTGCCGAGGCGGATCTCCGTCGCGCCCTGGAGCAGGAATCAAACGACGCTCAGGCTCGCTTCTATTACGGTTGGTTGCTTGCCGTGCGCGGTCAGATCGCACAAGCACTCCAGCAGGCCGATCTTGGCGTGGCGATCGATCCGCTTGATGTCGTGGGCGGCGTGATGCAGGGCACCTTTCTGGTCGCGCTGGGACGTCAGGATGAGGGCATTGCGGTGCTCAAACGCCGCATGGAGCTCAACCCGGGAAGCGTGTTCCTCGGTGTCAGTCTGGCACGTGCGTTGGTACTGGTCGGTCGCCCCAAGGAAGCGCTCGATGTCGGCGGCGAGGGGACTCCGGAGATCTCGTTGTATGCCCGCGCCATGGCGCAGCATTCGCTAGGCGACGACGCTGCGTCGCGCGCGGCGCTGGAGCGGCTGCAGCGCGACTTCGGTTCCGGTCTCGCCTATCAGATCGCCCAGGTGCACGCATGGCGCGGTGAGCCGGACGAAGCGTTCGATTGGCTCGAGCGCGCCTACACGCAGAACGATGGCGGCCTGTCGATGGTGGGCTACGACACCATGCTCGATCCGCTGCGCAACGACCCGCGATTTGCCGCGCTGGTGAAGAAGCTGGGGCTGGCCGAATGAGCTTCCTCGCCGAACTCAAGCGCCGCAACGTCATTCGCATGGCGGGCCTGTACGTCGTCAGCGCCTGGCTGATCGTGCAGGTGGCCGAAACCCTGCTGCCGGCATTCGAGATTCCGAACTGGGTGCTGCGCGCGATCATCATCGTGCTGGCGCTGGGGTTCATCCCCACCCTGATTTTCAGCTGGGTGTTCGAGCTGACGCCCGAGGGCCTGAAACGCGAGAGCGAGATTGATCGCGCGCAATCGGTGACCGCGCAGACCTCGCAGCGGATGGATCGGTTGCTGCTGTTCGGGTTGATCGCGGTGGTGGGGCTGATGATCGTCGACCGGCTCTGGCCGCGGGCGCCGGCGGACTCGGGGGAAGCGGGGTCAGCGTCGACTTTCGTTGCGAAGGACGAAGCCAGCCCTGCCGGCGCGAAAACGAAAGTCGACGCTGACCCCACCTCGGCAAACTCGGTACGCGGCATCGCCGTCCTGCCATTCACCAACCTCAGTCCCGATCCCGACAACGCGTTCTTCGCCGGGGGCGTGTACGAAGAGGTGCTGACCAAGCTCGCGCGGCTTGCCGACCTGCGGGTGATCTCACGCACCTCGATGGAACGAATCGCCGAGGAGAAACTCGAGGTCAGTGCGATCGGCCGCCGACTCGGTGTCAGCCACGTGCTCGAAGGCAGCGTCCGTCGTGCCGGCAACCAGGTGCGCGTCACCGTGCAGCTGATCGAAGCCGAGAGCGATGCACACGTCTGGGCCGAGAACTACGATCGCGGTCTCGACGACGTGTTCGCGATCCAGTCCGAGATCGCACTCGCCATTGCGGACCAGCTGAAGCTCAGCCTCAGTCCGCAGCTGCAGGCTGACCTGGGGGAGCGTCCCACGCAGGATCCTGCTGCGTATGAGCTGTATCTGCGCGCGCTGCAGGAGCGCCAGAACTGGCGCGGCGTGGTGGGCTTCCGCGCAGTGATCGATCTGCTCGAACAGGCGGTGCAGCGCGATGACCAATTCATTGTGGCCAAGGGCGCGCTGGTTGACGCCTATGGGCGCATGCACTGGCTGCGCGCTGATCCCGACGGCGCGTACCAGCGCAACGCGCGGTCGGTTATGGCCGATCTTGAGCTGCATTGGCCGACGCATCCGGAAACGGCGCTCGCCCGCGCGCGACTGCACTACAACATCGATCGCGACTACGAACGGGCACTGAAGCAGTTCGAGGCGCTGCAGACCAGCCTGCCCAATCATCCAATGCGACTGCTCGGCGCAGCCGCCTGTCTGAAACGGCTGAATCGGCACGCCGAATTTCTTGCAGCGGCGCGACGGAATCTCGAGATCGACCCCGAGTCGCCGCTGGTCCGCGGCGAGCTGATCCAGGCGCTGATGAACAACGAACGCTACGACGAGGCCCTGAATCTAGGCGAAGCGGAAGCGCGCCGTTTTTCGTCCGAACAGCGCAATGAGGGGATGCTCGCTGAGGCGCGTCTGCTCGGTCGCCAGGATGTCGATGCCGTCCTCCGGTACGGTGATCGTACTCCGCCACCCAGCTTCGACATGGGAGGTGAAACGGTGGTCACCGCACGATTCATGCGTGGCGACGTCGATGGCGCGCTGGCGCTGATCGCGCAGCAGGAGTGGGTCACGCCGCGCGCGGAGGCTTGGGGGGCCGCGATGCGCGCCGAGCTGCTGCGTCTGGCTGGTCGCCTCGAGGAATCCCGCCAACTCGCCGACGAGGCCTACGCCGTGGCCCGCGCGACCACCGACAGCGAAACCCCGCGTGCCGATCTCGGGGTGGCGTTCTGGTACGCCTCGGCCGCGCAAATGGCCGGCGTCGCCGGTGCACGCGAAGATGTACTACGGTGGCAGGAGCAGGCCTTGGGCCAGCCGCTGCTTGCCATCGACGACAAGTGGCTGGTCGCGCGCTCACTCTCGGCGGCGCACCGCGGCCTCGGCGATCCGGAAACAGCGTGGTCTTTCATCGCACCCTACGCGGGCGACGGTCGCATCCTGCCCCGCGCCGAACTCCGCGCGCTCAAGCCCTACTATGACAAGCTGTTCGGCGACTCGCCGAGCTATCAGGCCTATATGCGTCAGATCGGGGAACCTCAGTGAGCTTCTTCACCGAGCTGCGACGACGAAACGTGATCCGCATGGCCGGGCTGTATCTGGTCGGCGCCTGGCTGATCGTGCAGGTGGCGGAGACGGTGCTGCCAGCGTTCGACGTGCCGGGATGGGTGCTGCGCGCCCTGATCATCCTGCTGGCGATCGGGTTCCTGCCGTCGCTGTTGTTCAGCTGGGTATTCGAGCTCACGCCGGAAGGCCTGAAGCGCGAGAGCGAGATCGATCGCTCGCGAAGCATCGTCGACCATACCGCGCGTAAGCTCGACATCGCGGTGATCGTCCTGCTGCTCGCCGTCGGGGCGCTGCTCGGGTGGAATGTGCTCGTGCGCCCGGATGCCGCCTCGCGACAGGGCGTCTCATCGAGAGATGGCGCTCAGCTGGCCTCGACCGAAGGCGCGTCGGCGCCCCCGTCGAGTCCGGACGGATCGGGGACGATTGCTGCTGCGCACGACGTGGACTCCGCCCCGACTTCTCCGCCTGCCATGGCCGAGAACACGAAGTCCATCGCCGTGCTGCCGTTCACCGACCTCAGCCCGGAGGGCGACCAGGAATATTTTTCCGACGGCATCTCCGAAGAAATCCTCAACGCGCTGGCCAAGGTGCGTGACCTGAAAGTCGCCGGGCGCACGTCGTCGTTCGCGTTCAAGGGCAGGAACGAGGACCTGCGCGCGATCGGCAAGACGCTCGGCGTCGCGAACATTCTCGAAGGCTCGGTGCGCAAGCAGGGCGAGCGCGTGCGCATCACCGCGCAGCTGATCCAGGTCGATGACGGCTTTCATCTGTGGTCGGAGACCTACGATGGCGATCTGAGCGACATCTTCGAGCTGCAGGAGAACATCGCCCGCGCCATCACCGACAACCTCAAGGTCATCTTGCAGGGGGATCAGAAGCAGCGCCTGGTGCCGGTGGCGACCGACAACGCCGAGGCCTACGGGCTGTATCTTCAGGCCAGTGCGGTGTTCAACCGACGCGAAGGTAGCCGGTTTGCCGAGGCCATCGGCATGCTCGACCAGGCGCTTCGGCTCGATCCGAAGTTCGCGCGGGCACACGCGCGCATGGGCGCGCTGCAAATCCTCGCGCCACAGTACGCCGGGGCGGATCTCGATCGTTCGATCGCCGACGCCTCGGAGCATGCCGCCCAGGCGATCGCCCTCGACCCCGGTCTCGCCGAGGCCTATGCCGTCAAGGCGCAGTGCGAATCCTCGGTGCGCAACTTCATCGGTGAACATGCTGCCTACCAGAAGGCGTTGTCGGCGGACCCCGACGATGTGCTGAGCAATTTCTGGCTCGGCTCCAGTCTGGTGGCATGGGGCTATCTCAAGCAGGGCGACGAGCGTCTCGATCGGGTCCTTTCGATCGATCCCTTGCTGCCCAACGCACTGATGTGGCGAGGTGCGCGTCATGTCTTTGCCGGAGAGCTGGAACAGGGCGAAGTGCTGCTGCGTCGCGCCGATTCGTTCGGCATCAGCAATGTGGGTCTCGGTCTTGCGCACCTGGCGGAGGAGCGCAGCGAGCGAGACGCAGCCGTCAACGAAATGGCTCGCGGTCTGCAGGTCTTCATGAGCGCGTTTCCACCTGATGCCGCGCGCATCGTGGCCGAGGGAAGTTTCGGCACGGACGCGCAGCGCGCTGCCGCCGTACACATGGTGGAAGACTACTTGGCGGGAGATCATGCTTTCATCGCGGGGGCCGCACCCTATGCGTTGATTCGCCTTGGCGAACCGGCGCGCGCACTGGAGGTGATGGCGAGGGCACCGACCGATGCAGACCCACTCGTGTACTTTCTGTTGTGGAGTCCTGCAGGCCGCCAGGCGCGGCGATTGCCCGGATTCGGCCGGTTTGCCGACGAGGTGGGTCTGACCCGGCTCTGGGACGCGCTGGGAGCGCCCGACCTGTGTCGCAAGCAGGGTGATGGAGGCTACGTCTGTGACTGATCCGGCGCGCCGCCCGTGAGTCTTCTCGCCGAACTCAAGCGCCGCAACGTCATCCGCATGGCGGGGCTGTACATCGTCGGCGCCTGGGTCGTGGTGCAGGTGGCCGAGACCCTGCTGCCGATCTTCGAGGTGCCGAACTGGGTGCTGCGCG
>JAGRJY010000082.1 GCA_020442465.1 Lysobacterales bacterium
CGTGTCCTTCGCCGGCATCCCGCTCGGCCATGAATTCACCTCGTTGGTGCTCGCCCTGCTGCAGGTCGGCGGGCATCCGCCCAAGGTCGACGATGCCGTCGTCGATCAGATCCGTTCCCTCGGCCAGACCGACCCGAACACCCCGTTCCACTTTGAAACCTACTATTCGCAGAGCTGCCAGAACTGCCCGGATGTCGTGCAGGCGCTGAACCTGATGAGCGTGCTGAACCCGTCGATCCGCCACATCGCAATCGACGGCGCCGGATTCCAGGACGAAGTCGAGGCCCGTCAGGTGATGGCGGTGCCCACCGTTTATCTCAACGGCGCGGTGTTCGGTTCGGGGCGCATGACGCTCGAGGAAATTGTCGCGAAGCTCGACAGCAGTGCCTCGTCACGCGCTGCCGAAGCCATCCAGAACAAGGATGCCTTCGACGTACTGGTGGTCGGTGGCGGACCGGCTGGCGCGGCCGCAGCGATCTATGCGGCGCGCAAGGGCATTCGCACCGGCGTGGTGGCCGAGCGTTTCGGCGGCCAGGTGCTGGACACCGCGGGCATCGAGAACTTCATCTCGGTGCGTGAGACCGAAGGTCCCAAGCTCGCCGCGGCACTGGAGCAACACGTGCGCGACTACGACGTCGACTTCATCAACCTGCAGCGTGCCGAGAAACTGGTGCACGCCGGCGATACCGGGCACGGCCTGCACGAGCTGCAGCTCGCCAGCGGGGCCACCCTGCGCGCGCGCAGCGTGGTGCTGGCGACCGGCGCGCGCTGGCGCCAGCTCGGCGTGCCCGGCGAGGAGACCTACCGCAACCGCGGCGTCGCCTACTGTCCACACTGCGACGGCCCGCTGTTCCGCGGCAAGCGCGTCGCCGTCATCGGTGGCGGCAATTCCGGCGTCGAGGCGGCCATCGATCTTGCCGGCCTGGTCAGCCACGTCACCCTGATCGAGTTCGACAGCAAGCTGCGCGCCGACGAAGTGCTGCAGCGCAAGCTGCGCTCGCTGCCCAACGTCGAAGTGATCGTGCACGCGCAGACCACGGAAGTGATCGGCGATGGCCAGCGTGTCACCGGGCTGCACTACCGCGACCGTTCCAACCTGGACGTGCAGACGCTCGAACTCGAAGGCATCTTCGTGCAGATCGGCCTGCTGCCGAATACCGACTGGCTGCGCGGCACGCTCGAACTCTCCGCGCACGGGGAGATCGTGGTCGATGCGCATGCGCGTACCTCCCTGCCCGGCATCTTCGCCGCCGGCGACGCGACGACCGTGCCGTACAAGCAGATCGTCATCGCCATGGGCGAAGGCTCGAAGGCGGCGCTGTCGGCCTTCGATCACCTGATCCGCGAACCGGTGCAGGACAAGCGCGAGGCCGCCTGAGCGCCGCCCGGGATCCGACCCGGATTCCGCCTCGGTTCAGCAGGTCGGCACCGCGTACGCTGCGTGGCGTTGTAGGATTGCGCAAACTCCACGTTCAGGGCGCCTGCGCATGCCGACCCGCTACCTTGGCCTTCTGTCTCTGCTCGTCGCCGCCGGCGCGGCCTCGGCGGTCGAACGCAGCGCGGCGCCGAGCGAGGGCTGCCTGGATGCCCGGGCGGTGGTGCAGGCGCGTGCAGTCGACGAGCACCGGCTGCTGATCGACACCGGAACGGCGCGCTACGCTCTGACCACCGCCGCGTCCTGCCCGGCGGCGACGGACACGGCCGCCTCGCTGCTCTCGCCGCAAGGCTGGGTCTGCGGCGATCGGCCCGAGGTCGAGTTCGTCCAGGTTGGCGCACTGCGCTGCGCCATCGAGAACGTGGAGCCGCTGTCCGCCAAGGCTTTCGCGGCCGAGATCCGCGAGGCCGATCGCGGTCGGAGCCTGGATGGCACCCCGAGCCTGGCCCAGGTCGAGGTGCAGGCGAAGGCGCCTGACCGCGGACGATTCCTCAGCTCGACCGCGTACTGCTTCGACCCCCGTTGGGTGCGCGGGTGGCGGACGGACGGCAAGGACATGCTGGTCGACACCTCCGCCAGGCGCTCGGGCGGCAACGATCTGTACCGCGTCGAGCTCGGCCGCAGCTGCCCGGAACTGGAGCTGGGTCAGTCGGTGACCTTTCACTCGGTGACCGGCGGCGCCATCTGCGGCCATCCCGGCGACCACGCCAAGGTGCAGCGCGGTCTGCCGGCGGAAATGATCGCCGGCGGGGTGCTCAGCACCCGGGCGTCGACCGAAGGCTGCCCCATCACGGCGGTGTATCCGGTGCATTCGTCCAACGACTCCTGACTCGACCGTCGGGCATTGGCGGGCATGGGGGTCAGAGTCGACTTTCGTCGTCACGCCTCGGGCTCGACTCGGGTCGATGACGAAAGTCGACTCTGACCCCTGATTCTTGTTTCCTGATTTTTGAGTTTCAACCCGGCGGCAGCAGCTGATCCATGTCGACATTGGCCTGGCGCACCGCACGCGCGTAGTCGGCCCAGCGATGATCGTCGTCGGTGTTCAGCGCGAGCTCGGGAACCGC
>JAGRJY010000083.1 GCA_020442465.1 Lysobacterales bacterium
ACCTGCTGATTCTCGACTCGCTGTTCGACGGCCACAGTACGGGCGCCGAAGTCGTCGATTTCAGGACGGGAAGCGGCGCGACGCGCTACCTGACCATCTCCAACACCCAGTTTGCAGACAACCAGATCCGTGCGCTCACCGTCCACGAGCAGGGCGTCGTGTCGATCAGCCAGAGCAGCATCGGCAACCACCATGTCGAAGACGGTGTGGCCGGTGTGTTCGCGCGCGGCGCGCTCGTCGACATTCGCACGACCACTATCGCCGACAACGTCAGCACCGCCGGGACGGACGGCGTGGGTGCGCGCACCGCGGCGATCCTTGTCGAGGACAGCACCCTCGTGCTCGAGGACAGCTCTTTGGTCGGCAACGACACCTTCGCAGCTCCCGGGCAGGGCGCTTCAGGAATCGAAGCCCTGAACTCGCATGTGACGATCCGCAACAGCGTGCTGGCCAACACCCAGTTCGGCGAAGCGAATCTGTGGCGACGCGGCAACACGGTCGTGGACATGAGCCACAGTCTGTTGACGCCACCGGACGCCCCGGGGGAGATCAACGGGGCCGGATCGTCCAACGTGTTCACGGCGGTGGCTGCGTTCGGCCCCCTCGGAGACTACGGCTGCGCCCGTCGCATCGGCAGCATCAGTGATCGCTGCGTCGGCATGCGCCCGCACTCCACGTTCGCGACGCCGATCATCAACACTGGTAGTTCCACTGCGTCGTTCGATCAGCGTGGCGCGGGTTTCGCGCGCGACGATGGCCAAGGGGTCGACATGGGTGCGTTCGAGCTGCAGCCACCGCAGGTCGAACTCGTCACTGCCACGCGAGTCTTGCCCGAGGGCAACGGAGGAACCACGGCCTTCACCTACACGCTGCGCCGCAACGGCGACTTGCGCGGCACTACCCAGGTCAGCTGGCAGGTACAGGGAGACGGCGCCGCGCCGGCGAACGCCGCCGACTTCGGCGGACCGGTTCTCCCCTTTGGCAGCGCCTTTTTCAATGCCGACCAGCGAGAGACCACCGTGTCCGTCCCGGTGCAGGGCGATCTGGATGCCGAAGCCGATGACGGGTTTCGCCTGCTGCTCACCCAGATCACCGATGGACTGGCGGGTGACTCCACGACCGCAACCGGGAGCATCCTCAACGACGACGTGCTCTTCGTCGTGCCGACCATTTCGCTGCATGGCGAACTCACCGATCTCGTAGAGGGCAGCCTCGGGTTCTACGCCACGCACCGGTTCCGGGTGACCCGAACGCAGGACACCAGCGGGTTCTGCACCTTCGCCGTGGAGCTTGCAGGGGCCGGACTGGACCCCATCGAGCAGAGCGACTTGTTCGAGGGCATGCTGGGGATCAGCGGTACCTTCCAGATGGCACCTGGCGCGACCACGGCAGACATCGAAGTACGCATCGCCGCGGATTCCGAATTCGAGGGCGACGAGGGCTTCAGTGTCACCTTGGTGAACCCCTCCGGATGCTCCATCAACCAGTCGGCACGGACCGCCCTCAGCACCGTGATCAACGACGACAGCCTGTTCGCCCTGGAGTCGGTGAACGCTGTGCGTGTGGAGGGCGATGCCGGCAGCACCGCCTTCGCATTCGAGGTCACCCGCAGCGGGGCGGTCGACCAGACCGCGACCGTCAGCTGGACCGTGTCCGGAACCGGCGCGCATCCTGCCACCGCTGACGACTTCAGTGGCGGCGTCCTGCCCTCAGGACAGGTCAGCATGCCGCCCGGCGTGA
>JAGRJY010000015.1 GCA_020442465.1 Lysobacterales bacterium
CCCATCGCGACGTAGATGGCGACGCCCAGCATGCCGGACCCCAGTCCTTGCGCGATTCGTCCGGCGACCAACCAGGCCATGCTCGGGGCGAATCCGGCCATCAGCAGACCGCCGCCGAACAGTGCGAGCCCGATCACCAGGGAGCGGATGGGGCCGTGCCGGTCGGCGCTTCCGCCGGCGAACACCATGCCCACCATCGAGGTGGCGAGCGCGCCGCCGAATGCGAGCGCATACAGCGACAGCCCGTCCAGCGCCTCGGCCACCGCCGGCATGCCTGCCGCGACGGCGATCGCTTCGAACGCGAGCATCGAGATCAACGCGATCATGCCGACGCTGAGGGTGCGGTACGGCGGCGCGAACAGACCCTGGGCCGAATGCGGCGGCGGGGTGCTCGCGCGGCCGTCGCCCAGGGTGTCGGTGGCTTCCATGTCTTGTCCCGGTTCAGCGTGCGGTGCAGGATAAAACCTCGAGTCAGCTTGAGGTCAAGCGCGTCATGGCGGACAAGTGGATGGCGGTCGGCGAGGTTGCGCGTCGCAGCGGTGTTGCGGTGTCGGCGCTGCACTACTACGAAAGCAGGGGCTTGCTGCACAGCGTGCGCAGCGCCGGCAATCAGCGGCGCTACCGTCGCGACGTGCTGCGCCGGCTGGCATTCATTCGCGCCGCGCAGCAGGTCGGCATCGGGCTGGAAGAAATCGCCGAAGCCCTGGCGGACCTGCCCGCCCAGCGCACCCCGAACAAGGCCGACTGGAGCCGGCTCTCGGTGCGCTGGCGCACCCGTCTGCAGGCGCGCATCGATGCGTTGACGGCGCTGCGCGACAAACTCGACGGCTGCATCGGCTGCGGTTGCCTGTCCTTGAAGGCCTGCCAGCTCTACAACCACGATGACGAGTTGGCACGACTGGGTGCCGGCGCACACCGCCTGGGGCGGTCCTCCTCGCGCTGAACGCTGCGCGCAGGACAGGTCGGTGAAACGGGTAGTCTAGAACCCGAGTGGGGCGGATCCGCGCGGCGCGGACCATGGCTCGGTTCGTCGCAGACGCGCGCAGAGTGTGCATCCGGTCCAACTTTGTCATCCGAATTGGAGTAGCCTCGGAAGCCCCCTGGTCCCGAGAGGTGCGCACGATGTCCCTGTGGAAAGACAACTCGACCAAGCCTTCGGCGCAGCCGCCGGTCGCCGAGCCGCCGCGGCCCGAGCCGGTGCGCGCTGCCGATCCGCCGGCCTATGCCGCGCGCGCTGCCGAGGCCGACGCGGCGCGCAAGGAATCCCTGATCGCCGCGGACATCAGCATCGAAGGGAAGATCGAAGGGGCAGGCAATGTACGCATCGCCGGCACCTTCAAGGGTGACGTCAACGTCCAGGGGGACCTGACCATCGAAAGCGGCGCCAAGGTCACCGGCAGCGTGCGTGCCGGCTCGGTCGTCATCGCCGGCGACCTCGAGGGCAACATCGAGCAGGCCAAGCGGGTCGACCTGCAGCAGAAGGGCTCGATCACCGGCGACGTCAATGCCGGCTCGCTCACCGTGGCGGCAGGCGCGCGGATGCGTGGCCAGGC
>JAGRJY010000084.1 GCA_020442465.1 Lysobacterales bacterium
CGCCGACGCCGACCAGGGCGCTGCGGCGGATGCGCGGGTCGGCGTTGAAGATCGGCTCGACCTGTTCGGTGTAGCGCGCGCCCTCGACGGTCTCGACACGCTGCGACTTGCGACCGCAGAACCACAGGCGACCCTGCTCGTCGAACCAGCCCAGGTCGCCCATGCGATGAACCACGCGCACGCCGTCGTCCTCCAGCGATTCGCCGAGTGCTTCGTGGATCTTTGCGGCGGTGGTGACGCTGGCTCGCGCCCAGTAGCATTCCGTGGCGGTGGGTCCGGCCACGGTGATTTCGCCGACTTCGCCCGGCGGCAGCTCCTCGACGTCGGACCAGCGTCCGATCGGGCCGTCGACCGTGCGGATGATGCGCACGATGTTGGGTTCGACCGGGCGCCCCACGCAGGTGCCGGCGCCCTGTTCGGTGGCTTCGCGGGTTTCCGCCAGCTCGCGGCCCTCGATCACCGCCACCGGCAGGCACTCGGTCGCGCCATAGGGCGTCCAGATCTCGGCGTCGTCCGGCAACATGCGCTGCATGCGCTCGACCACATCCGGCGGAACCGGCGCACCGGCCGAAAGCACCTTGCGCAGGTGGCTGAGCCGGGTGCCGGTGCGCGCGCCATGGCGACTCAGGCGATCGATCAGCGCGGGCGAGCCGAACATCTGGGTGACGCCGAATCGCTCGATGGCGTCGACCAGCTTCTCGGGGTTGGCCCGCGCGGGCCGGGTCGGATCCATGTCCGGAATCACCGAGGTCAAGCCGAGCGCCGGATCGAACAGCGCGAACGGCGGGAAGGTCGGCAAGTCGACGCCGCCGGGCTGGATGCCGAACGCACGACCGAGCAGCTCGACCTGGGCGAGGAAGTGGCGATGCCGGTAGATCACGCCCTTGGGTACGCCGGTCGAGCCCGAGGTGAACAGGATGGCGGCGGTCTCGTCCGCCTCGGTGTGGCAAAGCGGGTCGTTGCGGCCCTGCCCCAGGTGGCGCACCGCGCGCAGGGAGAATCCGCCGATGCCCCAGCGGCGACCGACCACCACCGTGTGCACGATGCTGCCGCGCGCCCAGCCGAGCAGGCGGCGCGCCCAATGCGCCAGGGCGATGCCGATGAAGCCCAGCGGCGCGGCCTCGGCCAGGCACTGCTTGAGCGCGCGCTTGTCGATGCCGGGGTCGATCAGCACCGGGATCACGCCTGCCTTGAACAGCGCGAACATGCACACGAACAGCTCGGGTGAGGGTTTGACCATCAGCGCGCAGCGGCGGCCGCGGGTCAGTCCAAGCGCGAGCAGACCGCGGGCGACATCGTTCGAGTCGCGCTCGAGCTCGGCGTAGGTCATCTGCACGCCGTATTCGACGCGTCCCTGGCGGTCCACCCCGGTCGGACAGCGGATGGCGATGTCGTCGGGCTGGCGTTCGGCGACTTCGGCCAGCGCAGCAGCGATATTGCAGTTCCCTTGCATGTCCTCGGCATGGCAGCGGCGGGTGGGCTGGCAAGCATGCCCGCAACGCGGCGCAGGAGCCAGTCTCGACCAGCACGCGCGCCGCGCCGGCTTTTCCGTCGCGGGGCAGGCAGCGACAATGCGCGGATGAGCACCGCCCATGATCCCGCGCAGTCACCCCTCGGCAAGTCCACCGTGTATGCCGAGGGCTACGACGCCGCGCTGCTGTTCGCGATTCCGCGTGCGCCGCAGCGGGCGGGCCTGGACGGCTGGGGCCAGGTGCCGATGCACGGCCTCGACCTGTGGAACGCCTATGAGCTCTCGTGGCTGCAGCCCGGGGGTGTCCCCGGCGTGGCGGTGGCCGAGATTCGCGTGCCGGCGGAGTCGCCCTGCATCGTCGAATCGAAATCCCTGAAGCTCTATCTCAACGGGTTTGCCCAGACTGTGGTGGCGACCCCGGCCCAGCTCGCGCAGACCCTGGAAACCGATCTCGGCGCGGCCGCTGGCGCGGCCGTCAGCGTGCGGCTGCGCGAACCGGCGGCACTGGCGGGACAATCGCTGGCGGCCTGGGATGGCCGGTCCATCGACCAGCTCGCCACGCAGGTGGCTTCCTGCGACGCGCCGCAGCCCGACCTGCTGCAGTGTGCGAGCCGCCGCCTCGTCGACGAATGCCTGGTCAGCGATCTGCTGCGTTCGCGCTGCCCGGTCACCGGACAGCCCGACTGGGCCAGCGTGCAGATCCGCTACCACGGTCCGGAATGGGATGCGGCCAGCGTGCTGCGCTACCTGCTGAGCTATCGCACCCATGCCGAGTTCCACGAACACTGCGTCGAGCGCATCCATCACGACCTGTGGCGACGGCTGGGGCCGGATCGCCTGACCGTGTACGCGCGCTACACGCGCCGCGGTGGCATCGACATCAACCCGATCCGCAGTTCCGAACCGGTGCAGGCAGTGGCCAACCCGCGTCTGCCGAGGCAGTAGTCGGCGGGGGGCGATCACCGGCGCGGGACCTGCCGAGCGGGGGGCTTCTCGGCTCGCCCGTCCCGGCCCTACAATGCGCGCGCTTTCCGCCCGGAAGCGCGGCGCCAGACTGCTGGCCCGGATCAGGACACTGCTGGCGGAATGGGTGATCGATCTGCCCTGACCTGCCTGCGGTGCGGCCATGAGCCATCCGTGTCTCTCCTGTGGTGCCTGCTGTGCCCATTTCCGGGTGGCGTTTCATTGGTCGGAAGCCGATCCCTTCGTCGGCGGCCGCACGCCCGCGGCCCTGACCGAGCAGCTCGATCCTCATCGCGTGGTCATGCGCGGCACCCAGGCGCGTGCGCCGCGCTGCGATGCGCTGGCCGGCGACATCGGCCGGGCCGCGCACTGCACGATCTACGAACAGCGTCCTTCGCCCTGTGCGGCGCTGCAGCCGGCCTGGGAAACGGGCACGCCGAGTCCGCAATGCGACCGGGCCCGTCAGGCGCATGGTCTTGCACCGCTCACCCCGGCTGACTGGACCGGTCTCGCCGAGATCGCTTGAGCGTCGCGCCGCCGCGACAGTGCCGGTGCCGGCTGCTAACGTGTCGGTGGTGAGCCAGGAGGAACGATGAGCGCGCAGCCATGGCCGTTGCTGGAACGACGTGTTGTGCTGGCGACGGTGTTCGGCGCGCTGCTGCTGTCCGGCCTGGCCCCGCACGACCGCATGACCTGGTTCATGGAAGTGATCTGGGTCGTCATCGGGCTGCCGCTGGTGGTGGCGTGCTGGGCGCGGTTTCCACTCACCCGACTGCTGGGCTGGTTGCTCGCCGTGCACGCGCTGATCCTGATCTACGGCGGTCACTACACCTACGCCGAAACCCCGCTGGGCGAGTGGGTGCAGCAGGGCTTCGGGCTGGCGCGAAACCACTACGACCGCCTGGGCCACTTTGCCCAGGGATTCGTGCCCGCGCTGCTCGCCCGCGAACTGCTGCTTCGCTGCACCCCGCTGCAGCGTGGCGGTTGGCTGTTCTATCTCGTCGTGGCGGCAGCGCTGAGCTTCAGCGCGTTCTTCGAGCTGATCGAATGGTGGGCGGCACTGATCTGGGGCGCGGATGCCGACGCGTTCCTCGCCACCCAGGGCGATGTCTGGGACACCCAGTGGGCGACATGTTCCTGGCGTTGTGCGGTGCGCTGTGCGCACAGCTCAGTCTTGCCCGCGTGCATGATCGTCAACTGCTTGATCGACACGCCGGCTGAGGTGACCGGCCGGCCAACGCAGACAGCCTTCAGGTCGCCACGCCAGATCCATTGAGACGGACGGTGCGTGCGTACGCGCCAGGTCGACCGGCACGGGTCTGCGTTGGCGCTAGGGACGTGCCAGCTCGATCCGATTGCGGCCGGCGGATTTTGCCTTGAGCGTCGCCCGGTCGGCGCGACGGAGCAGGTCGTCGAAGTCGCGGTCGGTAGCTTCGAGCAAGGCCACGCCCACCGAGACCGTCACCGGCACCGGTTCGCCTTCAAGTCGCATGACGTGCGACTCGACGTTGCGGCGCAGTCGCTCGGCGGCACGCTGTGCCGTGGCGCCGTCGACCCCTTCGAGCAGCAGGGCGAACTCCTCGCCACCCAACCGGCCCAGCAGGTCATGGTGCCGGGCGCCCTCGAGCATGTGTGCGGCCACGTGCTGCAGCAGCAGGTCGCCGGCTGGCTGGCCGAAACGATCATTCACCCGCTTGAAGAAGTCGATGTCGATCACCGCCACCGCACAGCCTTTGGCTGCGTCCGAGCGCGCGCGGGCCACCGCGCGGTCGCCCGCCGCCGAAAACGAGCGACGGTTGAGCAGGCCGGTCTGCGGGTCGATGGCGGCTGCCCGCTCCAACTTGCTTTGCAGGCGCTCCACACAAAGCAGCAGGAAGCCCAGCGACAGCATCATCGGCATCAACAGGCGCGTCCACAGCGCGGCGTCGCTGCCCTCGTGCGGACCGGGGCTGGTGTCGGTCATCGACAACCCCAGCACGAAGAGCTCCAACAAGGCTGTCGCGGCCAGCAGGCCGAGCAGGCTGTGGCGTATGCCCGGACGCTCGTCCAGCCGGCGCTCCCGCAGCGCGCTGATGCATCCGAGCACGACCAGAAGCTGCGCCAGCGTGCGCAGGTCCGGCCACCAGTCCTGCGGGGCGATCAGGCCGGCGATCAACAGCAGGGCCGGCGCAGGCAGCCAGTTCGGCACCGGCAGGCGGGCCATCGCCAGCCAGGCCCGCCAGCCGCTGGTCCAGCCGAGCACCATCACGAAGCCGCCGAGATGCCCGGACGAGGGCAGTTCGCTGCGCAGCAGCCACCCCGATATGCCCACCAGGACCAGGCCGAGACTCCAGTAGCCCAGCGCCCCGCGCAGGTCGCGCGGGAATCCGGAGCGGGCGCCCGCGAGCAGCAGCCCCGCGCCAACCGCGAGCGCGCAGCAGAACAGCCAGGACAACGCTTCGGTCACGGCGCCACAAACCGGGTGTTGGGAGCCGCGAGCATCGCGTAGCGGCGGCGCCGGTGCAACCCGGGCGGGGGCCGGGCCCATGCACTGGCGGGCGTCGGCAGCGCGTTGACCTGCCATGCAGTACTCTCGGCGCTGGGTACAGGAGTGCGGCCGCCGTGCAGGTCGCTGCCGCACTGCCGCGAGAGCCTGCGATCGTTGATCGCTACGGGCCGAGCAGGGGGCGCCTTCGCGTTGAGTCGTGCATCATCACCATCGTGGTTTCGCGCAAGCTTGATGCTGTGGATGACGCTGGTCTGCGCCCAGGCTCTGGCGGCATCCGAGCCGGCCGATGTGCTCGAGCGTCATCGCGTGATCGCGGCGGAAATCAGCGAAGACCCCGTGGTGGGCGAGGCCGATGCGCGTGCGTGGCTGCGCGACGCGATGGCATCCGGCGATCCCAAGGCGCAGGGTTATGCGCGCAATGCTATCGGCGCGGCGTTGCGAGCACGCGGTCGCTACGACCTTTCGGCGGTGGAGCTCGATGCGTCGATCGCGATCGCCCGCAGGCTCGGCGATGACCGGCTCCGGGCGCTGTCGAGCGCCCACCTCGGCGTCACCTACTCGCTGGCCGGCCTGCACGCCGACGCGCTCACCGCCTATCAGGAGGCGGCGGAGACGTACCGCGCGTCGCGTGACTGGGCGCGACTGTCCGCCATGCTCACCAACATCGGCAACGTGCTGTCCGAGCAGGGCAACGCCAGCGAGGCCATGCAGCACTACCGGCAGTCGCTCGAGCTCAAGCGCGCCAACGATATCCAGCGCGGCGTCGCCAGCGTGCTGCTGAACATGTCCGACGTGGCGCACGTGGAGGGCGACAGCGAGCAGGCCATCGCCCTGATCGAGGAAGCTCTGGTCGAAGCCGGCAAGGAAGGGTCGCGCTCGGCCCTGCTTTCCGCCTCGATCAGCCAAGCGCTCGTACTCAAGGACGTTGGC
>JAGRJY010000085.1 GCA_020442465.1 Lysobacterales bacterium
CAGCGGCAGCGCCGCCAGCGAAAGGATCCACGCCCAGGTCGACAGCGGCGAACGCTTCTGCAGGATGATCCACACCGTCAGCGCAACGAGATACAGCAACCAGCCCAGCGACAGCCAGGGCAGCAGCGTGTGGGCGATCAGTGTGGCCGGGTCGGCATCCATCGCGCGCTTATAGCACGCGGCCTGGACAGCTCCGTGGCGAATCGGCGCGGCGGTCGCACCCCGATCATGGGATGATCGGGCAGCACGGACGCGCGCCCGAGTCATCGCGCGCCAAACGGCCACCGAACGGGAGCACGCATGGCGGCGACGCGACACGCAATCGACGAACACGCACTGCAGCGCTGGCTGCAGGCACATCTGGGCGGCTTCGAGGCGCCGATCCAGCTGACCAAGTTCAAGGGCGGGCAGTCGAATCCCACCTTCGCACTCGACGCCGGTGACGCGCACTACGTGCTGCGCAGCAAGCCGGGGCCGGTCGCCGAGCTGCTGCCCTCGGCGCATGCCGTCGAGCGCGAGTACCGGGTGCTTGCCGCGCTGGCCGACAGCGATGTGCCGGTGCCGCGCGTGCTCGCGCTGTGCGAGGACGAGTCGGTGATCGGCCGGATGTTCTACGTGATGCAACGCGTCGAAGGGCGGATCTTCTGGGATCCAACCCTTCCCGATCTGGCGCCGGATGAACGTGCTGCGGTGTATGCGGCGATGCGCGATACGCAGGCGGCACTGCATGCGGTCGACCCCGACGCGGTGGGCCTGTCCGACTTCGGCGCCCGCGGCAATTACTTCGAGCGCCAGATCGGGCGCTGGACCAAGCAGTACCGTGCCGCGGAAACCGAACGCATCGACGCCATGGAGTCGCTGATCGCGTGGCTGCCCGGACAGATTCCCGCCAGCGACGAGACGCGCATCGTCCACGGCGACTTCCGCATGGACAACCTGGTGTTCCACCCCAGCGAGCCGCGGGTCATCGCGGTGCTCGACTGGGAACTGTCGACGCTGGGTGATCCGCTCGCCGACTTCGCCTACCACTGCCTGGCCTGGTTCACCCCGCCCGGCGCGCTGCGCGGCATGGCCGGGCTCGACCTCGACACGCTGGGCATCCCCAAGCTGGAGGACTACATCGCCGGCTACTGCGCGCGCAGCGGTCGCCGCGGCGGTATCCCCAACATGGGCTTCTACCTGGCCTACAACCTGTTCCGCCTGGCCGGCATTGCCCAGGGCATCGCCAAACGCGCCCAGCTCGGCACCGCCAGCAGCGCCCAGGCGGTCGAGACCGGCAAGCTCGCCCGTCCGGTTGCCGAATTGGGCTGGAAACTGGCGCGGGGGTGATCGCGCTGTCGCGCGAGGGGTGAGGGGTGACGGGTCGGAGCGCAGGTTTCCGCCACCGTCGCGCATCCGACGCTCGCATATCGCGCTTTGAGCTGGCACTGTCCCGTGTGCACAGCGCCCTGACTGCTGATCCCTGATCCCCCGACTTCACCGAGCCTCCTCCCGGCCCAGACCTGAGGACACCCCCGCCCATGGACTTCCGCCATTCCGCCCGCGTCGACGCCTTGCGTGGCCAGCTGCTCGCCTTTTTCGAGACCCATATCTATCCGAACGAGCACCGCTTCGCCGAAGAGGTCGAGGCCAACACGCAGGCGGGCAAGCGCTGGACCCCGACCGCGGTGATCGAGGAGCTGAAGCCCGAAGCGAAGGCCGCCGGGCTGTGGAACCTGTTTCTTCCGGAGTCGGAGCACGGCGCCGGCCTGAGCAACGTCGAGTACGCCCCGCTGGCCGAAATCATGGGACGGGTGCCGTGGGCCTCGGAAGTGTTCAATTGCTCGGCACCGGACACCGGCAACATGGAAGTGCTGGCGCGCTACGCCACGCCGGCGCAGCAGGCGCAATGGCTGACGCCGCTGCTGGATGGCTCGATCCGCTCGGCGTTCGCGATGACCGAGCCGGACGTCGCCTCGAGCGACGGCACCAACATCGCCCTGCGCATCGAACGTGATGGCGACAATTACCTGCTCGACGGGCACAAGTGGTGGACCTCCGGCGCCGGCGACCCGCGCTGTGCGCTGTACATCGTGCTCGGTCGCAGCAACCCGGACCATCCGCCGCACCAGCAGCATTCGGTGGTGCTGGTGCCTGCGGGGACGCCCGGACTGAAGGTCGGGCGTCCGCTGCCCGTGTTCGGCTTCGATGACGCACCGCATGGCCACTGCGAGGTGACCTTCGACGGCGTGCGGGTGCCTGCGGAGAATCTGCTGCTGGGTGAGGGCCGCGGCTTCGAGATGATGCAGGGTCGGCTCGGGCCCGGGCGTATCCATCACTGCATGCGTCTGATCGGTGTCGCCGAGCGCGCACTCGAGCTGATGTGCCGGCGCCTGCTGGGCCGGGTCGCCTTCGGCAAGCCGGTGGCCAAGCAGGGCGTGTGGGAAGAACGCATTGCCGACGCCCGCTGCCGCATCGACCAGGCGCGCTGGTTGACCCTGCATGCAGCCTGGAAGATGGACCAGGCCGGCAACAAGGCGGCACGCGGCGACATCGGTGCGGTGAAGATCGTGGTTCCGCAGATGGCCTGCGACATCATCGACATGGCGATGCAGGCGTTCGGCGGCGCGGGTCTGGCCGACCAGGTGCCGCTGGCCGCGTTCTTCATGCAGGCGCGCGCGCTGCGCATCGCCGACGGCCCGGACGAGGTGCATCGCCAGGCGCTGGCCAAGCTCGAGCTGGCGCGCTACCTGCCACCGAGAGAGCACCGCATCGCCTGAGCCATGGCAGAGGTATCACTGCCGGAGCCCACTGCGACCACGCAGCGCGTCGCCGTCGACGGCGTGGAGCTGTTTGTTCAGTGCTATGGCGAGGGGCCGCCGCTGCTGCTGGTCCACGGTCTCGGTTCCAGTGGTGACGACTGGGCGTTCCAGATCGGGCCGCTGGCGAAGGGCTTCCGCCTGATCGTGCCCGACCTGCGCGGATGCGGGCGCAGTGGGGTGCCGGCGGACGGCTATGCGATCACGCAGTTCGCCGCCGATCTATGGGGCCTGGTCGACCGCGCGCGCCTCGACCGCATTGCGGTCGCGGGCTTCTCGATGGGCGGTGCCGTCGCGCTGGAGATGGCCCTGCAGCGGCCCGGCGCAGTGGAACGACTGGTGTTGATCAACAGCCTGCCGAGCTACCGCATCGACCACTGGAAGAAGGCTGCCGAGTACTGGCTGCAGGTCGGCTGGGTGCGCCTGTTCGGCATGCGTCGCACCGCGCGGATGATCGCGCGGCGCCTGTTTCCGCACCCCGAGCAGGCTGCGATGCGGGCGCGGGTCGTCGACGTGGTCGGCCAGGCCTCGCCGGCACCCTACCTTCGCTGCGCGCACGCGCTGGCCGACTGGTGTGCGGCCGACCGCCTGGATCGTCTTGCTGCGCCGGTGCTGATGCTGGCCGGCGAGCACGACTACACGGCGCTGGAAGAAAAGCGCCGCTGGGCAGCACGGCTCGGCGCCGATCTCGCGGTGGTGCGCGGCTCCCGACACGGCACGCCGTTCGACGCCATTGCGGCGACCTGCGCGTGCATCGAGGGCTTCCTGCGCGGTGAGGGCTTGCCTGAGGAGCGTGCGCTGCGGCGTGACAGCGCGGATCAAGTGCCTTCGGCACCGCCAACCTTGCCGCCGCGACTGCAGAACAGTGCCCTGTTCGATCTCCTCGGTGTGGGAGACACGCCGCGCCGGGCGGGCTAGTCAGACGGGCTTGCGGGTCACCCGAAGCGACAGCGGAAACGCCACCGTACGCACCCGTTGTGGTTCACCCCAGGCAGACATCACCGCTGCTTCGATACGCGAGACCGGATCCTCGCCGGTGCGTTTGAGGAAACGCTGGGTGGCCGACCAGGTGCGCAGGTAGCCGAGGTATTCGTCACCGCGCCAGTCGACCTGCATGGAGAACTGCGGCGCGCCTTCAACGGGATCGAAGGGCATCGGCAGGTCGCGGTAGCCGTTCTCGACGTGCGCGCGCTCGGGTGGCCAGTCGGCGCCAAGGATGTCGTCGTAGAGCGCCATGAACGATTCGTCGATGGACGGCGAGACCCGGCACAGTCCGTAGCACCAGACTGCCAGCAAGCCGCCCGCGCGCAGCACGCGGTCGGCAGCGGCGGCGAAGCGCGCATGGTCGAGCCAGTGGTAGGCCTGCGCGACCGTGATCAGGTCGACGCTGTTCGCGTCCAGCGAGGGCGACTCGGCGGGCTCGGCGCGGTATGCGACGCGAGCGTGGGGCGAGGCGGCTTCGATCTGCGCGGCGCTGGGATCGGTCGCGATCACCGCCCCGAAGTGCGCGGCCAGGGCGACGCTGGCCTGACCGTTGCCGCAGCCCGCATCCCAGCAACGATCGCGCGCCGGGCTGCGTTCGGCGAGCCAACTGTAGAGCTGCGCCGGATAGCGTGGACGCCGTTCGGCATACTGCGCCGCCTGGGTGGAAAAATGGTCCTTGAAGCTCATCCGCTTGCCCTCCGCTGGTGCGCCGTCCGACTTGTCGGCACGCCCGGTCGCACGCATGATGCCGCAGCCTTGATTGCGGATGGAGCAGCGACATGGACCTGTCGATCAGCGTGCGCCCGGCGACTCTCGACGATCTTTCCGACCTGCAGGCCTTCGCGTCGGCCATGGCCTGGGAAACCGAAGGCAAGCGGCTCGACCCGGACACCCTGCGTCGTGGGCTGCAGCGCGTGTTCGCGCAGCCCGAGCTCGCCGAGTACTGGGTCGCGGTACGCAACGAAGCGGTCGTGGGTACGCTGATGCTCACCTATGAGTGGAGCGACTGGCGCTGCGGTCTGTGGTGGTGGATCCAGTCGGTCTACGTGCCACCCGAGGCGCGACGAAGCGGTGTGTTCAGGGCGCTGTATCGGCACGCCGAAGCGCGCGCACGGGAAACGCCCGGCGTATGCGGGCTGCGTCTTTACGTGGAAACGCAGAACCTGCGTGCCCAGGCCACCTACCGCCAGCTGGGCATGCGCGACGCCCACTACCAGGTGATGGAAGCCGCTTTCGACTGAAGCCGGTGCAGGCCGGTGCGATGCACGTCGGGACCCGGCGCCGTCATCCTGTGGGTCGGGCCGCTTTCTGTGCCTCGCCGAGAATGCGCTGCAGCGCGTCCATGGTGACCGGCTTGGACAGGTAGTCGTCCATGCCCGCGGCGATGCAGCGCTCGCGCTCGCCGGGCTGCGCGTGTGCGGTGACCGCGACGATGCGCAATCGTCTTCCAAGCTGCAGGGCACGCATGCGCGAGGCCGCTTCGTAGCCATCCATCTGCGGCATCTGGCAGTCGAGCAGCACCAGGTCGACCGGATGCGCCTGCACATGCGCGATCGCCGCGGCGCCGCCATCGACCTTGGCGGTTTCGCCGCCGAGCGCCTGGACCTGCATCTCGAGCAGATCGCGGTTCATGTCGATGTCGTCCACCACCAGCACCTGCAAGGCACCCTGGGGCAGCGCCACCGGCTCGGCGCCGGCGTCGATCTCCGGTTCGGAGATCAGGTCGGCGGCCTGGGCCAGATCCAGCGGCAGCTGCAGGGTGAAGCAGCTGCCTTGCCCGACCTCGCTGTTCAGGGTCAGGTAGCCGGACATCGCCTGGGTGAGCTCGCGGGCGATGGACAGACCGAGGCCGGTGCCGCCGTACTTGCGCGTCGACGACGAGTCGACCTGGACGAAGGGCTCGAAAATGCGCTCGAAGTCCTTCTCGGCAATGCCGATGCCGGTGTCCTGCACGCGCACCACCAGCTCGGAGGTTTCGCTCTCGCCGAGCTCCACCCGCACGCTGCCTTCGCTGGTGAACTTGAGTGCGTTGCCCACCAGATTGGTCAGCAGCTGGCGGAAGCGGGCGCGATCGCCCCAACGGTAGCCGTGAAACTCGGGCGGCACCTGCAGTTCGAGCTTGAGCCCGCGCTTGTTGGCGTCGGCGCGCAGGGCTTCGCACACCGTCGCCGACTCGGCGACGACGTCGAAGGGTTCGCGCGCCGGTTCGAGCTGGGCGGCACTGCGACTGAGGTCGAGGATGTCGTTGACCAGGGCGAGCAGCCCTTTCGCGGCATTGAGCTGAACCCGCAGCAGTGACGCCTGCGACGCGCTGAGCGGCTTGGAGCGCAACAGCATCTCGGCGGTACCGATGATGCCGTTCAGCGGCGTGCGGATCTCGTGGCTGGTGTTGGTCATCAGCCGCGTCTTCGCCTCGGAGGCCTGGCGCGCGGCGTTCAGCGCATCCTGCAGGCGGCGCATCTGCTTGTCGATGTAGGAGTCGCGCTGTTCCACCTCCGAGGCAAGCTGGGCATTCGCCTCGACCAGCTGGGCATCGGCATGACGGGCTTCGTCGCGCGACTCGTCGAGCCGGCGCAGCAGCTTGGCGTTGAGCTCGGACAGCTCCTGCACCTCGGCCCAGGCGTCCGGCGGCAAGCGCTGCCAGGTCGAATCGTCGATGCCGTCGGCGTGCAGGCGCAGCTGGTGCGCGAGATCGGAGAACGGGCGCCAGGCGCGCTCGAGACGCACCCGTGCGGCCCGACGCATCCACACCGTGAGCGCGCCCCACAGCAGCAGCCCCGGCAGCAGCACCCACCATGCCGGTGCCAGCACGCGCACGATGCTTCCTTCCAGGCCGATCTCCACGCCCGGGTCGAGCGTGCGGCTGGCGCGCCACATCGAGGTCCCCGGCATCGCCGGGCGCCCGCGCGCGCACAGGACGTCGCCTTGCGCATCGCGCAGCACCATCGCTGCCGACGCGCTGTGACTGAGCACGTCCTGTTCGATGTCGTCGATCAGCCGGCAGGCCGGATAGCGCACCGCAAGCAGCACCTCGCCGAGGGTCGTGGAGCGGACCGGCAGGTGACGCAGAAGCCAGACTGAGGCCGCTGCGGGCTCGGTCGCGGAGGCCGCCGGGCCGTCGCGCTGCAGCGAAACGGCATGCTCATGGCGCCGCAGCGCTTCGAACAGTGCCGGATCCGATGCGGCGTCGGCGGGCGCGGTGCCGGCCGACCACAGCAGGCGTCCGGCGCCATCGTAGGCGAGCCAACCCTCTCCGCCACCGCGCGCCCGCGGCCAGGCGACCAAGCGGTCGTGCACGCACGCGGCGTCGGTGCAGGTCGCCAGGTCGATGTCTTCCAGCACCGTGGTCCATTGCAGCTGCCAGCGCAGCATCTGCGCCTCGACCAGCACGCGCGCCGCGTCCGCATCGCGCTCCAGTGCATTCGTATGCATGCGCCATGAAAGCGCCCACACCACCAGCCCGGCCAGGCAGAGGAAGCCCAGCGCGACGCCGCCTGAGGCGCGCGCCAGCTGGCGCGCCAGCCAGTCGCGCAAACTCGCAGCTTCGGGCTTGCTGGTCACTGCATCGCACTCCGGTTTACACTCGAACCCAACGCGGACTTTGCGCTACGCCTTCCGGCGCAAGCGTATCAGGGCCGGGCCGTGACCGGCTGCACGGTGCAGCGGGCACGGAACAGGACGAGGTCTCGGGTGCGACAAGCATTTCATCGCAGCGAGCGGACAGCGTGACGGCACGGGATGCCATCCCGGCCCGTCGCGGAACCGTGACGTGGGTCGCGTCGAAACCGTCTGTTGGGCAGGCCCGGGCAGCATGACTGCGCCGCGTATCGCGATCATCGAAGACGATCCCGTTCACCGGGCCATCGCCGATGCGCTGCTGCGTCGCGCCGGGTTCGAGGTTGCGGTGTTCGGCACCACGATCGATTTCCGCCGTCATCTCGGTGCAGGGGGAGTCGATCTGGTGCTGGTCGACTGGGAGCTGCCCGACGAGTCCGGCCTCGAATTCCTGATGTCGCTGCGCAAGGCCGGCAACATCGACCTGCCGGTGATCTTCCTGACCGGACGCGAAGACGAGCGCCATGTGGTCGAAGCGTTCGGTGCCGGCGCGGACGACTACATCATCAAACCGGCCCGGCCGGCCGAGCTGGTGGCCCGAGTGCGCAATGCGTTGCGCCGCAGCGGCGCGCAGCGCGATGCCGAAGAGCTCGATTTCGCGCCGTTCAAGTTCAGGCCACGTGACCAGATCCTGTTCATGGATGGCGAGGAAGTGAAGCTGACCCCGCGCGAATTCGATCTGGTGCTGTATTTCTTCCAGCGCATGGGTCGGATCATTTCGCGCGAGGCGCTGCTGAGCCAGGTGTGGAACGTCGGGCCCAACGTGGCCACGCGCACGGTCGATACCTACGTGAGCCGGATCCGCAAGCGGCTCGGCCTGAGTGGCGAGAGTGGCTGGCGCATCGAGGGCATCTATCAGAATGGCTACCGTCTCACCCGAACGTCCTGAGCCGGCTCCGCGCGCGCGTCGCGCGGCGGCGTTGTGGACCGGTTCACGCTTGCGCTGCGCCGATGCTGGTGCGACGGTGCAAACCCTGCCAATGTGTTGCTGATTTCTTTCCGGTATCGTCATGGCCAACATCGCTTCGCCCGCCCACTTCGATCACGCGCAGCTCGACCAGATCTCCGAGCTGGACGCGTTCAAGCCCGGGCTGCGCAACCATCTGGTGGAGCTGTTCCACGTCAACAGCGCCGAACAGGTCGGCATCTGCCGCGAGTCCATCGAGGCTGGCGACGGAGATCGGCTGCGTCGTGCGGCGCATACCCTGAAAGGCGTGGCGGCCTCGGTCGGCGCGCAGCCGCTGTCGCGGCTCGCCGCTGAGCTGGAGGCTGCGGCGATTCGTGACGAGGTCACCGGGCTGAAGCCGCGCTGGGAAGCGCTGCAGGCGATGTGGACCGAGACCGACGGCGAACTCGAGCGCTGGCGCGCTTCGTTCGACTGATTGGCCAGATTGGCCCGACTGGCCTGATCGAACTGATCGAACTGATCGACCGGTCGCGTCGAACCGCATTCTCCGCGACCGCCATCCACGCAGACGTCGCGTTTCCGCCTGCGCCCGGGATCAAGGGGCGGATGCCGCATCCTGTGCCGCGAGCCCCGTCAGCACCGACTTCCGCGACGCGACAGCGAGCTCAATCCGGCAGTCGCCAGTCCACCGGGTCGCCACCGCCACCCTGCAGGTAACGATTGGCCGCGGAGAAGTGGCCGCAGCCGATGAAGCCGCGATGGGCCGACAGCGGCGAAGGGTGGGGCGCGCGCAGCACGGCATGGCGCATGCGGTCGATCAGCGCGCCCTTCTTCTGCGCGTAGGCACCCCAGAGCAGGAACACGCACTGCTCGCGCTCGCGGTTGACCAGGTCGATCACCGCGTCGGTGAACGCCTCCCAGCCCTTGCCGGCGTGACTGCCTGCGCGCCCGGCCTCGACCGTCAGTACCGCATTCAGCAGCAGCACGCCGCGCTCGGCCCAGGCCTCGAGACAGCCATGGCGGGGGACGGGCAGACCGAGGTCGCGTTTCAGCTCGGCGAAGATGTTCAGCAGCGAGGGCGGTGCCGGCACGCCACGCGGCACCGAGAACGAGAGGCCATGTGCCTGGCCCGGGCCGTGGTACGGATCCTGGCCGAGTATGACCACCTTGACCCGCTCCAGCGGGGTGGCGTCCAGGGCGGCAAAGATGCGTCCGGCGGGCGGATAGATGGTGCGGCCGCGCGCGCGCTGCTCGCGCAGGAATCCACCGAGCTGCTGCATGGTCTCGCCGCGCAGGATGTCGGCCAGCGGTCGCTTCCAGGAATCGTGCAGGCGAACCCGGTCGAGCGGGTCCGCCGGGGCGTCGGCGCTCACGGCGCGTCGGGGGCGCCGACCACCTTGTCCCGCATCATGCGTCCCACGCGCAGCTGGAACAGCAGCTTGGTGACCAGCAGGCGCTCTTCGATCGGCTTCTGCACGAGGTCGTTGGCGCCGGCCTTGATCAGCGCCGACTGGTTCTGCGGGTTGTCGTCGCCGGTCATCACCAGGATCGGCAGCTGCGCTTTCGAGTACTTGAATTCGCCGCGGACGTGCTCGAGCAGATCCTTGCCGGTCAGGCCGCCCTTCAGATACACGTCGGTGAGGACGATATCGGGGCCGGGCACCCGGCCCTGGGCCTGCGCGGTTTCGAGGTGGGCGATGGCGTCTTCCACGCTGACCACGTGGATCACCGACAGGCCATGCTTTTCGAGCATGCGCCGCGTGGCCATCGCCACCACCTTGCTGTCTTCCACGTACAGCACCTCGCCGCCGCCATCGGCGTCGGGGCGCACGTAGCCACGGATGAAGGCGGTCAGGGCGCCGAAACCCAGCAGCTTGTCGAAATAGTCGGTGACGTCATCGCCGAAGCTGCGGTTGACCAGGCGCTGCTGCACGTCGCCGGAGACGACGATGATCGGGATATAGGCCTGTGGCGTGTGCTCGCGCACGTAGTGGGCAAGCTCCAGGCCATCCATGTCGGGCAGCAGCAGGGCGGTGGTGATGAGGTCGACGATGCCTGCCTGCAGGGCCTCCTTGGCATCCGCGCCGGTTTCGCAGCTGATCACGGTCACGCCGGGGACGTCCTTCTCCAGCAACGACTCGATCATCTTGCGCACGACCTTGGAGCCGTCCACCACCATGATGCGCGGGGTTTCGGAACTGATGTGTCGGGTGATCCCCGCGATGCTCATGCCACCTCCGACTGCCTGAGGTGATGGCCGACCGCCAGCGCGGCCCCCACCATGCCCAATACGCATGCTGCCACAACTGCGGGCAGAACTTGAGCGATCGGGAACCCGGTGAGGACAAAATCTGCCCCGTACACGGCCGAAACCCCGGCCACCGCCGAATCCAGCGCATGCATGCCGAGCAGGTTCAGGCCGACGGCGAGCAGGGCGGCGAGCAGCCCGTAGGCGGCGCCAAGGTAGAGAAACGGGCGGCGGACGTAGGCGTCGTCGGCGCCGAGCAGGCGCAATACGGCGATTTCCTCGGCGCGGGCGCGCAGCTCCAGCCGCACGGTGTTGCCGATGATCAGCAGTCCGGCGGCCACCAGGCCCAGGCCGAGCAGCACGGCGATGCGCCGGCCCAGCGTCAGCCAGGCGTCCAGGCGTGCGCGCCATGCCGCGTCGTGCTGCACGAAGTCGATCTCCTCCTCCTGGCGCAGCCGCTCGGCGAGTGCGTGATCGTCGGCACCGGGCGCCGGTTCGACCACCAGCACCCAGGGCAGCGGATTGTGCTCGAGCAGGGCCAGGGCATCGTCCAGTTCGCGCATGCCGGCGAGCTCGGCCAGCCCCTGCTCGGGATCGCGCACCGCGACCGTGGCCACCGCGTGGTCGTCGCGCAAACGGGTCGCCCAGCGCTCGGCGTCACCGGCGCCCAGGCTGGGCGCCAGGAACAGCGCGATCTCGCGCGACTCGCGCAGGCTGCCGCCGAGCTGCTCGGCCTGCTTGAGCACCAGCGCGACCGCGGCAGGCAAGGCGAAGGCCACGGCCAGCACCGCGATGGTCAGGCCATTGCCGAACGGACGTTCAACCAGCCGCTGCCAGCCCAGTGCCGCCGCCTGGCGGTGCTGGCGCAGCCATCGCTGCAACGACGACCCCGTTGCCTTGCGTTGCGCCGTCACGGCGCCGACTCCGGTCGGTAGTCGTCGATCAGGCAACCTTGCTCCAGCACCAGCACGCGACGCCGCATGCGTTTGATCAGGTACAGGTCGTGGCTGGCCACCAGCACCGTGGTGCCGCGTTCGGGCAGGCTGGCGAACAGTTCCATGACCTCCTGGGCGAGCTGGGGATCGAGGTTGCCGGTCGGCTCGTCGGCGATCAGCAGGGCGGGTTCGCCGACCACGGCACGGGCGATGCCGACGCGTTGCTGTTCGCCGGTCGACAGGGTCGAAGGCCGGGCGCCGGCCAGCGTCTCCAAGCCGAGCCGGGCGAGCACCGAGCGCACGCGCGCACCGATCTCGGCCTCGGCGAACCCGGCGATCCGCAGCGGCAGGGCGACGTTGTCGAACACGCTGCGATCAAGCAGCAGACGGTGGTCCTGGAATACGGCGGCGACCTGCCGACGATGCTGCGGCAATTCACGCCGGCGCAGGGTGGACAGGTTGCGGCCGCGAAACAGCACCGTGCCCTGGCTGGGCTTGTCCGCGCCGAGCACGAGACGCAGCAGGGTGCTCTTGCCGGCGCCAGAATGGCCGGTCACGAAGGCCAGCTCGCCGGGCTCGAGGGTGAAGCCGATGCTGCTCAGCGCATGTCGGCTGCCGAACTGGCGCGAGACCGAGTCGAATCGCAGCAGCGCCGGCGTCGTGCTCATCGCACCAGACTGTTCAGGTCGAAGATCGGCAGCAGGATCGCCAGCACGATGAACAGCACGACGCCGCCGACCAGCAGGATCACCAGCGGGCCGAGCACCGTGCTGAGCACGCCGAGCGCGCTCTCCAGTTCGCGTTCCTGATGGCGGGCGGCCTCGCCGAGCATCTCGTCCAGGCGGCCGCTGCGCTCGCCGCTCTGGATCAGGCGCACGCTGATTGCCGGAAACTTGCCGGTCTCGGCCAGCGCCCGGCCCAGCGCGCCGCCCTCACGCACCCGCACGGCGACGCGCTGCAAGGCATCGCGCAGCGGCAGCATCTGCACGACGCTGGTGGCGATGGGCAGGGCGTCGAGCAAGGGCACGGCACTCTGCGTCAGCAGCGCAAGGGTGGCGGAAAAGCGCGCCGAGTCGGCGGTGCGCAGCAGACGCCCCAGCAACGGCAGGCGCAGCAGGGCGCGATGCACAGCACGGCGCCAGCGCTCCTGGCGCAGTGCCAGTCCCCCGCCGATGATGCCGCCAGCGATCACCAGCAGTGCGTAAAGCAGGCCGGCGCGTACCGCGTCGGAAATCGCCATCAGTGCCACGGTGGCCCAGGGCAACGACTGACCGTGCTGGGCGAACACCGAGGTCACCTGCGGCACCACGTAGACCATCAGTGCGGTGACCACGGCGAGGGCGACCACGGTCAGCAGCAGCGGGTAGGTCAGCGCCAGCAGCACGCGCTGGCGCAGCGCCGCACTGCGCTCGGTGTGGTCGGCCAGTTCGCGCAGCACGCGGTCGAGTCGCCCCGATGCCTCGCCGGCCGACACCGAAGCGCGAAACAGCGGCGGAAACAGCCGCGACTGCTCGGCCATGGCCGCGGCCAGCGTGCTGCCTTCCATCACCCGGGCGCGCAGTTCCAGCACACGGCCGCGCACGGCGCCTTCGCTGCCTTCGGCCAGCGCGGACAGGGCCTCGTCGATCGGTAGCCCGCTGCCGACCAGCACCGCGAGCTGGCGCGCGAAGACCGCCAGCTGCTGGGTGCCGAGTCCGCGCGACCAGCCGCCGCTGCGGGCGTCCTGCTCGCGCACGCTGGACACTTCCAGCGGGTGCAGACCGCGCTCGCGCAGCAGGCTGCGTGCCGCGCGCGGGGTGTCGGACTGCAGCACGCCGCGTTGGGTGCGACCCTGCGCATCGATGGCTTGGTAGGCGTAGGCGGGCATCGGCGGCAAGTGTACGGATTCCGTGGTCGGGTCGGGGCTGCTCGTCCCGAAGCGCCACTGCGGCAGCGTCATGGCGGTGGCCGGAGTCGGCTTGCTGCATTGCGCCAAGGCGCTCAGACTGTTGCGCCGACGCACCGGTCCCGCACCACTCCATGGCGCAAGCGCACATCCTGGTTGTAGACGACGAGCCCGACATCCGTGCGCTGGTCCGCGACATCCTCGAGGACGAGGGCTACCGGGTCAGCGTGGCCGAGCATGCCGAGGCCGCCCGTGCACAACTTGCTGATCAGACGTTCGACGCGATGCTGCTGGACATCTGGATGCCCGGCACCGACGGCATTGCGCTGCTGCGCGAATGGAAGGACGGCGACGGGCTGCCGTGTCCGATCGTGATGATGTCCGGCCATGGCACCGTGGAAACCGCGGTCGAGGCCACCCGACTGGGTGCCTGGGACTTCATCGAGAAACCGATCTCGTTGGCCAAGCTGCTGATCTGCCTGCAGCGCGCGCTCGAATCCGGCGCCCTGCAGCAGCGTCATCGTCGCCTGCTCGGTCGCATGCATGCCGAGATCGAACCGATCGGTGACGCTGAGGCGCAGCGCGCGTTGCGCGCCCAGCTGGAGAAGTTGGCCGCGCACGACACGCCGGTCCTGCTGCGCGGCGAAGCAGGCACGCGCAAGGAGGCCCTGGCGCGCTGGCTGCATCATCTCGGTCCGCGCCGCGACCAGCCCTTCGTCACCGTAGCCGCCGGCGAGATTGCCGACGAACGCGCTGCCGCCACCCTGTTCGGTGCCGAAGAAGGCGACCAGGTGCTGCCCGGGCTGCTCGAGCAGGCGCACGGCGGCACGCTGTTCCTCGACGA
>JAGRJY010000086.1 GCA_020442465.1 Lysobacterales bacterium
GTTGGGGGAGCTATGCCTGGGCGCCAGAAAATCGCCACAGACGTTCCTGCACAGGCACCCCGCTGCGGCATTCACGCCTGCGAACACGCTCGAATGCCAAGGTCGGAGAGCTCATGAAATATCCGGGCTAGGGCTTCACAACGGTAAGGCCCAAGGCGTGGACCTGGGTGTGGCAACTCGGGTGGAGGAGAACCCGGTTTGACAACCGATCGGACCCTCCTGCCATCCGCAGCACGATGTGGTGATCGTGCCACCCGGTTTCTTCCGTGATGGGATGCCGGCAGTGCGCGCATTGCCCCTGTTGTGCCATGAACAGGGTTGCCCACTGCTTGCGATAGGCGCGGGACCTCAACATCCGGTCCTGCCGTCGCTTTTCGCCGTACTGCTCGAACGCAGGATCGAACGGGTTGTAATCCGCTTTGACCTTCACGTGCCGAACAATCGGCGTATCGGCTAGCCGATAGAGAGCCCGCAAAGGCTCCTTCGACTTCTTCCCACCATTACTTGCCGCAAATACCCAGTTCCGGGTCTCGATGGCGTGAAAGTACCTGTCCTTCACCCATTTCGATCCCTTGTTGGGATGGCGTCGCCGACACCATCGCCAGAGAGCCTTGAAAACCAAGGCATCCATGGACGACAGCGCTCGCTTAGCCACCACGGGGTGGTGATAGTTCGCCCACCCCCTGAGCATCGGGTTCAGCATCTTGATCAGCAAATCCTGCCTGATCGTCTTGTGGCCGCCGATGGCTCCCTTGACCTTGCAGTAGAACGTGGAGACGTTCGTCTTGCTCGGTTTGATCAGCAACTTCCCCTTGTACTTGCGAAAGTTCCATCCAAGGAAGTCAAAGCCGGTGTCGATGTGCGTCATCCGGGTCTTGGTTGCCGAGAGTTCCAGACCTCGCGTGGCCAAGAACCGCTCCACCCAGGGCCGGACCGTTTCCACCAGCACCTCCTTAGAGGAACCGGTGATCACGAAATCATCGGCATACCGGACTACGTTCACCTTCGCCTGCTGAGCTTTCGTGTAACCCAAGGTTGCGTACACATGCTTCCTCAGGCCGCCTTCCAGCCCATTCAGCGCCATGTTCGCCAAAGTTGGCGAGATGATGCCGCCCTGCGGCGTCCCTGCCTCCGTCGGGGCGTATTGCCCCCGATAGAGGATGCCGGCCTTCAACCATTTGCGGAGGATCTCCTTGTCCATCGGGACGTGGGTCACCAACCAGTTGTGGTCGATATGGTCGAAGCACCCCGTGATGTCAGCTTCCAACACCCAACCCGGCGAGTACTGCTTCGCGAGGCAGATGAAAGTCTGCGCCATGGCATCGTGCGTCGAGCGACCTTGCCGAAAGCCGTAGCTGTTCGGATCGCCCGTGCTTTCCGCCACCGGTTCCAGAGCTAGCAGATATAGCGCCTGCATGGCCCGGTCCCGCATCGTTGGGATGCCCAGCGGACGTTCTTTCCCATTGGATTTCGGGATAAAAACGCGCCGCAGCGGCAGGGGTTTGTAACCGCGACGACGCAAGCCTGACAGCGCTTCCCATCGTTGCGTGGGTTCCATCCACAGCTCACGGTCGACACCGGCCGTGCGCTTGCCCTGGTTCTCCGTCACTCGCCTGACAGCCAGCATCTTGGCCGTGTACGAGCGGGTCAGCATCCGTTGCAGGGCCTTGACCCTGCGCCAGTTGCCTTCCTGTGCCGCCTTCGCAATTCGTGTCTGCATACCCCTAACAGTCCGTTGGACGTGGCGCCAGTCAATGCGCATCCAGTCTTCAGGCCCGCCGGAGGGCGCAGATCCGATCTGTTGATCGAACTCTCTCATGCTGCTCTCCTCAGTGGTGGATACCCAATGAGGACGCAGTACCCCCATGGGGGACGCGTTCCCCATGTGGGTTCGTTCAAGCGTCACCCTTACGGGCGGACGCTACAACGCGGGTTTCGGCAGATCGTTGCTGCGATCCAGAACCACGCGGAAGTGGGCGTACTCTCGTACTGGCGTGATGTCGCAACGCCTATGCAGGCGACTACCGCCTGCCATTCGCTTTTTCCGCGATCCTCTTCCCACGCACCCAACAGCGCCCCTTGCGGTTTGCCTGCCCAGAGGGCGGGTGGATGGGCTTGCCACGTTCCCTTGCTGACACACGACCGGGTGAGGGTCTGTCTTTTCGCCGGTGAGCTTGATAGCGACGTGCCCCGAAACTGAAACGGGGCAGCTGCTCACACACCATTTTGGTCGATGCCTCAACCAGCAGCGTTGGCACCTTCGTACTAACGGCGTTTATAGACAGTTCTCTGTTCGATACCCATACCGGTCAGCCTAGCTCCCGAACCGTAGTGCTGCTCACAGTCCCACGCGCCGCCCTCACGGAAGGTGCGTGCCCATTTGCTGGGAGGCTTCATTGTCAGGAGGGCTTCGAACGAAACCGTTGCCGGTAACGCACGCCTCCCTAGGCTACCGCCAGTCGCATGGCGGGCTCTCTATCGTGCTGACACACGATTGAGCAATGCCAACAAGGACACGCAATCAGCGCGCCTTAACGGCGAGGTTCGATGCCCATTGCAGGCAAACGACCACCTTAGTGACTCTCCACAAGAGAGCACGAATCATCGTTGCAATGATCCGGACAGGGGGGAAGTACCAACGCACGACCGCCCGTTCCGCATTGCGCGGAGTCCGGGAGGACTGCCCTCCCGGGCCCCATACTTATCGCCGACAACCCAAAGGATTGCGGCGCTCACTAGGTGACCTGAGTCGGTTAGGACTCAGGCACTTCGCAATGTCAGGAGTGGTTACCTGACCCTTTCTCCGAGATTAGTGTCTCGGGTACACGCGCGCTCACGATTGCTCGTGTCGCACTCAGTTCTGCACGTTCAGCTCGGTGCGACGGTTGGTTTCCGACTTGCAGCCCGGGAAGCCCTGGTCGGTCTGCTCGAGCGGACGCGACTCGCCGTAGCCGTTCGGACCCGCCAGACGCGAGGCGTCGATGCCCTTGCCGGTCAGGTAGTCGTACACCGCCTTGGCGCGACGGTCGGACAGCTTCTGGTTGTAGGCCTCGGGGCCGCACAGGTCGGTGTGACCGGCAACCTCGACCCGCAACTGCGGGTACTTGCTCAGGATCGACACCGCCTCGTCGAGGATGACGATCGCGTCAGCGCGCAGGGCATCCTTGTCGAAGTCGAAGTTGACGCCCTTCAGGTCGATGGTCAGCGGCACCGGGCAACCATCCGCACCCACGGCCTGGCCGGCCTGCGAGTTCGGGCACTTGTCGTTGCAGTTGTTCACGCCGTCGCCGTCGTCGTCCATATCGGCGCAGGTCTTGACCGGCTCCTGCACGACCGGGGCCACCGGCGTCGGCTCGACCGGCTCCGGCAGGTCACCGAGCTTCACGATCAGGCTGACCGACGCGATGGTGTCGCCGAACTCGTCTTCGTTGGCACCGGCGTCGGTGTCGAAGTCATAGCGATAGCCGACTTCCGCACGCGCACCGAAGCGGCCGTAGTCGGCCTGCACGCCTGCACCCAGCTGGGTGTAGAAGTTGGAACCCTTGCGGTCGACCGGACCGGCGTCGGTGAAGGCCGGCAGCTCGGCTTCGTGGCGCTGGGCGCCCGCACCGATCGACAGGAACGGCCACCAGGTGTCGCCTTCGTCGCGGAAGTGATAGCGACCGGTCAGGCCCAGCGAGTACTGGCTCCAGTTGAGGTCGATGTTCTCCTGCTCCGGATTGGTGTAGTACAGCTCACCATCGAGCGACACGTTCGGGGTCACGAAGCGGCCCATGCCGAGGTGCGCCGAAAAATCGTGGTCGAGGTTGCGCAGGTCGTCGAAGCTGACGGTGCCCACGCCGCCGGTGACATACCAGCGATCATCGAAATCATTCGCCGCAGCCGCCTGGGCCAGGCCGAGCGCACCAAGCAGGGCGCCGCACAGGATCTTCTTGTTCATCGACCGCTCCAAGAAAAGTAAGGGAAACAGGGGGAACGCAGGGAAACAGGGGGTAAACCGGACAGCGCCCAGCATGGCTCGGCGCGCTCGATCAGTCCGGCGCCGAGTGTACAGCATTAACCGAATTCTAACATCCAGTCAGGACGCTGGCGTTCACAGGGCCAACAGGTCCATGAACCGGTGCACCGGCGTCGCCTCGAACCGCGAAGTGTCGCGCGTCAATGTGACAATCTGGTCCACGCGGCGGGCCGGCAGGTGCTCGCCCAGCGCATCCTCGAACTTCTTCAGCAGCACCGGGATACCCTCGCCACGGCGCTCGCGGTGACCGATCGGGAAGTCGATCGACACCTTGTCGGTTTTGCTGCCGTCCTTGAAGAACACCTGCAGCGAGTTGCCGATGTAGCGCTTCTCCGGGTCGAAGTAGTCCTTGGTGAACTGCGGGTTCTCGCGCACGCTCATCTTGTCGCGCAGGGCGTCGATGCGCGGGTCGGCGGCCACGTCGTCGTTGTAGTCCGACGCGGTCAGGCGGCCGAAGATCAGCGGAACCGCGACCATGTACTGGATGCAGTGGTCACGGTCGGCGTAGTTCGCCAGCGGTCCGGTCTTGTCGATGATGCGCACGCCGGCTTCCTGGGTTTCGATCTCGATGCGCTCGACGTCGTCGAGGCGATCCTTGACCTGAGCATGCAGCTGCATGGCGCACTCGACGGCGGTCTGGGCATGGAACTCGGCCGGGAAGCTGATCTTGAACAGCACGTTTTCCATCACGTAGCTGCCGAACGGGCGGTCGAACTCGAATTGCTTGCCCTTGAACGCGACGTCGTAGAAGCCCCAGGTCTTGGCCGACAGCACGCTGGGGTAGCCGACGCATCCCTTCATCGCGTTCAGCGCATGGGTGACCGCGCGGCGGCAGGCGTCACCGGCCGCCCACGACTTGCGCGGGCCGGCATTGGGGGCGTGGCGGTAGGTACGCAGCACGCCATTGTCGGCCCAGCTGTGCGACACCGCGTTGATGATGTCGGCCTTGCCGCCGCCGAGGATATGAGTCGCCACCGCGGTCGAGGCCATGCGCACCAGGATGACGTGGTCGAGGCCGACCCGGTTGAAGCTGTTCAGCAGCGCGTAGACGCCCTGGATCTCGTGCGCCTTGATCGCCCAGGTCAGCACATCGCGGATCGTCACTGGCTTGGTGCTCTCGCGCTCGGCCCGGCGCGACATGTAGTCGCTGGTGGAGAGGATCGCACCGAGGTTGTCCGACGGGTGGCCCCATTCGGCGGCCAGCCAGGTGTCGTTGAAGTCGAGCCAGCGCACCTGCACGCCGATGTTGTAGGCCGCCTGCACCGGATCCAGCTCCCAGCCGGTGCCGGGCACACGCACGCCACCCGACAGGGTGGCCCCAGGCACGAGGGGACCAAGATGCTTGACGCACTCGGGAAACTTCATCGCCAGCATGGCGCAGCCGATCGAGTCGAGCAGCATGTAGCGCGCGGTGGTGTAGGCCTCGGGCGAGCCGACGTAGTAGTCGACCACGTAGTCCGCAATGTCGACCATGACCTGGTCGGGATCGGGACGGCGGGCGGATCGGATGTCGTGCTGGCTCATGGCAAGGCCTCGGGGACGGAACGAGCCGCACATTTTGCCAGAACCGATCGACCGCAGGCGCGCAACGCTGCGTTGGATCCGCGCATCGTGTCTTGCGGCCCGCCCGACCCTATCTTTGCGGCATGTCCCATCACCACGGCCCGCCTCCGACCATGCAACCTGCCCTGTTCGTCTCCCACGGCGCGCCGACCCTTGCGCTCGACGATTCGCCCACCGGACGCTTTCTCGACAGCTTCTTCGCCGCGCGACCGGTTCCCGGGTGGATCCTGGTCGCTTCGGCCCACGACGCCACCCGCGAGCCCCGGGTCGGAGCCGCAGCCGCGCCCTCGACCGTGCACGACTTCGGTGGCTTCCCCGAAGCGCTCTATCGCATCGGGTATCCGGCTCCGGGTGACCCGCGGCGGGCGGATGCGGTCGTCGCGCAACTGCGCAAACACGGCGTGGACGCACAACTCGATTCCAGCCATGGGTTCGATCACGGCGTCTGGGTGCCACTGCGGCGCATGTTGCCGGCCGCACACGTCCCGGTGGTGACCGTATCCATCCAGCCGCTGCGCGACGCCGCGCACCACTTCAACATCGGCCGCGCGCTGCGCACGTTTCGCGCCGAGGGCGCGCTGGTGCTCGGATCGGGCGGGTTCGTGCACAACCTGGGCGCGCTGGACTGGCAAGCCAGCCATGGCGAGCGGGAGGCATGGGCCGAGACCTTCAGCACGTGGATGCTGTCCCGACTTCGGGCCAACGACCGCGAGGCGCTGCTGGACTGGATGAGGCAAGCACCGAACGCCCGCCACGCGCACCCCACCCCCGAACACCTGCTGCCCCTGTTCGTCGCCCTGGGCGCCTTGCATGACGACGAGCGATTAGTGCCGATCCACGTCGACACCGAACTCGGACACCTGGCGATGGAGGCATTGATCTCTTCGGCAGCGGTTGCGACCGCCTGAAAGCGGCCGAAATGACTTGAGCCGCCCTGCAATTCCGGGCAGTGTTGCGGCTCCATACGTCTGCGCATCGATCATGACCAGCTACCCGAACCTGCTCAGCCCGCTCGATCTCGGCTTCACCCAGATCCGCAATCGCGTGCTGATGGGCTCGATGCACACCGGCCTGGAAGATCGGGCACGTGACTTTCCCAAGCTCGCGGCCTACTTCGCCGAGCGGGCGCGCGGCGGCGTCGGACTGATCGTCACCGGCGGCGTCGCACCGAACATGGTCGGCTGGCTGAAGCCTTTCTCCGGAAAGCTGTCGCGCAGCTGGGAAGTGCGCCGGCATCGGCTGATCACCAAAGCGGTGCAGGCCGAGGGCGGCAAGGTCGCACTGCAGATCCTGCATGCGGGTCGCTACGGCTACCACCCGCTCACGGTCGCGCCCTCGGCGATCAAGGCGCCGATCAACCCGTTCAAGCCGCGCGAGCTGTCTGCGTCGGCGATCGAGAGCCAGATTCGCGATTTCGTCCGCTCTTCCTGCCTGGCCCGCGAAGCCGGCTATGACGGCGTCGAGATCATGGGATCCGAGGGATACCTGATCAACCAGTTCCTCGCCCCGCGCACCAACCATCGCAGCGACGCCTGGGGCGGCAGCCTGGAGAACCGCATGCGTTTCGCGGTGGAGATCGTGCGCCGCACTCGCGAAGCCGTCGGGCGCGACTTCATCATCATCTTCCGGCTGTCGATGCTCGAACTGGTGGAAGGGGGTTCGGATTGGGATGAAATCGTCGCCACGGCCAAGGCGATCGAGGCCGCCGGCGCAACGATCATCAACACCGGCATCGGCTGGCACGAGGCGCGCGTGCCCACCATCGCCACATCGGTGCCGCGCGCGGCCTTCGCTGGCGTCACCGGCAAGATGAAGCCGCATGTGTCGATCCCGCTGGTGGCGGTGAACCGGATCAACATGCCCGAGGTCGCCGAGCAGGTGATCGCCTCCGGCCAGGCCGACATGGTGTCCATGGCACGCCCGCTGCTGGCCGACGCCGACTGGGTGAACAAGGCGGCGACCGGTCGCCGCGACGCGATCAACACCTGCATCGCCTGCAATCAGGCCTGCCTCGACCACGTGTTCGTGAACCAGAAGGCCAGCTGCCTGGTCAATCCGCGCGCCTGCGCCGAGACCGAGCTGGTGTATCGACCGGTGCAGGGCACGCCGAAGAAGGTAGCGGTCGTGGGTGCCGGCCCGGCAGGACTCGCCGCAGCGACGGTGGCGGCCGAGCGCGGCCACAAGGTCACCCTGTTCGAATCCTCCGACCGGATCGGCGGGCAATTCAATCTGGCCAAGCAGATTCCGGGCAAGGAAGAATTCCACGAGACCCTGCGCTACTTCAGCCATCGTCTGGAGGAGACCGGCGTGCGGGTGCGGCTGAACACCCGCGCCGATGCCTCGATGCTGCTTGCCGAATCGTTCGACGAGTTGATCCTTGCCACCGGCATCCGTCCGCGCAAGCCGGGAATCGAGGGCATCAGCCATGCCAAGGTGTGTTCCTATGTCGACGTGCTGACCGGACGGCGACAGATCGGCCGGCGCGTGGCCCTGATCGGTGCCGGCGGCATCGGCTTCGACGTCGCCGAATTTCTCGCCCACGAGGGCGAATCGCCGTCGCTTCACCCCGAAGCCTGGATGCGCGAATGGGGCGTCGATGCTGACTTCGAGGCGCGCGGCGGACTGGTCGACGCCGACATCGAGCCCCCGGCACGCGAGATCTGGCTGCTGCAGCGTAGCGAGGGCAAGCCCGGTGGCCGCCTGGGCAAGACCACGGGCTGGATTCACCGCGCGACGCTGAAACAGAAGCGCGTGCAGATGGTGGGAGGAGTCGAGTACGTCCGCATCGACGATGCGGGGCTGCACGTGCGCATCGGCGGTGAGCCGCGCTGCCTCGAGGTCGATGACGTGGTGATCTGCGCCGGCCAGGAGCCGTTGCGTGAGCTGTACGCACCGCTGCAGTCGGCCGAACGCCATGTGCACCTGATCGGCGGCGCCGACGTCGCCTCCGAACTCGACGCCAAGCGGGCCATAGCCCAGGGATCGCGCCTGGCGGCCACGATCTAGCCGGGGCATGCCCTGCCCTCCCGGCCACGACCCGGCACTTGCCAGACGCGCGACTTTCGACGAGAATGCGCCGCAAATCAGGTAGTTATCGCGGAACCGCCGGGATGGCAGTGAACCTGCGATGACTTTCTAGATCGACTGCTCTAGTTTGGCGAGGCTAAGGTTCGACCCGAAGGCCCGAGCAGTGACGGGTGCACGTTGTGGATTGCAGCAGACGCCACCGAGCGATTCGGTGAGGGTCCGCAGGCGTTCGGCAACGCGAACCGCCACTGACCGGCCCCAGGACGAAACCGCCGCTGGAGCGGCATTCAGACCTGGTTCGGTGACAGGAACCTAAGTTCCGCGCCGATCTCCGATCAGGACCCCGAACGTGCGGGGAGCCTGGATCGACTGGAAACGGGGGAGCATGAAGCCCACCCCGAGCGGCTGGCGCCGCGAAGCCGGTAGGCCCGGCCCGCGCCAGGCGTACCCGACAACGCCATGAAGGCGCTTGACTGGCGCAGTCGTCCGAGGACGGCCGCGCGCCTCGCAGTGTCCGGGATCGGACAGGCACCAAGCGCCAACGCAACGGATGAAGGAGTCCGCGATGAAGTTGGCCTGGATACTTTGGCTTGCTTCGGTGATGCCGCCCTCGGTGGCTGATCCGCTGTGTCTTGCAACAACGGTGTACCTGGAGGCCCGCAATCAGTCCGTGCTCGGACAGCGTGCCGTCGCTGAGGTCGCGCTGCGCCGACGTGAGTCGGGCCGCTGGGGCGATTCGGTGTGCGCAGTCGTCACCGCGCCCAAGCAGTTTGCCCCGACCCTGGTGAAGCCGGACTTCCGTCTGGCCAACCTGAAGGCGTGGAATCGCGCGGTCGCGATCGCGTTCCACAGCGAGCGCGTGTGGGCGATTCCGAACCGGAATCGGCAGATGGTGGTGCCCGGAGCCGACCACTTCCTTGCCCACCACATCGCCGACGCCGACTGGGCGCAGGGTGTGCCGGTCGCGCAGATCGGTGACCACACCTTTTACAAGGTGGTGAACCTGTAGCGGGATTCGCGCCGCGGAGCGCAGGCAATCGGCCTTCGATCCGCGGCGTTCCGCTACCTTGCTCTGCAGCGCGCTGCGCGCGCAGCCGGCAACCTGGAAGGTTCGCGCCGGGCTGCCCTCCACGCAGGCGCTTCGTTTGAGCTGATCTCGCCCCCACATCCCCGCAGCGCGCTGCGCGCGCAGCCGGCCCCTTGACTCAAGGGGCCTCCCAAGGAGCGGAGCGCGCTTCGGACTCGAGCCGCCCATCCCTGGCGCGGATTCCGGTCGTGTTGACCAGCGCGGCGCCAGGGCATTCCTCGCGTCCTTGACCACTTCTGCTCGAACTCGCGAGCGCCGAGACCGCGCGCGGCGGGCGATCGCGCGAATTGCCGTGCGGACGTATAAGATCGGGGCATGTCCGTCGGCATTCTGCTCATCACGCATCCGGGCGCGGGCCAGGCCCTGCTGGCCGTGGCCGAGCGCCTGCTCGGGCGCATGCCCTTGGCCGTGTCCTGTTTCGAGGTCGACTACGACACCGAGTTCTCCGACCTGATTGCCGCGGCCAGCACGGCGCTGCGCGCGCTCGACCAGGGCGACGGCGTGCTGCTGCTGACTGACCTCTACGGCGCATCGCCGAGCAATTTCTCGGTTCAGGTGGAAGGCCTCGGCATTCCTACCCGAAGGGTGTCGGGTCTGAACCTGCCGATGCTGCTGCGCGCGCTCAACTATGCCGACAGTTCCCTCGACGAGCTGGCCGACAAGGCTGCTGCAGGGGGGAAACTCGGCGTGGTGGTGGGCCGTGGTTGAGCAGGAAGTCCAGGTCATCAATCGCCTCGGCCTGCACGCCCGGGCGGCGGCCAAGCTGGTCCAGCTGCTGGGGAGCTTTCGCTCGAAGGCGACCCTGATCGGGCGCGGCCGCGAGGTCAACGGCAAGAGCATCATGGGCGTGATGCTGCTGGCCGCGGCCCAGGGCACCGCCCTGACCGTGCGCCTGGAAGGCGACGACGAGGAAGAGGCCATGCGCGCCGTGGCCGATCTGTTCGCCCGCTACTTCGACGAGGGCGGATAGGTGCGCCGGGTCTTTGCCGGAGTCGCTGCATCCAAAGGCCTCGCGCTCGGGCGCGCGCGGGTGCGCGAGCCGCATCGACTGGATGTCGAGGAACGCATGGTCGGCGAAGGCGAGATCGACGCCGAACGACAGCTTCTGCACGAAGCGCTGCAGGCGGCGCGGCGGGAACTCAACGACATGCGCGACCGGGTGCGTGGCGCCATCGCCCACGAAGTCGGCGAGTTCCTCGACCTCCACGCCATGCTGCTGGATGACCCGGATCTCGAGTCGGGCCTCGACGAACTGATCCGCACCGGACACTACAGCGCCGGCTACGCACTGCGCCTGCAGCGCGATCGCCTCGTTTCCGCCTTCGACGGCATCGACGATGCCTACCTGCGCTCGCGCCGCGAGGACATCGACCACGTCATCCAACGAGTGTATGCAGCCCTGCACCGCGAGCCGCTGCCGCAGGTCATCGGCCTGGCCGGCGAAGTGCTGATCTGTGAGCACATCGCACCGACCGACCTGGCGCACCTGCACGAAGAGGGTGTGGTCGCGATCGTCACCGCACAGGGCAGCACGCTCTCGCACAGCGCGATCCTGGCGCGCTCGCTGCACCTGCCCCTGCTCATTGGCGCGCATGAGGCCTTGCTGCACATCAACGACGGCGATGCGCTGATCGTCGACACCCTGAGCGGCCACGTCATCGTCGAGCCCGATGCCGACGACCTGCGCAGTTTCCGCGACGCCGAGGCCGGCACCCGGCGCGAGAAGCGCGCGCTGGAACGTCTGCGCAAGGCGCCCACGCGGACCAAGGACGGCACCGAGGTCCGCTTGTGGGCGAACGCCGAGTCACGCGACGACGTCGCCCAGGCCTTCTCGCTCGGCGCGGCCGGCGTCGGCCTGTATCGCACCGAGTTCCTGTTTCTGCAGCGGCGCGAACTGCCCACCGAAGAAGAACAATTTCTCGCCTATCGCGATCTCGTTCTCGGCATGAACGGCCGGCCGGTGACGATCCGCACGCTCGACCTGGGCGCGGACAAGTCCGACTCCACCGGGCTCGCGATCGCCGACGAGCCCAACCCGGCGCTCGGCCTGCGCGGCATCCGGTTGTGTCTGGCCCATCCCGATGTCTTCGCCGACCAGCTGCGCGCGATTCTGCGCGCCTCGGCCTACGGGCCGGTGCGCATTCTCATCCCCATGGTCAGTCACGCCGACGAACTGCGCGCCTGCCGCAAGCTGATCAAGCGATACACCGATGAACTGCGCAAGGCCGGCCACGAGCTGGGCGAGCCACCGGACGTCGGTGCCATGATCGAAGTACCCGCCGCGGCGCTGGCTCTCGATACGCTGCTGCCGCACATCGACTTCTGCTCGGTGGGCACCAATGACCTGGTCCAGTACATGCTGGCGGCCGACCGCGGCAACGACGCGTTGGGACCGCTGGCCACTGCCCGCCATCCGGCAGTGGTGCGGGTGCTGGGCGAGATCTTCCGCACCTGTGGCGAGGCCGGCAAGAGCGTCGCCGTGTGTGGCGAGATGGCCAGCAACCCCGAGCATGCCGAGCTGCTGCTCGGACTCGGCCTGCGCGACTTCAGCATGCACCCGTCGAGCATGCTCGAAGTGCGCAAGGCAGTACGCGAGGCGGCGCTGTCGTGAGTCATCCGGACGCCGCGGCGGTCGCGACTCGAGGCGACGGCGGGCGCACGGCGCCGATCTTCGTGCATCAGCGCATCCATGAACGGAAAACCGACGAGTCCGCCGTGACGTGCGTGCTGCGCACCGACATCAAGGATCGCAAGGCATGATCGACCAGGCGGCCCGGCACCGCGCGCCGACCTCGACATGACCCTGGACGAGGCGCGTAGCGTCGCGCTCGGTCTGCCGGAGACGGCCGAGTCGCCGCATTTTCAATACACCTCGTTTCGCGTCGCGGGGAAGATCTTCCTCACCGCCCCACCCGAAGGCACGCACCTGCACTGCTTCGTCGACGAGCCGACCCGCGAACTCGCGCTTGCTGCGGTGCCCGAATGCTGCGAGGCGCTCTGGTGGGGCGAGCGGGTTGCAGGGCTGCGGGTTGCCTTGTCCGACGCACCCGATCAGGAGCTGAGGCACTGGATCCACTCGGCTTGGCGGCACAAGGCGCCCAAGCGCCTGCTGAAGCAAGCGCAAGGCGGGTGAATCGATCGGCCACCAGACACGCCGCGACCACGGCCGATCCATCGGCGGCTGCTTCGTCGGCGGCCCGCCATGGCGTGCCCCGGAATGCACATCCTCATCGAAACCGATCCAGACCCCCTCGAACAGGCGACTCATCCATGGCCCTTGAAGCACTCGACCGCTGGCACGACATCGTCCGCACCGGCAGCGCGGAACTCATCCCGGGCTTGCTCGCCGACGACGTGGTCTTCTACTCGCCGGTGATGCATACGCCTCAACGCGGACGGGCGATGACCGCGATGTATCTGGGCGCGGCGCTCAAGGTATTCGGCGCCGGGGACTTCCGCTACCTGCGCGAGATCATCGGCGAGCAGGACGCCATGCTGGAGTTCCAGGTCACCCTTCAGGACATTGAGGTGAACGGCGTCGATATCCTGCGCTGGAACGAGGACCAGCAGATCGTCGAGTTCAAGGTCATGCTGCGGCCGCTGAAGGCCATCCAGCTGATCCACCAGAACATGGGCGAAATGCTCGCCGCCGCGCAGGCACGGACGGCAACTCCGGGCTGACCGCGCATCCGCTCGTGCCGGATGTCTATCCGTGGTCGAGCGTGAGTGCCAGCACGCGAAAGGCCAGCGGGCGCTGGTCGTCCGAGTCGCCGCCACTCGACGGCATCCATGTGTGCTCCGCATGCATCCGCAGGCACACCGGTGCGCCGGCCTTGGCGGCCATCGGCAAGCGAACCTGATGTCGCTGACCACCCCGCAACGACACCTCAGCTGCGCCGCCGGGCCACGACAGCGAGATCACCTGCTCCACCAATGCGGGCGGCGCCCAGAACGTTGCCTCGACGGCGCGTAGCGCGCGTGAGGGCACGAACTCGATGGTCGACGACCCGGAAAACCAGCCGTCGGGCCAGCACCCGGCGACCGACTCGGTACGCGCGTACCCCTCGACGGGGCTGCGCTGCGCGCGCCTGGCCTCGGCCAGCGCGTGTTCAAGCCGAACGATCTGCGCGTTGAACTCCAGTTCGCGCTGATACAGGTAGCGAAGCTGACCACGCGCGCCGGCGTGACTGGCGCGCACCTGCTCGGCCATGGCTTCGTCGAGCGTGACACCCGGGCGGAATGACTCGGGCAGGCCAGCAGGCACGTACACGGTCGCATGCGGCGCGGCGGTCAACTCGGCCGGTCGTTCGCGCGAGTAGAGATAGATCGCGAAAGACTTGCGCGACCGTCCGCGCTCCGGCTCGGGAAGGCGGATGGTGCCGAATCCGTGCCAGGAACGCTCGGTGGTCTCGAACACCACGGCGCGATTGAACAGCGGCATCACCGACACCCGGTCACCGCGGCCTGTCCACGGGTCTTCCATCAGTTCCAGCGCCCCACCCCACTGTTCGTCCCAATCGGGATTGAGGTAGACGATCAGATTCAGCCTGCGATGCCAGCCGGTACGCGGGTGGTAGTTGAAGTCGATGTGTTGGTCCAGGCCCTGACCATGACGGTTGTCGTGGGTGCCGCCGCCCTCATAGTCGGGGTCGTAGAGCAAGTCGGGAATGCCGGTGACCCGCGACATCGCATCGAGAAACGCCGGTGTCTGCAGGAAGTCGTCGAGGCGTGCATACACCGAGCCGAGCTCGCGCACCCGCGTGCGCACCGCCTTGCCACCCACCTCACCCATCTCGTTCAGGGCAAAGCGCGCATCGAACCCGGGGAAATTCTCCAGCATCGACCGGGCCACGTCGGCGTCGAGAAAATCATCGATGACCACGTGGGAAAACGGCGCGGCCGATTGAAACTGACGCGCGATATCGTCGAGACGGGCAAGCGTGGACGGCGAGAGCATGGGCGATGGCGGCAAAAGCCGGCATTGTACGCGCCCGACCCTGTGCCCGGCAGAATCGCCCACGCTGCGTGGGCGCACGGGCCGCACATCATCGGGTGCAAAATGGTGCTGCCTTCCCGGGCCAGCAGGAGGAGATCGACTTGAAGTCGGAACTCGCCGAGCGCGTACGGGTCGAACCTGCGCCTCTGCCGGGAGTCACCTGTGCTTGCTGCTGAACTGGACCATCGCATCCCTGGACTGAGCCAGTCCTTTGCCTCGGCACGACCGTTTCGCCACGTGGTGATCGATGGCTTTCTCGACGACGCCTTTGCGCACCGCCTTCTGGCGGAGTTTCCGCCATTCGACGCGCAGCGCGCCCTGAACGAGATGGGTGAAGTGGGTGGCAAGGCGGTGGTGGAACGCATTCGCGCACTCGGCGCGGGCTATGCAAGGCTGGATGACCTGGTGAGCAGCCCGGCGTTTCTCGACACGGTGTCGCGGGTCACCGGCATTCCCGACCTGCGCTACGACGAACACTACTTCGGCGGCGGTACGCACGAGAATCGGCAGGGCCAGGATCTCGACCCGCACGTCGACTTCAACTATCACCCGCTGACCCGCTGGCATCGGCGACTCAATCTGATCATCTACCTCAACCCGGAGTGGGACGACGCCTGGGGGGGCAGCCTCGAGCTGCACAGCGACCCACGCAGCGACGACGACCGCGTCGAACTGGTCACGCCGCTATTCAACCGCGCGGTGATCTTCGAAACCAACGAGATCAGCTGGCACGGCTTCTCGCGCATCGAACTGCCCGCAGAACGGGCGGGCATCACCCGTCGTTCCATCGCGCTGTACTTCTATACCGAAGATCGACCCGAGGAAGAGACTGCCGCCACGCACTCCACGATCTATGTCGAACGGCCGCTGCCGAAGCGGTTCCGGCCCGGCATAACGCTGACCGACCACGATTTCGAAACGCTGCGCGTGCTGCTGAAGCGACGCGACACGCATATCGAGCGACTCTACCGCGACCTGAAGCAGCTGCAGGCGCAGATGGAGCACCAGTCGGCGAGCTGGGATCGCCTGCGGCGCAACCCGATCTTCCGCGGCTTGAACTGGATCCGTCGTCGCTTGCGCGGGCAGACCGAGGCCTGAGCCACCGCGAGCGGCGCTGCGCGATTCGACGGCGCGCGATTCGACGCTGTGCCCATTCGCCCGCTAGCGCATCAATCGGCCGCCAGGGATGATGCGCTCCAGAATGCCTCGCGACACTGTGCCAGGGGCAACGACCAGCCCTTGCCCGTGCGCGTCAGCGGACGATGCGCACGCGCCGAGGCCAGAATGGCGCCCTCCGCCTGCTGGGAAATGTCCCAACGCCGCATGACCTCGGCCGATTCCGAATCGTCTGTCATGGGGCCGGGCCGCCAGTAGAACAGGTACCAGGGCTGCTCGAACTCGACGCGCTTTTCCGGGGCGGCATCCGGCGAGAAATAGTGCAGCTCGCGCACCCGACCGGCTGGCCCGAGACCGAGGGCATACAGGCCAGGTGTGCCGGGCGCGACCCGGTACCCGTGGTAGGTGAAGCGCTCGGTAAGATCCACACCGCCGACGACGATGCCGAACCGCTCTGCGCCATCATCGCTTTCGACCGCCTCCTGCGTGCCGACGTAGGTCTCGGCCGCCGGAACGCAGCTGGCCCGTGCGGTCGCATTGGAGTAGTGCGCAGCAAACTGCCCCAAGGTCTCCATCAACAGTCGCTTGCCACAAGCGCTGAGCGGGAATGTGTCGTGCAGGGTCGACGTCGCCGGACCACTGCACCCCGCAGGATTGTTGTCCACGGCCTGGCGCGACAGAAAATCGTGATAGCGGGTGACCAGCCATGGCGGACGTCGAGCGGGGCGGAGCAATGAGCGACCGAGCAGGAATCCCGCGTCGGTGTCGATGCCGAGCAAGTCGATCAGCGTGGGCGCCAGGTCGTACTCCGCACCGGAACCGCGTGCCGGCTTGTCGGTCGCGCCCAGCACCAGCAGAGGCAGCCGGTAGTCATCGACGGCGGCGCCGAACAGCGTACGCATGCCCGGACTGCGAAACGCCTGATGATCGGCAGTAATCACCAGCAAGGTGTCGTCCAGCAATCCCTGCGCCCGGAGACCATCCACCCATTCGCCGAGCAGATGATCGGTGCAATGCAACGCCTGCAGGAACGGGGCATCGGACTTCGCGTAGGTGGGGCAGCCAGGATAGGTGTAGCCGGGCAGATGCGTGCCGATCGTCAGCAGGGTGACATTGAACGGCTGTCCCGCTTGCTTCAGGGTTCGGATGGAGTCGGTCGCTTCCGCGAAGAGCTCATCGTCGCCGAGACCCCAGGCGCCATCGCGCTGGTTGTACCCGTGCTCGCGCCAGTATTCCCATCCGCGCACCTCGTCATAGCCATGCGCAGCAAGAAACGCGCCCTTGCCGGCGAACTCCGACAGGGCCCCGCCGAGGTACAGCTGCCGGTAGCCGGCTTCCGACAGCACGTCGCCGAGGCAAGGCAGGTTGTCGAACAGCCGACCGCCGCTGGCGAGCGAATCGCTGTCGCGGTGATAGGGCAGCAACGTGCCGCATTGGGAGTTGGTGATGCCCTCGATCGTGATGTACGCCGAGGCGAGGTATTCCGGCAGCCAGCCGTGCTCCGACTGCAGCTGGGCGAGGCGCGGCATCAGGCCCGGCCAGTCCGGATGTTCGATCAGGCTGGCACCAACCGATTCGAGATAGACGAGGACAAGATTTGTTGGGGTACCGCTGATTTCGGCCTGAACATCCTGTTTGGCCACCAGATCGACGTCGAGCAGCCCCTGACGGACCCACGTCTCCATCTGCTCGGCATCGGCGGTCAGGTTCACCGGCTTTCGCCAGTCCGACCAGGCCTCCCAGAGCTGCCACTCCGGGCTGGCGTTCGCACCGAACGCCAGCAGCAGCACCCCGAGCACCCCGAGCTGCATGCGTCGCTTCCGGTCGACCTGCGCGTGCACCGTGCGCAGGAGCCAAACCAAGGTCACCAGAACGACCAGCAGGAGCGCGAACACCACCAGCACCATGCGTCGCTGATCCACCCACGCCACGGCTACCGCTTCGGGCTCCAGATGCAGGAAGAATTCGGCATTGAACCCCTGGCCAGCGAATCGCACCAGGCCATACTGCAGCAGACGGATCCACAGCACCGACGTCACCACGGCGGCGAGGATCCACGCGCCGATGCCACGCCGGTCCAACCCCGACAGGGCACGGATCAGAAGCAGTAGCCCCAGGGTTCCGACGGCAAGCGGCAAGGCGAGCGATTCGACGCTCATCGCGCGATATGCCCGCCAGGAGGGAACGAGCAGCAGAAGACCGACGGCCACCCAGGCCGCGGCACGCATCCAACGATTCATCAGCGCGATGTTAAGGCTTATCGGGCAGTGCGCCCAGTCTTGTGCAGTGCAGGGTCTTCAGCATGCCCTCAGCACGAAGCAGGGTCAGTTTGGCCTCAACCGCCCGTCCGCGGAGACAAGGTGGGTTGCCTGGTTGCGCGCATCCACCACCGAGACTCGTCCCCGGATGACTTCACCCCGATAGCTGGGTACGTCATGGGTAATGCGCTGGAAGAACCACGTGTCCTGATCCGGCAGAACAATTCGCACCGGATCCGCCGAGTCCCTCAGCACTGCGACGAGATCGCGATGAAACTGTTCCTGCCGCACGCCGAGCGCGTGGAACTTCCAGGCCACCCCCTGGGCATGCACCGACATCGCCAGCAACGACGCGGCCACCACCAGCCGGTGCCGACCTGGTCGATGCATGCTCCAGGCAAAGGCTGCGGCGACGACCGCAGCGAGGCCGTATCCGTACTGCCCGAAGCTGACCTTGAGCACCAGCGTCGGACCCAGAGCCGCGACGGCCGCCGCAGCGAACAGCAGGGCAGCCCGCCAGCTGCGCCAGCCGAGCACGCCGACGAAGGCAGCGCATCCCATCGCGGCGATCACCGTCTTCATCGGCGTCATCCGCGAGATCAGGTCCACCGGTTCGATCTCGCGGAGCATCCAGGGAAACAGCGCGTATTCGAGCAGGCGGGCAGGCACTTCGAGCAGGCTCCAGCCATAGTCGCCGTTGCCAGAACCGGCGCTGATCACGCCGAGCCGAAGCAGCAGATAGCCACCGGCGCACAGCGCGCTGCCCAGCAGCGCCATGCCCGTCGTGCGGTCTCCGCGCCGCCACACCCACACTACGGCGAGCACCGCGGGTATCGCCAGGGCAGCCTCCTTCGCCAGCAGTCCCAGCGCAGTGAGCAAGCACGCGGCAGCCAGCGCGGCGCTCCGGCCGCGCGGCCGCTGCACGATCAGCAGCAAGACCAGCAGGCACCCCAGCCAGAGCACATCGGCGAGCGTCGCCACCCACCCATGCACGTCGATGACGAAGGGGCTGGCCACGAACGCGGCAAACGCCCAGTAGCCGGCGCGTGCGCCCCACTCCCGGCGCACCCAGATAGCCAGCAGCACGGCATTGATCGTCCCCGCCAGCACGAACACGAAATGGAACAGCCTCGGCGACTCGAACAGGAAGTGCGACAGCAGCAGCCACAGACTGAACGTCAGCGGCCGATACTGGAACACCGAGCTGTCGAGCCAGTCAGGCCAGGGCAGCGCTGACAGCTGCGGCCGGTCGGCGAAACTCCCCCACTGCAGCTCATCGTGGCTGAAGTACCCGGGGTTCAGCCACAGCGCACCCTGCCACAGCATGCCGAGCGAAACTGCAAGTACGAGTCCGAGCCCGGCTGACCATGCGCTGCCCCGCCCGGGTTCCGATGTCGGGGTCGTCGTCGAATCGAGGTGTACAGCGGCTGGGTTCATGCTCGGGACGGCGGGCGGGCGAAGTGCAGAACGGGAAGGAGCGCGTCCTGGAACGCGACTTGGGTCAGGCACTAACCAGACTGGGTGGCCCGGCGGAAGTTCCCGCTCCATTGTCGCGCGGAATCAAGTCCACCCGATGACGTCGCACGAGCGGGCAGCGCCGAGCCCGGCAGTCCACCGTCCGGGTGAGTAGCAAGCCGACAGCACCCCACAGACCGTCTCTGCAACAGCCACTCCGCCGCGTTGTGCGCTCGATTCGTGCAGCCCGCAAGCCACGCAGGCGATGCAGACGGAAGACGCCGCGCGACCCGATCCACCATAATGCGCGCTGATCCGTGGAGCGACGCATGGCCGAACCCATCCACCACGAGAAGTCCGCCAGACAGCTGAAGCTGCTGTCGCAGGCGCTCGATTCGGGGCGGCTGGGACCGGTGCGCCGCCTGGTCAATACGCTGGCGCCGGCAGAGATCGGACACCTGCTCGAGTCGCTGCCTCCCGGAAAACGCGAAGTCGTGTGGGGACTGGTCGATGCCGAAGACGACGGCGAGGTCCTGCTGCACGTCGGCGACGAAGTCCGCGAGGCGCTCATCGCCGACATGGACACCGAGGAGCTGGTCGCCGCCGTCGAAGATCTCGACATCGACGACCTCGCCGACCTCGTCGAGGACCTGCCCGACCAGGTGATCGAGGAAGTGCTGAAGTCGATGGACCGCGAGAACCGCGAGCGCCTCGAACAAGTGCTGTCCTACCCGGAGGACACCGCCGGTCGCCTGATGAACCCGGATGTGGTGACGGTGCGCGCCGATGTCACCATCGACGTGGTGCTTCGCTATCTGCGCCTGCGCGGCGAGTTGCCCGAGCACACCGACCACCTGTTCGTGGTCAGTCGCCGGCACCAGTACCTGGGGCGACTGTCGATTGCCAGCCTGGTCACCCACGAGCCCGCGCAGCGCATCAACGAGCTGATCGACGACGAGCAGCCGGCGATCCAGGTCGACACGTCGGCGAACTCGGTGGCCAACCAGTTTTCCGACCACGACTGGATCAGTGCACCGGTGGTCGACTCGAACAACATCCTGTTGGGTCGCATCACGATCGATGACGTGGTCGACATCATTCGCGACCAGGCTGAGCACCAGGCGTTGGCCAGCGCCGGTCTCGATGAAGAAGAGGACCTGTTCAGCCCGGTGCCGCGGGCCGCGCGTCGCCGCGCCCTGTGGCTGGGCATCAACCTCGCTACCGCCTTCCTCGCTTCGTGGGTCATCGGTCTGTTCGAAGCCACGCTTGAACAGGTCGTTGCGCTGGCGGTGCTGATGCCGATCGTGGCCAGCATGGGTGGCATCGCCGGCACCCAGACGCTGACCCTGATGGTGCGCGGCCTCGCGCTGGGCCAGGTCGGCTTCGGCAACATGCGGGCCCTGCTGACCAAGGAGCTGCTGGTCGGACTGTTGAACGGCGCGGCCTGGGCAGTTGTGGTGGGCACCCTGGCCGGCATCTGGTTTGCCGACCTGCGCATCGGATTCGTCATCGCCGCGGCGATGGGCATCAACCTGATCGCGGCAGCCTTGGCCGGCGTGGCGGTGCCGCTGATGCTGAAACGGATGGCAGTCGACCCGGCGCTGGCCGGCGGCGTGGTGCTGACGACGGTGACCGACGTGATCGGATTCCTCGCCTTCCTCGGACTCGGCACCCTGGTGCTGCTCGGCTGAGCGCCGTCGATATCCTGGGCTATGACGTGCCTGCGCCGCGCTTCGCTCGCTCGGCCATGGTCTCGGCGACCTTGTTGCGCAGGTAGGCCGGTTCGACGCAATCCCAGCGCTGGCCGGCGGATCGGGCTGCGTCGGCGAGGGCCAGGCGGACCACGTCACGCGCACGCGGCAAGGCTTCCGGCTGAGTCGAAACGAGTCGCGCGCCAAGCCGATGTGTCAGCACGCCGTCTGCGGCCTTGAAGCCGGTACCCACGCCGCACAGCGTTTCACCACCGGGGCAGTCGATCGACGACGGATCCCCCATCCACTCGTCGCCCAGCGATTGTGGCAGGCCGTCGGCGTCGAGGGTGTACATGCCGAGGTACACCTCGCCCATGCGTGCGTCGATCGCGGCGAGCACCGAGCCGCCTTCCCCGCTGCCGTGTTCAGGGGCCTGCGCCGCCAGAGCCCGCAGGGTGGACACGGGAAAGACCGGACGATCGAGCGCGAATGCCAGGCCCTGTGCCACCGACACCCCCAGACGCACGCCGGTGAATCCTCCCGGGCCACGCCCCACGGCAATCGCATCGAGATCGCTCCGTGCGATGCCCGCGTCCTCGAGCAGCGCCTGCGCCCAAGCCAGCACCAGCTCGGCATGCCGCCGAGGCGCCAGCTCATGACGGTCGAACAGACGCCCATCCGACCACAGCGCCACGCTGCACGCCTCGGTACTGGTCTCCAGCGCGAGCAGGTGCCTCATGCCGGCTTGTCGTCCTCCGCTGCAGCATCAGCCTGCTGCCAGAGTTCGATCAGGGTGCCCTCGGGGTCGACGACGTAGCCGAACTTGCCGTACTCACCGTCCTCGCGGCGATCGAGCACCTCGCAGCCCTGGGCGCGCAGGTGCGCCAGCATGGCGTCGACATCGTCCACGCGCAGGTTGAGCATGAACGCCTTGCCGCTGGGCGCGAAGTACTGCGTGTCTTCGGCAAAGGGCGACCAGACGGTGTAGCCCGCGTTCTCGCTGTCGACCGCACGCCAGGGGAACGACGCGCCGCCCCAGGCCTCCACCGGAAAGCCGAGCTTGTCGCGATACCAGGCGCCGAGTGCCTTGGGGTCCTTGGCGCGAAAAAACACGCCACCGATCGCGCGAACCCTGGGTGTTGCCGAACCGTCGCTCATGAGATCTGCTCCTTCCGACCAGTTCGCTCATCGTGCAGGAATCGGACGACCTCATCCACCTCGCGCGTGCGCGCGAACGGCGGCAGGCTGTCGATGAAGAGACGGCCGTACGGCTTGGTCACCAGCCGCGTGTCTCCAAGCACCAGCACGCCTCGATCATCGTGCGTGCGGATCAGTCGGCCCGCGCCCTGCTTGAGTGCGATCACCGCGGCCGGCAGCTGCCAATCGCGAAACGGATTGCCGCCACCTCGACGCAGCACGTCGAGACGGGCTTCCAGCACGGGGTCATCGGGGGCCGCAAACGGCAGCTTGTCGATGACCACCACGCTGAGGGCGTCGCCGGCCACGTCGACGCCCTCCCAGAAACTCGCGGCACCGAGCAGCACGCCGTTGCCCGAGTCGCGGAACGCCTCGAGCAAGCGTGTGCGCGGCTGCGTGCCCTGCACGAACAGAGGATAGTCGCAGCGGTCCGGCAGCTGCTCGGCTGCCTCGCGCAAGGCGCGATGCGAGGTGAACAGCAGAAACGCCCGACCCTTCGATGCCTCGATTACCGGCAGCACGGCGTCCAGCAACCGGGTGACGAAGCTGCGATCGCTGGGCTCGGGCAGTCCCTTCGGAAGATACGCGAGCGCCTGGTTGGGATAGTCGAAGGGGCTGGACTCCAGCAGGGTCTCCGGCGCATCCAGCCCAAGCTGGCGTGCAAAGTGATCGAAGTGGCCGCCGACCGCGAGGGTGGCCGAGGTGAACACCCAGGCCGCGCCCGTGCGCTCGCGGAATCCGCGCAAGGGACCGGAAACATCCAGCGGTGTCTGACTGAGCGAGAATCCCCGCGGACTGATTTCGTACCAGCGAACGTGCTTGTCGTCGCCGTCGCCCAGCATCTGCTGCAGTCGGGCCATCAGATCGGACGCACGCTCATGACCGTGCTCGAACCCGACGCTGCTCTCCACCAGCGGCGCCAGCGCCTCGACCAGGGCTTCCAGCGCCGCCCCCATGTCGCGCAAGCCTTCCAGCACGCCGGGCAACGCCAGCACGCGCTGCAAGGGGCCGCGCGAAGGCTGGTCCTCGAACGTGAGCCGCGCCTGGCGCACCGCCTGCTCCAGCGCGGCAACCGGTACGCGCAGGGTGGCAAGGCTACCGGTAACTTGTGCGGTTTCCGCCAGCACATCGCGCCCCAGATCGAGCAGCTGTCGCGTGGATACGTGCCGGCTGAAGAACTGCGAGGCCAGTTCGGGCACCTGGTGGGCCTCGTCCAGCACGAAGACGTGCGCACCAGGAAGAATCTCGCCAAAGCCTTCTTCGCGCAGTGCCATGTCGGCGAGCAGCAGGTGGTGGTTGACCACCACGATGTCCGCGTCCTGCGCCTCGCGTCGGGCACGCACCACGAAGCATTCGTCGTACAGGGGACATTCGCTGCCGAGGCAGTTGTCGGTCGTCGACGTCACCTGTGGCCACAGCGGAGAGTCTTCCGGCACGGCCACCAGTTCGGCGACGTCGCCCGACCGCGTGCGCCCGGCCCAGGCCACCACGTCGACGAGCTGGGCCGCGATCTCACGGGTCGCGAAGCGTCCCTCCCGTCGCGCCTGATCGAGGCGGTGCACACACACGTAGTTGGCGCGACCCTTGAGCAACGCCGTCCGGGTCGACACGCCCAGCGCATCGCGCATGCGCGGCAGGTCGCGCTCGAACAGCTGGTCCTGCAGTGCCTTGGTGCCGGTCGAGACGATGGCGCGCAGCCCGGAGAGCAACACCGGCACCAGGTAGGCGTAGGTCTTGCCGGTGCCGGTTCCGGCCTCGGCGATCAGCGTGCCTGCAGCGTCGATGGCGTCGGCGATGGCTTCGGCGAGACGCTGCTGGGTCGGTCGGGCCACGAAGCCCGGCAGCCCTTGCGATGCCGGCCCGGACGACGACAGGGCGGCGACGCTGCGGTCGGCGAGTGTCACATCCGCACGGGCGGCATGACCACGCACTGCGTCAGCTGCTGTGCCGCGCGGTCGGCGCCCGCTCCGTCACCGACGGCATCGCGGGCGAGGCGCACGGTCGCCCAGTTGCGCCGGCACAGTCCGCCCAGCCGCGGCCCTTTCTCGAACGAGCGTGCAGCCAGACGTTCGGCTTCGTCGAACACGCCGAGCGCGAGCTGCATCTCCGCCGAGTGCTGCAGCAGCTCGGGGTCATCGGCACTCAATGACAGCGCCTGGCGCAGCGCAAGCGCCGCGGCCCGATAGTCGGATGCCGCTTCGGCGCGTACGGCTTCGTGGACGAAATCCTGCACCGATGTCTCGCGCAGCGGCGCAACTTCAACGACGTCTCCGGCATCTGCGCCAGCCGCCCGCACCTCAGCCAGCAGATCCACTGCCTGCGGCGCCGCAGCCGGGGCGACGACTTCGGCCTGCCGCAGCTGAGGCTCCGAACAGGCGGTCAGCAGCAGGCAGGCGACCAGGGCAGGAACGGGCAGGCGGCAGGACACGTCAGTCATCTCCAAAGTCGAACCAGTCTCGCAGGCGCGCAAGAGTACAGCCTCGCGACTCGAAAGGGGCATATCCGGGCACGAACGGGTAGGACTGCGCGCCGGGGCATTGGGGGTCCGTACGCACCCACTCGTCTTCAGCCACCCAGGACCACTCGAAGCTGTCTTCGGACCGGGAGAGCACTTTGCCCGGCGTCGGCCGCATCATCGCCGACCACAGGCGCAGCGCACCGGTCGAGCCGTACAGGCCGGTCGGCCGGTTCGCATCATCACCGACCCATACCACGCCCAGCCTGGAACCCGTGTAGCCAGCGAACCAGCTGTCCCGGCTGTCGTCGCTGGTGCCGGTCTTGCCGGCCGGGTGCCAGGGGCCGAACCCGTCACGCTGCAAGCTGCTCGAGGTGCCCGACTCGGCGGCCTCCTGCAGTGCCCAGGTCACCAGCCGGGTCGCCAGGGCATCACCGGGATCGGCGTCGGGCGGCGCCCGAACATATCGTTTGAGCGCCTGGCCATCGGCGTCGAGCACGCCGCGCACCGCCTGCAGCGGCTGGATCTGCCCGCGGGTGGCGAGAAACTGGTAGAGCTGGGCTATTTGCAGCGGCGACAGATCGATGGCGCCCAGCATCAGCGATGGGTGCGCTGGTGCGTCGACGCCGATCAGCACCTGGATCAGTCGTGACAGCCTGTCGACGCCGATGTCGAGGCCAACCCGGACGGTCGCCTGATTGTAGGAATGAATCAGCGCCTGAAGCAGGGTCACCTTGCCGTGGCTGGTGCGGTCGCTGTTCTCCGGCGACCAGGTCTTGCCGCCGCTGACCCGCACCATCAGCGGCGCGTCATCGACGCGATGCGCCAGCGAATAGCGATCGGGCTGCGCCAATGCCAGCAGGTAGACGAAGGGCTTGAGCAGCGAACCCACCTGCCGGCGCGCATCCAGTGCCCGATTGAAACTGGAAGTCGTTTCTCCCCGGCCGCCGACCAGCGCTTCGATGGTGCCGTCCTCGGTGTCGGTGACGACAATCGCGGCCTGCAGGCTCACATCGGGCTTGGCCTTGAGGCCGGCGAGCTCCTTCTCCAGGGTGCGCTCGGACTGCGCCTGGATGCTCGGCGCCAGCGTGGTCAGCACGGTCAGCCCCGCGCCGTTGAGACTCTCCGGCGGGTAGTCATCCTGCAGTTGCCGGTGCACCAGCTGCATGAACCCGGGATGCCGATTGGACGACAGCCTGCCGCGTGCGGTGACGCCGAGGGATTCGCGCTTGGCCGCGTCCGCGACCGCCTGTTCGATCACCTCGGTCTCGACCAGGGTGTCGAGCACTCGATCGCGCCGCTCGGTGGCGCGGTCGGGATGCCGCCGGGGATCGAGATAGGAAGGGCCCCGAATCAGGCCGATAAGCAGCGCGCCCTGCGCCGTGCTCAGCTGGTCGACATCCTTGCCGAACCAGAACTCCGCGCCGGCACCGAGGCCGTGTACGGACTGCGCGCCCTGCTGCCCGAGGTAGACCTGGTTGATGTAGGCCTCGAGAATGCGCCCCTTGTCGAAGCGGGCCTCGATAACCAGCGCATAGGCCGCTTCCTTGAGCTTGCGGCTGAGCGTCTGCGCGCGCGTGAGATACAGATTGCGCACCAGCTGCTGGGTGATCGTGCTGCCGCCCTGGCGCACTTCACCGGCACGCACATTGGCCCACAGCGCGCGGAAGATGCCGAGCAGGTCGACGCCGCGGTGATGCTTGAAACCGCGGTCTTCCACCGCCTGCAGGGTCGCGAGCAGTTCGGGCGGCACTTCGCCCAGGCGCAGGAGCCTGCGTTCTTCCCGACTGCTGCCGTAGAACGTGGCAATGCGAGCCGGATCGATGCGCAGCGCCTCGATGGCCCCGCCACCGGCCGAGCGCAGCGACTGCACCCGGCCACCGGCCACGCGGACCTCCGCCAGCTGCTTCGGCTGGGCGCGGTCGATGTCGGCAAACGGTCGGGTGTGCACGGTGAAACGGTCGCCGGACACGGAATACGATCCCGGGCCGCGACCTCCCTCCCGGTACTCGCTGGCGGCCAGTTCGCTGCGCAGCTGCGCGTCGGTCATCGGTGAACCGACGCGAAGCTCCAGCGGGCGCGCGTACACGCGGGTGGGCTCTTTCCAGACCAGGCGTCCGAACTCGCCCTGCAGCCAGCGGTCTACACCCCAGAAATACAGGCCGAGAAAGCCGATGCCGGCTCCGAACAAGAACCACGAAGTCGCCTTGGCGATACGCCGGAACGGAACGGTCATCGGGCGGCGCTGGGATGCCGGACGGCGATCGAGGGTGAAGAAAGGTGCAGGGGCGGCATTCCGGTCCAGCGGCTGGTTGTTCGCCGGTACGGCGGGCGATAATGCGTAGTTTAGCCGTCCCGACCCCGGATTCCGCCCGACGAGGCCTGAACGGGCCGGTCGCCACGGACCAGCGAGACACGATCCTGTTGCCCACGCCCACCGCCATCCCGAACCTGCGCATCGCCGTCTACGGGTCCCCGGACATCGCGCCACCAGCTTCCTGGTGGCGAGCGCTGCGCGCCGTGGGCCCGATCACGCTGTGCAGCCATGAGCCACTTTCCGCGCAGACGGAGGGCAGCGGCGTGGAGGCCGGGTGTCTGGTGACGAGCCCGGAAGAGCCGGAACAGGTGCTGCGGGCGCTCGCCACGCTCGGCGGCGCGCAGGCCTGGTTGCTGGTGCGCCGCGATGCGGTGTTGCCCGCCGGGCTCCCGCAGCGTGTCGCGCGCTGGATGGCAGCCGCCGGCGGGCGCGCAGTCTCGCCCTGCACACCCGAATTCGGCCAGCCGCCGCGCGTCGACCAGGCCCTGGTCGGCAATTTGGCCGCCCAAGCCGAACGTGCTGGCGACACGGCCGCCGCGCGTGACCGATGGATGTGGAATCGCGGGCGCCGCGCCAGCCTCGAGGTGCGTGGCGCCTCGGCCCTGCTGAGCCTGTGGCCGGCCGCGCTGCTCGCCCGCCTCGATGCGGAAGCCGGTTCGATGCAGCACGCACCGGCCTTGCTGATGCAGGACAGCTGGGTTGAAGCGGGAAGCGCGCAGACTGTCGCCACCACGTCGGGCGAGCATATCGGGCTCGATCAGCGCCCCGTCCTGCTGCATGTCCTGCACGGATGGGGTGGCGGCGCCGAACGCTTCGTCTCCGACTTTGCCAGCCACGACACGGCGTTCCAGCATCTGATCCTGCGTGCGGAAACCGACCCGACACGCCAGCTCGCCGGGGTCGCGCTCACCCTGCATCGACCGGGTGAAGAGTCGGCACTGCAGCGCTGGCCGCTGGCACCAGCCATTGCGTCGTGTGTGCTGCAGCACGCCATGCACGCGGAAATCCTGCGCCGGATCTGTGCCGACTACGGCGTCGGTGGCCTGCTGGTCTCCTCGGCGATCGGGCACGCACTCGACGTGCTCGACACCGGGCTGCCCACGGCCATCGTGTGCCACGACTACTTTCCGGTCTGGCCTGGACTGTCGGCCGATTTCGGCGACACCCGGGCCGATTTCGGCGCCGGCGCACTCGCCGCGGCGCTGACGCAGGACCCGCACGGTTTTCCCTTCGGCACGCGCGACCCCGAACACTGGCAGTCACTGCGTGACCGATGGGTGCGGCGCATTGTCGAGCGGAACATGCCGCTGTTCGCGCCGAGCACGACGGTGCGCGCCAACCTGACCCGCATCGAACCGTCGTTGGCGGCCGCGTCGTGGGTGATGGCGCCGCACGGTCTGGCCCCATGGCCCAAGCCGGCACCGGATTGGACCGCCCAGCGCGCTCCCGTGCGCCTTCTGGTGCCGGGGCGCATTCACGCCGGCAAGGGCGAGCGCCTGCTGCGTGCGCTGGCGCAACGTCTGCCGGACGGAATTGAACTGATCCTGCTCGGTGCCGGCGCGGCAGGCATGCAGTTCTTCGGCTGCCGTGGCTTCCACGTGGTGATGAACTACGAACGCGACGCGCTGCCGCAGTGGATCGCCGAGCTGCGGCCAGCCGCCGCACTGTTGCTCTCCACCGTCGCCGAGACCTATTCGTACACGCTGTCGGAAATGCGCAGTCTGGGCGTGCCCGTGCTGGCCACCCGGCGTGGAAGTTTTGCCGAGCGCATTCGCGATGGCGTCGATGGTGCACTGATCGACGTCGACCCCGAGGCCCTGCTGCGCTGGATGCAGGGGCTGCTGGACGGCACGGCATCGCTTCCTCCCGGGACAACGCCCGACACCCCACTCGACACGCCATCGCTCGACGACATGTGTCGTCGCTATGACGACGCCCTGGCGCTGGAGCCCCCTGCCTTGCCCCCCATCGAATCGATGTCACCGACCGAACTCGCCCTGTCCGAAGCTGAATTCACGCGTGATGCGCTGCACGAGGAACTCGCCAGCACGCGCAACCGACTGACGGCCAGCGTCGACGAATCCGATCGTCGCGGCACCTGGGCGCGTGAGCAGAGTGCCTTGGCGGAAGAGCGACTGGACTGGGCGCGAAACCTCGAGGACGAACTCGGCGGCACCAAGACGGCGCTGCAGTCCGCCAACGATCACGTGGACGAACTCGGCGTCGAAATCCGCCGGCTGCAGGAACGCGAGAACGAACTCGAGTCCATCATCCAGGACGTCACGCGCCATCGGGACGAGATTCTGGCCAGCAGCTCCTGGCGACTCACCCGTCCGCTTCGCGGCGCGCGGCGCCTGGTCGACCGCGTACACGCCACCTTGCGCTACCGCCTGGCCCGTCTGGCATCGCTGCAACGGCGCGGCACGCAGAGTCTGCGCACGCGCGGGCTCAATGCGACCTTGCGTCGCGCTCAGGAGGAGCTGCGCCGTGGCACGAAGTCTCCCGGACCGGCGGCCGTGCACGTTGACGTGTCGCGCGATCTGAGCGGCATAGCATTCGCGCACCACGATGCCCCGCGGGCGAGCGTGGTCATCCCAGCCTACAACCACCTCGATCACACCATCACCTGCCTGCGTTCGCTGGCCGAACACGCGCCCGCATTGGCGATGGAAGTCATTGTGGTGGACGACTGCGGCCAGGACGAAACCGCTGAACTGCTGCCCGCAGTGCCGGGGCTGGTCTTTCACCGCAATGCCGAGAATCTCGGATTCATCGGCGCGTGCAATGCCGGCGCCAGCCTGGCCCGCGGCGAATTCGTCGTCTTCCTCAACAACGACACGGCGGTTCGCGCCGGCTGGCTCGACGCACTGGTCGAGACTTTCGACCGGCACCGCGACGTCGGCCTGGTCGGCGCCAAGCTGATCTATCCGGACGGACGCCTGCAGGAAGCCGGCGGCATCGTGTTCGCCGATGGTTCGGGCTGGAACTACGGACGCTTCGACGATCCGGGCGCTCCGGCCTACAACTACGTGCGTGAGGTCGACTACTGCTCCGGCGCAGCCATCTGCCTGCCTCGCGCGCTGTTCGATGAACTGGGCGGCTTCGACCCGCTCTACGCACCGGCCTACTACGAAGACACCGACCTGGCGATGAAAGTGCATGCCAAGGGCCTGCGTGTGCTCTACCAGCCCCGGTCCGAAGTGATCCATTTCGAGGGGATCAGTTCGGGCACGGACACGTCGTCAGGCATCAAGCGCTACCAGGTGGTCAATCAGGAGAAGTTCCTCGACCGTTGGCGCGAAACCCTCGCGGGACATGCGAAACCGGGCACCGACATCCGCATCGCCCGCGAACACCGCTGTCGTCGGCGTGTGCTGGTGATCGACGCCACGACGCCACAGCCGGACCAGGACTCGGGCTCGGTACGCCTGGTCAACCTGCTGCGCATCCTGCAGCAGGACGGCGCGGCCGTGACCTTCTTCGCCGACAACCGGGCCTGGGACGGCGCCTACAGCGAAGCGCTACAGCAGTTGGGCATGGAAGTGCTGTGGCACCCGCACCTGGACGACCCACTCGCCTGGTTGCGCGAGCACGGCCGCTCCCTGGACATGGTGATCGTGAGCCGGCACTACGTGCTCAACCTGTACATGGACGTGCTGCGTCGCTATGCGCCCGCAGCCAAGGTCGTGTTCGATACCGTCGACCTGCACTATCTGCGCGAGCAGCGCGAGGCCGAGCTGGCCGGTCGCGAAGACATGCGCCGCACTGCCGCCGAAACCCGCCGCCGCGAGCTCGACCTGATCCGCCGCGCCGACATCACCCTGGTGGTCAGCCCGGTCGAACAGGAGCTGCTGGCACGCGAAGCACCGGGGGCTCGCGTCGACGTGCTCTCGAACGTGCATGAGGTCGTCGGTTGCCGGCGTCCTTTCGACGAACGACGCGACATCATGTTCGTCGGCGGCTTCCAGCACCCGCCCAATGTCGACGCGGTCGAGTGGTTCTGCGGCGCGATCTGGCCCATCGTGCACGCCAGCGAGCCGGAGCTGCGCTTCCACATCATCGGCAGCAAAATGCCCGACGCGCTGCGACGCCTCGCCGATCAGGAAGGGGTCGTGGTGCACGGCTTCGTGCCCGACATCGAACCGTATCTGGACGGCAGCCGGCTGGCCGTCGCGCCGCTGCGCTACGGCGCCGGGGTCAAGGGCAAGGTCAACATGAGCATGGCCTACGGACAGCCGGTGATCGCGACCCCGATCGCGGTCGAGGGCATGTTCCTTCAGGCCGGCGAGGAAGCGCTGGTGGCGGAGTCAGCCGAGGACTTCGCCGACGCACTGCTGCGCGCCTACCGCGATCCGGAACTGTGGCAGCAGCTGTCCGCAGCCGGGCTTGCCAACGTCGAACGGCATTTCAGTTTCGACGCGGCACGGCGCGCGGTGCGCCACCTGTGGAGTGATGCGCGGGCGTGAGTTGCCGCGCTGCAGCCCGACGAATCGTCGTGTTCAGGGCACGATGCCGCACATCGTTTCGGGAGCAGCGCGGGCACATTCCCTCGGCCCGCACTGATTCGTCATTGAGCGGCGCTCCAAGCCTGTACTGACCCGCGCAGCTTCTTCTGCAGGCGACCTCAGAAGCGAAGATTCGCCGTCACCTGTGCGGACAGCCGGGCCAGCAACAAGGCCTCCGCATGCCCTTGCGCATCTTGTCGATGCCGACTTCGATTCGCCGTGCCCGGGTATCCGACTTCTTGGCGGAAGTCACCCAACAGACCCATTCATTGCGCGCGAGCGGAGTGATGTCGAGCCACAAGGTCGTGGCGACCGACTCGGACTCGATGGCCTCCCGTAGATCGGGCGGCAGCTCGTGGATGGTGCCGCCAGGAAGGAGCTTCTTGGTCATGAACGCGTTTCCTTGATGCATCGCCCGGGAGCGACCGCGAAACGTCGTGTTCAGCGCCCGCCGGACAGCTGCTCAAGGCGCACCTGCAGCGCGATGAGGTCGGGGTTGTCCGGATCAAGTTCGCGTGCGGTGTCGAACGCCGTTTTCGCGCGGGCGATCTCGTTGGCGCCCAGGCGCTCGTTGGCGAACCCCAGGTAGGCCTTGGCCAGGGCGCGCTTCAGTGCCGGCACGCCGGCGTCGCCGGAAGGCAGCGCTTCAAGCGCCTGCAGATAGCCGCGCGCTTCGCCGAGCTTGCCGCCCTGCATCGCGAGGTCATAGCGGCGACGCGCCTCGACCGGGATCTTGGCCATACCCGATGCGGCCTCGGCGTTCTTCGGGTCGGCGCTTTGCACCTGTCGGTACTTGTCGTAGGCACTCTCGCCCGGCGGTGCCATCAGCTTGCCGGCCTGCATCGCCGACGCTGCTTCATCGAGCAGGCGCCGCAGCCGCGCCGGATCGCGATCGGCGGCCATGCGCGACTGCATGGCCTCGGCCCGCCGCTCGGCCGTGCTCATGCGCTCGCGCGCACTTGCGGCGTCGCGACGACCGAGTCCGGCCAGCTCGGCCGAGGCCAGCAGGCCTTCCGCGCGCTCGAACTCGAACTCGGACACGGCGCGGTCGAAGTTCGACATCAGCGTCTGGCGGATACGACGAATCCCCTGCTCGGCGGCTTCGTGTCCGGGGCGCTCGCGCAGGATGGATTCATACAGTTCCAGCGCGTTATTGCCCGCTGGTGCGGTGAGTGCGCCACGCCGGATCAGCTGCTCCGCCTGCTGCAGCGATTTTTCCAGCGACTGGTCGCCGGCCCGCTGCGCCGCACTGATCTCGGCCTGGAGCGCGGGCAGGTCGGGATGCGACGCGACGCTCTCGGCGATGCTGCGCACGCGCTCGGACGCGAGTTCGACCTGGTTTCGACGCAGGAGCTCGCGCACTTCGGCGCTCATGGCGTTGAGCACCTCACTGCGTCCGCTGCGCGCGATCGCATTCGATTCGTCGACCTCCAGCACGCGCTCGAACAAGGCCAGCGCGCTGTTGTCGCCATCGTAGAGGCGTCCTTGCGACTTGGCGGTGGCCGCCTGCTCCAGCCAGCGCGCCACCGTTTGCTCGAGGTCGCTGTCCTTGTCCAGTCGAGCAGAGATCTCGTCGATGCGGGTCTGCGGCACGCCCAGCGCCTTGGCCCGCTCCAGGGCGAGACGCGCGCTCTGCTTGTCGCCGGATTGCGCGCTCAGCAGCGCCTCGCCGATCCATCGCTCGCCCACCCGGGCCAGCCCCTGACGGGCCTCCTGGTTGTCCGGGTCGATGAGCTGCACGGCATCGAACAGCTCCTGCGCACCCCGGCCGCTGGCCGTACTCTGCAGCCTGCCTTCGGCCAGCGCCGCCTCGGCTTCCTGCAGCAAGGTCTGCGTGCGCGACTGCGGCCACAGGGCGCGCAAGTCGTCCTGGAAATGCCAGCCGAGGCTGCCGAGCAGTACCACCAGTGCCACCACCCATCCGGCCCATCCGAAGCTGCCGCGCCGGCCATTGCGCTCCTTGCTGCGCGGACGGATACGGCTGTTGATCAGCGACGGATCGACCTTGCCCAGGGTGGGCTCGCCATCCGACGCCACGCGCACGTCCGGCGCCATGGTCGTATTCGGCGGCATGCGGATCGGCGTGGGCGTGAGGCCCTGCTCGATCTCGGCCAGCGCCTGGGCGAACTCGTCCCCGGTCTGGTAGCGCGCCGGCGCGTCCTTGGCCAGGCAACGGTTGATGATCGGCTGCAGCCAGGACAGTTCATGCGGCAGCTGCGGCACCGGATGGGTGATGTGCATGATGCCGACCGACAGCGAATCGGCTGCCGTGTAGGGCACATCACCGGTCAGCAGTTCGTAGAACACCACGCCGAGGCTGTACAGGTCGGATCGACCGTCGAGCTCGTGGCCGCGCGCCTGTTCGGGGCTCATGTAGGACGGCGTACCCATGATCGAACCGGTCATCGTCATGCGCACGTTGTCGCTGGCACGGGCGATGCCGAAATCGGTCAACACCGCTGCCCCGTCCTCGCGCAGCAGGATGTTGTCGGGCTTGATGTCGCGGTGGATCACGCCACGCGCGTGCGCGTAGCCCAGGGCAGAGGCGATCTCGCGACAGGCCTGCAGTGCGAAGCGCATGCCACGCGGTGGTTGATCGCGTCGCAGCACTGGCCCGCCGGGCAAGTACTCCATGGCGATGTAGTGACAGGCGCCCGACACGCCGACATCGTGCACCTGGACGACGTGCGGATGACGCAGCTTGGCGGCGATGCGTGCCTCGCGTAGGAAGCGCTCGCCGAACGACGGATCGCCCATCAGGGTCGGCGCCAGCACCTTGATGGCCACCTCGCGCTGCACCGACTCCTGCATCGCGAGAAAGACCGAGGCCATGCCGCCTCTGCCGAGTGCCTTGACGACCCGATAGCCGGGAATATCGATCACGCGCGAAGCTGCCCCTGTCTCGATCCGATCGGGAAGCATATCAGCGCGCCGGCCACCACAGCGCCCCGCTTCGCGCGGCGGCTGGTCGGGGCGAAGGTGTACGAGGTCAGGCGGAGCGTCGCGCTTCGACCACGCCCGGGACGCCAGCCATCCGCGCGAGCAGCGCGCCCAACTGCTCGTAGTCCTGCACTTTCAGGCCGAAACGGAGTTCGGCCATGCCGCGCTGCTCGTCGACGCGGCTTTCGAGCGCGAGGATGTGGGCGTTGCCGGTGCCGATGATGTTGGTCAGATCCTTGATCAACCACTTGCGGTCGAACGCGCGAACCAGCACGTCGACGGCAAAACTCTGATTCCCTGCCTTGCCCCAATCCACCGGCAGCACCCGCTCGGGATGCCGCGATGCCAGGCGTTCCATCGCGGGGCAGCCCTCGCGATGAATGCTGATGCCGCGTCCCTGGGTGAGATAGCCGACGATGGGGTCGCCAGCGACCGGCTGGCAGCAGCGTGCCAGCTGGGTCATCAGGTTGCCCACGCCTTCGATGGTGAAGCCCTTGGCCGGCTTCGGCGGCCGGATGGTCGACGGCGGCTGGCGCGAAGTATCGGCGGGCGTCCTGGCCTCGTGCATCGCGCGCGCGACCTGGGTCGGGCCGATGTCGCCCAATGCGACCGCCACGTACAGATCGTCGAGTTTGGTCAGCCGCAGCTTGGACAGGGCAGCGGCGAGCTCGGATACCGGCAGGCCGAGCCGCTTGAGCTCGCGCTCGAGTACCTCGCGCCCTTCGCTCAGGTTGCGCTCGAGGTCGAGCTTGTGGAACCACGCCCGCACCTTGTCCCGGGCGCGGGCGCTGGCGAGGTAGCCGTGATGCGACAGCAGCCAGTCGCGCTTGGGCGCCGAATGCTTGCCGGTCAGGATCTCGATGCGATCACCACTGCGCGGCTGGTGATGCAGCGGCACGATCCGCCCGTTGACCTTGGCACCCTGGCAGCGGTGCCCGACCTCGGTGTGCACATGGTAGGCAAAATCCAGCACCGTTCCGCCGGTAGGCAGATCGATCACCTGCCCCTGCGGCGTCAGCACGTAAATCCGGTCTTCGACCAGCTCGGTCGACAACCCGGCGGCCAGCGTCTCGTCGTCGGCCTCCTTCGCATCGAGCAGCTGGCGCATCCAGGCAATCTTGCGTTCGAATTCGGCGTCGCCGCTGCCGCCTTCCTTGTAGCGCCAGTGCGCCGCGACGCCGAGCTCGGCATGCTGGTGCATGTCGTGGGTGCGAATCTGCACTTCCACGGTCTTTCCGCCCGGGCCCACCACCGCAGTGTGCAACGACCGGTAGTTGTTGCCCTTCGGGTGCGCGATGTAGTCGTCGAACTCCTGCGGAATCGGCGTCCACAGATTGTGCACCACGCCGAGAACCGCATAGCACGCGGCCACATCGTCGACCAGCACGCGCACGGCGCGGATGTCGTAGAGCTCGCTGAACGGCACGTCCTTGCGCTGCATCTTTTTCCAGATGCTGTAGATGTGCTTCGGCCGACCCGCCACCTCGCCGGCGATGCCGGCGTCGGCGAGCGCCTCGCGAAGGTCCTGCTTGAACGATTCGATGAAGCGCTCGCGGTCGACGCGCCGCTCGTCCAGCATGCGCGCAATGCGCTTGTAGGTGTCTTCATGCAGGTAGCGGAAGGCAAGGTCTTCCAGCTCCCACTTGATCTGCCAGATTCCGAGCCGGTTCGCCAACGGCGAGTGGATGTCCGTGGTCAGTCGTGCCAGGGCTTCCCGTTGGTCCGGCTCCGCACGACTGGCACTGCGCATGCGCACGAGCTGGCGGGCGAGCAGAATCCACACCACCCGCAGGTCACGAACGATGGCCAGCAGGAGTCGCCGCAGCCCTTCGGCACGCTGACGGCCGCCGTGCTCCTCGTGCAACACCCAGACCTTTTCCGCCTGGCGCTGGCCATCCAGCAAACCGTGGACGTGCTCCGACACCGGCCCGGTGTACGACGGATCCGCACCGAGATCGAAGAGCAGGCTGGCGGCGAGGGTATCCGCGTCGGCGTTCAGCTGGTCCAGCACGACCAGGGTGTCGATCGTGCGGCCGGCCGACAGCGGCTGCCTCTGCAGGCGCTCTTCGGCCCAGGCGATCAGCGCATCCGGCAGCGCCGGTGCCCGATCGCCGCGCGAATCCGACCAGTGCGCCAGACTGGCGTCTCGGATCGGACTGGGGCGGTTCGTCGTCGTGGCGGTCACTGCGATCACCATAATGCAAAACGCCGGAGCAGGCTCCGGCGTTTCATCGCGCCAGCTTCACTCCCTCATCAGGAAGGAGGCGGGGCGGGGTAAATGATCGTGAAGGGCTTCGAGCGGCTTTCCGGCGGAACGCCGTCGTCGACGACCTCGATCGTGCAATTCAGCACCGCCGGTGTCGACAGACCCGAAACCGGGCGGATGATCACCGCAAACGGGGCACTGGCACCAAGCGCAGGATTCTCTGTGAGCACGCCAGTGATATTGCCGCAATCAATGTAGCGCAGCTTGTCATCGAGCAGGACCATGCTGACGTTCTGCGATGCCTCGTCAGTGGCGGTCGGCGGACCGGGCACGATGTCGGTGACGAATGCAGACTGGGTCACCGGTGAGCAGGGATTGCACGCGAGCACGTTGATGACACTGGAAGCCAACGTGAAGTCCGGTGGGTCGTTGACCGCGTTGATCGTGACTGGCACTTGGCGAGTCACTGGCGCGGAGTTGCCATCGGTCGCTGACACCGTCACCGTGACCGAACCGTTCTGGTCGGCGGCCGGCGTCACCATCAGCTGGTAGCTGTTGCCGCCCAGCGGGGTGATCGAAATGTTGCCGTTCGGCAGCACCGTCTGGTTGCTCGACGTCGCGGTCGGCGTCGCCACCGGGTCGCCTTCCGCATCGGTGACGGTGAAGCTCGCGGTGCCGCTGCCGTCCTCATCGAAGGCGGCCAGCGTAATGGTCGAGATGACCGGCGGCTGGTTGGAAATCGGCGTCGCGGTGGTCCAGCGGCCGTTGTCGGTGATGTTCGCGTCCGCCCGGGCAGACTCGGACGGACTCACGAACGCGGCATAGCCCATCGCCGCTGCAGGGCCAGGCAAAACGCCGTCGGCGAAACGACGGCTCAGCGTCAACAGCAGCGATTCGCCGACGCCCACCGTCATGCCATCTTCGCGGATCGGGAACGACAGTCCATCGAGACCGCAGCTGGAGGTCGAACCGCCAAGGCGCTCGCAGGTATCGCCGGCGCCGCCCTGGGCCATGGCCGAGGCCAGGATGCCGCCCGGCAGGGGCACGAACTCACGCAGGCGCACGCCCTGCGCCGCGGCCTCTCCGACATTCTCGATGCGGACCTGGAACTCGAACGACTGACCCGGAATCGCGTTGATTCCGGCAAGCGGCGCGCCGCCCACCTGTTCGAGGGTGACGATGAGATCGGGCGCGCTGAGGGCGCTGCCGTCCTCGAAGTTGCCGACGAAGATGCTGCCGCCACCGCTGCTTCCTGGCGTCGGCAGGATGAGTGCGCCCGGCGTCGTGCATTGCACAGCGGGCCCGCTGCCGACCTGCGTCACGGTCGGGCTCAGGGTCAGCGTGCCCGGGCTGTAAGTCAGCGATGTGACGCCGCGCAGCATCTCGGCAGCGCCGATATCGAAGAACACGTCGTTCGGATCGGCCAGCGCGACGGTCAGACCAGTGCTGACGTAGCTCGTGCACAGAATCGGATCGGACACGCGCACATCGAAGCGACGCGCATTCACGTCGTAGTAGACCTGCTGCGCAATCGTGCGAGTAACCTGGCCCGGAAACAGGATGTCGTACACATCCGGATCGGAACCCGACCCCTGACCGGTGCCGAACACGTTGGTGGTGACGCAGTCGCCGCTGAGCAACTCATTGAGTGCCAGCGACACATTGCCGCTGGACACGGTGTAGTCGATCGGAGAAGTCAGGCCAGTCGGCAGCAACCCCCCGGCCGTGATGATCGGATAGCTGCGTCCGTCGATGTTCACGCTCATGCCGGTGGTCGCACCCGCGGCGCCGCAGGTGACGTTGCCGGCGCGGGTGATCGCCGTCAGCACGTGCGTGGTGGGCGCGTAGCCGAGCGAATTCAGCGTGAACACACGCTCGGTGGTCGCGCTGCCGCCGGCGCTGCTGACCACGCGGAGATTCGGCTCGGCCGCCAGAGACAGGTTCGCTGTGAGACCAAGGAAGACGGCGAGGCCCAGGGCCTGCGGGCGACACAGCGGTAGCAATCTATTCAAGCGGAGTTCCTGGTATGCCTTGCAGTCGGATCGCGCCCACCGGTCCAGAGCCGGACCGGCAGCCTGCGCCGCATTGTACCTGTTGTCGGCGCTTGTCTCAGCGCGTCGGCCCAGCGGGTGACGAAGGGTCGATTCTCGGTGCCGACCGGAGTAGGCGGCCGGTCTTATTCAGTTATCCCGTTCATGCCGACATTTTCTTAACACCCTAGAGTGGACACCGAACACTGCACCGGGAGGATGCCACGATGTATTCCGAAGCGTTGGGCCGCGAGGTCCGCCAGGTCGATCGGCTGATCGGCCACTATGCCGAATCGCACCGCCATCCGAGCAATGTCCTGATTCACTGGATCTGCGTCCCGATCATCGTCTGGTGCACGCTGACGCTGTTCTGGGTCATTCACCCCTACCTCGCCGCAGGCGCTTCGGCATTGGCCATCGTGTACTACGCACGGTTGTCGCTGCCGTTCACGCTGGTCATGGCGGCGTTCGCGGTGGCCTGCCTCGCCAGCCTGACGGTGCTGCCGCACGCAGGCTGGATCGCTCTTGCGCTGTTCGTGGTGACCTGGGTGTTCCAGTTCATCGGACACAAGATCGAGGGCAAGAAGCCCTCGTTCTTCGAAGACCTGCAGTACCTGCTCGTCGGACCGATCTTTCTGCTGGCCAAACTGTTCCGCCGACTCGGACTGCCGTATTGAGCCCGGTCGCGGCGCAGGGCGAACCGGTCGACGTGATGGTGTTCGGCGCGGGTGCGATCGGCCTCTGGGTCGGCGGCATGCTCGCCCAGTCTGGGCTGCGCGTTCACTTCGTTGCCCGCGCTGGCACCGTGGGCGCGCTGCGTGCACGCGGACTCAAGCTGTACCCACTGGATGGTGCCGAACGCACGGTCGCGCCCGACTCGCTCTCAGCGAGCGAGTCGCTGGATGAGGCACCACAAGCCCGTTTGATGCTGTTGACGGTCAAGGGCACCGCCACCCGCGAAGCGGCCGAAGCCATCGAACGTTCGCACCTCGCCGGCACACCGCTGATTTCGTTCCAGAACGGCGTCGACAACCCCGGTCGGGTCCGCGCCGCGTCGCCGCGCACGCCGGTGCTGGCGGGCATGGTTCCGTACAACGTGATCATTCCCGAGCCCGGCACCGTTCGACAGGCCAGCGACGGCAGGTTGATGTGTGCACGCGACGCGGTGAGCGAGTCATGGACTGCGGCATTCGCACGAGCCGGCATTCCGCTCGATCTGCGCGACGACATGGCCGCGGTGCAGTGGGGCAAGCTGCTGCTCAATCTCAACAATCCGGTCAACGCACTGACCGGACTCCCCCTGCGCGAACAACTGCTCGACCGCCGCTGTCGCAAGATCCTTGCGGGCCTGCAGCGCGAGGCACTGGACGCCATGGGGCGCGCTGGAATTCGTCCCGCGAGAGTGACACCGCTGCCGACACATTGGCTGCCTGCCTTTCTCTCTGCGCCCAACGCGATCTTCGTTCCGCTGGCGACCCGCATGCTGCGCATCCGGCCGGATGCACGCTCGTCGATGTACGACGATCGCGTCGCCGGCCGCGCCACCGAGATCGACGACCTGTGCGGCGCGGTGATCCGTCTGGCCGAATCGACCGGTCTGGATGCGCCCCTGAACCGAAGAATGAGAAGCCTCGTGCTGGAGTCCGAACCGGGGCGGTTCTACGCGCCCGAGGCCCTCGCCCGCGCCCTGCACGACGCCGCCTGAGGCGAAGCGTCGCGGAGCCGGGTCAACCCCGGTGATACGGATGATTGGCGAGCATCGACGCCGCCCGATACAGCTGCTCCAGCAGCACCACTCGAACCAGCGGATGGGGCAAGGTCAGCGGCCCCAACGACCAGCGCTCGTCGGCGCGCTCCAGCACCGCGGCCGAGTGACCTTCCGGCCCACCAATCAGAAAGGTCGGATCACGACCGCAGCCGCGCCAGAACTCCATGCGCTCGGCCAGCTGCTCCGATCTGTAGGGTTTGCCGCGGCCATCCAGCGCGACGCACCAGCACGATTTGGGCAGGGCTGCCAGCACCCGTTCGCCCTCGTCGGCCACGGCGCGATCAGCGCTGCGACCCTTGCCGCGCATGCCGGGCGCGATCTCGACGACGTCGATCGGCAGCCAGTGACTCAGACGCTTGGCATACTCGCCCTGACCTTCCAGCACCCAGGAAGGCATGCCGGTGCCCACAGCGACCAAGCGTCCGCGCACGCCGGCTACATCGCCTGGTCGGCGACCGGCTCCTGCTGTTCCGGAGCGTCGGCGTCACCGACGGTCCACAGCCTTTCCAGGCCGTAGAACTCGCGCGTCCGCGGCAGCATCACGTGCACCACCACATCACCGAGATCCACCAGCACCCACTCACCTTCCCGCTCACCTTCTACCCCCATGGGCGGCACGCCGGCATCCTTGGCCTTCCTGATGACTTCGTCGGCAATCGACTTGACGTGTCGCGACGAGGTGCCCGAGGTGATCACCATGAAATCGGTGACGCTGGTCTTGCCTCGCACATCGATGTCGCGGGATTCCTTGGCCTTGAGATCTTCGAGCGCGGCATGAACGATGCCGAGCAGGCGGGCGGAATCGGGCTGTTGGCGTTGGGGTTTCGGTCGGGCTGGCAGGGCGGCTCGGTTGGTCAAGTGGCAGAACTCCTCATCGGCGGTCGGGGTGACACGGGCGCCCCCAAGGACCGGCCCCGGCAGGCTCCGTGCACAGTATAGGTCCAGTTGATGACCAGGGAGGATCTACCCGCCATGGGCGCCGTAGAGCTGGTGCCTGACGATATAGGCGGCCACCCCGGGATCGAGATCGACCGGGCTGCACTCCCCCTCGCCCAGGGCAGCGCGGATGGCCGTCGACGAGGCGGAGGACACCGGTGCCGGCGTCTGCCAGATTCGACCGCACGCCGACTGCAGCAGCTCCTCGGGAGCAGCCGCCTCGGACCAGCCCAGCTGCGCGTAGGGCGGCACCGCGTCGATGCCCGGCCGCTGCAGCACAAGCAGATGACTCAGCCGGGCCAGCGCCTCGGTTTCGTGCCACGAGGGCAAGCCCACCGCCGCATCGATGCCGAGCATCAGAATCATGGGCACTTCGGATCCGAACTCTGCACGCAATGCGCGGAGCGTATCGACGGTGTAGCTCGGTCCGGCGCGGCGCATCTCGCGCCGGTCGACATGCGCCGCAGGCCAGTCGGCGAATGCCAGCTCGAGCATGCGCGCCCGGTGTTCGGCGGACGCCTGCGGTCGACGTCGATGGGGCGGGTCGGCACAGGGAATCAGACGCAGCACCGCGCCCTCGAACAAGGCGCAAGCCTGCTCGGCGCAGGCCCGATGGCCGCGATGCACGGGGTCGAAGGTTCCGCCGTAGACGAGCTGCGCGACGCCGCTCATGCCGCGATGAGCAACTCGATCCCGCGACGCTCGGCCAACGCGAGCAGGATTCGCTCGATCAGGATCCACGGGTCCTCGGTGCCTCGACCCTTGCTGGTCAGGTCAAGCCTGGCGCAGGCCGCACGCACCCGCTGACAGCCCTTCGGCCCGAGCCGCTTCATCGCCTGGCGGAACTGGCCCTGACGTGAACTCCAGATGCCGGCCTCCTGCATGGCGCGGTCCGCCTGCTGACCGGCAGCCAAGGCATCGGAAACCTGCCCGAGCAATTGCACCTGACCGGCCAGCCAGTTCATCACCGGCACGACCGCTTCGCCTTCCGCGCGCAGACCGCGCACGATGCGCAATGCCCGGGCGGCATCGCCAGCCATGGCGGCTTCGGTCATGCCGAATACCGAGAACCGCGCGCTGTCGGCGACCCAGGCCTCGATCTGGTCCCAGCCCAGTTTCTTCCCGGCCGCCAACATCGCCAGCTTGTCGATTTCCTGCGCGGCAGCCAGCAGGTTGCCCTCGACACGCTCCACCAACATGGCGAGCGCCTCGCGCTCCACCTCCACCCCGGCCGCCTGCAGGCGTGCGTGCATCCAGTGCGGCAACTCTCCGCTGCGCAGGGGAGTGGCCCATACGACGACGCCGGTCTGCTCGACCGTGCGCGACCAGGCAGCATCGTGCTGCTTGCTCCACTCGCCGGCCACGATCAGCACGCAGAAGTCGGGCGGCACCGTCGCGCAGAACGCCTCGATGGCTGCAGCGCCCGCCGCGCCGGGCTTGCCCGTGGGCAAACGAACCTCCAGCAGGCGGCGGGAGGAAAACAGCGAAAGCGCTGCCGTCTCCGCAGAAAAACCCTGCCAGTCGAACCCGGAGGCGACGTCGAAAACGGTACGCTCATGCCCCTGCCGCAGCGCAGCGGCGCGGATGGCATCCGCCGCTTCGATGCGAATCAGGTCCTCGTTGCCGGCCACGAGATAGATCGGCGCCAACGGACCGGAGCCGAGGCGCTTGTCGAGTTGCGAGGGAGAAACCTGCACGGGTTCGATGATGCGCGTGAGGGCCGGGCGCGGCAACCGTGCCGCGCTGGCTCAACCGCCGCGGAAGTAGGCGTCCAGGCGACGCATCACCGCCGCCGCCATCTGCCGTTCCAGCTCTTCGCGTACCAGCGCCTCCTCGGCGGGCGAGCCCAGCGTCTGCCCGGCATCGAAGCGGTAGTCACGCTGCAGCTCGAGCGACTCCTCGCTGATCCTGGATTGGCCCTGGGCATCGAGCAGGCTGAAGGACACCTGATAAACCAGGGCAAACTCCTGCACCCGGCCGTCAGGTCCGATCGACAGGGGGCGGGTAGTCAGCTCGGCCTGGCTGACCAGCAGCGTGGCGGAGCCCGCCCCACCATCGAGCACGGCACCGGAACGCGACAACGCGCGCTCGAGCTCGGTCTGCAGCACGCCGAAAGCATCCGGTGTCTGCACCTGAAGCTGCCGCATGTCGCCGGGCAACACCACCTCACGGGCGAGGCGGAAGCCACAGGCGCCGAGCAGCAGGGCCATGGCGGCAAGGACGATCCATCGTCGGACGAAGCGCATGCTCTCCACTCCTTCTACGGTCAGGCGCGGCTCGTCGGTCAGGCCGGCGCGGCCACGATGTTGACGATCTTACCCGGCACGACGATGACCTTGCGCACCGCATGCCCCTCGAGGAATCGTGCGACACCCGGTTCCGCCTGGGCCTGGACTTCGATCGACTCGCGCGGCGCATCCACCGCCACTTCAATCTGGCCGCGCAGCTTGCCGTTGACCTGCACGGCGAGGATCACCGCGTCGCGCTTGAGCGCGTCCGGGTCAGCCTTCGGGAAGGACTCATTCTCGAGCAACGACTGGCCACGGCCCAACGCCTGCCACAGTGCATGGCAGATGTGCGGCACGATCGGATTGAGCATCAGCGCGATCGCCGTCCAGGCTTCATGTGCCACCGCGCGCGACTGGGCGCTGCCGTCGTCGGCCGCCTTCATCAGCGCATTGACCAGTTCCATCACCGCGGCGATGGCGGTGTTGAAGGTGTAACGGCGTGCGTAGTCGTCGCCGACCTTGTCGATCGTCTCGTGCAGCTTGCGGCGCAGCGCCTTCTGTTCGGCGTTCAACGCGGCGGGGTCGAGCGCGTCGACCGCGCCTCCGGCGACGTGCTTCTGTACCTGGGTCCAGAGGCGGCGCAGGAAACGTGCCATGCCCTCCACGCCCGCCTCATTCCAGTCCAGGCTCTGGTCAGGCGGCGCCGCGAACATCGAGAACAGGCGCACCGTGTCGGCACCGAACTTGTCGACCATGACCTGCGGATCAACGCCGTTGTTCTTCGACTTCGACATCTTCTCGGTGGCACCGATGTGCACCGGCTGTCCATCCGCCTTCAGCACGGCGCCGGTTACGCGTCCCTTGTCGTCACGCTGCACGTCGACGTCGGCAGGGTTGATCCAGTCCTTCGAGCCGTCGGCGGCGTCGCGGAAGAACGTTTCTGCAATCACCATGCCCTGACACAGCAGGTTGGTCGCCGGCTCGTTGGAACTGACGAAGCCGGTATCACGCAACAGCTTGTGGTAGAAGCGGAAGTACATCAGGTGCAGGATCGCGTGCTCGATACCGCCGATGTACTGGTCGACCGGCAGCCAGTAGTTCGCCCGCTCGTCGACCATGTCGGACGCGCCCGGCGAGGTGTAGCGCGCGTAGTACCAGCTCGACTCCATGAAGGTGTCGAAGGTGTCGGTCTCGCGCTCGGCCGCGCCGCCACACTGCGGGCAGACACACTTGCGCCACTCGGGGTCGGCCTTGATCGGCGAGATCACCGTGCCCTGCGCGAACGCGTCGGCGACGTCCTCGGGCAGCACGACCGGGAGCTGGTCCTCGGGCACGGGCACGTCGCCACAGGATGCACACAGGATCATCGGGATCGGGCAGCCCCAGTAGCGCTGACGTGACACACCCCAGTCGCGCAGACGGTAGTTCACCCGTCGCTCGCCCTTGCTGCCCAGCACTTCGGCAATCTTGTCGAACGCGCCCCTGTAATCGAGCCCGTCCAGCACGCCAGAGTTCACCACCCGCATCCGCGGATCGGTCTTGTCGGCGTACCAGTCTTTCCACTGGGTCACGTCGTAGTGCGTCTCGTCACCCGCTTCGCCTGCAGCGTCGCTGACGGCGATGACCTGGGTGATCGGCAGGCCGTACTTGGTCGCAAACTCGAAGTCGCGTTCGTCATGACCGGGCACCGCCATGACCGCACCAGTGCCGTAGCCCATCAGCACGAAGTTCGCGACCCAGATCGGCACGCGCTCGCCGCTGACCGGATGGAGTCCGTAGACGCCGGTCGCCACGCCGCGCTTTTCCTGTGTCTCGAGTTCGGCCTCGGTGGTGCCGCCGCGCTTGCACTCGGCGATGAAGGCAGCGAGTTCGGCATTGCTTTCGGCCGCACGCTGGGCGAGCGGATGCTCGGCCGCGACCGCCATGTAGGTCACACCCATCAGGGTGTCGGGGCGGGTGGTGAACACGCGCACCACTTCGTCCGAGTTCTCGACGGCGAAGTCGATCTCCAGACCTTCGCTGCGACCGATCCAGTTGCGCTGCATGGTCTTGACCGAATCCGGCCAGCCATCCAGCTTGTCCATCTCATCGAGCAATTCCTGGGCGTACGCGGTGATCTTGAGGAACCACTGGGGAATCTCGCGCTTCTCGACCAGCGCCCCCGAGCGCCAGCCGCGGCCATCGATGACCTGCTCGTTGGCCAGCACGGTCTGATCAATCGGATCCCAGTTCACCACCGCGTTCTTGCGGTAGACCAGGCCCTTCTTGAACAGCCGCACGAACATGCGCTGCTCGTGCTGGTAGTAGTCGGGCCGACAGGTGGCGAACTCGCGGGTCCAGTCGATGGCGTAGCCCAGCGTCTGCAGCTGCGACTTCATGTGCGCGATGTTCGCGTAGGTCCACTTCGCGGGCGCAGTCTTGTTCTTGATCGCCGCATTCTCGGCCGGCAGGCCGAAGGCATCCCAGCCCATCGGCTGCAGCACGTTGTAGCCGAGCATGCGGCGATGCCGGCTGATCACGTCGCCGATCGTGTAATTGCGCACGTGACCCATGTGCAGCGCACCCGACGGATACGGCAGCATCGACAGGCAGTAGTACTTCGGGCGCGAAGGGTCTTCGACCACCTCGAACGCCTTGTGCTCACCCCAGAATGCCTGCGCCGCGTCTTCTACCGCTCGCGGATCGTACTGCTCGATGTCGTTCTGCTCGTGCATGCCACGGATCGGCGCTCGGCCGCCCTTGAAGAAAGACCGCGCAGGTTATCGCAGTGCAGCATGGCGGGGAAGCGAGCCGCGGCCTGCTCGCGTCAGGCAGCCCGAGGAAGCTTGGCCGTCGCGGTTGCCGCCAGCGCTTGTTCGAGGTCGACCCATACGTCCTCGACGTGCTCGATGCCCACCGACAGCCGCATAAGACCCGCGGTGATGCCGGTGCGCGCCTGGGTTTCGGGGTCGACCACGCGGTGGGTGAGTCCGGCCGGATGCTGGATCAGCGTGTCGACGGAGCCGAGACTCACCGCTGGAGTGATCAGCGAGACGTGCTGCATCACGCGCGCAGCTGCCTCGCGACCGTCGCGCACCTCGAACGCCATCAAACTGCCCGGACCGCGCATCTGGCTTCGACAAAGCTCTGCATTGCGCACCGTGCCGAGACCCGGATAGAACACCTTGCCGACAGCGGCGTGCGCCGCCAGGCGCTGGGCCAACTCGATGGCGTTGGCCTGCGCGCGCTCGACGCGCAGGGCAAGCGTAGCCAGGCCCCGATGCAGCAGGTACGCAGCGAACGGATGCAGGATGCTGCCGGTGGCCGCACGCATGGTGCGCAGCGGCTTCGCCAGTTCGTCCGCGCAGCAGATCACCCCGGCGACAACGTCGCCGTGCCCGCCGAGGAACTTGGTCGCGCTGTGCATGACGTAGGTGGCGCCGAGCGCGAGCGGGTTCTGCAGGACCGGCGTCGCGAAGGTCGAGTCGACCAGCACGGGCACGCTGCCGGCGTCGGCCACCACGGCGCGAATATCCACCAGGTCCACGGTCGGGTTGGCTGGCGTTTCGATAATCACCAATGCGGTGTCGGGCCGCAGCGAGGTCTGCACGTCTTCGGCGAGCACGAACTCGGCCTCCATGCCGAGCAGACCGCTCGCCAACAGGTGATCCGATGTGCCGTAGATGGGGCGCACCACCAGCACGTGTCTGCCCCGCGACTGCGCCGCCAGCAGCACGGCAGTCAACGCTGCCATGCCCGATGCATACGCGACGCAGGCTTCAGCCTTTTCGAGTTCGGCGATCGCGCGCTCGCAGCGCGCCACGGTCGGATTGTGCAAGCGCGCATAGATGGAATTGGCCGCGCTGCCCTCCCCCGCCACCAGTGCATCCAGACTGGCGGTGCCCTCGTCGAGATCGCGCACCGGATAGGTCGAGGACAGATCAATCGGCACCGCATGCACCCCCAGGCGAACAAGATCTTCCTTGCCGGCGTGCACAGCTACGGTCTCGAGACGGTTCATGGCGCCATCCTTCGGTGAGGTGGGCCAATTTTGTGGATAATTCCGCCTTGATTGTCCTTTCCGAATAATATTTCGCACCGGAGCATCCGCGATGCACCTCGACCGAACCGACTTCGCCTTGCTGCGACTCCTGCAGAAGAATGCGCGGCTGACCAACAAGGAACTCGCGGAAAAAACCGGTATTGCGCCGTCCACCGCGCTGGAACGGATTCGGCGGCTGCGCGAAGCACGGGTCATCGACAGCTATCGGGCCGAGCTCAACCCCCATGCCGTCGGCATCGGCCTGCAGGCCCTGGTCGCTGTACGTCTCGCTCGACATTCCCGCGCGCTGGTCGACAGCTTTCACGAACACCTGCTGCAGCTGCCCGAGGTGATCGCGTTCTACCACGTCGCCGGCGCGGACGATTTCCTTGTCCATGTGGGTGTGCGCGACAGCGAGCACTTGCGTCACTTTGCCCTGTCGGCGTTCACCGAGCGGTCCGAAGTCGACCACATCGAGACCCACCTGATCTTCCAGTTCCGCCGCGCACCCAGCACGCCGGTCTACCTGTCCGAGGACGACTGAACCCGGCGATCAAGCAGTTGCTCGGCCCAGGGACGCACATCCTCGAGCCGGTCGAAGTGGGCGTGCGGGCACACGCCGTCGAACATGCGGTCGAAGACGCCGCGCATCATCGCGTAGCCCTCGACCTCGGGCCCGGCCACATGCGCCGATCCGACAGCGCCGAGCTCGGCGACCATGTACTCAGCGGTCTCGCGATGCAGGGCCAGCGCGTCCAGGGTGCAGGTCATCGAGCCGCGCATCACGCCGACGCCGACCCAGGGCCCGAGGCGTTGCATCGCTTGCGCGTGGGCCAGCGCCTGCTTGCGCCAGAGCACGACGAGTTCGCGGTTCCATGGACCACGCGCATGCGAAATCAGCAGCGGGTATTCGACGCTGATCCTGAGCTCGCCGTGTGGCTGGAAAGTCATGGGAGTGGTCCTCGCCGGAGGCGGACGGATACGCCTTGCGGATGGCAAGCATAGTCCTTTGCGCGCCGCGCGCGCCGGCGCGGGAGCTGCGCCGATGGCCGATCGGATGTCCGGGATTTGACACCGGATGAAAGGATCCCGTACCCGGCTCGGCGACCCACGCCGACCTATTGCCCGGGAAACCAGGGCGGCAGCTTGTTCGGCTTCTGCAGCGACTGGATCTTGCGCCGCGCCTGCTTGTCCGGCCGAACGGGTGGCGGGCGAAAGCCCGCCTGCTCGGCGCGACGCTGCGCACGCGCAACCTCGCGCGCCTGCACGGAGCTTTCCGATTCGACGTAGAGCGCCTGCGCCACCGTCGCCGGCCCGCGCTGCTCGCTCACGCCCACCACCAGCACTTCGAAGCGCTCGCCAGCGCGGTCGATGATCAACCGGGTCTTCTCCCGCACGCGTCGCGCCGGCTTGTGCGCCGTCTGGCCGTCGACCTGGATGCGACCCAGCTCCACCGCTTCCTTCGCCAGCGTGCGGGTCTTGAAGAACCGTGCTGCCCACAGCCAGACGTCGAGCCTGACCTCGTCGGAATCCGCCGCGCTCAAGGCGATGGGTTGTGTTGCTGCATATGGGCCGAAAGTGTACGCCCGAGCGGTACCACGGCGTCGGGCAGCAATCCGCCGAATCGGTCTTCGAGCGCGCCCAGCGCCGAGCCCGCCTCGGCCTCGCGACCCGAATCCGCCATCCGCTGCACGTCGGCGAAGGCTGCATCGACCTCCGCGTCGAGCTGCTGCATGCAGGCGGCGTGTTCCGCGCCTACCGGTGGCACCGGACGTTCAAGCAGGTCCAGCGCCTTGTCGAGCCCGCGCCGGTCGGGCACCCAGTGGCCGATGCGCGGCACCCAGGCGATGTCGACGTGGGCCACACAGAGACGCTCGAAGTTCTCCCGCGAGCGTTCGTCCTTGGCGCGATTCGGCAGATCTTCGCCGCCGGTGGCGAAGACCACCTTGGTGCGGGTCTGGAACAGGCGCATGAGTTCGCGTGGTGAAGGAATCGGGCCCGCCTCTTCGCCGATCGGATCGGCTCCACCGACCAGCATCACGCCGCGGAACACGTCGGAGAATGCGACAGCCAACCGCTCGGCGACGCGCGAGCCCCCGGAGAAACCGCCGACGTACACCCGCTCCGGATTGACCGGATAATGCTGTACGACGTGCTCGTATCCGTGCAGGGCCAAAGGCAACCTGCGCTCGATGTAGTTCTGCTGGTTGCCGGACCGGTAGGAAGACACCCAGATGATGCCGCGTCGCGACAGTTCGCGTTTCCAGTCCGGATGCAGCGGCATGGCGATCGGCATGGGCGAGTTGAACACCAGCAGGCCGTATCCGCCTTCTGGCTGCTTGCCCGGCACGAAGAGATCGAAACGCTCCTTCGCGAGGTCCACCGTGTGTTCGACGGCGACGACGCCGGACGCGCGTTCGAAACGCTGCAGTCGATCCAGCGTGGTCGGCGAGAAGATGCGCCGGGCATATTCCCACTTGGCGGCCAACGGTGAGTAGTCCGCGAAGGTTTGCTCCGGCATCCAGCCGGTCGGCGCCGAGCTCACGCCGTTCGCGATGCCCGCCCAGACGAGCATCGCGATTCCGGCACGGTGCGCCATCACCCTAGCATTCACCTTCACCCTCGCATCGCATGAATCCTCGACAACGAGGATGACCCCGCCTTCGGGCTATCGCAAGATCGCGCGATTCACTCTGGCGATGAATCCTGCCGGGTCGTCGAGTGCGGCACCTTCGGCGAGCTGTGCCTGTTCGAACAGCAGCAGGGCGAGGTCCTGCGAAGTGGCATCGTCACCGTTCTCACCAAGTCGCTGTACGAGACCATGCGCCGGGTTGATCTCGAGCACCGGCTGCGACGAAGGCGCCTCATGCCCGGCCGCCTTGAGCAGCCGCTGCATGTGCAGGGCCATGTCCTGGTCCTCGATGACCAGGCAGGACGGCGACGAAGTCAGACGATCCGACACGCGCACGTCCTTGACGCGCTCTCCGAGCAGGTCCTTGAGCTTCTTCACCGTATCGCCGGAAGCCTTCTTCAACTCCTCGCGTTCGGCCTTGTCAGCCGGTTCCCCGAGGGCGTCCAGGTCCAGCTCGCCCTTGGCCACGCTCTTCAGCGACTTGCCGGCGTATTCCTGCAGGTAGCCGATCATCCATTCGTCGATACGCTCGTGCAGCAACAGCACCTCGACCTCACGCGCCTTCAATGCCTCCAGCTGCGGGCTGTTCCGTGCCGCATTCCAACCGTCGGCCGTGAGGTAGAAGATTTCCTTCTGCTCGGGTTTCATCCGCGCGATGTAGTCGTCCAGCGAAGTCAGGTCGGTCGCTTTCTCGCTGCGCGTCGAAGCAAAGCGCAGCAGCTTGGCGATGCGCTCACGATTGGCATGGTCCTCCGCGACGCCCTCCTTGAGCAGCGGCCCGAATTCTTCCCAGAAGCCCACGTACTTGTCGGTCTCCTCGCCTGCAACCCGATCAAGCAGGTCGAGCACACGCCGGGTCAGCGCCGACTTCAGCTTGTCCAGCTGTCGGGTGTTCTGCAGCAGCTCTCGAGACACATTCAACGGCAAGTCGTCGGAATCGACCACGCCGCGCACGAAACGGAGATACGCCGGGAGCATCTGCTCCGCGGCGTCCATGATGAAGACGCGCTTCACGTACAGGCGCAGACCCTTGCGTTCGTCGCGGTTGAACATGAAGTCGAACGGCGCCTTCCTCGGCACGTACAGCAGGGACGTGAAGTTCTGATTGCCTTCGACGCGGTTGTGCGTCCATGCCATCGGCTCGTTGAAGTCGTGGCTGACGTGCTTGTAGAAGGTCTGGTAGTCCTCGTCGTTCAATTCCGATTTCGGACGCGTCCACAGTGCCGAAGCCTGATTGACCGTCTCGCGCTCGTCGGTTGGCTTGCCGTCCTCCAGTTTCGGCACGCTGATCGGGAAGGCGATGTGATCCGACCAGGTCGTGATCAGCGAACGCAGCTTCCAGGTCTGCAGGTATTCGTGCGCATCGTCCTTCAAGTGCAGGGTGATGCGGGTGCCACGCGGCAGATCGTCCACCGCTTCCAGCGTGTATTCGCCGGTGCCATCGGACACCCAGCGCCAGCCTTCCTGCGCACCGGCGCGGCAAGTCTCGACAGTGACCCTGTCGGCCACGATGAAGGCGGAATAGAACCCCACGCCAAACTGGCCAATGAGATTGGCGTCGGCCTTCTGACCCTGGCTGAGCTGATCGAGGAACTTCTTCGTGCCCGATCGCGCGATCGTGCCGAGATTGTCGATCAGCTCCTCGCGGCTCATGCCGATGCCCGAGTCGCGGATGGTCAGCGTCTTGGCGTCTTCGTCGGCATCGATGTCGATCCGCAGCTCGGATTGGCTGCCATAGAGGTCGGCGTTCTGCAGCGCTTCGAAGCGCAGCTTGTCGCAGGCGTCGGAGGCATTCGACACCAGCTCGCGCAGAAAGATGTCGCGGTTGGAATACAGCGAATGGATGACGAGGTGCAGCACCTGCTGCACTTCGGCTTCGAACTTGAACGACTCAACGGCCGTGGTCATGGGCGTCCCCGTGAGAAAAGCACTGCGGCGAAGATGGGTCCACAGGCGCGCTTTTCAAGGAGGATCGGTCTTCCGACCCGACCGGGAGCCCGACGAATGGCCCGCCGAGATGGGTGATGCGCGGAGGAAAACCATCCGCACCCGTCCCGGGTCGACGACATCGGAATACCGCTGCGGAAGCACGTACGGACGACCGCACGAGAGCGCCGACACCATGGCGACGCCCCGATGTCTTCCACTGCACGGCATCGACCCGAACGCATCGATGCAAGCACTTCGATGCATGGGTCGGGCCGCCGTGACATCAAAGCAGGCCGACGGACGAGGGGTCAGCAGAACCGGTTCGACACCTTCGCCGGCGTGGAACTCCGGAAACGAAAACGGCCGCTTGCGCGGCCGTTTCGAATCAGGCGACGAGTCGGGCTCAGCGGGCCGACAGGTCTTCCTTGATGCGGGCAGCCTTGCCTTCCAGGCCACGCAGATAGTACAGCTTGGCAGCGCGCACCTTGCCGCGACGCTTCACTTCGACCGAGTCGATGGTCGGCGAGAAGGTCTGGAATACGCGCTCGACGCCGGTGCCGTGCGACATCTTGCGCACGGTGAACGCAGAGTTCAGGCCGCGGTTGCGCTTGGCGATCACGACGCCTTCGTAAGCCTGTACGCGCTCACGGTTGCCTTCCTTGACCTTGACGTTCACCACGACGGTGTCGCCCGGGCCAAATTCCGGCAGCGTGCGCTGCATCTGCTCGGCTTCGAATTCCTGGAGGAGCTTGTTCATGATTGCACCGACCGTATGTTGTTCTTGAACGGATGCCGTTCTGCTGGAGTCGTGCTCCGCGCGAGCGCGCGGATGCGTCGGAAAGTCGGGCATGATAACCCGAAGATTTGTCTCATTTCAACAGGGTTACGCGTTCGAAACCCAATCCATTGTGCCCGGCGCCCATGCCGCAACGCCGCGGATCAGTCTGCGTCCGGCTCTGTCTGCTGAAGGTCCAGTCGAAACTGGTCAAGCAGGGCCTGATCCGCCCGGCTCAATGCGATTTTTTCAAGCAGATCGGGCCGCCGCTGCCAGGTTCGCCCCAACGATTGCTGTCGCCGCCAGCGGGCAATCGCCTTGTGGTCACCGGAGGTCAGCACTGCCGGCACCGTACCCAGTTCGTGCTGTTCCGGCCGGGTGAAGTGCGGGCAGTCGAGCAACCCGTCCTCGAAACTGTCCTGAGCTGCCGAGGCCGGGTCATTCAAGGCGCCCTCGACAAGCCGACCGACTGCATCGATCAGCACGCAGGCGGCAGGCTCGCCGCCGGACAAGACGTAGTCGCCGATCGAAATCTCTTCGTCGACTTCCGCGTCGAGCAATCGCTCATCGACACCTTCGTAGCGTCCACACAACAGCACCAGACGCGGACGGGATGCGAGCTCCCTCACCTTGGCCTGATCGAGCACCCGACCCTGCGGAGACAGATAGATCGTGTGGGCAGGCCGGGGATCCGCCGCGCGAATCGCCGTCAGGGCGCGCCGCAGCGGCTCGATCAACATGACCATGCCCGGTCCACCGCCGTAGGTCCGGTCATCCACCGTGCGATGCACGTCGTCGGCGAAATCGCGCAGCTGCCACGCCTCGCAGTGCAGCAACCTGCGTCGCATCGCCCGGCCGACCACACCGATCTCGGTGAACTGCCGGATCCACTCGGGAAACAGCCCGAGCACGTCGATACGCGGCGCGGCAGACATCAGAACTCGGGATCCCAGTCGACCACCATGCGCTCTTGCGCGAGATCGATCGATCGAATCACGTCGGGCTGCACGAACGGAATAAGCCGCTCCCGCTCGCCCTTGACCGCGACGACGTCATTGGCGCCGGTCGCAAACAGGTGCGATACCACACCCAGAACCACGCCCTCGACGGTCTCGACCGAAAGACCCTCCAGATCGGCCCAGTAGTACTCGCCCTGGGGAAGCTTGGGCAGGGCAGATCGCTCAACCCAGATTTGTGCGCCAACCCACGACTCCGCGGCGTCCCGGTCAGCGACGTACGGAAACGTGGCGACGAGCCCTTTGCCGTGCACGCGACAGCGCGGCCGGGACATCTGCACTTCCCGACCCCGATGGGTCACGAACCAGGTCTTGTACCGGGCCAGCGCATCAGGCGGGTCGGTGTGGGAGCGCAGCTTGAGCTGCCCCTGCACACCGAACACGCCGACGACTTCGCCCAGCAGGATGCGATCCGCAGGCGTATTCATCGGCGCGTCTCGGGCTGGCGAGGAACCGGTGGCGCAATCAGCGCACCGGCTCCGATTTGACTCAGGCTGCGGCGGAAGCCTGCTTGTACAGGTCGCGGACCTTGTCGGTCATCTGCGCGCCGTGACCCAGCCAATGCTGGATGCGTGCAGTGTCGAGCTGCAGACGCGGGTCGTTGCCCGCCGCCACCGGATTGTAGAAACCCACGCGCTCGATGGCACGACCGTCGCGCTTGTTGCGCTGGTCGGTAACGATGACGTGATAGAAGGGACGCTTCTTGGCGCCGCCACGGGTCAGACGGATCTTGACCATAGGTATGCTCTGTAGTTCTGGGTGAGGTCAACCGCCCACGGCTGGGCGCAGTGAACGCGAAAGGATAGCGGAAACCTTCCCCGAAGGGAATCCCCTTCCGCGCGCCTGCGCAACGGCACCCTGCCGACGCAGCACCTGGCGGATGCCGGACTTGAGCTGCGGCGCCCCGTGCTGCCGCAGGGCAGGCCGCACCGCCTCATGACCATCGCTGGAGTCGGCTCACGTCGGACGAAAGCCGCCCGTCCAATCGCGTCACGCCACGTCGGCTACTGCAGGCGGTTACCCACCCTCCATGACCCGAACGCACAGGCCTTCCGCCTCATAGATCCGTTGACCGTCCGCCCACAGGCTGGCCGTCGCGGTCGCATAACGGCCGAGCGCATCGGACCCGCACTCGCTGATTTCCATGGTCGTGTGCACCGTGGCGTGGTGCGGCAGCACCTGGCCGCGGTACTTCCAGCGATGCGCACGGGCCGTGCCGATCGACTGGAAGCGCGGCGCACGCAAGCCCTCGCCGGCACCGGTCTCGAGCAGGTACCACTGCAGCAACTGCAGCATGGCCTCGAGCCCCAGCGAACCGGGTTGCACCGGATCCTGGAAGAAGTGCGCCTTGAAGAACCACTCGTCGCTGTCGACCCACTTCACCGCACGCAGCTGGCCCAGTCCGGCGGCGCCGGCCCCAGGCCAGAAGCCCTCGACCCGATCGATCATGCGCAGCATCGAACCCGGCAACCGCAGCGCGGCCTCGGTCTTCGCGGCCGACAGGTCCGCGTGGCAGTTCGATGCCCGCCCCAGCAGCTCGAACTGGGTATCCAGTTTCGGCAAACCGGCTTGGGCCGCCAACGCCTCCGGAGGAAAGAAACCGAATACGGTTCGAAGTCGGTAGACCGGCTGCTCGCCCATCCGGCATTCGACCTGGAAATTCTGGATGATCATGCCGCCCATCGCCGAGACGTCGGTCAACCGCACTTCCGTGCTGATCGTGCCGCAGCCCGGCGCAAGCTCGGCCAGCACCTCGCCTTCGCCATCGAGATTGCGGAATCCCAGCTCGCCATCGACCGTAAGGGCCGAGCCGACATAGCTCGCCAGCCAGCCGCAGGGCTGCAGGGCCACTTCGAGCAGCACCGCAAACGGCATGCGGGCGCAGCCGTTCTCATCGAAGTACCACACCGACCTCGGGACGTCGTACTCGGCGACGACGCGCGCGCCGACCCTCATTGCGCCGATCGGCCCTTCGATCTCGGCGATGCGGCTGATGAAGTGGTACGGCGGGGTCGGCAAACGCGGCACGCGACCCGGCGCATCGAAACGCCGATACATCGGCCCGAACGCTTCGCTCGGCCGACCCACCGCGCAGGCCAGCAGGGCGCGCTGGTCGAATCGGAATCCGTCCACCACCGCGCAGGCACGATGGTCAGGCGGCAGCGGCTGCGCGCGCAACAGGTTGTCCAGCGGCCAGTCGGGGACCAGTTGCACGCCGACGCGGCGAGCGTGGAAGGCCTTGAGTCCGTCCACGGTACACAGCAGGTCGGCATACAACGTGGGCACCGGACCCTCGTGCACTTCCTCGACGAAGATCTCGGTGACCAGCTGCTTCGAGGACGGAATGACCTGACCGCGGCACTGCAGCTTGTACGGTTCGTCGGGCACCGGCTGAAAGCGCCAGCCATCGCGTTGCAGGGTGAAACCGCAGCCCGCCAGATAGAACGCCATCATCTGCAGGCAGCCCTCGAACATCAAGGTGCCGGGCATGCACGGGTCGTTCTTGAAGTGGCCGTCGAAGAACCAGAGGTCGGGACGGATATCCAGCTCGGCGCGGAGGTAGCCGCGTCCCCACGGACCGCCAGAGGCGTCGAAGTCGGTGATGCGGTCCTGCAGCAGCATGCGACCGCCATGGATCGACGGACTTCGCGTGTGCGTGCGCGCGAACGCGAAACCCTCGCCGAAGCAATCCGCCGCGCCTCCTTCGGCGAAGCGCTCCAGCGCAGCGCGATCGAATGATCGATGCGTGGTGAGTCGAACCGGCGCATCGACCCGCGCGTCGGTGCGGATTTCCTGATCTTCCGGCCGCCAGAGGCATCCAGCCGATTCGGCGAGCTCCGCGTCGGTGAAGAACCCGGCCTGGCCGGCGCGCACGCTGAGCTGGCGGCGCCCACCGTTCATGCAGTCGTAGTGGAAGAACATCAGGCGCACATCGCCCTGGGCGGCGTGGCCATCCAGGCTGATTTCGAACTCCAGGCGCTCGCCGACCTTGGGCAGATCGCCGTGGTAGGTCAGTTCGCAGCCGAGCAGGCGGTACACGCGTTCGCCGCGGTTGAGGTTGTCGATGCCCTGCCAGGAAATCAGCATCAGATCGGCCTGACCGGCTTCGATCATCACGCCGGCAGGCATGTAGCCATGGTGCAGATACCAATCCTGGGACCCGACGTCCGTTTCGGTCCAGATGCATCCCTTGCCAAGCTTGCCCGCTTCGCCCTCGATGCCCACCACGCGGTCGGCGAGCAAGAGCGGCGGCTCGGGCATGCGTACCTGCCGGATGAAGTGATCCTGCCCGGCAAACTGCGGCCCGTAGATCTCCGAGATCCGCCCACTGGCGTGGACTTCGAGCTGGGCGCGGTCGAGCCGCGGGCCGGGTCTCGGCGAAGCGTCGCGTTTCTGCCCGACTTCCCGATCGGCAGCGAACGCAGGTTCCGAACCCTCGGCTGAGACCACCAAGGGTGTCGCGGGCTCGCTCGGCACGTGATTGGCGCTGGCCGCCGTTGCAGACACCGAAGGCAACGGCGGAACAGGGCGCAGCAGGGGCGCAACGGCTGGCGCAGCTGGCGGCACGAAGGCGGGCGGCGCGGGCATGGAACGCACTTCGCCCACCGTTCCACCGACTCCTGCCGCGCGCGCCAGACTCTGCAGAGCCGACTGTCGGAACGCGAGGAACTGCTGCTGCGCTCGCGCGCTCTCTTCGAGGAACCGGGCATGCAAGACGGACACCTCGCCGAGCCAGTCGCCAGCGCGAGGTGCTGAAACGGGCGCAGTCACGGCTGCTGCGATCGCAGCCGGAAGCGCCGCGGCTTCGTGCTCGCTGCTCCGGGCAGCGTGGACCGCAGCCGGCATCGCCGGGCCGCGCGGACACGGTTGATTCGACGCTGCGGGCCGGTCCACTTCGGCGCGCCGGCTGAACTGCGATTCGGCAAGCAGCGAAGGCAGCTTCGGCGCCGGGCGCATGCGCTGGACACCGGACGGGATTGCGCGCGCCTTGGGCAGCACCACCGCCGGCGGATGCGCCGGCAGACGCAGCAGGCGATCGCTGCGTTCCGCCCGTCGCGCGGGCTGCAGCCGCTCCATCAGTGCGGCATCGTCAACGGGTACACCCGCAGCGATCAGGGAAGCGACGACGCAAAGCAAGTCTTCGAGGTCCTGATTGCGGCGGTCGAGGCTGACGACCAGCGCTTCGCGCTCGCCCAACGCATCGCGGATCGCCCGCGCATAGGTGCCTCCCGGACCATGCTCGATGAACACGCGCACACCGTCTTCCCAGGCACGCAGAATGGTCGGGCGCACGTCGAGCGTGGTGACGGCCTGCTGCAGCAGCGCGTCGGCGCAGCGCTTCGAATCGGGCTCGTAGGAGCCTCCAAACGCATTCGAGTAGACGCGCCCCGTTCGCGGCATCGTGCTCGGCCGGGTATGCAATTCCCTCCAAGCATCACGCGCTTCGAGCACCTCGGGCACATGTGCGGCAAGGGCGTAGCCCAGCTTGAGACAGCGCTGCGCACCGAGCTGTTCGACGACGCGAGCACACGCGGACGATTCGCCGGCGATCAGGCTGTCCTGGTCGCTGTTGATGATCGCCAGATGCACACGTGGCTCGGTGGCGATCGCCGCGCGCACCTCGTCCAGCGGCGCCAGCACGGTCCAGCTCGCCCAGTCGGCCGAAGCCCGGCGGTCGCAACCGGCGCTGCCCGATGCACGACAGACTGACTCACGACTGACTGACTCACGACTGGTTGATTCTCCCGAGCCTGATTCACCCCACGCGCGCGCCACCGCCTCAAATTCTCCGCCGAGCTCTCGATCCATCAGCCCGGACGCATCCATGTCGGCGATCAAGGCGTCGGGATCGCTCCACACGCCGGACCCGAACAAGGCGTTGGTCTCACCGGAGGAGTAACCCAGCCAGGCATCGGCGCGCAGACCCAGCACCCGCTCCGAGAGCTCGACGTGGATCTGCGACAGGGCACTGGCCGCCTGCAGTTGCTCGGATGCCGTCGGCGAGAAGGCACCGCCGCGATAGCACACGTCCAGCGCGACCGCGAGCTTCCTGCTGCGCGCCGCCACGTGGTCCACGAGCTCGGGCAGGGCGTGCACCAGGGCGCGCCCCATGCCGGCGTAGGCGGCACCCGCCCCGGCAAAGGCGAACCCGATCGCGCCGCCGATCGGCTTGTCACGGAACTGGATGTTCTGGCCGGCCGGCATGCCGTCGCGCAGGTGCGCCAGCGCGCGATCGCGCGTTGCCGGAAGGTCGCCCTCCTTGCACACCAGCACCAGGCGCGCAGGGCCCTCGCGGCCTTCCTTGCCTGCGATCAGCGCTTCGACCACCGCCTCGCGATCCGCGCCAGCGAAGCAGCGCAGTCGTGGTGGTGGCGACTCGGCCTGGCGCAGCGCCCCCGCCATCTCATCCAGACGTGCTCCGACTTCGCCATGCGAAACAGCGCACGTCCGACCGCTTGCTGCCAACCACGGCTCCCCGCCCGCATGTCGGCGGTGATGCAGACTCAACGCGGCCAGCACCACTTCAAGCAGACCCAGTGCAGCGGGCGCATGCGCAAACCGCGCGCGCACCGTCGCCGCATGCCTGAAAGGCTCGGCTTCTGCGGCGGGCGAAGGCTGCGAGGCGCTCACGTTGATGCGCGCGTAGATCCGGTCACCCGCTTTTTCCGCGTCGGGCAGCCGTTTCACCACCAGGGCAACGGCTGCGTCGCCCGGCTTTGTGTCCATCGCGCTGCGCTGGACCGGCTCGCAGGCCATGTCGACAGCGCCGACAAGGGCGGCATCGATGTCGCCCGCGCGCAGGGCGTCGGCGGCGACCTGCAGCGCGCGCAGTCCGGATGCCGCACCGGCTTGCAGCGTGAAGGCTGGTCCCGCCAGATCCAGTTGGGAGCTCAACCGGTTCGCCGGAATATTCGGCATGCAACCGAGCACGGCGGCAGACTCCAGCGCCGCCACGACGCCGTCACGCGCTGCGCGCAGTGCGGCCTCGTCAGCGCCTTCGACCTGAAGCCGCCAGCGAAGTCCGTATCGGGCGACTTCGCCGTCGGGCTCCATGCCGATCAGCACCGCCGTACGTTCGCGCACCAGGCCGGAGGTTTCGGCCATCGCCTCGCGCGCTGCTTCGAGCATGGCGAGCTGCTGCGGCAGGGTCTGCTCGAGATCGCGCGGCGGCAGGCGCAGGCCCGCCAGATCGACCTCGACATCCTGCATGCGCGCTTCGCCGTCGGCATTGAGCACCGATGCGTCGGAGAACCAGGCTTCGGTCAGCGCGGTGCGATCCGCGAGCGAGGCCACTCGAGCGCCGATTCCGACGACGACGAGATCCTCGTCCGCGCGCGACTGAGGCAGTGGCGCGGCGATTGAGGGGTCGTCCTCGGACACGATCAGGTGCGCGTTGTTGCCGCCGAAGCCAAACGCCGACACCGCAGCAGTGCGTGGACCTGCTTTCGGCCAGTCTTCCAGTGCGCCGAGCAAACGGAATGGCGTATTCGCCAAGGCGGGATTGGCGCGCTCGACGTGCAGGGTCGGTGCACGCTGACCGTGACGCATCGCTTCAAGCGTCTTGATCAGTCCCGCCGCGCCGGCGGTGGTGATCAGGTGACCAAGATTGGACTTCAGTGAGCCGATCGGCAATGCGTTGCATTCCGCGTACACGCTGGCGGTGCTGCGCAGTTCGGTGGCATCGCCGACCGGCGTACCGGTGGCATGGCATTCGATCATCGAGACCTGCTCAGGATCGACGCCGCTCACCGCGAGCGCCTGCTGCATCGCCCGCTGCTGGCCAGCCTCATCGGGCGCCAACAGGCCTTTTCCGCGCCCATCGTTCGACAGACCGATTCCGCGGATGACGCCGAGAATCCGGTCGCCGCCCCGTCGCGCATCGTCCAGACGCTTGAGCAGGAACATGGCCGCGCCCTCGGCCGGCACCAGACCGTCGGCCGCTTGATCGAACGGCCGGGAGCGACCCGTGCGACTGAGCGCACTCAGGGCGCAGAATCCGACGTGCAGGAAGAGGTCGTCGGCGCGCTGCACCGCGCCGGCCAGCATGGCGTCGGCGCGCCCGGCATGCAGTGCATCGCAGGCCAACTTGATCGCATACAGCGAGCTGGCGCAGGCCGCATCCAGGCAAAAGCTCCCAGCGCCGAGACCGAGCGCCTGCGCCACCACCTCAGCGGTGCCCGAACTCATGTAGCGGTTGCGCGTGTCGCCGCCTCGCTCACGCCGCCACACGCGCGCGGCATAGTCCGCCATCGCTTCGGAAGGAAAACCGAGATTGCCGAATACGGCACCGACCCGCGCGACATCCATCGCCAGACCTTGCCCCAGCGCTTCACGCGCGCAATGCAAGACCCAGTGCACCAGCGGGTCCAAACCGCCCAACTCATCCGCAGGCAAGGCGAATCCGTCCGGATTCCAGACCGACTCGAAGCCCGTCACGTAGCCGCCGCGGTCGGACCAGCTTCGATCCGCGTCGTCGTCGTGCGGCGCACGCAGTCCGTCGTCTCCCGCCGGCAGGCGCCAACGTCCTTCCGGCACGCGACCCAGCAGATCGCGTCCTTGCGCGACGGCTTCCCACAGCTCGGCCGGAGACAGGGCGCCGGGCAGGACACAGGCCTGCCCGACGATCGCGATCGGGGCGAATGTCGCGGCTGGCTTGGTTGCGGATGGGGTCATGCGCGCGGCAGCGCGTGATTCTGCACTCCAAGCAACTCGGCGAAACGACGGCCTTCCCGGTCGGTGAACAGGATGTCCGTCGTGATCGAGGTGTCGCTCACCTTGCGGCGGTAGGCCTGGGCATGGACGGGACCATCGACGGGCGCCTCCGTGTAGGAACGCAACTCGGCGATCGAGGTCGGCAGATTGGGCCCGCCGAGCATGCGCTGGCCGTACAGCACGGCCAGCTGCAATCCGCCATCCAGCGCCGCGACATCCAGCTGCCACGGGCCGAAGGTCCAGCCCGCGGCATCCACACCGCGCAGGGTGGCGCCGACGCCCTGGTCGGAGATGCCGCGCACCGATTCAATCAGCTCGAACTTGTCGCGATGAAACAGCAGGTTCTGGTACAGCGGCTCGCCCTGCCACGGATCGAGCGGAAGCTCCGGCATGCCCTGCTCGCCTGGCGCGTTCGCGGCATGCAGCTCTGCGCGCGCGGTGTAGTAGGCGGTTCCGTGCGCATCCTTGACCACCAGCTGCAGCGAGGACTCGGCGCCATTCGCAACGGGCGTCGCTTCGATCAAGAAGCGATCTCCTTCGCCCTCGAAGCCACCCAGCCGAATGCCCTTCAGCACCTTGAGGTCGCGCAGCGACGAGAGCACCAGGCCCGGGCGGAAGCTGCGGGCTGCGCGCGACAGCCACTCGGCCACCAGCACGACCGGCACCACCGGCATGCCATTCACCGCGTGCCCATTCAAGTAGTCGTGACTGTCCCGATGCACCCGCACTTCCAGCGTGTGCACGCGCTGCTTGGCACCGTCGAACAGCAACGCCTCAGCCCTGGGCGCCCCCCCGAGCACCAGCTCGACGGTGTCGCTGGCGTCGTTCATCTCATCGACGAACATGCGCGCGCCGACCTCGAGCGGAATCATCGGCACACCCAACTCGGCGAAGCGCTTCTTCAGCTGCGGGCTGACCATACCGGCTTCCCACGGCCCCCAGCCGAGTGATTTCACGCGCAGTTCGGGTCGACGACGCGCCTCGGCCTGCATGACCTTGGCCAGCACTTCATTGGCCATCGCATAGTCCGCCTGGCCGGTGTTGCCGCAACGTGCCGACACCGAGGAAAACACAGCCAGCAGTTTCAGCGGATCGTCGGAGGTGGCCTGGAGCAGTGCACGCAGCCCATCGATCTTGGTGTCGAACACCCGGTCGAACTGAGCGTCTGTCTTCTCGGCGATGCGCTTGTCGGCCAACACGCCGGCGGCATGCACCACTCCGCGAATCGGGCCCCAGTCCCTGCGCACCAGGTCGAGGACACTCGACAGCGCTTCGGCATCGGCCACGTCCACCGATTCATAGCGTGCCTCGGCGCCCGCCTTGCGCAAGGCGTCCATCGTGGCGGCCAACTCGCGATTGGCGAGAATCGCATTGACACGGCTCTGAAGTTCCGCGGGGGTCGACGGCTTGGACTTGCCCGTTTCCTTCAGCAGCGCCGCTTTCAGCGCCGGCTCGTCGGCGGCGGCATGACAGGAGGCCGGCTCGTTCTCCAACTCGGTGCGACCAAGCAGAACGAACCGGAGTTTCACATCGGCTGCCCAAGCCTTGAGGCAAGCCGCGGTCACACCGCGCCCTCCGCCGGACACGACCACGACATCGCCCTGTTCCATGACCGACTTCGCGGCGGTAGCGCGCACCGAAACGCTCAGCAGACTGCGGCGCTGACCCTGAGCACCCAACGCGACTTCGATCTCGCCGCCGCCCAGCAGCAGCTCATCCGCCAGCGCCGCGAACACGGCCTTGTCGTCGCGCTGGCCGCGCTCGATGTCGATTGCCTTGACCACCGCCTTGGGCCACTCCAGCGCCGCGGTCTTGATCAGCGCTGGCAAGCCGGCCGACCAGGCGCGCAAGGCATCACCGTCCCCAAGGCCGAAGCTGCCGCCCGTGTCCTGAACGGTGACGAAGAGCACCCGCTGGTGATCGGCATGTTTCGCCAGCTGCCGGGCGAGTGCAAAGGCCTCACGATTGACTGTCTTCGCGGCATCGATGTCCGCCGCATCGCGCAGACCGCCGAGAAAGATGCAGGCGTTCGCCGATGCCGGCGGCGCGTCACTGGCCTGCGCGTTGACACCGCGCAGGCGCAGCGCATCGACCAGCAAGGCATTGCGCGCCGGATCGCCGGTCACCCACACCCGTGATCCACCGAGCAGACCGGCCATCGCCAGACCCGAGGCGGGTGTGTCGATCCACTGCAAGGCATAGCGGCCCAAAGCCGGCGCGGCCGCAGTCGCCGCCGCGGTGCCGCCCGCCTGCGTGGCCGGCTCGGCGATCGCATGTGACGCTTCGCCGCCCGCGGATCGCAAGTGGTCGACGATCTCGCCCAGCGTATGCAGCGCGGACAAGGCGGCGCGATCGACCTTGGGCAGGCTCGGCGCGCGCTCGTCCAGCGCGGCGAGAATCTCGACGCGCTTGATCGAGTCGATCCCGAGGTCGCCCTCGAGATCCATGTCGAGCTTGAGCATGTCGACCGGGTAGCCGGTCTTCTCGGCCACGACTTCCAGCATCATCGCTTCAAGATCGACGGCCGTTGATGCAGCCACGGGAGCAGCGGCTCCGACTGGCATGGGGGCCGGCGCAGCAGAGCCTCCCGCCGCGCGCAGGTAGTCGACGATCTCGCCCAGCGTGTGCAAGGCAGACAGCGCTGCACGATCAACCTTCGGCATGCTCGGTGCGCGTTCGTCCAGCGCGGCGAGAATCTCCACGCGCTTGATCGAATCGATCCCCAGGTCGCCTTCGAGATCCATGTCGAGCTTGAGCATGTCGACCGGATAGCCGGTCTTTTCGGCGACCACGCCGAGCATGAGCGCCTCGAGGTCGATGGCTGGCGCCGCGGTCGCCGACGCCGGGGCAGCAACGATCGCCGGAGCGGGGACAGCGGCTCCACCCGCAGCACGAAGGAAGTCGACGATCTCGCCGAGCGTGTGCAAGGCAGACAGCGCTGCACGATCCACCTTCGGCATGCTCGGGGCGCGTTCGTCCAACGCAGCGAGAATCTCCACCCGCTTGATGGAATCGATCCCCAGGTCGCCTTCGAGATCCATGTCGAGCTTGAGCATGTCGACCGGGTAGCCGGTCTTCTCCGACACCACGCTGAGCATCAAGACCTCGAGATCGATCGATGTGGATGCACCGGCCGTGGAAACGGCCATGGCGGCCCGGTCGGTCGAGGCGCCCGTCGTGCCACCCACCGATCGCAGGTAGTCCACGATTTCCGCTAGGGTGTGCATGGCCGAAAGCGCGGCCCGATCCACCTTCGGCATGCCGGGGACGCGTTCGTCCACGGCAGCAAGGATCTCGACACGCTTGATCGAGTCAATGCCCAAGTCGCCTTCGAGATCCATGTCGAGCTTGAGCATGTCGACCGGATAGCCGGTCTTCTCCGAGACGACGCCGAGCATCAGCGCTTCGAAGTCGACCGGAGGCGAGGCGCTCGCACCGTTGGAGGCCGGCGAGACGGCGGGCCCATTCGCTGCCTTGTCGGGTGTGGTTTCGGGCGCTGCCGGCACGACCGACGCAGCAGGCGTGGACACAGTCGCCACGGCGGGCACAGGTGCGGCGGCGACAGAGGTGGCGATGGCGTGCGCGGGCATCGGCGCAGGCATTGGCACTGCGGGCACCGTCAGCGATGCAACGCCGGGAACGCCGTCAAGACCCGCAGCACCCGCCGCACCGAGGTTCTGCAGCGCCGAGGCGGCGAGCTGCAGGTAGGCCGCGTGGCTGTCGAACATCGCACGCTGGAAGGCAGCGTGCGCGGCGGCGGTCTGTTGTTGCTGGTCCTGGAACGCCTGCAGCCAGGCAGCACTGACCATGGGTGCGTTCGGCGCCGACGTGGCCGGCGCGGACGAGGTCGGCGCAGGCGCGCCAGGAACATTCGATTCGGGCTTCACGGCGGCACTCTGAACAGGGACTTGGACTGCCGCGACAGGACGCGGCGGATTGGGTTTCGGCAGGCTTGCCGGGTCCGTCGGTGGGTAGGGCTTGCCGTAGTTGCTGCCGTTGATCGGCAGGGCGAGCCCCTTGGGCTTCGCCGGAGCGAGCACAGGTGCTTCGTCGGCGAACAGTTTCTGCAGGGACACCGGGACGCCGGCAGCGGCGACGCGGGCCAGTCCGATCAGCAACGACTCCAGCCCGGACTTGCCCTTGCGATCGAGCGCGACGGCGCGATGTTCCCGGCCGTCGAGAATCGCACCCACCAGACCGGTGAGCACGGAGGCCGGGCCGACTTCGACAAACGTGCGCGCACCCAGCGCATGGAGGGCTTCCACGCACTCGACGAATCGCACCGGCTCGGCGAGCTGGGCCGCGAGCGCGGCGCGCAGTGCTTTCGCGCCCCTGCCATACGGCGCCGCAGTGGCATTCGCGACCACCGGTCGCGTCGGCGCCGATACCTTGATGGCATCCAACGCCTTGGCAAAGGGGCCGCAGGCAGCCGCCACGATTTTCGAGTGGAAGGCCGTGGCGACCGGCAGGCGTTTGCCGGCGATGCCCCGCTTTGCGAGTTCGGCTTCGAGCGCCTCGATGGATGCCACGGCGCCGGAGACGATGACCTGGTTCGGCGCGTTGTGATTCGCGACGACCAGATCGTGGCCCTCGATGAGCTCGCGCGCCCTGGCGATCGACATCGAAAGTGCGAGCATCGCGCCGGGTGCCTTCGCAGCTTCCCGCATCACCTGGCCGCGATGGCGTGCCGCCTCGAGCAACGCGCCGGCGTCGAACGCGCCGGCGGCGTGCAATGCCGTCAGCTCACCAAAGCTGTGTCCAGCGTACATGTCGCCTTGAACACCCAGTTCACGCAACACGTCCAGCAGGGCCAGCGACGCGCATCCGATCGCCGGCTGCGCGACCTGGGTCTGGGTCAGACGCTGGGCGTCTGCGGCACGCGCGTCGGCCGAAAACTTCGGCGTCGGGAAGACGCAGGACGGCAGCGACTGCGCGTCGTCGACGGGCAAGCCGGCGGCGCGATCCCACACGGTCCGAGCGGTGGGAAAATGCATGGCGAGCTCGGCGCCCATGCCCGGGTACTGGCTGCCCTGCCCCGGGAACAGCAGCGCGACCTTGCCTTCGTGCGCGCCCACGCCGTAGCTCGTTCCGTCGGGCAGGCTGAACGCGGCATGCGAATCGGCTTCGATCCGCGCAAGCGCCGCATCCAGCCGCTTGTCGAACTCGCCGCGCGTGGCGGCGACGATGCACAGACGGTGGTTCGCCTCGCCCCAGGCATCCCGACTCTCGCGGCAGAGCTCGGCCAGCGGCCGCGCATCGGCGCGCACGGCGCGAACCGCGTCCAGCAGAGTCTTCGCATCGGTGGCGCTCGCGGCAAACAGGTCATGTCCACGCGCATGCAAACGCGGCGGCCGCGCCGACGAACCGACGTATTCCTCAAGCGTGACATGGAAATTCGAGCCACCGAACCCGAACGCCGACACCGAGGCGCGGCGCGGATGCACGTCGTCGCGAAACCACGGGCGCGCTTCGGTATTGATGTGGAACGGGCTGTTGGGCAGGTCCAACTTCGGGTTCGGCGCCTGCACCTTGATCGTTGGCGGCAGCACCTTGTGGTGCAGCGCCATGACTGCCTTGAACAGGCCGGCCGCTCCGGCCGCAGCCTTGGTATGCCCGATCTGGCTCTTGACCGAGCCCAGCGCACACCACTGCTTGCGCGCACCGCCAGCCGGCGCGAACACCTGGCGCAGGCCTTCGAACTCGGCGACGTCGCCGGCCTTGGTGCCGGTGCCGTGTGCCTCCATGAGTTCGACCGTTTCCGGCCCGTAGCCTGCCTGCTCGTAGGCGCGGCGCAGGGCCTTGGCCTGGCCTTCGGACACCGGTGCATACACCGACTTCGAGCGGCCGTCCGACGAGGTGCCGATGCCACGCACCACGGCGTAGATGCGATCGCCGTCGCGCTCGGCGTCTTCGAGTCGCTTCAGCGCCACCATGCCAAGGCCTTCGCCCAGCATGGTGCCGTCAGCCTGGTCGCTGAACGGGCGGCAGTCGCCGCTCGGCGACAGCGCAGGCGTCTTCGAGAAACACATGTACATGAAGATGTCGTTGAGCGTATCGACGCCGCCGGCGATCACCAGGTCGCTGTGGCCCAGCTGCAGCTCGTTCGCCGCCATCGACAACGCGCTGAAACTCGATGCGCACGCCGCGTCGGTGACGCAGTTGGTGCCGCCGAGATTGAGCCGGTTCGCAATGCGGCCGGCGACGACATTGCCCAGCAGGCCGGGAAAGCTCGCTTCCTGCCATGGCACGTACTCGGCGGCGATGCGATCACAAGCCGCCTGCACCTCGGATTCGGGCAGCCCCGACTCGCGCAGCGCCTTGACCCACACCGGACGCTGCAAGCGCGAAACCATGCTGAACAACAACTCCTGGGCGCTCGTCACACCCAGGATCACCGAAGTGCGCGAACGGTCTGCGGTGTCGAACTGCGCACCGAGCGCATCCTGCAGCACCTGCTGGGCGAGGATCAGCGCCAGCAGCTGCGAGGTATCGGTCGCCGGCACGGTAGACGGCGGCACGCCCCAGGCCAGCGCATCGAAATCGACCTTGTCGAGAAATCCGCCACGGCGCGCGTACGTCTTGTCCGGCGCGCTGGGATCAGCATCGTAATAGTCGTCGATCAGCCAATGGCCCGACGGCACGTCGGTGAGCAGATCCTGCCCGGCAAGGATGTCGCGCCAGAATCCGCGTGCGTCCCTCGAGCCGGGAAACAGGGCGCTGACACCGACGATGGCGATCGGCGAGAAGTTGGACTTGCTGCGGGTCATACGGAGTTCCGAGTGGGATCAGCGGACCCTGCGCGCAGACGCGCCGAGTCTCGGGGAAACGAAGAGTGAGGAAGCCCGACTGCCGCGTGCGTCCACGTCGATCAGGCCAGCGGACGCGGCCGGAAGTCGAAACAGGCCGGCGGAATCGGTAGGCCGTAGCAGCGCAACTGCTGCGCGCGGCTGACCACCGCAGCGCCTTCCAGCAAGTTCAGGGCGACCTGGCCGGCGTGACGCTGATCGGCTGATTCGAGAAATGAGCCTTCAACCCAGCGGTTGAACGCGCCCATCGCCGGACCACACCAGATCTGGTAGTCGCTGTCGCGCTCGGCCACGCCATCGATCGCCCAGCGGCTGGACAGACCCAGATAGGCGCGAAACACCAAGGCCATCCTGTGCTTGCCGTCGCGCTCGGCGCGCTCGACCTGAGCCGGATCGCGCGACATCCAAAAAGACCGCGTCGACACCCATGCTTCGTCGAAGCTGGCCCGCAGCATGGTCTGCTCGACCTTTTCCCGCTCGGATGCGGGGATGGCTTCCAGCGATGCGTGACTGCGATACAGGTCATACAGTTTGCGCGCGCGCGGCGCGAACAGGCTGCCGCGCTTCAGCACCTGGACCTCGACGCCCATTTCGAACATGTCGGCGGCCGGCGCCATGGTCACATCGGCCATGCCAACCTGGGCGAGCTTGGCGCGACCGCTGGCATGCAGGCCGCTCTCGACGCAGCCCTGGTTCACCGAACCGGTCTGGACGAAGTCGGCACCCAAGGCAAACGCCGCGGCCAGGGACGACGGCGTACCCAGCCCGCCTGCCGCGCCCACATGGATCGGTTCGGCATACCCGCGCTCGGCGGCGATGCGGTCGCGCAGGAGAAGAATGCTCGGCAGCAGCGCCGTCAGCGGGCGGTTATCGGTGTGCCCGCCCGAGTCTGCCTCGCAGGTGATGTCGGTGGCGACCGGCACGCGTTCGGCCAGGCGAGCCTCTTCTGCGGTGATTTCACCCCGGGCGAGCAGCTCAGCCAGCAGTTTCGCCGGTGCCGGCAGCAGAAAGTGACGCGCCACTTCCTCCCGCGAAATCTTGCCGACGACGCGATGGCGTCGCTCGATCGAGCCGTCCGCCCGTTCACGCAGGCCACTGACGGCGTAGCGCACGATCGGTGCGGTCAGCGCCATGTAGGCCGAGGCCTCGACGCAGCGTACGCCGTAGCGGATCAGCAAATCAGCCACTGCGGCCTCATGCGTCGGCTCGGCGGGGCTGTGGATCAGATTCACACCCCAGGGTCGGGCATCCCCCAGCGTCGACTTCAGCGTCTGCACGGCAGACTCGACACGACCGAGTGAGAGTCCCGCGGCGCCGAAGAAACCCATGCCGCCGATCCCCGCGATCGCGATGACCAGTTCGACGCTTGCAATACCGTTGGCCATCGCGCCTGCCAGATAGGGAAAGCGCAAGCCGTGCCGTTCGCAGAATCCCCGGTTGCCGAGCCATTCCGGATAGAGCGGCGGCAGACTGGCGACGACCTCGACGTCCCCCGAGCGCAATGACTCCGCGGGCATCGCCCGGCCTCCGAGGCCCAACCCCAGCCCGCCATGGGCGGGATCACGCAGCACGTGCACCGACTCGCGCACCTCGGCCGCTGTCTGGGCCAAGTCCTCAGAAGACAAGGCCGCGGGGCGGGGGCCGGCCTCCCAGCGGAGCAGGCGCGACGGCGTGGCGGGATTCAAGGCAGCGGAAAAATTTGGCACTGAGTGTCACTTTGTTGGGCGCGCAGTTATATCCTTGCGCCAATGAAAAAGCCACTGACACCCGTCCGCGCGCAGAAGAAACACCGGAACCGCAACGCCCTGATCGAGGCGGGAAATCGCCGTTTTCATCAATTCGGCTACGAATCGACGACGATCGACGACATTTGCGCTGATGCCGGGATCAGCAGGCGAAGCTTTTTCCGCTACTTTCCGAGCAAGGAGGCGCTGGCGTTTCCGCAGCGCGCCGAGCGTCTTGCGCACTTCCGCGCGCTGCTCCGCGGCAACCCGACCGAGTCTCCGTTCGCCACCCTGCGTCGCATCGCCAAGCAGTTCGCCGACGCCTACACCGCGCACCGCGAATCACTGATTGCCCAGCAGGAGTTGATCCAGACCTCCCCCGCCCTGCTCGCCACCGAGCACGACATCGATCGCGAGTGGGAAGAGGCGCTCGAAGAAGAGTTCTTGCTTCGGCTCGGCGACGTGTCCGACGCCGCACTGCGCGCCAAAGTCACCGCGGGCGCACTGATCGGCGTGATTCGCGCAACGTTGCGCTACTGGTTCGACCAAGGCGGAGAACCTGACCTGGCGCGCCTCGGCGCGGCAGCGATCGATGCGCTGGAACGCGGCTTCATACGTTGAAGGGTGGCAAGCGCACACCGAACCACCCAGGCCCGCCGCAAAACATGCCCGGGCGGAACGCCGGGCGACCGGGTCGCGTCCCCGGCGCGCCTTGAAGCACGCAGGGAATGCCCTTCCCGGGCTTTCTCACTGCGCAACTGATGACTCAGGCGAGCGCGTACGCAGCCAGGGCGATGGTGGCCGGCACCGTCTGGATGAAGAAGATCTTCCGCATCACCGTTGCGCCGCCCACCAGCCCGGCGACCGCCACGCAGGCAAGGCCAAACATCATCAGCGCCCGGGCAATCGCCGGTTCCGGCCAGAGGAAGCCGAACGCGATTGCCGCGACCAGAAAACCGTTGTAGCAGCCCTGGTTCACCATCAGCGGTGCGACCAGCTCGACCTTTTGCGCGTCCATGCGGAACACCTTGGCGCCGCGCGTTCTGAACAGCACCGTTTCGAGCAATACGATGTAGACATGGATCAGCAGAACCAATCCGGCGAAGATCTGGGCGACGAGCAACATGAGCGCCTCTCGAGGGCTGTTGGCGAATGGGACTGAAACAATACATAATTACGTTATGGTAAACAAGCCCCCCAGCAAGGCACGTCGAAAAGCGTCCGGCGAGTCCGATCCGGACCGTGCGGATCGCCGGCGTGAAAACGGCGAGCAGACCCGCGCCGCGCTGAAGCGCGCCGGTCGAGTGCAGTTCGGAACGCTTGGTTTCGAAGCGGCATCGGTCACCTCCCTGTGCGAGGCCGCTGGCGTGACCGCGGGTGCGCTGTATCACCACTTCGGCGACAAGAAGGGGCTATTCGCCGCGGTCGCGGAAGACCTCGACATCGAATTGGTCAGACTGGCCGGACAAGCGCGCGACAAGACGCTCAGCCTGGGCGGGGACGGCTGGGCGGCTTTCCTCGCCTCAATCGACGCGCTGCTGCTCGCCGGGCCCGATCCGGGCAGGCGTCGCATCGGCCTGGTCGAAGCCTCGGCCGTACTGGGCGCCGAGGCGTGGATCGAAATCCGCAAGCGCCACGGCCTCGGCGCGCTGGTCCAAACCATGGAGCAGCTGCAGTCGCTCGGCCTGATCGAGCCGGGCGACAGCTTGCGCCGCGCCAGACTGGTCCTCGGCCTGGTCTACGGTGCGATGGAAACCCTGCCCGCCGCCGCGACGGCAGATCACGAAGCCGTGCGCGACACGCGGCGGCACGTGCACGCCATGTTGGAGGGACTGCGGCGCGTCGGAACTCCCGGCGAATCCGCCTGACGGGACGGGAGATCCCACGGCGCGCGCCGACGCGAACCGTCCGTGCGATGCACGGCTTGTCGAATCCGACGATATCCGGCCGGCCAGCCGGCAGGTGAGCAGGTGGGCGGCGAATGGGCAGTCCGCGCAGCTGCCGCGCAACTTCCTGACTGCCGACAATTGCCTTCCGGCAGCGGGCCGTAGTTCCGGAGAAGCTCGCGCGCACTCGCCGCGCCAAGCTGATCGCAGGGCAGATTCGAATTCGCCGCCGCTGCTGCAAGCCGTAGCGCGTGGACGTCCGTCCCACCGCCTTGCCCCCTCTTTCGCCCGCCGTTCTGGACGCATCCCGGCCGGCTTCTTCGCGATGCGCTTGGGCAAAGCTCTTCCTCGACTCAGACGATGGCGCAACCGATGAACGACGGCCTGCGATGCGTGCGTCCGGCGCCAGGGACATGCAAGGCTCGTCGGGTGATGGCGCAGCATGGGCCCATCGACAAGAAAACGGGGCGGCTGTCTCCAGCCGCCCCGCGGTTGCTACGTCACGATGCAGCGGACGATCAGAACGTGATGCTCCAGCTGTTGATGTAGCCGACATCGGAAGCCGCACGGTCGCGCGCGCGCAGCCGCCAGGAGCCGTTGAGGGCTTCGGTAGACAGGTTCACCGTGTAGGTCGTCACGATGTTGTCCGCACTGCCGCCGGTGCGGTTGTGCAGGGTGTAGACCGAGCCATCGGGCGCCAGCAGGTCAACGATCAGGTCACCGATGTACGGGTGCACGATGTTTACCGCCACCTGCGTGTTGCTGGGGGCATTGCCCGTGCGGCCCGACACGGTGATCGTGCTGGTGACGCCAGTCGTGTTGTTGTCGGGGATGTTGTAGTCGGTGTTGTTGGTATACGTCTGCGTGCTCGCCGCCTGGGTGGTCGCGTTGACCACGCTGGAGTAGCTGCCGTTGTTGCCCGCACCATCGTAGGCACGCACGCGATAGCGGTACGTGGTCGACGCAGCCAGGCCGGTGTTCGAGTAGCTGGTCGATGTCGTGGTGGCGATCTGTGCGTAGCTGGTGCAGGTCGAGCCGGTGCAGCGCTCGATCTTGTATCCAGCCAGCCCCGAACCACCCGAATCCGTGGCAGCCGACCAGCTCAGGTTCACCTGGGTGCTGCTCGCCGCGGTGGCGCTCAGCCCGGCGACCGTGCTCGGCGGGGTCGTGTCGGCGGTACTGGTGGTGTAGCTGCCGGTCAGACTCATGCCCGAGAACGCGGTGTAGGCATTGACCATCACGTAGTAGGTACCCGCTTGCGCGGTCGTGATGTTGCAGGTTTCGGCGTTGCCCGTGGCCCACGAACGGCAGTCGTAGCTGCTGGTCGTCGGCGCGGAGCCGAACTTCACGTACAGGTCGCCGTCACCGGTGCCACCGGTGGTGACGAACTTCAGGTTGGTCGCGCCGGCCGGCACCACCATCGTGTAGTTCAGCTGCGCACCCACCGCCGCCGACAGGCCGGTCACCGCCACGCCGTTGGTGAGCGCGGTGCCACCGGTGGTCTGGGTGGTGGCGTTGACGACGCTGGAGTAGCCGCCGTTGTTGCCGGCCCCGTCGTAGGCGCGAACGCGGTAGCGATACGTCGTCCCTGCGGTGAGTCCGGTGTTGGCGTAGCTGGTGGACGTCGTGGTCGCGATCTGCGCGTAGGTCGTGCAGGTCGAGCCGGTGCAGCGCTCGATCTTGTAGCCGGCCAGACCCGATCCGCCCGTATCGGTGGCCGCCGACCAGCTGAGGTTGACCTGGCTGCTGCTGGCCGCCGAGGCGCCCAGTCCGCTGACCGTGCTGGGGGCGGTGGTGTCGCTGCCGCCGCCCTGCGCCGCCAGTACCGCGGCCTGCGCGTCGAGCATGCCGGCGCCGATCGTCTGCGACGGTGTGGACGGGAAGGCTCGCGCGCTGCTCTTCAGCAGAGACTCGATTTGCGCGGGGGTCTTGGCAGGATTGGACACCGCCTGCATCAGGGCCACCACGCCGGCGACGTGCGGTGTCGCCATCGAGGTGCCGCTGTAGTTGGTATAGGTGGCCGAACCCGGCGTGGTGGTGCCCGAGTTCATCGTCGAGTAGATCGTCGAGCCGGGAGCCGCGATGTCGATCAGGGCGCCATAGTTGGAGAAGCTCGAACGCGCGCCGGTGCTGGTGATCGACGCGACGGCGATGACGTTGTTGCAGTTCGCCGGCGACGCATTGCTGACGTTGACGTTGTCGTTGCCGGCCGCGATGACCACCACCGAGCCGTTGCCGACTGCGGTGTTGATCGCCGCCTGGGTGGTCGCGCCGCAGGCGCCGCTGCCGCCGAGGCTGAGGTTGATCACCTCCGCCGGATTGGCGTTGGCCGGCACGCCGGAAACGCTGCCGCCGGAGGCCCAGATCATCGCGTCGGCGATGTCCGAGTCATAACCGCCGCAGGTGCCGAGCACGCGAGCGGGCACGATCTTCGCACCCCACGCCATGCCCGCCACGCCGTTCGAGTTATTGGTGACGGCAGCGACGGTGCCCGCGACATGGGTGCCATGCCATGACGAACTGGAAGCCGGCGAACCGGTGTAGCACTGTCCTGCCGTGGTCCAGTCACCGGGGTCAGCCGGATTCGAGTCGCGGCCGTTGCCGTCATTCGACACCGTGGTATCGATGATGAAGTCGTAGCCGGGCAGCACGTTGGCGTTCAGGTCCGCATGGGTGGTGATGCCGGTGTCGAGGATCGCCACCACGACGCCGCTGCCATTGGTGATGTCCCAGGCGAGGTCAGCGCGGGTGCCGGCGGTGGCGCCATTGAAGCCCCACTGCTGCGAATAGCTGGGGTCGTTCGGCGTCAGGGTGTGGTGGTTCAGGCGGTCGACTTCGACGTACTCGACGTTGGGATTCTCGGCGAGCTTCTGCATCAGGGTCAGCGCACCGGCTCGGTCCAGGCGCTTGGAAACGCGGACCACCTCGGCGCCGAGATCCATGTGGCGCACATGGCTGAGCGCAAGCGGATCGGAGGAGGAAGCGCGCAGCACGGCCTGGGTGCCCCAGGCGGCGTCTTCCAGCGCACGGTTGAGCGTGGCCTGGCTGCGCGACTCGGGGGAGCCGTCGCGATATTTCACGATGAAGCGATCGAAGCCGCCGGGAGACTGCAGGCCACCGGTCAGCACGCGTTCGGCGGCGACCGGCTGGGACAGGGGCGAGGCGTAGGCGAACGGTGCAGCAAGTGCCAGTGCGGTGGCGGCGTACAACGTCTGAAACCGCATGGTACGGACATACTTACGGCTCATTGCGAGTAATTCCTGAAGAAGTGGATAAAGGGTCGCTAGCGACCGTCTGCCGCATCCTTGCGCCTGCTCCCTCCGCCAGAAGTCAGACACACGCTCCCGTCGACGCCCAAAAACTGGCCGTGCGCTCAAGAAAAAAGTGGGGGTGTCTCTGTGCCTCGGTTGCTGCCTCTCGCGTGCCGGGCTGTGAACCAGCGCACACTGCATGCAGCGGATGCGGACGCTAGCGCCAACCTATTTGTCGCGCACGCTGCAGTGCAGCAAAAATATTTTGCTTTAAATACAAAGAGTTATGAACATGAATGCACGTTAAACGGCAAAACTCCCCACTTTGGGGCGTCCGCGCACCACGCGACTTTTCAAGATTGCGAACCAGATCACACTTTTGCCCCATGGGCGGGAGCCTGCCGCGGCCTCGCGGGTGGCGCGAGAGGCCGGAATGGGGCGCCTATCGGCCCTTCCTGAGGGCGTTTTGCGCAAACGGCTCGTGGGCGCCGGATCGACGCCGCGGCAGCGGTCAATAGGTTTGACGCGTGCGCGATCGCCCGCCGCATCGGCTGCCCGAGGAAGCCGTCGACGAAGACCCCGAGCCTACCCATGGCCGATGACGGATCCATGGCGACCCGGATCAGGTGCCGGCGCGCAGGGGACGGGCAGAGACCGTCTACGCGGGAGAGCCGTATCCCCTGACTGGGGCGACCGACACGATCCGACGCGGCTCAGCCGCCGAAGGGAAAGCCGCCCGGACCGCGGGCACCCATCATGCCTTTCATGCCGCGCATCATCCCTTTCAGGCCGCCGCCGCCCAGCTTGGACATCATCTTTTCCATCTGCTGGAACTGCTTCATCACCTTGTTGACGTCAGCCGGCGTGGTGCCGGAACCCCGGGCGATGCGGGCACGGCGAGAGCCATTGAGGGTCGCGGGAAACTTGCGCTCTTTCTTCGTCATCGAATTGATGATCGCGATCGAGCGGGTGATGTCCTTGTCGTTGACCTTGTCCTTGAGGTGCTGCGGCACCTGGCCCATGCCGGGCAGCTTGTCGAGCAGGCTGGTGAGCCCGCCCATGTTGACCATCTGTTCGAGCTGGTCGCGCATGTCGTTGAGGTCGAATTTCTTGCCCTTGACCACCTTCTCGGCAAGTTTCGCGGCCTTCTCCTGGTCGACCTTGCGCTCGACCTCCTCCACCAGCGAGAGCACGTCGCCCATGTCGAGGATGCGGCTGGCGACACGGTCCGGATGGAACACGTCGAGGCCATCCATCTTTTCCGCCGTACCGATGAACTTGATCGGCCGACCCGTCACGTAGCGCACCGAGAGGGCGGCACCACCTCGGGCATCGCCATCGGTCTTGGTCAGCACAACGCCTGTCAGCGGCAGCGCGTCGGCGAAGGCGCGCGCGGTCTGGGCGGCGTCCTGACCGGTCATCGAGTCGACCACGAACAGGGTCTCGACCGGGTCGATCGCGGCATGAAGCGCCTTGATCTCGTCCATCATCGCTTCGTCGACCGTCAGCCGGCCGGCCGTGTCGACCAGCACCACATCGACGAACTGCTTGCGCGCTGCGTCGATGGCGCCCCGCGCAATGGCCTCGGGCGACTCCCCGACCACGGACGGATGGAAGATCACGCCGACCTGGTCGGCCAGGGTCTGCAGCTGGGCGATCGCTGCCGGGCGGTACACGTCACAGCTGACCACCATGACCTTCTTCTTGCGCCGCTCCTTGAGCAGCTTCGCCAGCTTGCCAACCGTGGTGGTCTTGCCCGCGCCCTGCAGCCCGGCCATCAGGATGACGGCGGGCGCCGGGACGTTGAGGTTGAGCTCGTTGGCGGTCGATCCCATCAAGGTGGTGAGCTCGTCGCGAACCACCTTGATCAGCGCCTGCCCGGGCGTGAGGCTCTTCATCACCTCCTGGCCGACCGCGCGCACCTTGATGCGCTGGATCAGTGCCTGCACCACCGGCAATGCCACGTCGGCTTCCAGCAGTGCGACCCGCACTTCGCGCATGGCTTCGCTGATGTTCGCCTCGGTCAACCGGCCGCGACCGCGCAGGCGCTGGACGGTGGTGGAAAGGCGCTGGCTGAGAGACTCGAACATGGGCAACACGGTGCGGCGAGGGGGCGGGAAGTATAGCGGACCGTGTGGACACCCTCGGTTGCAGGGACTCCAGCCGCCGGTCGAGCGCGCCCGAGCATCGCGACTGCGGCGGTTTCCCGGCCCAGACGCCCGGTGCGCCGCGCTGCGCCGCTATGCGACACTGGGCCGATGACCTGGCTGTTCGCACTTGCTGCCATCACCTACGCACTCGCGTCGACGCTGATGCTGCGGCGGCGAGACGATGCGAACACGGGTGCGGCTCGCGCGGCGCTGATGACGGGCATGGTCGCGATGCTTGCCCACGCAGTCGGTCACGTCATTGAAATCCAGCGCGCGGGGGGCATTCCGCTCGGTTTTTTTGCCGCGCTGTCCTGGGTCAGTCTCGGCATGGCCGCACTCAGCACCCTGGTGGCCTGGACGCGGACTTTCGCCGCGCTGGGCGTGATGGTGTTTCCGTTGGCGGCTCTGGTGTCGCTGGGCTATGCCTTGCTGCCGCGCGCCCAGGCTGCTCCCGACCTGAGCTGGCCGCTGCAACTGCACGCCGGATTTGCCCTGCTCGCCTACGCCACGCTCGCAGTCGCCGCCGTCATGGCGGTGCTGCTCGCCCTGCAGGATCGCCTGCTGCGTCAGCGGCAGCTCGACCACGCCCTGCTGCGCCGCCTGCCGCCACTTACCGAACTCGAGTCCTTGATGTTTCGCTGCGTCGCCGCGGGGTTCGCCCTGCTGACGCTGGCTCTGGCACTCGGCGTGGTGTTCGTCGAGGACCTGTTCGCTCAGCACCTGGTGCATAAGACCGTGCTCAGCGTGCTCTCCTGGATGGTGTTCGGTGCGCTGCTGTTCGGCCGCTGGCGCTACGGATGGCGTGGAAGGCGGGCCATTCGCCTGACGCTGGCCGCGATGGCCCTGCTGCTGCTCGCCTTTTTCGGCAGCCGCTTCGTGCTCGAACTGCTGCTGCATCGGACGCCTTATTGATGGCAGCGCACGGCAGCTGTGCCGATCGTTCCGGCCGCTTCGCGCCGAACCGGACGACAAGCGGCAGGCGTGACGCAGGGGGCCTTTTCCCGGCCACGCGATCCGTTACCCTGTGCCCCCACCCCGCAGGGAAGCGTCGGTAACGTGCGCGAGAACGACACCGGACACGAGCGTCGCCGATTCCGCCGGTTTCCGGTCAACGGGACGGTGCGGCTCTACTCCGGCACGTCAATGTGGACGACCGACCTGATCGACCTCTCCCTGCGCGGCGTGCTGGTGGTCGAGCCCGAGCAGTGGCAAGGGGTGCCCGGGGCGCGCTTTCGCGTCGACCTGCGCCTGGAAGGCGGCGTGCACATCGGCATGGCGGTGGCGTTCGTGGGACATCGCAATGGCGGGCTGGCGTTCTCCTGCGACAAGATCGACATCGACAGCTTCACCCGGCTCAAGCGCCTGGTCGAACTGAATGTCGGCAACACCGAGCTGATTCATCGCGAACTCAGCGCGCTGGGCGAGCACGACAGCAACTAGCTGACCGAAGCGCCTCGGGGGGTTCCGGACGCTCGGCTCTCAAGCCTCGGGAATTCAATCTTCGGATCGACGCCGCTCCACCTGAGCGGAGCGACAAATCCGCGCACGACCCAAGTCCTTGGCGTCGTAGAGCAGCAGGTCGGCACGCCGAAGCAGGTCGGTGGGATGACGATCGACCAGCTCGGCGGCACACAGTCCGGCGCTGAACAGCATGTCGATGCGCTCCTTCCCGAGCAGGAACGGATGACTGCGCAGCAGATTCTCCGCGCAATCGAGTTCTTCCAGCGCGACTTCCTGCTCGACGCCGATCCAGTAGGCCGCGAATTCTTCGCCACCAATGCGACCGACCACGGCGCGTCGAAGACACTGGTTCAACGCATCAGCCACGTGCTTGAGCACGCCGTCGCCGACCAGGTGCCCGTAGCGGTCGTTGACCTGCTTGAAGTGATCCAGATCGATCAGGGCAAACTGCAGGCGCTGCGGCGCGCGATCGCGCTGCGCGCCGGCCAGTGCGGTTTCCGCCTCGGCGAGAAACGCACGCCGGTTGAGCATGCCGGTGAGCTCGTCGGTGTTCGCCAGTCGCTGCAGGGCCTGTTCCAGGCGCTTGCGCTCGGAAATGTTCACCACCACCCAGGCCACGCGTTGCGGTGCGCCACCGCTCGCCGAATACAACGGCGCCATCCGACCGAGAAACCACTGCTCTCCGTCGGGCCCGTCCTGCGGATTGCCCACACACTGTGCCGCCGACAGACGGTATTCGCCGACCCACACCTCGCCGGTGTCGAGAACCCGGCGGATCTCGGCGAGAAACTCCTCGGCCGCGTCGCTCGGCATGACGTCGTACAGCGTCTTGCCAATCAGGTACTCAGGGCTGTCATAGGCGCGTCGCTCGATGGCGCCGAACACATCGAGGTAGCGGCCGTCGCGATCGAGCACGAAGACCGGATCAATCAGGGCACGCAGGATGGATTCGAGAAACGCCTCGCGCTCCACCTTGCTGCCATGTGTATCGCTTGCCTGGATCGCAGCCACGCCGGCTCCCGTAAACCGGACACTGCCCGCTTCAGACCTCGAAATGGGTCAAATCTGTCGCCGGCCTGGGTACCGGAATACGGACAACACCAGGCCGAAACTGCGAATCGGATCACAGCGAAACGTTTGGTTGACAATCTCGTATTGCGGTCAGTCAGGTTGGGAGAATCTGCACGCCGCCCGTTCTCCGTGGCGTGCCGCCGGTCGGTGCACGATGCCGAGCTCACGTTGCTTTCCCAGCCACCGCCGTGCCCCTCGCAGGGACGGCGTACGGCGCCACGACGCGCTTCAAAGCAAGGCGAGCGCGTCCTCGATGCGCTCCACGGCGTGCACCTGCATGCCTTGCGGCGACGCGCCCTTCGGCGCATTGCCGCGCGGCACGATCGCTACCTTGAAACCGTGCGTGGCCGCTTCCTTGAGGCGCTCCTCGCCATGCGGCACCGGCCGGATCTCGCCGGAAAGACCGACCTCCCCGAATGCCACCGTCTTGCTCGCCATCGGCCGGTCACGCAGCGAAGACACGATCGACAGCAGCACCGGCAGGTCCGCGGCGGTCTCCTGCACCCGAATGCCACCCACCACGTTGACGAAGACGTCCTGGTCGAACACACCGACGCCTCCGTGCCGGTGCAGCACCGCGAGCAACATGGCGAGACGGTTCTGCTCGAGGCCCAGGGTCAACCGCCGCGGATTCGCCAAGGGGCTCTGATCGACAAGGGCCTGCACTTCCACCAACAGCGGACGACTGCCTTCACGGGTCACCATCACCGCGCTACCGGGATGCTGCCCCGCGCCGGAAAGGAAGATCGCCGAAGGATTCGGCACTTCGCGCAGGCCGCGCTCGGTCATCGCGAACACGCCGAGTTCGTTCACCGCGCCAAAGCGGTTCTTGAACGCGCGCAGCACGCGAAAGCGACTACCCACCTCGCCCTCGAAGTACAGCACCGCATCGACCATGTGCTCCAGCACGCGCGGACCGGCGATGCCCCCTTCCTTGGTGACGTGTCCGACCAGCAGCACGCTGGTGCCGGTTTCCTTGGCGAATCGCACCAGGCGCGCCGCACTCTCGCGCACCTGGCTGACCGAGCCCGGTGCCGCCGTCAGCGCGTCCGACCACAGGGTCTGGATCGAATCGGCCACCATCACGCCGGGGCGTGCGCCCTGCATCTGCTGCAGGATGCGCTCGACGCAGGTCTCCGCCAGCGCGCCGAGCGGATCGAGATCCAGACCGAGTCGACGTCCGCGCGCGGCCACCTGGGCCAGACTTTCTTCGCCGCTGACGTACAGCCCGGACAGTCGCGCACCGAGCGAGGCCAGCGCCTGCAGCAGCAGGGTCGACTTGCCGATGCCGGGATCGCCGCCCACCAGCACGACGGAGCCGGCGACCAGGCCGCCCCCAAGCACGCGGTCGAGCTCGCTGATGCCGATCGGCACGCGCGACTCCTCATCCTGTTTCACCGACGCGAGCGGAGTGATCCCGGCGCTGGCCGAGCCGCCTGCCCAGCCGCTGCCACTGCCGCCGCCGCGCGCGGACCCGCGATCGAGCACCATCTCGCTCATCGAATTCCACGCACCGCACTCGCCGCACTGCCCCTGCCATTTGCTGCTGCTGGCGCCGCACTCGCCACAGACATAGGCCGTCTTGGGGCGCGAACTCGACTTGGCCATGGCAGGGCACTCCAGCGAAAGGACATCGGGTGGGCAGCCTGCCGCCAGTGCCGGCGCAGGGCAAGCCCCGCGCCGGCACCTGGCTGCTGACCGGGGCGGATCCCGACGCGGTCGCGCCCAGGCGGCATAATGATCGCTGGTCGATCCGTTGTACTGCCCATGAAACTCGCCGCACCGTTCATCCAGCTTCCGTTGCTGTTCGACGCCGACGCCCTGTCTGCCGAAGTCCTCGCCATCGACGAATCCTGCTGGATGCCGCATCCGCAGGGCTTCCCCGGCAATTCGATGTTGCCGATGCTCGCGATCAACGGGGATCCCGCGGACGAGAGCTACCAGGGCCGCATGCTGCCGACGCCTTTCCTCGAACGTTGCCCCTACCTGCAGCAGGTGCTGGAATCGCTCGGTGCCACGCTCGGCCGCACCCGCCTGATGCGTCTGTCCGGCAATGCCGAGGTCACCCGTCACGCCGACCAGGGCTACTACTGGGCCGATCGCGTGCGCGTGCACGTACCCATCGTGACCCAGCCGACGGTGCGCTTCGAGTGCGACCAGGTCGAGGTCAACATGGCCCCCGGCGAGTGCTGGATCTTCGACACCTGGCGCCAGCACAGCGTGCAGAACGACAGCGAACGTTCGCGCATCCACCTCGTCGTCGACACCGTCGGCGGCGACCGGTTCTGGTCGCTGGTGGCGCATGGCCGCGACTATCGCCGGGAGCCTTTTGGCGCCCCCTGGCAGCCCGAGTCCATCGCCCCCTTGAGCGACGCCTCGCCACGACTGATGCTCGAGTCCGCGAACATCCCGACGGTGATGACACCTTGGGAGGTCACCAGCCGAATCGGTTTTCTCATCGGCGAGGCACAGCCGCATCCCAATCTGCAGCCGATCCGGCAGGTGGCCGCGCGTTTCACCCGCCACTGGCAAGCCCTGTGGGCGCAGTTCGGCGAACGCGAGGACGGCTGGCCCGAGTTTCGTCGCGCCATCGACCTGTTCATGCAGCAGATTCGCGAACTGGGCAGCCAGATCGTGCTGCGCAACGAACTGACGTTCGCCTCCACGATGTTCACCCTGGTCGCCAAGGTGGCGGTCACCCGTGTCGGCGAAACATCGTCGTCAGACTCGGCAACACCGAGCGCCGCACCGTCGGCGGGCGCGCGGGTTCGCGGGCGCGACGCACAGTTCGAGCGACCGGTCATTGTCGTGTCGTCACCGCGCTCCGGCTCCACGATGCTGTTCGAGGCGATGATGCGGGCGCCATCGGCGCACACCATCGGCGCCGAGAGCCACGCGGTGATCGAGGGCATCGATGCACTGAGCCCCGCCCGCAATGGTCTGGGATCGAACCGGCTCACCGCAGCACAGGCCACGCCCGAGGTCGTTGCCGCACTGCGTGAGCGTTTCTTTGCCCAACTGCGCGACCGCGACGGCCGAGCCCCGGGCGCTGCGCCGGTGCGCATGGTCGAGAAAACGCCGAAGAATTCGCTGCGCGTGCCGTTTCTGGCGGAAGTGTTTCCGGAGGCCGAATTCGTTTACCTGCACCGCGACACGCCGTCCGTGCTCGGCAGCATGATCGATGCGTGGGAGTCGGGGAAATTCCGCACCTACCCCAACCTGCCCGGCTGGCAGGGTACGCCCTGGTCGCTGCTGCTGACACCCGGCTGGGAACGGCTGATCGGCCGGCCGCTGGCCGAGATCGTGGCCGAACAGTGGTCGAGCGCGCTGCAACTCCTCGTTCAGGACCTTGCCGCGCTGCCCCCTGAACGCGTGCACGTGGTGCACTACGCCGACATCGTGGCACAGCCGAACGAAGTGATCGGCTCGCTGTGTCGCACGCTCGGACTCGGCTGGGACCAGAAGGTCGCCGACCTGCCGCTGTCGCGCTTCACCCTCAGCACGCCGAGCAAGGAGAAGTGGCGTCGTCACGAGGCCGTGCTGGCGCCACATCTGCATCGCCTGCGTTCGGTGATCGACGCCGTCGAGGCATTTGCCAACAGCGACCGGTTTGCGCTGGATTCGGCGCGCGCTGCCTGAGCGTTGAGCGGTCGCAGGCTGCGGTGCTTTGGGCTCGACGCGGGCACGTCGCACTGCTAAGCCGGGCGCCTGACCCGCTCGCCCCGCACCGCAGTGGACTCCATCAAGAGGGGTGCTTGGTCACAGCCAGACCAGGCCCGCACCGGCGAGCGCCAGCTCGGCGGATTCAGGCCTCGAGGTGTATTCCGCATTCGCGCACCAGACCACCGAAACGGGTGTCCTGCTCGCGCATGCCGGGCTGCCAACGCGTCGTGCTGTGGGTGTCGCCGATCGAGACGTAGCCTTCGTCCCATAGCGGGTGATAAGGCAACCCATGGCGGGCGAGGTAGCGGCCGACATCGTAGTCGCGCCAGTCGGCGATCGGATGCACCTTCCAGTGCCCGTTGCGGTATTCGGCTATCGGTGTGCGCTCGCGCGTGTCGGACTGGCTGCGACGCAAGCCGCTGAACCAGGTCCCGGCTCCAAGCTCGCGCAGCGCGCGCTGCATCGGTTCGACCTTGCGCAGCTGGTTGTAGCGCTCGATGCCCTCGACGCCCTGCTCCCACAGCCGTCCTTCGCGCGCCTCCATCCAGGCAGTGGACCGTGGTGACTGGTATATCCGCAGGTTGAGGTCCAGCTGCGCGACCAGCCGGTCGACGAAGGCGTAGGTCTCGGGAAACAGGTATCCGGTGTCGATCAGGATCACCGGCAGGTCCGGGCGGATCCGCGTCGCCATATGCAGCAGCACGGCGGACTGGGCGCCGAAACTGCTCGACAGCACATGTGCACCCGGCAGCTGCGCCAGCGCCCACTCGATGCGCGCCTCGGGTGACATCCGTTCCAGCCAGCGCGCACAGTCGCTGCCCGGCCCCACCTCGACACCGGCGTCGTCGAGCGCATGCGAACGAAGATCGGCGCAGTCCATCACGCCACCAGCCTGACCGCGATCTGGCGCGGATTGGCCGCGACCAGGCCACTGCGGATCAAGTAATCGCCAAAGCCTTCCTGACCCGAACGCTCGGCAGCGAAGCGCGCGAACAGCGGGTCCAGCGCTTCGATGATTTCGGCTTCACCGACATTCTCGCGGAACAGCGTGTTCAGCCTCTGGCCGCGGTGATCGGCACCGAGCATCAGGTTGTAGCGACCGGGCGCCTTGCCGACCAGGGCGATCTCGCCCAGATAAGGCCTGGAGCAGCCGTTCGGGCAACCGGACAGGCGCAGGAGCATAGGCACCTCGGTCAACCCGTGGTGCGCCAGCAAGGGCTCGATGCGGGCGACGAAATCGGGCAGATAGCGCTCGGCCTCGGCCATCGCCAGCCCGCAGGTCGGCAGTGCGACGCAGGCCAACGCGTTCAGCGCCAGCGCGCTGCGCCCCACCCCGCGGTCGAGGCCGTGGCGGGCGACCAACAAGTCGATGCGACGGCGCTGGCTGGCGGGCACGTCGGCGATGATCACGTTCTGGTTGGCGGTCAGGCGGAAGTGGCCGCGGTGCACGCGGGCGATCTCACGCATCCCGGTGAGCCGACTCGCCTCGGCGCTGTCGGCGAGCCGGCCGGCGGGCACGGGTAGCGTCAGATGGGCGCGCCCGTCCTCGCCCTCGATCCAACCGAATCGGTCACCACTGTGCTCGAACACGAACGGCCGTGCCGGCCCAAGCGCGAAACCGGCGCGGCGTTCGACCTCGGACTTGAACCAGTCGATGCCTCGATCGTCGATGGTGTACTTCAGCCGTGCACGCTTGCGCACCGCACGGTTGCCGAAGTCACGCTGCGCAGTGACGACCGCCTCGGCCACGGACAAGACCTGCTCGCGGGTGGCGAACCCGATCACCTGGGCGAGCAAGGGGTAGGTCTCGGCATCGCCGTGCGTGCTGCCCATGCCGCCACCCACGCTGACGTTGTAGCCGACGACTTCACCGCCTTCGATGATCGCGATGAAGCCAAGGTCGTGGGCGAAGACGTCGACGTCGTTGATCGGCGGAATCGCGAAAGCGGTCTTGAACTTGCGCGGCAGGTAGTGGGTGCCGTAGATCGGCTCGTCCTCCCCGCCGGCGATGCGCTCCTCGTCGAGCCAGATCTCGTAGTAGGCGCGGGTGTTCGGCAGCAGGTGCTCGGACAACGCAGCCGCATCCGCGTGCGCCGTCGCATACGCCGAAGACACCTGCGGATTGGCGCCGACCATCACATTGCGATTCACGTCGCCGCAGGCTGCCAGAGTGTCGATCACCGCTGCATTGATCGCCTGCATGGTCGACTTCAGTTCGCGCTTCACCACGCCGTGAAACTGGAACGCCTGCCGGGTGGTGATGCGCAGGCTTCGATTGGCGAATCGGGTGGCGATCGCGTCAAGCTTCAGCCACTGCTGTGGGCTGACGATGCCGCCCGGTGTGCGGGTGCGGATCATGAAGCTGTAGGCCGGCTCCAGCTTCTGCAGGCGACGCTCCTCGCGGATATCGCGATGATCCTGCTGATAGCTGCCGTGAAACTTGATCAGCACCTGATCGGACTCGGCCAGCGCGCCGGTGGCTTGGTCGGCCAGCCCTTCGAGCAGGGTCCCGCGCAGCGCGCGACTCTGCGCCTTGATGTCTTCGACCGAGATGGCGCTCATCAGTACACGTCCCTGCTGTAGCGTCCCTGCTGCTGCAGCGCACGGAGTTGCTGTTCTGCCGTTTCCCCGTCGATAGCGGGCCGGTCGCGCAGGACGTCACACAGCGCAGCGTGAACAGCCTGGCCCATGGCGATGCTGCCGCAGACGTACACGTGGGCCCCCTCGTCGATCCACGCCCGCAAGCGCGCCGACTGCTCGCGAACGCGCTGCTGCACGTAGACCTTGTCGATCTGATCGCGCGAGAACGCGAGGTCGATGCGATCGAGCTGGCCCTGCTTGCGCGCCTTCAGCCACTCGGCCTGGTAGAGGAAATCGCTGGCGAACCGCTGCGCGCCGAACAGCAGCCAGGCGCGGCCTTTGGCACCCTGGGCGATGCGTTCCTGCAGGAACCCGCGAAAAGGCGCTATGCCCGTGCCGGCGCCGATCATGATGATCGGCGCATCCGGGTCGTCCGGCAGGCGGAAGTGCTCGTTCGGCTGGACGAATGCGCGCACCGTGCCTTCCTCTCCGAGATCGGCCAGCGGACCGGAGGCGGTTCCGCGGTGCCCGATGCCGTCGAGACGATACTGCACGTGATCGACGGTCAGATGCACCTCGTCGCCCACTTCACGCGAACTCGATGCAATCGAGTAGAGGCGCGGCGTCAGCGGTCGCAGTGCACGCACAAGCGCCTCGGGCGTCCACGCGCGGCGATGGCGGCGCAGCGCGATCGGCACACTGGTGGCGGCCAGCCATGGTGCGATGCGCGACGGCTCGGCCAGCACCTCGCGCAACGCGGCGTGCCTGTCGTCTTCGGCCAGGGCCGCCAGCAGCGATTTGCCGGGGCGAATGGCCTCGCGGTACTCGGCCAGCCAGCTCTCGATGGCGCGCTGCTGGCCATCCAGTTCAACCATGGCGCCGCGGGTCAGGCCCGCCGCGGCGAGCACGTCGTCCACCACGGCATCGGGTTGACGTGGCCAGATGCCCAGCGCGTCGCCCGGCTCGTAGCGCAAGCCACTGGCCGCGAGATCGAATTCCAGATGGCGAACGTCCTTTTCGCTGTGCCGCCCGACGATGCGCTGCTGGGCAAGCAGGGTCAGCGAGGCGGGGTGATCGCGATCGACAGCGGGCGGCGAAGGCGCACGCCGCAGCGGCGTCACGCTGGCGCGCGGCAGATCCGTCGATGGCTGCAGCGCCTTGATCCGTGCGGTGAGATCGTTCCGCCACGGCGCTGCCACGGCTTCGATATCGACATCGACTTCGGTGCAGGCGTGCAGACGCTCGGCACCTAGCTCCGCGAGGCGCGCATCCAGCCGGTGGCCGACCGCGCAGAACTGCGGATAGCTCGAATCGCCGAGCGCGAGCACTGCAAACTTCAGCCCCGCGAGGTTCGGCGCGCGACGGCCGTCGAGAAATTCGAACAGGCCGAAGGAATCCTCAGGCGGATCGCCCTCGCCCTGTGTGCTGATGACCACGCCGAGCAGCTTCTCGTCCTTCAGCTCTCTCAGCGGATAGGCATCGGCACGCAGCACCCGCGCGCGCAGCCCTGCGGACTCGATCTGCGCAGCCCACTGCTCGGCCACCCGTTTGGCGTTGCCGGTCTGGCTGCCGTACACAATCGTCAAACTGGGCGCGACGCGCGACTCGGCGACCGGCTCCGGCTCCACGTCGGCCGGCAAGTCGGTGCGGTGCGGCGTCTCCCGCGCGACCGGCCCGCGCGTGTGCGCCAGCCCCGCCAGATAGCCGGACATCCACCACAACGCGGGGGCATCGACGCCGGCGACGGCGCGCGCCAGGGCCTCGGCGTTCTCGGGGGGCAGCAGGTCGGGCAGGCGCGGCAAGGCTGACATGCGCGGCTCTCTTCGAAGATGAGCTGCACCATAGGGCGCCGGTCGAACCCGGCGAAAGGAAGGCTGGTTATGGGCTCATGCCCGTGGCCGACCCTGCGCCGTCGGCGCAGCGACTCCCGACGGACCGAGATCCGGCCCTGCCACCCCTGCTACGGGAGAAGGACCACTGGGGAAGGAATCCTCGGGCCGCATGGCTCTGCCAAGATCATTCGGGCAGCCACTCGAACAGGCGTCCCTGTGCGCCCTGCGCGGAACCGGCCCTGTTCGATCCGGACACCACGAACAGGCGCCCTTCCAGCTCGGCGCCATCGGTGCCATGCACGGGGACGGGCAGGTCGGGGCCGAGTGCCCAGGACTGTTCGCCGATTCCGATCGCCTCGGAGCTCGGTTCGATGTACAGCCCGAGGTCGATGACCTCGCCACCTGCGACCATGATGTGGCGGTCGTTCGCCGCGGCGGCAAACCCGCCGCGAAAGCGGTTGAGCGGCGGGCCTTCACGCCAGGTTTCACTGACGGGATCGTAAATGGCCACGCGCTTGGTCTCGGGCGCGCGACCGCCAATCAGCCAGAGCTCGTCCTGAAACGCGACCAGCTGCGAATGGTCGCGCTCGAGCGGAGCCAGACGACCGATCAGCCGCACGGCCTGTTGCCTCGGGTCGAACTCCTGCAAGCGTCCGTCGTTGAGAGCGATGTAGGCGCGACCATGCAGCACTGCGGCATGGGTGCCGAAATGGAAGCCGATTTCGGGCACGGGTTCCCACTGCTGCTCCGCCAGCAGGAAGCGCTGCGCGCTGAATTGCTGGTCGCCGCCGCCCAGTGCAGCTCCACCGCTGGCGTAGATGGCATCTCCGATCGCAAACGCAGTGAGATGATCGCGGCCGCCGGGCAGCTCAGGCAGCTCACTCCAATGATCGGACGAGGCGTCGTACACGCGAAAAGCACGCGGATTGCCGAAGCCACCCGTCGCGTAGAGCTTGCCCTGCGCCGCGGTGGCGGCAAGCTCCGACTGGAACGGCGGCGTCATCCGCTGCCGCTCGACCCAACGCGGCGAGCCCGCAGGCACCTCAGTGATGCTGCGACACGGCGAGCCCGCCAGGGTCGTCAGCCGGCGAACCGGCCGTTGGGCCGACCCGAAACGATCGAGCGTCGAAGCGTAGCTGAGCTGCGCCTGGTCGCAGTCGGAAAACTCGATGCGCAGCGTGCCCCAGCTGCGCAGCACGACGTCGCCGGCGTCGAAGGCAGCGCCGAACCGCGCGCCGCCGCCGATCAGGGCGTCGGTCACCTCGAATGCGCCGTCACGCAGCGGCCCTTGGCCGATCAACCAGGCCTGTTCGCCGTCCGGGTCGAAGGTGAACCAGAACACCAGGGCCTGCTCGTCGTCAAGCTCTTCGAGCAACCAGCCTTCGCCGGAGCGCTGCGGCTGGTACCAGGCGCCGCTGCGGCTGTCGAGCCCTGCGAGCGAGCGCGCCCCCGCGGCACCGAGCGCACGCTGGCCGCCGCAGTCGATTTCCTTCAGACGCGACAGGCGCTGCACCGGGTAGCTGCCCGATCCCCAGCCTTCGGGCCCCTGCCATCGCAACGTGGCCTGATCACAGTCGGCGAACTCGATTTCGAGCGTGCCCCACGCTTCATACGAGACCTGGGCCGGATCGAACGCGTCACCGAATCGCGCGCCCGTCGGGCGCAACACGGCGTCGAAGCGCAATACCGCGCCGTCCACGTGGCCTTCGGACGCCAGCAGCCAGGCCTGGCTGCCGGCCGCGCCGACCGGCGGATAGGTGAACCAGATGGCCAACGCACGTCCGTCTTCCAGGTATTCGAGCACCACGCCCTCACCGCTGCGCTGCGGGCTGAACCACGCCCCGCTGGCCCAGGGACCCGCCCAGAACGCGTTCGGGTCGCCGGGCACGCGCGATGCATCGAGGATGGCATCCGGACGCAGCGTCGCCTCGATGGATTTCGTTTCCGCGCGCGAGGTCGGGCCAAGGTCATGCACGCAGGCCCACAGGGCGGTGACCCACCCGATGCCGAGCAGTGCTCCGAAGCCCCATTTGCGCATGTGGCCCGCTCCAGGCTGCATCCACCGGAGAATACACGAAACCCTTCGTATTTCTCTGCGCTCGTATTTATCGCTTTATCCGCACAAAGAGATAGAATCGAGCCTGGCCTACCGGATCTTCTGGATGCGTTCGATCAGTTTCGAGTTCTTTCCACCCAAGACCGACGAGCAGCGCGCCCAGCTCGACGTGACCGCGGCGGCGTTGCGCGCCCGCCGCCCGGAATACGTGTCGGTGACGTTTGGCGCGGGCGGATCCACCTTGAGCTACACCCCCGACACGGTTCGTCGACTGTCGGAGGATTACGGATTCGAAGCCGTGCCGCACCTTTCCTGCATGGGCGGACGCAAACGCGAAATCGCTGCCCTACTCGATCTGTACCGGGACCTTGGCTGCCGTCGTGTCGTCGCGCTGCGCGGCGATCTGCCCTCGGGCATGGCGACCTATGGCGACTTCCGCTTCGCCTCCGACCTGGTGCGTTTCATCCGCGCCGAAACCGGCGACCATTTCCGCATCGAAGTCGCCGGCTATCCGGAAGTGCACCCGCAGGCCGACAACGCCGAACGTGATCTCGATGCCCTGGCCGAGAAGGTGGCCGCGGGTGCGGACGGGGTGATCACGCAGTACTTCTTCAACGCCGACGCCTACTTCTGCTTCGTCGAGGACGCGCGTGCGCGCGGCGTGGCCTGCCCGATTCTTCCGGGCATCATGCCGATCACCAACTACTCGCAACTCAAGCGCTTTTCCGACATGTGCGGTGCCGAGATTCCGCGCTGGATCAGCCGCCGTCTGCAGGGCATGGGTGACGACCGCGCGCGCATCCGCGCGTTCGGACAGCAGGTGGTGGCCGACCTGTGCAGCCGCTTGCTGCGGGAAGGCGCGCCGGGGCTGCACGTGTACACGCTCAATCGCGCACGTCCGACCCTGGCGTTGCTCGACGCACTGGCCGATGCGGGTCACGATCTCGAAGCTCGCTCCACGCGTGGGCTCGGCGTAGCGGACGCCGCGGAACTGAGCGCAGCCTGACGCCAGCGCGCGTCGGGTGTCTCGCCGCCGGCCATCCTTTGCGAGAATGCCGGCATGCGCATCTCGACGGTACTGCTGTGCCTGCTGCTCGCCCACTTCGCCGCGCCGGCCTCGGCCGAGACATGGGTGTATCGCTGCGAGGACATCAAGGGCCGCACCATCTTCAGCGACAAGCCCTGCCACGCCATCGACGCGCTGCCGCTGCCGTCAGCGAACGACCCGCCGCCGCGCGCCGTCCCGCCCGGCTCGACACCCTCTGCGACGACGCCAGCTGAGGAGATGTTCGACCCCGCGGTGATGCCACGTCCGGTGGAAACCGACGGCTGTGCAGGCCCCGACCCCGGTCGGCTGGCGCTCGCGCTGGCTGAGGCACTGGCCGCGGCCGACACCAACCGGGTCGCTGCGATGTTCCATTGGCAGGGGGCACGACGCGGCACCGCCAACCAGGTTTTCCGCCAGATCGGATACTGGATCACCCAGGCTCCCTTGCATGCCATCGTGGTACGCAGCGAGCACGCCGACGACTGGTTGTTTGCGGGACTGCCGCCACCCCCGCCCGGCCAGGAGGCGTTGCCGGACATCGAACTGGTCGACAACAACGAGCAAAGCCTGGCCCGCCTGGGTTTGATTCGCAACGCCGGCTGCGTTTGGCTCCTGCCCTATTGAATGATCCCCCCGGGCGTCGCGGCGGGGCACACGCGACGACGTGGGCACGACCCGATCATGCTGCTTCTTGCCGCCATCGAAAGGCTCGCGCATGATCGCTGCAGGCAAACGGAGATCGGCATGACGCAGTACCCCGAACACATCTGGCACAACGGTTCGCTGAAGGCGTGGCGCGATGCCACCGTGCACGTCATGGCGCACGGTCTGCACTACGGTTCATCGGTGTTCGAGGGAATACGCTGTTATGAAACGCCGTCCGGCCCGGTGATCTTTCGTCTCGGCGACCATCTGAAGCGCCTGTATCTCTCGGCCAAGGTCTACGATATCGGCATGCCCTACCCCGAAGACGTGCTGGCCGCGGCGTGTCGGGACGTGGTCAAGGCCAACGGCCTGCGCTCGGCCTATCTGCGCCCGGTGGCATTCCGTGGGCTCGGCGGTTTCGGGCTGTCGGCCGACTGCCCCACCGACGTGGCCGTGGCGGCATGGGAATGGGGTCCGTACCTGGGCGCCGGCGTGCTCGAATCGGGCATTGATGCCATGGTATCGAGCTGGCAGCGCGTCGCCCCCAACACCATCCCTTCAGGCGCCAAGGCCGGCGGCAACTACCTGTCGGGGCAGCTCATCGCTCGCGAGGCGCGTCGGCTCGGGTTCGGCGAAGGCATCGCCATGGCCAGCACCGGCCTGATCAGCGAAGGCGCCGGAGAGAACCTGTTCATCATCGTCGACGGCGTGATCAACACGCCGCCGGTCTCAGCGGGCATTCTCAACGGCATCACCCGGCACACGGTGATCACCCTGGCTGCCGATCTCGGCTACACGGTGGTCGAACGCGACCTGCCGCGCGAGACGCTGTACTTTGCCGACGAGATCTTCATGTGCGGCACGGCGGCCGAGATCACCCCGCTGCGCTCGGTGGATGGCAAGCCCGTGGGCGCGGGCAAGCCCGGGCCCATCACCCACGCGATCCAGGAAGCGTTCTTCGGCCTGTTCCGCGGCAAGACCGACGATCGCTGGGGCTGGCTGGATCCGCTCTGAGGCAACTGCTGCGGCTGCAGGAGAGGTCTGAACTACTTCCCGATCCGTCATGCTTCGCGCGTCGACGCGGTCGTCACCCGGAATCTCCATCCCATTCGCCTGCGCGGTCCGCCGTTCCGAAGCGGTAGTGCGGCGCGGCCCTGCCGGTCATTCCGGCCGGATCGCGAATGCGGATCCGGCCGGGCAACGGATGAACCTTCACTGCTGCCGAATCGGCCCCGAACCGGGCGATCCGATCGGGGTGGCCTGATCGGCGCGCTGGCACGCCGGCTCGGGCACCCTGCCCATCAGCGCCCTCGTCCCGCGTTCGCTTCGACGTGGGTCGCGACGCCGTGGCCGCGGTTCAGCCGAGGCGGGCCAACCGGATCGACGCCGTTACTCCCATACGTCTCGTTCTGCCACACCACGGCCTGACGGACGCGCATGCCGGCGGGATAGCGACCGATGCCCTCAATCGAAGCGAACTTCGCGCGTTTGACCGAACTGATTGCCAGATCATTCAGGCGCGGGTCGGTGGAATCGAGCACGACCACGTCGACCACTTGACCATCCGGTGTGACGGAGTGCTCCACCAGCACGGCGGCGGACCGAAAGTTCTTGAATTTGACGCCACTGGGCCAGCGCGGCTGATAGGTGCGAAGCAGGGTCGGTTCCATGACCAGGGGCAGCTGTTCCTGATCGTTCGCCTGGCTGCCGGCGAGCTCGACCCTGTGCAGGTCGGGCGACGAGCCGGACTGAAGACTGGCGAGCTGCATGGATACCTGGGCATTGGAAAGTTCGGGCAGCGGAAGCGGTTCGGGCATCGATCGTGCCTCCGAACCGGCGGGCGATGCGTCCTGGGCGACCGGCACCATTTCCGGAGCGCTCTTCGGCCAAGCCACAGGCCCTGCCGAAACACGCACGGCCGCGGCCCTGCTTGCATCACGACTCGGTATCGCGGCATCAACCCATTCGATACGTTCGGGCTTCGCAGCCCATGCCAGCGGCAGCGCCGCCAGTCCCAGAACCAGTGCTGCGGCATTGCCCCACCCAGCCATGCGCGGGGACAGACTTGCATTGCGAATCATGCGGATTCTCCTGACGAGAGGTTGGCTGGACTGCCATGCGCAGGCGACCGGCAGTCCAGGGACGACCGCATGCACACTCAGCAGGGCCTCTGCATAGGCCCGGCGCTGATTGGGGAACCGCTCGAGCACCAGCACGTCGCAAGCCCACTCCTGATCCCGCAGGAAGAGTCGGCGCGCCAGGTGCATCAGCGGGTTGAACCAGAAAATCGAACACAGCGCGGTGGCCAACGCGTTGGCGACCAGATCGCGCCGCGCCAGATGGACGCGCTCGTGCTCCAGAACCAAAGCACGTTGCGTCGGGGTGAAGCGTTGATGGAAGTCGATCGGCAGCAGGATGCGAGGCGCCCAGAGTCCCATCACCATCGGTGCAGGCACGTGGCGCGCGGTCAGTGCGCCCGGCTCTCCGGCCGCGCTCAACGGCCCCAGATCGCGAGTGAAGCGCCATTGCCGCCGCATGGCGATGCCGACAAACACGACGACGCCGAGCAGCCAGATCGCCGTCAGCAGAGCCGGCGAGGACACAAGACCCCACCCTGCTTCGACCGACGTTCCGATCCCGTTCGTCGGCGCTGGCGCGGCGGGCAACCCTGACATCGGAAAAGGTGGGACCGGATCGGCACCCGCGAGATCACCGACGCTGTGCACGATGCTCGGTGCCTCGGTAGCCAATTCCTGGTGCAGCACGCGTGCCGGCAGCAGTGCACCCATCAGTGCAGCGGGCACCAAAGTCCACAAGGCATAGACGGGGCGAGCGCCCAGGCACAGGTGAACCAGCGGTCGCAGCAGCAGCACGCTGAGGATCGCGACAGACGTCGCGAGACCGCCACTGATCAGCAGGTCGAGCAGGATTTCACTCATCCGACATCTCCTGCAGCAGACGTTTCAGCTCGGCCACGTCCTTGCTGCCGAGCTCGCCGCGTTCGCCGAAGAAGGCGACGAGCGGAGCGACCTGACCACCGAACACGCGATCGAGAAAGCTGCGTGCCTCCTCGCCCTGCCACTGCGCCTCGCTGAGCACCGGGCGGTAGCGAAAGCGCCGACCGTCGCGATCCGCGGTGACCGCTCCCTTTTTCTGCAGCCGCGCGAGCAAGGTCTTGATGGTGGACTCGTGCCAGTCGGAGTCCGCGTCCAGAGCCTCGCGCAATTGTTCCAGGGTGGCGTCCTCGAGACGCCAGAGCACCTGCATGATCTGGGCTTCGGCCTGACTGATACTCATGACTGGTCTACGTTTGTAGTCGTGAGTTGAGTCTACACATGTAGACCGTGGCGTCAAGCGCGTGCCTGAACCCTCGCCGAGTCCGGTTCAGACCGACCGCCCTGCCTCGGTTTCAGCCGCGATACTTGAGCGTGGCGACCGCACCGCGTTCGGCGCCCGGAGCGATCCAGACACTCCAGCGATAGAGCGCGCACAAGCGGGAGACGATGGCCAGGCCGATGCCGGCTCCCTTGCTGCCCTCGGCACCCTTGCCGCGGTAACCGCGCTCGAACAGGTGTCCGGCTTCGTCCTCGCTGATGCCGGGTCCGCTGTCGGCGATCTCGACGCGATCCGCAAGGATGCGAATGTCGACGGTCCCCTCGCGGGTGTACTTGACCGCATTGCCGATCAGGTTGCCGAGCGCCACCGACAGCACCGAATCGGGACAATCGACGACGACCGTCTCGCCACACTGCACATGGAGTTCCACCGGCTTGTCGCGCAGGGCCAGACGCTGGGCTTCGACGATCTGGTCGACGATGCGACCGACATCGGCAGCACCGTGTCCGCGTTCCGCGCGCGACAGCGTCAGCAGCGCCTCGATCAGGTCGCTGGACTGCGCAGCGGCACGTTCGATGCGTTTGAGTCGCATCGCTGCCTTGTCGCCCAGACCGGGTTGGGCTTGCAGCAGCTCGGTCGCGCCCCGAATGACCGCAAGCGGTGTGCGCAGTTCGTGGCTCACGTCGGCGTTGAATTCCCGATCACGGCGTACCAGAGACGTGAGCCGGTCCGCATACTCGTCCAGCGCAGCGGCGAGCTGGCCCACTTCGTCTTCGGCAAAGTGCGGCGCCAGCGGCTCGGGCTGGGCATCCTGGGCGAAGGATTGCAGCCGGGACGCCAGGTCGCTGACCGGCTGCATGACCCGACGCGAAGACCAGATGCCGAGCGCCAGCGCCAGCAACGAGAACGCGAACACGGCGCCGATCAGGGCGATCATCAGGGTTCGCGCCGTCAGCGTTTCCTGGGTGTAGTCCCAGCGCAGGAAACTGATGATGTCGGGGTCTCGCTGCACGGCCAGCTTGTAGTAGCGCACCGTGCCGTCATCAGCCTTGTCGGAAAAGCTGTGCACGCCGGTCGGAAGCTGTTGCCACGCAAACGGCAGGTTTGCCAGGGTACGCGGCGATCGCACGAAGATCTCGATCTGGCGCGAGAACACGAACTGCGCCTCTGGCGACGGATTCTCGCGCTTGAACTGGACGAAGTTGGCCGCTTCCTGCAGCAGCCAGGCGTCGACGAGCTGGTCTTCCACCTTCGCGCGCAGCAGCAGGGTGGCCACCGCAAACAGCGCGGTCAGCCCGGTGCCGAGCAGAACGAAGGTGATGATGATGCGGCTGCGCAGGCGCCGCCGGTAGCGCGGCATGCGCGACCCCGAGGCCAATCTCAGCTCGCAGTCTCGTTGGGTGCGAGCCGGTAGCCGATGCCATGGCGCGTCTGGATCAACGCACTGCCGAACGGCTTGTCGATGGCGGCACGCAGACCGTGGATGTGCACACGCAGGCTGTCCGAGTCCGGCAGCTCCTCGCCCCAGACGCGGGTTTCCAGCTCTTGTCGGGGCACGACCGAGGGCGATGCCTCCATCAGTGCCTGCAGGATTTTCAGCGCCGTCGGATTCAGCGTGATCGACTTGCCGCCGCGCTCGACTTCCAGGGTGTCGAGGTTGTACTCGAGGTCGGCCACCTTGAGGGTGCGCGGCCCCATGCCCTTGCCGCGGCGCGCGAGCACGTTCAGTCGTGCCTGCACTTCCTGCAGGGCGAACGGCTTGACCAGATAGTCGTCAGCGCCGGATTCAAAGCCCGCCAGCTTCTGCTCGAGCGTGTCGCGCGCGGTGAGCATGAGAATCGGTGTGCTCTTCCGCGCCTCCTGGCGGAGCTTTCGACACACCTCGAGCCCGTCCATGCCGGGCAGGTTCAGGTCGAGCACGATGGCGTCGAACTCATCGACCACCGCACGATGGAGCCCGGTCACCCCATCGCCGGCGAAGTCGACGATGTGGCCTTGTTCTTCGAGAAAGTCGCCCAGGTTCGCGGCGATGTCCTGATTGTCTTCGATGACGAGTATGCGCATCGGGCAAGACTAACGTGCCGGCACTATCACCGTCACCTTGTTCGACTCGGCCTGCCAATCGCCGCGCTCGCGACACAGCCTCGAACCGGTGACGGGTCGGCAGGCGCGCGCCTCGGCGCCGGGGTCGTCGGAAGCCACGTCGGCCTCTTCCGCGACGAATGAGGCAGCGGTAGAGGGAGCCTCCGCATCGGCGGCGAGGGCGACTCCCGGGCTCAGTGCGACCGGGCTCATCTGCGGACGTAGGTCGGCGGGAGCAGCGGGCAAACTCTTGCTGCCGCCGCCGTCCACGTCGGCGCCGATGTCCAGTTTCCAGGCCGCGGGCACCGTCAACGGCGCGGGCAGTGGCGGAGCGATGCTGTCCGAGCTGGCGCTGGCGCTCAGGTCGATCGCGGCGTCGAGCGACGCAGGCGCAACCGGCAGAGCAATCCCGAACCGCTGAACGGTCAGGCTCGGCGGCATCACCCCGGTCAGGCTGTAGGCGGTTCTGGCCACCGCCTGCAGGGGCAGCGGCGCCGAGAACCGGTTCTGCTGCAGCATCCACTGCACAAGAATCAGGCTCGCGCAGGCGAGCGCCAGCAGCCAGGCGAACGAGCGTCGCGGTTCCAGCCGCACCACGCCCGGTTCGAACAGATGCTCGACGCGCTCGCGCAGCACGCCGCCCGAGGCAGCCATCGCCCAGATCTGATGGTCGCGCCGGAACTCGGCCACGGCCAGCAGCGCACGCGCGTAGCTGAGGCGGCGCGCGGGCTCCGCGGACACGGCCTCATCGCAGGCGAGTTCGCGGTCGTGGCGAATCCGCCGCGACATCCAGCGCAGCGCGGGGTGGAAGAACAGCAGGGTTTCGGCGATGACCTGCAGCACGTTGCCCAAACCGTCCATGCGGCGGATGTGGGCCAGCTCGTGCAGCATGAGCAGCTCGGCCTGATCGACCGGCAAGCGCAGGGCAAGGCCGAGCGGAAACAACACCACGGGCTTCAGCCAGCCGAACATCATCGGCGAGTCGACTTCGGCGGTTTCCAGCCAGAGCACCGGACGGCGCAGACCGGCGCGCCGACACCAGGCCGCCATGCGCGCATCCCAAGGTGCTCCCAGCGGCTGCGCACCGCGAACGATGCGACGCAAAGCCAGCGCATGGCGCGCCGCGCGCGCGGCAAGAATCAACACACCGCCCGCCCAGGCCAGGGCGATCCAGCTGGTCCAGGGCTGGGCAGCGACGGCGGCATCCGCCATCGGCAGCACGTCGCGAACCACACCGGCCGCTCGCGCCGACGCCGCTTCCAGGGCGTGTTCCGGCCCGAGCCAGAGGAACAGGTTCAGGGCCGGCCACGCCAGGCTGATCAACAGGGCCAGCTCACCCAGGCGCACGCGTGCAGCCGCATGCTCCCTGAGCAGCGTGGCGCCCACGGCCAGGTACAGGGCGGCGAGCAAGGTCACCTGCCACAGCGAGTGCAGCAGCGCGAGACCCAGCGCCTCGACCCAGGGACTCTGCAGCAGGGCGAAGTCAGTCATGACGCTGCCCCTGTTCGATGCGGTCGATCAGGGCGCGGATTTCTTCCAGCTCTTCGGTCGAGGGAGCTTCCGCATCACCGAGCGCACGCAGCACCAGTTCGGCGGGTCGACCGTTGAACAGCCCCTTCAGCATGTCGCGCAGCGCGCGCCGCTGCGCCGACTGCTGGCTGACCGCCGATCGGTACACGTGCGCACGTTGCGAGCTGTCGCGGTCGACCAATCCCTTGGCGTGCATGACCTGGAGCAGCTTGAGTGCCGTGGTGTATCCGCCCTCACTGCCGTACAGCGCTTCGTGCACATCGCGCACCGTGGCCTCACCCCGCTGCCAGAGCACGTTGAGAATGGCGAGCTCTGCCTCGGTAGGCTTGGGCACGCTGGGCGAAGTCGACATCGGAGATTCCTCCTGCCTGCTGCCACCGCCGGATGCGGTGGCAATCCTGCGCTGCATCAGTTCGAATTGGGGAGTATGCGACGGTTTGCGCCACGCAGCATGTTCTCGGCGTTCTCGCGATCGGTACGCGCCTGGGCGACGGTCACGCACTTGGTCTCCTGGCGATGGCTGCCGGTCTTGGTCTGGCGCTTGCAGATCAGGCGGCTGTCCTCGGCCGCGCCGGTCAGCAGCGTGTTGACCGTTTCCTGACGATTGAACAGCTCGATGCGTTGGTCAGCGTTGAGCTCGTCGATGCCGCTCTTGCCTTCGAGCAATCCGCTCATGGCTTCCAGGGCCTCCAGCACGTCGCGCTTGTCCTGGTCGCTGATTTCGGCATAGCGCTCTCCACGCGTGATCTCTTTCTCGATCGCGCTGCGCTGCTTCTCGAACTTGGCGGGATCGAACTTGACCGTTTCGTGGCCGAAGTCGGACTTGCCTGCGTGGGCGCAGGTCGAGGTGAGGAGGAACAGGGCAACAAGAGCTGTACGCAACACGGATGATCTCTCCGGCAGGGGTTGGATGGGACAGGCGCCGAGCACGCCGCGTCGCCCCGAGGGCGGGGACGACGCGGCGTGCCGACCCGGCGGCATGGGCGCACCGGGATCCCATTAATACGACATACTTCGTACGAATTCCACTGCACTTTGGTCGGATGCGACCAATCGTTTCGCCAGCCCATCACTTTGGCGCCGTCACGCCGACGCACCGCCTGCATCCGATCCACTCCGGACCGGGCCGACCCATGCACATGAGCGCAGGACGCGTAGCGCTCGGCGCGCTCGCCGACGGATAACGCTGCGTCAGTTTTCGTCAGCCTGGATCAGGCGCCGATTCGCGCCCCGCAGCACATCTCCTGCCCTGTCCGCATCGAAGCGTCTCTGCGCGACCGTCTTGCACTTCACTTCCTGGCGGTGGCTGCCGGTCTTCATTTCGCGTCGACAGATCAGGCGACTGTCTTCGGCCGCACCGGTCAGCAAGTTGTTGATCGACTCCTGGTGGTTGAACAGCTGAGTCCGCTGCTCGTCGTTCAGTTCATGCAGCCCCTTTCTGCCTTCGAGCAGGCGCCCCATGATTTCCAGCGAGTCAACCACCTTCTGCTTGTCGCGGTCACTGATTTCCGCGTAGCGCTCACCGCGCGAAAGCTCCCGTTCGATGGAGGCTCGCTGTTTTTCGAAGAGCGAAGGGTCGAACCGAACCGTCTCATGCCCGAAGTCGTCTTCGCCTGCAGCGACGGGGGCGGAAAGCAGCAACACCAGGATGGGAACGAGGATGCGCAACATGTGTAAGTCTCCTTGATTCGCTGAAACGGTTGTATTCATCGAAGCGCCGCCGTCTGCCGCCAGCGGATGACACAACGGCGATGACGAAGATCGAGCACCATCAGTGCGCGCCACCCATCGTGGCGCGGCAACGGGTCCGGCCGAGTTTCGAAAACGTCCAGCAAGACTCGGCTCTACCGAATGCCACCCACCCGCCCTGGATCAGGCTGATCGATCAGCTGGCGCCGTGTGGCATCACGCAGCAGCTCCTGCCCGCGCTCGCGCGTGGCCTTGCGATCGGCCACGGTCTGGCACTGGGTGCGCGTCATGTGACTGCCGGTTCGTGTTTGTCGCTCGCAGACCAGGCGGCTGCTCTCGGCGGCCCGGGTCAGAATCGTATTGATCTCTTCCTGCAGGTTGAACACCTCGACACGCTGTTCCATCGCGAGTTCGTCGATGCTCTCCACATCCGCCAGCAGCACGCTCATCGCTGCCAGCGCATCGAACACGCGAGAACGTTCGCTGCTGCGAATTTCAGCGTAACGATCCGAGCGCCGCACGGCCTCTTCGAGTTCCTGCCGCTGCGTCTCGAATACCTGCGGATCGAAGACCAGCGACTCCGGCGCACCCTTGGCAGCCAGCGACAAGGGCGCCGCAGCCATCAGCGTGGCGAGGGCAAGTGCAGTGACGCGGAAGATCATGGGAGCAACTCCTTCGTTGGGGTCGACCCATATGTACGACTCCTTTCGTACGATGTCAAACGTATTTTGATCGGCACGCTGCTTCGGCCAAGTCCGGACGCTGCCGCGTCGACCGTTTCGGCCTGTGGCTACCGGCGAGACTCGAGACCGGGCAGACCCAGCCGGCCTCCGGGCAGGCATCGGGGCAGCGCTGGACCACGCGCGACTTGCCACAGCGGACTCCGCCCCCATGGAGCGGCCCGCGCTGCCTCAATCAGGATGGCCGCAGGTCGTCCCGAGATCGGTCCGCCTGCCCCCCGCAATGCGACCATCACGCCGCGAGGGCAGAACTACCCTAGCCTCCGCCGGGCCCTTCGTTCTGCAGGATCGGCCGCCGCAGTGCGTCGCGCAGCACATCCTGACCCCGCTCGCGCGCGAGTTCGCGATCGCGCACCGAAATGCACTGGGTACGGGTCATATGGCTGCCGGTGCGCTGCTGGCGCTCGCATATCAGCCGGTTGTTCTCGTTGGCCTGGGTGAGCACGGTGTTGATCGTCTCTTGCTCGTTGAACAGTTCGACGCGCTTGTCGTACGGCATGTCGTCGATACTGACCACGCCCTCCAGCAGGGCACCCATTTTGTCCAGCGATACCTTCACACGCTCGAAGTCATCCGCGGTCAGGCCGGCGTACTTCTCCGAGGTGCGCATCTCGCGCTCAAGACGCACGCGCTGGCGAAAGAACTTTCGCGGCACGAACTCGATCGGCTGATGTTCGTAGGCGGCCTCGACCGCTTCGGGATCGGCGTCGGCAGCGCCGCAGGGAGGCGGCAGCATCAGACCCGCAAGCACGAGAAGCAGAGCTACAGTCTTCATGGGCAACCACCGGCGATGGAGGAGGAATCAGGTATACGCCGGTCATTATACGAAAGCAATCGTACGAAACCTTGCCTAACACTTGCCCATAAAAAAGCCCGCGACGGCGCCATTGGGGAACGCGCCAGTCGCGGGCTCAAAGCTACTGCCCCGATTACCGTAATCTGCAAGTCACCAACAGACTCAAGAGGAGTGTCGAGCGTCTAGATTCCGGTCGGGAAAAGGTAGCCGCACCCGGATTAAAACCTCGTTAAGCCTGCGCCTTGAAATCGTTAACCCGGCGCAGTCTCGGCAGCAAGGATCGGGACGCCGTCAAGCACATGCCGGGCGCAGTGCACGACGGCCTGGCCAGTCAGCAAGCACAACCCTTTGACACACAATGACTTTCCCGGAAACAGACCGGATCAGGAGCGCTTCGCTGCCTTGCGCCGTCGGCGGCGGACACAGGCATCCAGATAGTCGACGATGGCGCCGGCGACGTCGATCCGGGTGGCAGCCTCGATGCCTTCGAGGCCCGGCGAGGAATTGACCTCGAGCACCAGCGGTCCACGCCGCGAGCGCAACAGGTCGACGCCGGCGACGTTCAGGCCGAGCACGCGCGCAGCACGGATGGCGGTGTCGACCTCGGCCGCCGAGGGCACCACGGCCTTGGCGGTGCCGCCGCGATGCAGGTTGGAGCGGAACTCGCCCTTCATGGCCTGACGGCGCATCGTCGCCACCACCTTGCCGCCGACGACGAAGCAGCGCAGGTCGGCGCCCTTGGCCTCGCCGATGAATTCCTGCACGAGAAAGTTCGCGTAGAGACCGCGAAACGCCTCGATCACGCTGCGCGCCGATGACGAGCGTTCGGCAAGGATGACGCCGGTACCCTGCGTGCCTTCGTTGAGCTTGATCACGTGTGGCGGCCGACCAAGCATGCGCAGCAGGTCGGCGGTGTCATCCGGGTTGTCGCCAAACACTGTGCGCGGCAGGCCGATGCCTTCGCGGGCGAGAATCTGGTGGCAGCGCAGCTTGTCGCGGGCACGCAGGATGGCATCGGACGGGTTTGGCGTGTACAGCCCCATCATCTCGAGCTGTCGCAGCACCGCCGTGCCGTAGAACGTGACCGACGCGCCGATGCGCGGAATGACGGCGTCGTAGTCCGAAAGCACCCGCCCCCGATAGTGCATCTCGAAAGCTTTCGGCTCGATGCGCATGTAGCAGCGCAGCGGATCGAGCACGCGCACGCTGTGTCCGCGAATGCGCGCGGCCTCGATCAAACGATTGGTGGAGTACAGCCGGGCATTGCGCGAAAGGATGGCGATCTTCATGACCGAAGCAGCGTGTCGGACCCGGCACGCTGCCGGCAGCCCGGGCGCACCTGCGGCCCGTATCGCCAGTGTATCAGCGGGCAACGTCGCCCGGATGACACGCGACTGGCCCCGCGCCACCGTGACCGACGCGCTCCGGTTCTGTTCCGCGGCGGGCGAACCGGTCCGCTGTTAGCCCGAAGCTCCGGAAGGCGGAACGTGCTCCCCGGGGCCCGGTGCGGTGAACGACCGCGAAGGGTCGACCATCCACCGGCCGATCAGCGCTGTGCGGCCCAGCAGCATGGGAAACAGCATCTGCAGCCGGTTGGTCAGGTTGAGCTCGATCGGATACTGCTGACCGCGCACCACCAGCGAGGTGCGGATGAAGACGCGCAGGCTGCGGTGGCCACTGGAATCGGTGACGTCGCGCCGGTCCACGATCAGCGCTTCCGCAGGCACGGCCTCGGCGTCGCGCTCGGGGCGAAGCTGAAACCGCACCCACTCCGCATCGCCACGCCAGAACGTTTCGCTCGACTCGACATGCAGGCAGGAAGTGCGCGCGCCGGTATCCACCTTGGCGCGAATCGCGGTCAGGCCCAGCTCGGGCAGCGCCACCCACTCGCGCCATCCCAACACGCCCTTGCCACGAGCTTCCGCGGACCCCTGCCCGCCGGCCATGCCGCCTGGCGCCCGGGCGCTCATTGCGCCCGCCCTGGACGGGCAAAGGTCATGGCGGCCCGGCCTGCGCCGTATGCACGTTTCTCAATCACGTTCGTCATGGTGGCGCGCCCCCGACTTCAAGACGGCACGACAGGATGCGCCGCGACGATGCCATAGCGATTCGGCCCCGCTTCGTCCCGAGCCATCAGAGCGATGCAGCCGGCGCGAAACGCGACCTCGTCGCGCCCGACGCACCCCGGCTTGTCGGCAGCCGTCGGCCCGGCACGCCAGAGCGTGACATGCGGCACAAATGCCCGGGTCGGCGGCGTCCACCCATGGTTCGCGAGGCGCGACCACACTGTCTGCAAGGCAACGAGGAACGGTTCCGGTGCCACGAACGTGGCGACGCCAACGTGCTGGCGCTGACCCCAGACTTCGAGGCCCGCAAAGGCCAAGTCTGCCGCGAGAGCCCGAAGGTCGGGCTCGGCCAGGCGCTGCCCGATGCGCCGGCATGCCTCGCTCGAGCGATCGCCGAGAAACGCCAAGGTCAGATGCAGATCGTCGGCCGTGGTGGGGTGAACGTCGCTGCCCCGCATGGACCCGAGCCATCTCTGCTGCGCGGCGAGCAGGCCTCGCCGCGTCGATTCGTCCGGCAGCAACGCCACGAAGCAGCGCCTGCATGGGTCGGCGCTCAGAATCCGCGATCGCCGGAAAGGATGTCGCCCAGCCCGCCGAGCACCGATCCCTCGCCGCGCCGCTGACCACCCGCCTGCGGTGCGGCAGCATGAATGCGCCCGGCCATGCGCGAGAACGGCAGGCTCTGCAGCCACACGTGTCCCGGCCCGGTCAGGGTGGCGAGAAACACGCCCTCACCGCCGAAAATCATCGACTTCACGCCGCCGACCGGTCGCACGTCCATGTCGACGGACTGCGTGTGCGCCACCACACAGCCGGTATCCACGTCCAGGCGCTCACCCGCAGCCAGTTCGCGTTCGACGATGGTGCCGCCGGCATGCACGAACACCAGGCCGTCACCTTCGAGCTTCTGCATGATGAAGCCTTCGCCGCCGAACAGCGCCGTCATCACCTTCTTCTGGAAGTGGATGCCGATCGTCACCCCGCGCGCTGCGCACAGGAAGGCGTCTTTCTGCGCGATGATCTTGCCACCGTAGTTCGACAGCGTCAGCGGAATGATGGTGCCCGGATACGGCGCGGCAAACGCCACACGCGCCTTGCCCGAGTTACCGGCATGGCTGAACATCGTGGTGAACAGGCTTTCGCCAGTGATCACGCGCTTGCCCGCGCCCACCAGCTTGTCGAAGAAGCTGCCTCCCTGCCCCGAGTGCGAACCGTCGCCGAAGATGGTCTCCATCTGTACGACGGCATCCTTGAACATCATCGCGCCGGCTTCGGCGATGGCGCTCTCGCCCGGGTCGAGCTCGATCTCGACAAACTGCATGTCCTCGCCATAGATCTTGTAGTCGATCTCGTCGGCCGAGCGACGCGCCTGCGGCGGCGGCATGCTCGGCGCAGGCATCGCACCGCCGGTGAGCTCGGCACAGCGGCTGATCGGAATCCACTCGGCGAACCCGGCGCGCCAGCAATGTCCGTCCGGATTGTTCTGCGCCATGGCCACGGCACTGGCCTGGTCGATCGGTCCGGTCTGCTGGCCGTTGTAGCTGAGATACCACTGACTCATCGGTGAACCCCCTGACGAATGACGAATGCTGTCTGCGTGACGCGCGATGCACGAAAGTCGTGACGACGACCGAGTGTAACCATCCCCCGGCAAAGCCGGGGGCTTTCATGATGTGAGCCGCTCAAAGCGGCTGGTGGCGGCGCTACCGCGCTGCCACTGAGGTGGGCCACCCTTCGGTGGCTGGGTTATCGCAGCAGGCCA
>JAGRJY010000087.1 GCA_020442465.1 Lysobacterales bacterium
CCAACCGCAAGCCCGGCGAGCTCGGCGGCCATATCGCCAGCTTCGCCAGCTCGGCGACCCTGTACGACGTCGGTTTCAACCATTTCTGGCGCGCGCCCAGCGAAGCGCATCCCGGCGACCTGCTGTATGTGCAGGGCCACAGCTCGACCGGCGTGTACGCCCGCGCCTTCCTCGAAGGCCGCATCAGTGAAGACCAGCTCGACCATTTCCGCATGGAGGTCGACGGCCGCGGGGTGAGCTCGTATCCGCATCCCTGGCTGATGCCGGATTTCTGGCAGACGCCGACCGTGTCGATGGGCCTCGGTCCGATCAGCGCGATCTACCAGGCGCGCTTCTTCAAGTACCTCGAACACCGTGAGCTGCTGCCGAAGTCCGACCGCAAGGTCTGGTGCTTCATGGGCGACGGCGAGTGCGACGAGCCCGAATCGTTGGGCGCGATCACCCTCGGCGGTCGCGAGCAGCTCGACAACCTGTGCTTCGTCATCAACTGCAACCTGCAGCGCCTGGACGGCCCGGTGCGCGGCAACGGCAAGATCATCCAGGAGCTCGAAGGCGCGTTCCGCGGCGCCGGCTGGAACGTGATCAAGGTGGTCTGGGGCAGCTACTGGGATCCGCTCCTGCAGAAAGACCACGCCGGCATGCTGCGCCGCCTGATGATGGAAACGGTCGACGGCGAGTACCAGAACTGCAAGGCCTTCGGCGGCAAGTACACCCGCGACAACTTCTTCAACAAGTACCAGGAAACCAAGGATCTGGTCGCCTCGCTGTCGGACGAGGACATCTGGCGCCTCAACCGCGGCGGCCATGATCCGCACAAGGTCTATGCGGCGTACGCCGCGGCCATGGCGCACAAGGGCCAGCCGACCGTCATTCTGGCCAAGACGGTGAAGGGCTACGGCATGGGCTCGGCCGGCGAATCGCTGAACCCGACCCACCAGACCAAGAAGCTCGACGATGCGGCGGTCAAGGCGTTCCGCGATCGCTTCAAGATTCCGATCAGCGACGACAAGCTGGGCGAAGTGCCGTTCTACCACCCGGGCGCCGACTCGCCCGAAGTGCAGTACATGAAGGAGCGCCGCGCCGCGCTGGGTGGCTCGCTGCCGCAGCGCCGGCAGAAGGCGGATCAGAGCTTCGAGGTACCGAAGCTCGAAGCTTTCGACCGCCTGCTGAAGGCCACCGGCGAGCGCGAGATCAGCACCACGATGGCGTTCGTGCAGGCGCTGAACATCGTGCTGCGCGACAAGCAGGTCGGCCCGCGCGTGGTGCCGATCGTCGCCGACGAGGCGCGCACCTTCGGCATGGAAGGCCTGTTCCGCCAGATCGGCATCTACGCCCCGTTCGGGCAGAAGTACAAGCCGGTCGATGCCGACCAGCTGATGTACTACCGCGAAGACGCGGCCGGCCAGGTGCTGCAGGAAGGCATCACCGAGTGCGGCGCGTTCTCCAGCTGGCTGGCGGCCGCGACCAGCTACTCGACGAACAACCTGCCGATGCTGCCGTTCTACATCTTCTACTCGATGTTCGGCTTCCAGCGCATCGGCGACTCGGCCTGGCAGGCCGCGGACATGCGCGCCCGCGGCTTCCTGCTCGGCGCCACCGCGGGCCGCACCACGCTGAATGGCGAAGGCCTGCAGCACGAAGACGGTCACTCGCACCTGCTCGCCGGCGCGATTCCGAACTGCAAGCCCTACGACCCGACATTCGGGTTCGAGGTCGCCGTCATCCTGCAGCACGGCATGAAGAAGATGCTGACCGAGCAGGTCGACGAGTACTACTACCTGACCCTGATGAACGAGAACTACACCCATCCGGAGATGCCCAAGGGCGCCGAGGAAGGGATCATCAAGGGCATGTACTTGCTGCAGGGCGCAGAGAAAGGCACCAAGGGCAAGGGCAAGTCAGCGAAACCGCATGTTCAGCTGCTCGGCTCCGGCACCATCCTCAACGAGGTCATCGCCGCCGCCGAACTGCTGGAGAAGGACTTCGGTGTCGCCGCCGACATCTGGTCGTGCCCGAGCTTCACCGAGCTGCGCCGCGACGGCTTCGATGTCGAGCGCTGGAACCGCATGCATCCGGAGGCGAAGCAGAAACGTGTGTCCTACGTCGCCGAGTGCCTGCAGGGCCGCAGCGGCCCGGCGATTGCGGCGACCGACTACGTGCGTGCGTACGCCGACCAGATCCGTGCGTTCGTGCCGATGCGCTACAGCGTGCTCGGCACCGACGGCTTCGGTCGCTCGGACACACGGGCGAACCTGCGTCGCCACTTCGAGGTCGACCGCTACTACATCGCCCACGCGGCGATCGCGGCGCTGGCCGAGGATGGCACGATGAATGCGAAGGACGTCGCCCGCGCGATCAAGGAGTACAGGATCGACGCGGAGAAGATGAACCCGCTCGGGGCCTGATCCTCGCGACGCCGCGCGGCGAACCGGCGCGGTGTCGACCGCGCACCGGGCTCAGTCCGGTGCGGGCGGGTCCCCCGCCTCGGTGGCCTCGCCGCGCGCGGAGCGCAGACGTTTGGCGTGCACCGCGTGCTCGGCCGCCTGCAGCGCGCCGTCGTCGAGCAGCCGGTACAGCCGCGCCAGCCATTCGTGTGCATGCCATTTCGCCGGGTCGAGCTTGAGGCTGGTCTCGAAAGCCACGATCGCCTCTCGCGTCTGTTCGCTGCGAGCCAATGAGACGCCGAGATGAAAATGGGTGTCGGCGTTGCGGTAATCCGACTCCAGCGCACGCAGACAGGCCTCGATGGCCCGATCCGGCCGTTCCTCGATCAGCGCCAGCTTGGCGAGCCCGAGCAGCGCCGGCGCATAGGCAGGATCGAAGTGCAGCGCACGCTCGTAGGCGCGCCGCGCGTCGTCATGGCGCTCGGCGGCGCGGTAGGCGTCGGCGATCTGACCGTGCGACACCGACTCTTCCGGCTGCAGCTGCTCGGCCTGGAAGAAATACAGCAGTGCCTTCTCGCGTTCGCCGCGATGCAGATGGATCTGACCCAGCGCGAGGTGCGAGCGCAGATCCGGCACGCCGAGCTCGAGAAAGCGTCCGATCCAGCGCTCCGCGTCATCGAATTGCCCGAGCATGAGGTGTGCCCTGGCGCGATGCAGGATGGCCCTGCGCCACGCCGGCTTGCGCTCGTTGATCAAGCGCAGCCGAGCCATCGCCTCATGCACGGCGCCGTCCTGCAGCAGCGACAGCGCCTCCATCAGTTCGACTTCATCCGCCTGCCCGGCGCCCTCGAACGCCACGCCGGTTTCTCCCCTGGCCTGGCGCTCCTCGAGCAGCGCGTGCGCAAACTCGGCATCGGCAGACGCGTCGGGTTCACTTGCGCACGCCACTGACTGCGGAAGCTGCTCCGGATCAAGCGACTCGGCCAGCCAGCGCCCCGGCAGGGAGACACCGGGATCGAGCCCGAGCAGGCGGTTCAAGGTTGGCGCAACGTCGAGCGTCGTGGCGGCCCAACAACTCGTTCCGCCCAACACGGCCCGGCCGGCAAGGATGAGCGCGCCGCGGTCGTCATGCCTGGCGCGGTGCCGCACATGCACCGGCGCCCGCTCGGTGTCGCGCGGCGGTCGCTTCAGCAAGCCTTCGTCGGCATGCAGCAGCAGCGTGGCATCCGCCCCGGCGAGCATGACCAGCCGCCGCAGCAGCATGTCGAAGAAGCGATAGAAGCCGGTGAGCACGTGCTGGTAGCGTTGACGCGCCGCGGGCTCGATATCCTCACCCCCCGGCGGATGAAACGCGCCGAACAGCCGCTCGGCCTCGTCGAGAAAGTCGATGCGCAGCGAGCACAGACGCCAGTCACGCTTCTGCATCAACCATGTCGTGAAGCCCTGCATGGTGCTGGCCACGGCCAGCAGCTCGCCGATCGAACGCGCCGCCGGGTCCGCTTCGAGTGTCTCGATCGGCAGGTCACCAAAGAAAGGCGTGAGGTGATCGATGCCGATCTGCTCGGGACGGACCCGCTGCGCGACCATTTCGGCGGGAAACCGCGCATCCAGCCGTGCATCGTAGGCGGCCAGGCGCGGCACCCGGGTTTGCAGCGCGTCGTTGCAGGGAGTGAGCTGCGGCCAGCCGACGAACAGGGCGGCGCGATCCGCGGCACGCATCCATTCGGGCAATCCGGCGGTCCGGGCATCCCCGGCGTGTCGCGCGTGGGCGTGGTCGCCGTCGAAGCGCAGCGGGTGCAGCAATCCATGGCGGTGTGCCGGCACGCCGGTGAGCAGGCTGTGCTCGATCTGCGCGGCGAGCTGAGGCTGCAGCGCGCGCAGGACGCCTCGACTGCCGTCGCGCGCCAGCTGCTGCAGCTGCGGCATGAGACCGTGCTGCAGCAGCGGATCGAGGCGCGTCCAGCTCAGGCCGCAGACGACGATATGCAGGACGCGGGAATCGGGGGCGGTCATCCGATGCATCGGCGGCGGCCAAACAGGGCGCGCACCATGCCATAGACTGCGTCGATGGGGAAATGGCTGTACTGCTGGGAGCTGGGCTCGGGAATGGGCCATCTGCGCCGCATGGCCACGATCTCGCGCGGCCTGGCCGAGCGGGGTGAGTCGGTGACCTGGTGCGCGCCGCCGGCCTGCACACCCAGCGGATCGAAACCATTCCGCTGCACGGCGGATCCCTGCGGCTGGAGGCAGGACGACGCGGCGGCGATGCGGCAGCGGCATGGATGCAGCGCGAACGCGAGGCGGGCCTCAACACGCCCCATGCGCTGAAGCCGCTGGCACACCGGGTCGCGCACTTGCGCCACACGCTACCCGACCGGCTCGCCCGGGCGCGCAAGGAAGGCGCGCGCGTGGCCGCCTACGGCGCGGCCGCGAAGGGCGTGGTGATGCTGGAGACCTGCGGCATCGGCGCGACGGAGCTCGACTTCGTGGTCGACCGCAACCCGGCGAAACAGGGGCGCTTCCTGCCGGGCAGCGGGCTTCCCATCGTCGCCGAGGACCGCATCGCCGACGCCGATGTCCTGCTCCTGCTGGCGTGGAACCACGCCGGCGAGATTCTCGACCAGCAGCGCGACTTCGGCGCACGCGGCGGGCGGTGGATCCTGCCCCAGCCGTGATCCGGCCGCCGCGGCCAGGGTCTGAACCTGGGCGAATGATCCTCGCTGCGATGCAGATTCACGGCTGCCGCCGGGCCACGATCAGGCGCCGCCTGGATCGCTGAGCAAGGTGATCGGGCTGGTCTGCGAAGCCGGTTCGGTATCGAGATCGGGACGCGCGGATTTCCACGCCAGCTGCGGCTCCGGCAGGCCTGCGATCGCGAACTGGATCGGAATCGTCACCGTCGACGCCTGGGCAATGCCGTCGATGCGTTCGGGCTCGAACTGCCACTTTTTCAGGTTATCCGGATTCTAGTGTGGGCTCCGTGCGGCACTCATAGCGTCGGGTCGTCAGCCGTTCTGTTGGATCGAAGGTGCTCGGCGTCAGTGAATTGGCGCGATCGGATGTTGGTTGCGACCTGACCCCAACGGAAACAGCCGCGTTCGGTCATTTCGGGCGTTGGGGCTGGACCTACGCTTGCCGCCTGAAAGCGGACATTCCGTAGCAGAATGAGCGAGTCGGTGGGCCTAGACGGCTATTTCGCCACCTAGCGGCGGCAGGCCGATCAACGCGCATGATGCAGCGTTGCCGCGCTGACATGCGCGACAGGTTTGAGCGAGTTCCTAGGCTTCAGATGAGCTGAGGTACGGCCCAATAGCCTTATCAAGGCCACCGAACTCTCCGCGAACACCATCAACCTCAATTTGCCAAATAGTCCCAGAAGGAGAATCTTTGGAGCCGTGAATCACCACTTCACAGGTCGTTCCATTCTGAAGAACGAACTTGTATTTCTTTCCGATCTCCATCGCTCTTGTTGCGGTCACGTGGATCATAGTGCTTCCCCATGCCTTTTCCTGACTGGCCGCTCGTCGAGAAGCCGGCGGAACTATTCGCTCAAACAATGCGGAGGCTCATCGACGAAGATCCTCACGGGCAAGTCGTGCTCAATCCGCACAAGTTTGCGTCCAACTCCACCCAGAGACCGCCGGAGCCTCCGATCTGATCCGCATGGTTGCCACCATTGTTCTCGATGAAGCTGTTACCACTCAGCGTTGAGACCTGTGTCTCACTATCCGGAATGTCGGGCGGAACAGCGGGTTGGGCGAAGAAGCCAAGCCCATTGTTGTAAACAAACTGATTGGCCAACAACCGAGTTCCACCGTTCGTAGACCAAACACCGATGCCATTCCGCGCGAACACACTGTTGGTGACGATACTGCCGTATCCGTCAAACATGCCGACGCCAACATTGTCGTGCACCGTTGCGCGCTCGACGATGCAACGCGCGCAGTTGATGCCAGCTTGACCATTACCGGTAGCCGTCACGTCAATCAGTCGCGCGTCGGTCGCCTCCCATCCCAAGTAGCCATTTCGGTTTGCTGCAGATTGGGAGACTCTTCCACCGACCCCCAATGAGGCGGCCGCACGGCGGGCGTGCTCAACTCGCATTCGTTCGATGCTGGACTGCCCCACGAGCTGCAGTCCCTTCCATCCCATTCCAACAATAGAACCATTCGAAACACTTACGTTCGTCGATCCTGACGTCGCCAGTATTCCGACTCCAGAACCTCCGCCGGGGGTGCAGTCATCTTCGAGCCCGGTGCAACGAACAGGCCCTTCGATAGTGAAACCGTTCAGCTCGATACTGACACTGGCAGCATCAACAACTATCGCGTGCGTGTTCTCGTCGGGCACAAGAAGGTTACTGGTTAGGCTGTAGCTCCCGGACGCGGCAACTGTCACCGGGAACCCGCCGGCATCTCCCGGAAAGCACCCATCTGCCACGCAGGCCTGGTTGATTTCGAGAGAGCCTGGTCCGGCCATGCTCAATGCGGGAAGCAGGAACCAAGGTGTCAGAGCTACCAAGCGTGGAACGCGTGAGTTCATCGTTGAATCCTCAGTGTGCTTCAAGACCGTTGCGAAAGACCGTTTCGGAATCAGTGTCCGCGGCAATTGCTGTTAGGTCGCATGGCGAGCACTCCAACCCCAAGTTGCTTCTGGAGCGCGCACGCCCCCATGCACCTGCTGACGGGAGGTACTCGATCAAGTCGCCGGGTGAGAGGGCGACACCGTTGATCGTCGCGGCAGAATCGAATGCCATCAGAAGCCCCCCGCCGCCCGTCCGCTCAATCCCGACGAGCTTGGTGGTGTCGGGAATTCCGACGTCATTTGCTCCGTAAGAAAGCTCGAGCGTCGCACCATTCCAGCTCAGGACATCAGAAGGGCGCACGCTCAGCGCGCCCAGTTGAGCGTGAACGTCTATTGAGAAGAGAACCTCGCTCCCACGGACGGACAAGGACGCCATTCGGACGGAAGGTGGGAGTCCCATGTCGCTGCCACGGAGAAAGATGGTCGCGCCACCACCGCTCGCAATCTTTACAACGTCCCGAGGCGTGACCAGAGCATCGTCCATACGCCAGCTGACTTTGGTTGCGAAGTAAACGTCGGCGCCATCAATACTGAGTGCCGAGATCGGAACGCCGGTGGCGACGCCGAGATCGAGAGGTAGAGCAGGCACGACGTCCCCCCGCTTTCAGTAGCGGTGGGGTTTAGAGTCCGGGGTTAATGTAGCTGTTTCGCTGCAAGTTGTTTTGCGTAGGCTGACGGGGTCATTCCTCCGAGCGCTTTCTTCGGTCTTTCTTCG
>JAGRJY010000088.1 GCA_020442465.1 Lysobacterales bacterium
ATGGCCAGACCCGCCAGCAGCGCGACGCCGGTGTCGGCGAGCGCCACCATGGCCGAGACGCGAGGAATGGAAATGTCCTTCGGCAGGTAGGCACCGTAGGTCATCATCGCGCACATGCCGAGGCTGAGCGAGAAGAACGCCTGGCCCATCGCGCTGAGCACGACGCCGCCGGTGATCTTGCTGAAGTCCGGCTTGAACAGGAACGTCGCCGCTTCGCCGAAGTGTCCGGTGCTGATGCCGTAGCCGAGCAGGACCAACAGCATCACGAAAAGCGCCGGCATCAGGAAGCTCACTGCGCGTTCCAGGCCCTTCTCCACCCCGAGCGCCACGACGCCCACGGTCAGCAGCATGAACACCGCATGCCAGAACGTCAGCTCGGTGGCATTGCCGAGCAGTTCGCCGAAGGTGGCGCCGGCGTCCTGGATACCGGCACCGCCAAACAGCTGGGCGAGATACAGCCACGAGTAGTGCAGCGTCCACCCGGCGACGACGCTGTAGAACGAGAGGATCACCACGCCGGCGACCAGGCCGATCCAGCCGATGCCTGCCCACGCCTTCGAAGCGCCATCTTCGACGGCAATCTCGGTGAGGCTGTTGACCGGGCTCTTGCGCCCGCTCCGGCCGATCAGGATTTCCGCGAACAGAATCGGCAGCGCCACCACCGCCACGCAGGCCAGGTAGACCAGCACGAAGGCGCCGCCACCGTTGTCGGAGGCCATGTACGGAAAACGCCAGATATTGCCCAGACCCACGGCCGAGCCGGTGGCTGCCATGATGAACGCCAGGCGCGACGACCACATGCCGTGCATCGATTGCTGTTGCATGGTGACTCTCTCCCCTTGAGGCAATGCGTGCAGCTCAGTGGCGCTGCACTTGAAGTCTGCTGGCGGTCACTGGCCCGGGCCCGGGCCTGTGCCGCCGTCTCGGTTGCTGTGATGGAACGCGATCGACCACCGACGGTCGCTTCGCCGCTCAGGCCTTGTGCGTGACCACCGCGACGGGCTTGAGATGAAGGATCTTGAACCCCGCATAGGCCATGATCGCCGCGACGATCGGGTTGGCGAGATTGAAAAACACGTAGGGCAGGTAGTCCAGCGTGGCAACGCCGAGCGTCGCCGCCATGTAGGCGCCACAGGTGTTCCACGGCACCAGCGGCGAGGTCAGCGTGCCGGCGTCTTCAAGCGCGCGAGACAGATTCAGCGGGTGCAGGCCGCGGCGCTCGTATTCGGGGCGATACACGCGTCCGGTGAGCACGATCGCCATGTACTGGTCGGCAGCGACGACGTTGGCGCCGAATGCGGTACCGAGCGTGGCTGCAATCAGCGATCCGGTGCTGCGGGCGACGCCGAGCACGCCGCGTATCAGTCGTTCGAGCAGGCCGGTGCGCTCCATCACCGCACCGAACGCCATCGCGCAGATCGCCAGCCAGACCGTGTTGAGCATGCTCGACATGCCGCCGCGGTTGAGCAGTTCGTCGACGGCCGGGTTGCCCGACTCACCTGCGTAGCCGTCGGACAGCGAAGCCCAGACGCCGGCGAGCAGGGCCATGCCGCGGCTCAGCTCGGCGTTGTTGGCCCGCGCGACGACGAGGTCGGGCTGGAAGATCGCGGCGAAGATGCCGCCGAGCAGGGCGCCGATCAGGATGGTCGGAAACGCCGGAAAGCGCTTGAACGCCAGCACCATCACCACGAGCAGCGGAAGCAGCAAGTGCGGTCCCAGCGCGAACTGGTGGGCCAGGGCCTGCGGCAGGCTGCCCAGCTCAGGCTGCGCTGCCGCTGCGCCGGTTTCCATCACGCCCAGGACGGCGAATCCGATCATGGCGATGGCGAGACTGGGGATCGTCGTCCAGGTCATGTGGCGCACGTGGGCGAACAGTTCGCTGCCGGCCGCGGCCGGGGCGAGGTTGGTGGTGTCCGACAGCGGCGACATCTTGTCGCCGAAGTAGGCGCCGGAGATGACCGCGCCTGCAGTGATCGCAGGCGAAACGTTCAAGCCCTGCGCCACCGCAATCAGTGCCACACCGAGCGTGCCGGCCACTGTCCACGAACTGCCGATGGCCAGCGCGACCACCGCACAGACCAGGCAGGTCGCGACGTAGAACCAGGACGGGTCCATCAGCTTGAGACCGTAGTAGATCAGCGTCGGCACCGCGCCGCTCAGCATCCAGGTGCCGATGAGCGAGCCGACCGCGAGCAGGATGAGGATGGCCTGCGTCGACATCGTCACGCCCTGCACGAAGGCATCCTCGATCTGGCTCCAGCTCAATCCGTTGCGCAGCCCCACGATGCCAGCGAGGCAGGCGGCAAGCAGCAGGGCGATCTGGTTGGGTCCGTACGAAGAGTCGCCGCCGAACAGCGCCACCGAAGTCGCCAGCAGCCCCATCAGGAACAGAATGGGCAGCAGGGCCTGGATCAGGGTCGGCGCACGCGGCGAGCTGTGTTCCATATCGGTTCAGGTTCAGGAAAGCGCGCAGTGTACCAGTGCGACGCGGTCGGGCTGGGGCAGAATCCGCATTGCGCCTTTCGCCGAGATCGCCCGTGCAGTCCGATTCGCCCGCTCCCGTGCATCCGCTTGCATCCGCGTTGATCCGCTACGCCAGGCGGAATCCGGATCAGCACGACGAAGTGCAGCTGTTTCTGCATTGGCTGGCGCAGGCGGGGCGTGAGCCGGTCTTCACCCGCGATGCGCTGGCCGGGCATTTCACCGGTTCCGCCTGGCTGGTCGATCGGGCGGGCCATCGGGTGTTGCTTACCCATCACCGCAAACTGAATCGCTGGCTTCAGCTGGGTGGGCACGCCGACGGCGAGCAGGATCTCGCCCGGGTGGCCCTGCGCGAGGCCGAAGAAGAATCCGGACTTGGCAGTCTCGATGTCGAGCAGCACATCTTCGACATCGACCGGCACCGCATTCCCGCGCGCGGCGACGTGCCGGAACACTGGCACTACGACGTGCGCTACGTCGTGCGTTGCCGGGGAGACGAACAATGGCAGCTCAGCGACGAGTCGCTCGCGCTGGAATGGGTGCCGATCGATTCCCTGCTCGACGCGCCTGGCCTCGACGATTCGATGCGCCGGATGGCGCGCAAGTGGTTGTCGGAGAATCGCGGGGACAAGTGATCGGGGGCGGGGCCTGGGTCCCGGTACTCGGGACTCAAGATTGGGCTGGCGGAACCGTGATTTCGCGGTGGCAGGCTTGAACCACTCTGGCGACCCGGCGAAGGAATCCGGCCGAACGACGACTCGCGCCGGCGCGCGCTTCAAGAGTCCCGATTCCCGGCCTCACACCACCAGCGCGAGCACGAACAGCCCGACCATCAGAAAGCCCAGGGCCAGCTTGACCACCGTGCCGATCAGCATACCCAGCCAGGTCGCGAGGCCGACCTGGGTGATGCGACCGAGATCCTTGCGGGTGTCCTGGCGACCGATCCATTCGCCCAGTCCGGCGCCGACGAAGGGCATGAACAGCAGGCCGACGATGCCCCCGAACAGGCCCACCAAGGTGCCGAGCGCGGCGCCGACCAGAGCGTAGGGGTGCGCGTTGACGCGCTTGGCGCCGAGCACGCCGGCGACGTAGTCGGCGAGCACGGCGAGCACGGCCAGCACCGCACAGGCCGTCACGGTGAGCCAGCCGACCCGCTCGAAACCGTCAATCCATGCGCCGAGCACAACGGCCGCCAGCAGCAGGCCGCTGCCGGGCAAGGCGGGCAGTACCAGCCCGGCCAGGCCGAGCACGAACAACAGCACGACGACGAACCACAGGACGGTGGGCAGCAGGTTCAGTGATTCGACCATCGTGGTGCGGGCTGGCTCCTTCGCCGGAAACGCATCCTGATGCTTCCCGACGGATGGGCGCGCGATGCGTGACGCGCCCGGCGTGGCTCGCTGGGCCTGCCTGGTTAGGCGCGGCCGGAGAACTCGCCGGTGATCGTGCTGACCAGGATCTTCTCGCCGTTGGTCACGTACTCGGGTACCTGGATTTCGATGCCGGTGCTCAACTTGGCCGGCTTCGGTCGCTTGGTCGCGGTGGCGCCCTTCAGTTCGGGCGCGGTGTCCACGACCTCGAGCGTGACCGTCGGCGGCAGCTGCAAAGCCACCGGTTGCTCGTCGATCACCGCCACGTAGCACCCCTCGAGGCCCTCGGTGACGTAGCCCGCAGCGTCGCCGAGCATGTCCGGCGAAAGCAGGTACTGGGTGTAGTCCTCGTTGTCCATGAACACGTAGTTGTCGCCGTCCATGTACGAAAACGTCGCCGCGCGTCGCACCATGTCGACTTCGCGCAGGTCGTCGTCGGCGCGCAGGCTGAGATCGAGCTTCTGTCCGCCCGGCACGCTGTAGAGGGTGAAGCGAAACGTGACGTTGCCGCCGCGCGCAGTCGGCGCACTGCGCTCGATGTCACGCACCTGGTAGATCGCGTTGTTGTGCTCGATGACGTTGCCGCGTTTGACTTCGGAAGCTTTCATGATGGTGTGGGTTGCTTGGGTTCGGGTGCAGGGGGTGGGATGGGCGGGTGCGGGATTCAGGAGTCAGGATTCAGGATTCGGCGTTTGAGCATCCGGCTTCGGATCTTTTGGCGTGTGGGCGTCGTTCCGCGCTGCACAGGCAATTGAACCTTTTCGCTCGTTGCTTGGCCGCCGCGTCCGCGCGGCCTGGCATCGCCGCAGCACACGCCGCGCTGCAACATCCGAGCTCCGAGTCGCCGCTCCCCGCTACTTCGGAGCTAGGCGGATCGCGCCGTCGACGCGGATCACACCGCCGTTGAGGTAGCGGTTCTGCAGGATGAAGCCGCAGGTGTCGGCGAATTCATCCGCGCGTCCGAGACGCGAGGGGAACGGCACCTGCGCGCACAGCGAGTCATACACGGCGGGCGGCATGCCGTCGACCATCGGCGTGTGGAACACGCCCGGCGCAACGGTCATCACACGGATGCCGATGCGGGCGAACTCGCGCGCCATCGGCAGGGTCATGCCGACCACGCCACCTTTGGATGCGGAATACGCGGCCTGGCCGATCTGGCCCTCGAACGCGGCAATCGAGGCGGTCTGGATGATCACCCCGCGCTCGCCGTCCTCGCCGGCATCGTTGTGCTGCATGCGCTCGGCCGCGGCCTTGGCGACATTGAAGCTGCCGATCAGGTTGACCCGCACCGTGGTCTCGAACTGACTGAGCGGCATCGGCCCTTCCTTGCCGAGCACGCGGCCGGCGCCGAGGATGCCCGCGCAACTGATCGCGGTGTTCAGTCCGCCCAGATGTTCGGCGGCGGCGGCGATGCTGGCGCGCACGCCATCCTCCGAGGTGACATCGGTGCGCAGAAACCGGGTGGACGATCCGAGGTCGGCGGCTGAGGCCTCGCCCTTCTCCGCGTTGACGTCGAGCAGCACAACCTGACCGCCGCCCTCGACAATATGGCGGGCGACGGCGAGGCCGAGGCCGGAAGCGCCACCGGTGATGACGGCACGAACGTCGGAAATCTGCATGGAACACTCCTCGAAGCGAAACGGTCGCGGGAAGGCCGGCGGCCCGGCGTCGCAGGCCAGGGCGCGGGCGCACCCGCTGAGGCCGCGCATTCTATCCCGGCTGGATCAACGGTACGCAGCGCATGGCGGCCGTCCATGCCGGTCGGTGCGGCGCGATCGCCACCGGGGAGGCGTTGAGCTTCTTGGGCTGGTCACGCGCCGCGGTGTCAGCGAATGGTAGGCACCGGCGTGACGTAGGCGGCCAGTGCGTCGCCCTCGAGCGGCTTGGCGAACAGATAGCCCTGCGCCAGGTCGGCGCCTTCCTCGATGAGAAACCGTCGCTGCGCCTCGCTCTCGACGCCCTCGGCCACCACCTTGAGCCCCAGGCTCTGCGCGATCTGGATGATCGAACGACAGAGCACGGCATCGACGGAAGACTGCGGAATGCCGCGCATGAACCCGTGGCTGATCTTGATCGCGTCGATCGGCAGGCGGCGCAGGTAGTTCAGCGCGCTGTAGCCCTCGCCGAAATCGTCGATCGACACCATCACGCCGTGCTCCTTCAGCTGGCGAAGGGTGCGCAGGGTGTCGGCGGCGTCCTCGATCAGCACCCGTTCGGTGATTTCGAGCTCCAGCGCCTTGCCGGGCAGGCCCGCGGCGTCGAGCGCCCCGAGCACATGGTCCTGGAAGTCTTCGCTGAGGAACTGGCGGAAGCTGACGTTGACTGCCACGCGATCCAGTTCGAGGCCACCGTCCTGCCACACGCGCAGTTGCCGGCAGGCCTCGCGGATCACCCAGGCGCCAATGCGCACGATGTCGCCGGTGGCTTCGGCGTGCGGAATGAAAAGGTCGGGACGCATCGGGCCCAGTGCGCGGTTGTTCCAGCGCAGCAGCGCCTCGGCGGAGTGCATGCGGCCGCTGGCCAGGTCCACCTGCGGCTGGTAGACCAGGCGAAACTCGTCGTTTTGCAGCGCACGACGCAGCTGGGTCTCGATCAGCAGCCGGTCGGACATCTGCCGTGCCAGCGCCGGATTGAACGCCTGCCAGGTATTGCGCCCACGACGCTTCGATTCGAGCATGGCCGCGTCGGCGCTCTGCAACAGCTGGTGCACGGTGGTGCCGTCGTCCGGGTAGTGCGCCACGCCGATCGAGGCGGTAATGGAGAACTCCTCGCCGTCGTGCATGAACGGCTGCGCAAAGTCGGTGTTCAGGCGCTCGGCCATGCGTTGGCCTGCCAGCTTGCCGCCGATCGGCAGCAGCACGAGAAACTCGTCACCACTCATGCGCGCCACGCTGCCTTCCATGCCGACCGCTTCGCTGAGGCGCCGTCCCGCCGCGCGGACCAGGGCGTCGCCGCCGGCGTGGCCGAGCAGGTCGTTGACCAGCTTGAAACGATCGAGATCGACGTGCAGAACGACCGGACCGTCGGCGAGCTGGGCGCGTTCGATCGCGGCAGCGAGTTCGTCGGTGAACGCCACACGATTGCCCAGGCCGGTCAGCGGGTCGCTCAAGGCCTGCTTGCGCAGGGTCTCCTCCAGCAGCTTGTCGCGGGTGATGTCCTGCAGCGTGCCGCTGACCTGGTACACGTGCCCGTCGCGCTGCAGCGATTCGCCGATCAGTGCGCACCAACGCACCTGGCCGCGGCCGGTCATCCAGCGACACTCGATTTCGAACGCGGTGCCGCGATGGCAGGCGTCGTCGATGGCGAAGCGGACGCGCTCCAGGTCGTGCGGATGCACATGCCGCATCAGGGTGTCGAGATTGGCTTCCTGGGCGTCGCAGTCGAGCTCGAGCAGCGCGGCCAGCGAGTCGGTCCAGTACATCAGCCCCGGGCCCGGCTCGAGGTACCAGCCGCCGATCCGGGCGAGCGACTGGGTACGCCGGAACAGGTCGCTGTCGCGCTTGAGCAGGGTGACGTCGCCGAAGGTGGAGATCACCTGGAAGGCGTCGGTCTCGCCTTCGCGGAATTGCGGCGTGGCGGTGACCGCCAGCCAGATGCGCCGGTCGCCCTGGCGGTCGTAGATGCCAAGTGTGGTGCTGGCGATGGTCTGGCCGGTCTGCAGCGCGCGCGACGAGGGCAGCTCACTCGCCGGCATGGTCGCGCCGTGCTCGTCGATGAAGTCCCAGTCGCGCGGTCGACCGTCGCTGTCGCGCATCTCGGTTTCGCTGCGACGGAGGATGCGACAGGCCGACGGATTGACCGAAATCACCCGGCCCTGACGGTCCTGCACCATCACGCCCTTGTCCATCGCACGCAAGAGTTCGCGGTAGCGCGCCTCCGATGCGCGCACCTCGTCCTCGGCTTCGCGACGCCGGGACACGTCGCGGGCGACCGCAATCACCCTGGGTTCGCCGCGATGGCGGAACACGCGGGAGTACACCTCGACCGGAAAACCGCGTCCGTCGGCGCCGACGTTGATCGTCTCGTGGACGAACGGCACACCGTCGCGATGGTCGCGAATGACCTGCTCGATGCGATCCCGGGGAATCTCGGGGTTGAGGTCGTAGACGGTCAGCGCGAGCATCTGCTCGCGGCTGCGACCGAACCGTTCGCAGGCGGCGAGGTTGGCTTCGAGCAGGCGGCCGTCGCGGGCAAGCACGGTGACGGCGTCCGGCACGGCGTCGAGCAAGGTCGAGAATGCTTCCTGCTGTTCGCGCAGGGCGGTGGTCAGGTCGTCGAGCGTCGCCGACGCGTGCGACGGAACGTCGTACACGCTGGCCGATTCCTCGAATCTGCTGCCCGAAGCCTTGCTCATGAACCCGTTGCGGCGCCCTGATGTCCGGCCAGAGCATAGCACCCGGATCACGCGCGACATGCCGCGGTGCGGCAGGCTGAGCAGACGCCTTGGGCACTAGGCCTCGATGGCGCGCTCCACCCAGTCGAGGAAGGCCGCGCGGGCCGGCCGGGCATCGAACAGATGCGCCTGTCCTTCAAGCATGCGGTTGGACAGCGCAGCCCGTCGTGATCGGTCCGCGAGCAGCGAGGCCACGAGCTCGGCTTGCGCGTCGCCGTCTGCGGCGACCAGCGCATCGCCCAGACCGAGCGCGTCCAGCATGGCGCTGGACTGCCGGCTGCGCAGTGTCGAACCCGGGCAGGCCACGATCGGCAGCCCGGTGCGTATGGCGTCGAGCGCGGTGTTGCCCCCCGACCAGTACAAGGGATCGAGCATGACGTCGCAGGCGCGGTTGACCTGCAGATAGCGGGTACGGCTGCCCAGCGGCAGCCAATGCAGGTGTTTCGACGCGTCCAGGCCCGCGCGCGCAAAGGCTGCGTCGAGTCGATCCTCGAATGCGCCGCGCCATTCGGGAAACTCGGGCTCGAACAGCACGAACTGCACGTCGGGCCGGTTCTTGGCAATCGCACTCAGGACGGCATCGCCGTCGGGATGCAGCTTGAACAAGGACTGCGGCAGCAGCACCCGCGGACGGTCGGCAACCAGCCCCAACTGCGACGGGTCGGCTGCGTCGGGAAGCTGCGGAACCCGGTAGTCGACGCCGAGCCCCGGCAGCGCAACCAGGTGTTCGGTGTAGTGGGTGGCGCCGTCCGGCGGTTCCATCGGGCCGCAGCTGATGAAGTCGTCCATCGCGGTCAGGCCGCTGCTGACCGGGTGCCCCCACGCCACCGCCTGGTGCCGGGCGAGGCGCAGTGCAGCCAGCGGCAGCAGGCGCGCATCCATGCCGAGTTCCGGGTAGACCAGCAGCGCGAGATCGTCGTCGCGAATGGTCTCGGCGATCGCGCAGAGCGCGCCGTCGAGCAGCCTGAAGCGCGACGCGCGCCCGGCGCAATGGTCGGTCCAGGCGTCCCGCTGCGGACCGAGCTGGTAGAGCACCACCTCGTGGCCGGCCGCGACCAGCCAGTCGATCCAGCCGCTGAAGTACATGCCCACCGTGCAGCTGCGCCAGCACGACGACAGCAGGCCGATCCGTCGACTCGACGACCGCTCGGGACGCGCGGCGAGCCGCGGCCAGCAGGCCTGCACGGCGGTGTCCAGCACGCGCCCGTAGTCTGCCTGCAAGGTGCGGTCGTGCAGGCCCTGGTAGGCGAGCAGGAAATTGCTGTGCGCCAGGTCTTCGAGCCGCGGTGCTGCGCGACGCACGTAGTCGGCGTTCCAGCGGCGTGACAGTGTCGCCAGCTCGGCGCCGTAGCGTTGCCGATGCTCCAGCATGCTGTCGCGGTGCGGATGAACTGCCGGAAGACGCAGCGCGGCGACCAGTTCGGCGCGCAGCGTCGAACGATCGGCCGCGCGGCAGGCCGTGAGGACGGCGGGTGCGGCCAGGTCGACGGCCGCCCAGGCGCCGCGTCGGTGCAGCTGCACCAACGCTCGGTCCGCGGCATCGAGCGCGTGCGTGGCGTTGCAGCGCGTCAGCGCATGGGCTGCCGCACCATTCAGGCCATGCCGGGCCAGCTGTTCCGCCGCGGTGGCCGGGTCGGTGGACTGCCCCGCGTGATGGTCGAACCACGCATCCAGCGCGTCATTGCCGTGCGAAGCGGCCAGCCAGAACGCGGCCAGGTGGTCGTCCGGGCGAAGCTCCAGGTGTTGAACGAAGCACGGCGCCGCTTCGGCAAAGTGTCCAAGCGCGGTGTGGGCGAGCCCGGCGTTGAACCAGGCATGCGTGTGGCCCGGGACGAGCGCATAGGCTTGTTCGAAATCACCCAACGCCTCCGCGTATCTGCTGGCCGCATGCGCGCGCGCGCCGCGGCGGTTGCAGGCATCGGCGAGCATGATCCGGAAGCGGTCGTCGGAACGCAGGCGCTGCAGCCGGCGCAGCGCATCGATCAGGCTGTCGAGATCGTCCGCGGCGTTGGCGGCATTGGCGCGCAGGACCAGCAGCCCGGCGTGGTCGGGGTGTCGGCCGAGCAAGTCGCCGACCTCGTCGGCGATCGAGGCCCAGCCTTCGCGTCGGGCCCGCTCCTGCAGCTGCTGCAGCGATTCGTTCAGTCCACTCAAGCGGGCTTGGGCACGAACAGTCCGGCGCGGGCGAGTTTCGAGGCAGGCTCGCGGCCGAGCTTGGCGCTGATCCAGCGCGACACCTCGATCAGCGCGCCAAGGTCGATCCCGGTGCTGAAGCCGATGCCGTGCAGCATGTAGACCACGTCCTCGGTGGCGACGTTGCCGCTGGCGCCCGCCGCATAGGGGCAGCCGCCGAGACCCGAGACCGAGCTGTCGACCACGCGAATGCCGCGGTCGAGGCAGGCGTAGATGTTCGCCAGCGCCTGGCCGCGGGTGTCGTGGAAGTGCACGGCGAGCGCGGATGCCGGGATGTCCTGCAGCACGGCGTCGACCATGGCCCGCGCGGCACGTGGCGTGCCGACGCCGATGGTGTCGCCGAGCGAAATTTCGTAGCAGCCCATGCGATGCAGGGCCTGGGCGACGCGCACCACGTCGGAGAGCGGTACCTCGCCCTGGTACGGGCAGCCGAGCACGGTGGATACATAGCCGCGCACGCGTACGCCGTCGGCGCGCGCACGCTCGACCACGGCGCGGAACCGGTCGAGGCTCTCAGCAATCGAGGCGTTGATGTTCTTGCGCGAAAAGGCCTCCGAGGCCGCGCCGAACACGGCAATTTCTTCCACGCCCACGGCACGCGCGCGCTGGTAGCCGGCTTCGTTCGGCACCAGCACCGGGAAGTTCAGGCCGGGCCGCTTGGCGATTTGCGCGTAAACCTCGGCCGCGTCGGCCATCTGCGGCACCCACTTCGGACTCACGAACGCGGTGGCCTCGACGGTAGTGAGTCCGGCGGCGACCAGCTTGCCGATCAGCGCCACCTTGAACTCGCTGTTAACCTCGGTCTTCTCGTTCTGCAGGCCGTCGCGAGGTCCGACTTCGACGATGCGGACGCGTTCAGTCACGTTCCGGCCCCGGCGCAGCACGCATCAGCTCGAGGCGACTGTCGCGGTCGCCGTCGATGTCGATCTTGCGCATCAGCGGGTCGAGCCGGTCGGGTGGCTCCTTGATGCGCACCCACAGCGATGAATCGAGTTTCACCACATCGCCCTTCCAGCGGTCACGCACCACGTCGGCGGCCAGCGCCTCGATGTCGATCGGCTGCAGACGCCAGCGATCGCGTCGCGCGCTGTAGGCGTAGGCGTACCAGCCCGACGACGCGTCGGGTGCCTGCTCGCCTTCGTCCACCGGCACTTCGAATGCGCGATTCGCCCAGGCCTGGTCGATCCACACGAAGTGTCGCGAACCGTGCTTCGATGTCGACACGGCCGTCTCGCCCAGGTCGCGGGCTGTGCCATCTTCGGTCAGCTGGCCGCGCAGGGTGCAGACGGCATCCACTTCGATCAGCAGGCGATCGGGCGCATTGCGGACGGCGTCGTCATTCTGGTCCGGTTTCTCGACCATCTCCCAGCGACCGACGATCTCGGGGTCACACCCGAGCGGCTCGCCACGGTGTTCGAACACGGCCCGCTGGCAGCCGACCAAAGCAAGCAGCGCGAGACCGGTGAGGCACCAGCGGAACCGGCGGGGAAGTGAGCTGTTCATGCGAAAGAGAGTACCGCAAGCACGGCATCGGCCTCGACGATCTGACCGACCTCGACGCGAATCTCCGCCACCGAACCTGCCTGCGGTGCGCGCAGGGTGAGTTCCATCTTCATCGCCTCCATCACCAGCAGCGGCTGCTGTTCGCTGATCGCCGCACCGGCTTCGACATGCAGGGCGACGATGCGTCCGGGCATGGGCGCGCGGACGCGGTCGCTGCCGGATTCGGCGCCCCCTTCGAAGCCGAACGGTGCGGCGGGGTGCAGGGTGTAGCGCACGCCGTCGACGTGCACGGTGAAGTCGCCGCCGGTTTCGCGCGTGCCGACCCGCACCGTTCGACCGTCGATGCGCAGGCTCAGCGCGCGCTCGCCGCGATGGACGACCGCCACGTCATGACGCGCTGCGCCGTGTTGAAGGGTGAACTGCGCGGCGTGTCCCTCGGCGGTGAGGTCGAGTGTCTGATCGCGCCATTGCAGACGCACCGGCTGCCGAGCCGGGAGACCCATGCGCCAGCCATCTCCCAGCGCCCAGGGAGAATGGGGGTCGTGCGAGGCCGTGGCCTCAGCCTGCGCGGCTTCGCGCTCGGCGAACAGGAACAGCGCCGCCGCGGCGGCGAGCGCTTCGACCGGCGGCGATTCGGGCACGGTCACGAACTCATCGAGATGGCGATCGAGGTAGCCGGTATCGATCCGGCCTTCCACCACGGCAGGGTGACGGATCAGGCGCTCCAGAAACGCTACATTGCTGG
>JAGRJY010000089.1 GCA_020442465.1 Lysobacterales bacterium
ACGCCAGCGGCATGTGGCAGGTTTGCGTGGGCGACGGCGCCGCTGGCGACACGGGCGAAATCTGCTCCGCCTCGATCACCTACCAGACGACCAGCGCCGACGTCGGCGTCACCGTCGACGCGCCGAGCGGCGTGCTGACCGGTGGTCAGTTCACCTACGTGCTCACTGCCAGCAACGCGGGTCCGGATGCTGCCGACAACGTGGTCGTCACCGACGTGCTCGATGCCGATGTGACCTTCGTCAGCTCCACCTGCGGTGCGTCGCACGCCGCCGGCACGGTGACCTGGAACGTCGGCACCCTGGCCAATGGCGCCTCGGCAAGTTGCACCGTGACGGTGAGCATGGGAGCCATGTGCGCCCAGGTGACGAACAACGCATCGGTGACCAGCGACGCCGCAGACGGCAACACTGCCAACGACACGGACTCGCTGTCCAATGGCGGCGGCAACATCGTCGCCGATGCAAGCTTCGAAGTCGGCACACCCAGCACTGACTGGACCGAGGCCTCGACGAACTTCGGCACGCCGCTGTGCACCGTCGCAGGCTGCGGAACGGGTACCGGCACGGGACCTCGCACCGGTGACTGGTGGGTCTGGTTCGGCGGGATCGGCGCCACCGAGGTTGGCTCCATGGCTCAGACGCTGAACATTCCGGCTGGCTCCAACAGCCTGACGTTCTGGGCGGAGAACTTCGTCTGCGCCGGCGGCGCCGCGGACTTCGCCCGCGTGCTGATCGATGGCAATGAACTGTGGCGCGTGGATGGCACGGACGCGAGCTGCGGCGTGCTGGGCTATCGTCAGGTGACCGTGGACATCAGCGCATTCGCCAATGACGCCAGCCACACGCTGACCTTCGACTCGACTTCCGGTTCAACCGGCACGGGCTCCAACTTCTTCATCGACGACGTCGAGATCGTCTCCGCGCCGGTGTGCGGCGTCGCACAGGCCCCGCAGATGCGTCCGGAACAGGTGCCTGCCACCGACCACCTGCGCCTGGTGCTGCTGGCGGTGATGATCGGCCTGCTCGGCCTGTTCGTGGTGCGTCGTCAGCAGCTCTGACGTTCGCGCCTCACGGCCCGGAAAACGCCCGCCTCGGCGGGCGTTTTCTTTTCCGCACCATGCAGGACAGCGGCCGTGCGAGCGCCGCACCGCGCTGCGATCCACACAGTCGAGGCGCGTGACACGCCGCCAGGCCGGCGATTGACCCGAGCAGTCGGGCTCCGCAGCGTATAGAATCCGCGCCCCTGAAGGGCCAGACCCCGCACCGACCGCGACCCATGTCCGAACACCTGCGCGAAACCCGCCGCCGCCGCACGTTTGCGATCGTCTCGCATCCCGACGCCGGCAAGACCACGCTCACCGAGAAGCTGCTGCTGTTCGGGGGCGCGATCCAGATGGCCGGGTCGGTGAAAGGTCGCAAGGCGGCTCGCCACGCGACCTCGGACTGGATGGCGCTGGAGAAGGAGCGCGGCATCTCGGTCACCAGCTCGGTCATGCAGTTCCCCTACGAGGGGCGCATCGTCAACCTGCTCGATACCCCGGGCCACGCCGACTTCGGCGAGGACACCTACCGCGTACTTACTGCAGTCGACTCCGCGCTGATGGTCATCGACGTGGCGAAAGGCGTCGAAGAGCGCACGATCAAGCTGATGGAGGTGTGCCGACTGCGCGACACACCGATCATGAGCTTCATCAACAAGCTCGACCGCGAGGGCAAAGAGCCGATCGACTTGCTGGATGAGGTCGAGCGCGTCCTCGGCATTCAGTGCGCACCGGTGACCTGGCCGATCGGCATGGGCTCGCGGCTCAAGGGCGTGGTGCACCTGATCAGCGGCGAGGTCCACCTGTACGAGCCGGGGCGCAACTTCACCCGTCAGGACAGCACGATCTTCGCTTCGATCGACGCCCCGGAGCTCGAGGCACGCATCGGCGCGAGCATGCTGGCCGATCTGCGTGACGAACTCGAACTCGTGCAGGGTGCTTCGCATCCGTTCGACAAGGCGGCCTACCTTGCCGGCAAACAAACGCCGGTGTTCTTCGGTTCTGCGGTGAACAACTTCGGCGTGCAGCTGCTGCTCGACTTTTTCGTCGAACACGCACCGCCGCCCAAGCCGCGCGCCACCACCACACGCGAAGTGTCTCCGGATGAGGAGGCCTTCTCAGGCTTCGTGTTCAAGATCCAGGCGAACATGGATCCGCAGCACCGCGACCGCGTCGCCTTTCTGCGCGTCTGTTCCGGCCGCTTCGACGCCGGCATGAAGGCCCTGCAAACACGCACCGGCAAGGAAGTGAAGCTGGCGAACGCGCTGACCTTCATGGCCTCGGATCGGGAAATCGTCGAGACGGCCTACCCCGGCGACGTGATCGGCATCCACAACCACGGCACCATCTCGATCGGCGACAGCTTTTCCGCCGGCGAGACCCTGCATTTCACCGGCATTCCCAACTTCGCGCCCGAGCTGTTCCGTCGCGCGCGCCTGCGCGATCCGTTGAAACTCAAGCAGCTGCAGAAAGGCCTGGCCCAGCTGAGCGAGGAAGGCGCGACCCAGTTCTTCCGGCCGCTGATGAGCAATGACCTGATTCTCGGTGCGGTGGGCACGCTGCAGTTCGACGTCGTGGCGTATCGGCTGAAGGACGAATACGGCGTCGACGCCACCTTCGAGCAGGCCCAGATCGCTACCGCACGCTGGGTGCACTGCCCTGACCCGAAGAAGGCCGAGGAATTCCGCGAGAAGAACGCGATGCATCTGGCGCTCGATGCCGCGGGAGAGCTCGTCTACCTGGCGCCGACTCGAGTCAATCTGCAGCTCGCCCAGGAACGTGCACCAGCGGTGAAGTTCTCTGCCACGCGCGAGCATGCCTCGAGCGTACTGGACTAGCCGCGCGCGCCGGATGCGGAGAGCACCTGCGTCGATTCACTTCGATATCTTTCACTTCGATATCTTTCACTTCGATATCTTTCACTTCGATATCTTTCCCTTCGATATCGTTCGCTTCGACATCCACGAAGCCGGAACTTGCGGTGCGCCTGCATCGGGAAGATGCTGATGCTTCCTCAACCGGGGGAAGTGTCATGGGCAAGCCTTGCCAAAGCTGCGGAAAGCCCCTCAAGCGCGACACGGACCGCGGCACCGAGGCCGACGGCACACGCAGCGATCGCTTCTGCGCACACTGCTACGCCGACGGCGCCTTCCTCGAGCCCGAGCTCGACGCTCACGCCATGCGCACCCGCGTGGTGGGGAAAATGCAGTCGATGGGATTTCCGCGCTGGCTCGCGCGCTGGATGAGCGCGGGCGTGCCAAAACTGCAGCGCTGGACGAACGGGTAGCGGGTTTCCCGCCCCCCTAGGGTCAGGAGTCGAAGCCCGCGCTGAACAGGGCGTTGCTGTCCGTGTTCGCTTCGGCCGAAGCTTCGAACGATGCAGTGAGAATGCGCCCAGCGTCGGCAGGCAGCACCTCGCTGGCCGGCGTCGCAGGCGTCGGTGCCACCACCGCCATGTCTGCGGGAGCGGGGCTGTGGCCCGGCAAGGCCCACCACGCCATCAGCGCAACGGAAGCCGCCACCGCCCACGGCCAGCGCTCGGCGGCCGTTCCGGGCCTGGCAGGCCGCGGCTGGCGCAGCTGCTTCACGTCGCGGGACAGCATTTCGGCGTCGGCCCGCAGCCCGCTCACGACCTGCACCATCGATGCCATGCGCGGCGACTCGGCGACCTCGTCGAGCGCGGCATCGGCGGCCTGGTCGTTCTCCGCGAACAGGGCGCCCATGGCCGCATCCGAAGACGAATCGACCTGGCCGCGCCGCCACAGGGCTCGCAGCGGGTCGGACATGCTTGCTTCGGATTTGTTCACGTCAACCATCTTCAGGCTCCCAGCCCCGGGCGCGCAGATGCGCCTTCACCTCATCCAGCCCCCGATACACCAGCTTGCGCGCAGCATCGAAGGTCATTCCGCACAGGTCGGCCACTTCCGGCACCGTGAAACCCTGCAGGTACAGCTTCAGCGGCCGCTGGCGGCGCTCGGGCAGCTCGGCGATCAGGCTGCGCAGCACGCCAGCCCAATGCGCCTCGGATGCCCGAACCGCGGGCGACGGGGCGTCGCTTTGCCAATGCTCCTCGTGTCCCTCGGGCATCGGATCTGCGGGCCGCGCCTCGGCACGCCTGACCGCATCGACGAGCACGCTCATCACGGTCTTCTGGATATAGGACGCAGGAAGCAGCGCTTTCGGGTCACGCTCGAGGGCCTGCCAGAGGCGGATGTTCACTTCCTGTTCGATGTCGGCGGCGTCGATGCCGTGCCGCACCAGGTCATGGCGGGCAATCTGCGCGCGCACGCGCGAGCCGAAACGGACCAGCAAGGCCCGTAGCGCGGACTCGGTGGCGGACATCAGCTGCCGGGCGCGAACAAAGCTGAATCGGCAGGCTGGACCGCCCCGGGCCGCGCCGCCGCAGAATCTGCCCCGCCATGATCAACCACTGATGTATGCCTGAAGCTGGGCGATCTCTTCCTGCTGGGCGTCGATGACTTCCTTGACCAGGTCGCCGATCGACAGCACGCCGACCACCTTGCCGTGCTCGACCACCGGCAGGTGCCGGATCCGGTGCTCGGTCATCAGCTTCATGCAGCCGTGAACGCTGCGGTCCGGTGTCACCGTCACCAGGTCGCCGGTCATCACTTCCCAGACCGGCGTCTCGGCCGAGGAGCGGCCGAGCAGGATCACCTTGCGGGCGTAGTCGCGCTCGGAAATGATTCCCTTCAGCTGCTGACCTTCCATCACCAGCACGGCGCCGATGTGTGCATCGGCCATTTTCTGGATCGCGGCGAGCACCGGCGCCTCGGGCTCGATGGCATGCACCACGCCGCCCTTCTGTTCGATCAGCGTGCGTATCGTTCGCATGAGTGCTCCTCCGGCCGATGGGGTCGGCCGCGTCGCCCTGCCGAGGCGCGCGCGCCGACGATGGCGGGGTACCCGCCCCGCACAGAAGACATTCTATGACGTGGCGCGTTCGTTGACAGAGTCGACCGCCCCGGCGCGCGCCGTCGCGTCGGGGCCGCCGGTGGAGACGCCGCAGCGCTCCTGGATCAGATACAGAGGCCGTCCCTTGACCTCCATGTAGAGCCGGCCCAGGTATTCCCCGGCAATGCCCAGCGCCATCAGCTGGATGCCGCCGAGCATCAGCACCACCACCATCAGACTGGGGTATCCGGCTACCGGATCGCCCCAGAGCAGGGTCTTGATCACCACCCAGGCGCCGCCCACAAAAGCGAGCAGAGCGGTGACGACGCCCACGTAGGTGGCCAGGCGCAATGGCAAGGTGCTGAACGAGGTAAAACCCTCGATCGCGAAGTTCCACAATCGCCAGTAGTTGAAGCTGCTGCGACCGGCGTGCCGGGGGTCGCGCGCGTAGTCCAGGGCCAGTTGGCGGAAGCCCACCCAGGCGAACAGGCCCTTCATGAATCGCTGGCGTTCGCGAAGCCGGCCCAAGGCGTCGACCGCGCGCCGGGAAAGCAGGCGGAAGTCGCCAGTGTCGGCGGGAATCGGGGTGTCCGACATGCCGCGCATCACGCGGTAGAACACCAGCGCCGTCAGCCGTTTCAGCCAGCTCTCGCCACGGCGTTCGATGCGACGCCCGTAGACCACGTCGTACCCCTCGCGCCAGTGGGCGACGAACGACTGGATCAGCTCGGGTGGATCCTGCAGGTCGGCGTCGATCATGACGACCGCGTCGCCCTCGGCGGCATCCAGCCCGGCCGTCATGGCCAGCTCCTTGCCGAAATTGCGCGAGAAACGCAGCCCCAGCACGCGCTCATCGGATTGCTGCAGCCCGGTGATCACGCGCCACGACTCGTCGCGACTGCCGTCGTCGACGTACAGCACCCGGCAGTCCATGTTCAGCTTGTCGAGCACCGCGCCGAGGCGGGCGTGGAAGGCCGAGAGCCCTTTCGCTTCGTTGAAGACCGGAACGACGACGGTGAGACTCTGGAGCGGTGATGTCACGCTGAAATCCGTCCTGCTGGCATGGGGACGCGGGGCTGCCGCGTGCGGCCTCGGCCACGTCGAAGGCGCGCTGCACGACCGGCACCCGGCGTGGACGAGCCACTGCGGCGCGCGAGGCTACCGCGGCGGAGATGCATTGCCAATCTCCATTCGCGCGTTGTCGGCCACTAGAATGCCTCACATGGATGACCAAGACGACTCATTGACCCGCTTTTTGCTGTCGCGTTCCGGTGTGCGCGGCGCCATCGTGCGACTGACCGACAGCTGGGAACAGATCCGTAGCCGCGGCGACTATCCGGCCGAGCTGGTTTCCTGGCTGGGCGAGACGGCGGCCGCGGCGGCGCTGTTGACCGCGCACGTCAAGGTGAGCGGCAGGCTGTCGATCCAGCTGAAGAGTCCGTCCAGTCTGCGCACGCTGTTCGCCGACTGCAGCCAGACCGGCCTGCTGCGCGGCATCGCGCTGTTCGACGAGCCGCTGCCGCAGCCCCTTCGCCTCGACAGTCTCGGCGAAGGCACGATCATGGCGATCACCATCGAGCGCGCTCCGTCTGCAGGTGATCCGGCGCAGCGCTACCAGGGCCTGGTCGACGTGCGTGCGCCCGACCTCGCCGGCGCCATCGAGGGCTACTTCGCGCAGTCGGAGCAGTTGCCGACCCGAATACTCCTGGCTGCCGGCCCGGGTCGGGCAGCCGGCCTGCTGGTGCAGCAGCTGCCGGGCACCCACGGCGACCCCGACGGCTGGACCCGCGCGCAGGCACTGTTCGACACCCTCGGCCAGGACGAGCTGTTGCACACATCGCCGGATCTGGTTCTGCACCGTCTGTTCCACGAGGAGCAGGTTGAGCTGCTCTCCCGCCACGAGCTCGCGTTCGGATGCAGCTGCTCGCGACAACGCGTCGGCGACGTACTGCTCGCGCTCGGCGCCGAACAGGCGATGGAGTCGATCGAGGCATCGACCGGCGTCGTCGGCGTGCAGTGCGAATTCTGCGG
>JAGRJY010000016.1 GCA_020442465.1 Lysobacterales bacterium
TGCTGCCAGCGGCCGTGACCGGCGCCGCACCCGGGGTCAGGACAATGTCGGCCGGATTGACCGCAGCACCATTGAGCGTGTCGTTGACCAGCACCGAGGCAGTCGAACCACCGGCAAAGCCGTTGATGGGTGAAGCACTGAAGTCATCTGCCACCGCGTCGATGACGGCATCGACCAACGGGGTATTCGTGGTGCTCGTGCACCGAGCCGCTGCCGGACATCCCGGGTCTCCGCCTCCAGACACGGTTGCTGAATTCACCGCCGGGGAAGTTGCCGCGACGGTGGCCGTCACGGGAATCACAAAGCTGCTGGTTCCGCTCACGGCCAGGCCGGATCCCACTGTGCAGGTAACGGTCTGACCCGCAGCACCGCATCCGCCCGGCAGCGTGCCGATCGCGAGGCCCGTGGGAATGGTGTCGGAGATCGTTGCCGCAGCCGTCGTGGCCGTCGTGCCCGTGTTCTGAACCGACAGCGTGTAGCTTGCCGGTACGCCGATGGTAAAGCTCGCAGCACTCGCCGTCTTGGTCAGCGTCAGCAGTGGGGCATTGACCGTTGTCGGTCCAACCGTGCTGGTGCAGCGGGCTTCAACAGGACATCCGGCATCGCCACCGCCGGACACGGTAGCCGTGTTGGTCACGCTCGGCTGCGCCGCCGAGGTCGGCGTCACCGGAATGATGAAACTGGTTGTTGCGCTGACTGCCAGCCCCGAAGTGATCGTGCACGTCACCGTTTGCACTGCGGCGACGCATCCGCCTGGCAGGGTTCCGATGGTGAGGCCTGCGGGAATCGTGTCGGAAATGGTGGCCGCAGCTGTCGTCGCAGCGGTGCCAGTATTCTGTACCGACAGGGTGTAGCTTGCGGCCACACCGACCGTCCATGGGCTGGCGCTTGCGGTCTTGGTAATCGTCAGCTGCGGCGCATTGACCGCAGTCGGTCCTACCGTACTCATGCAGCGGGCTGCCGCCGGACAACCCGGGTCACCACCGCCCGACACCGTGGCTGTGTTCGTCACGCTGGGCTGTGCCGCAGCAGTGGGCGTAACCGGAATCACGAAGGTCGCGGTGCCACTGACTGCCAGGCCCGAACCAATCGAGCAAGTCACGACTTGGAGCGCCGCGCTGCAACCGCCTGGCAGCGCGCCGATGGTCAGGCCAGCCGGAATCGTGTCGCTGATCGTGGCCCCGGCCGTCGTCGCGGTCGTGCCGGTGTTCTGCACCGACAGCGCGTAGCTCGCCGCCACACCCACCGTCCAAGGGCTTGCGCTGGCCGTCTTGGTGATGGTCAGTTGCGGTGCATTGACCGTGGTCGGACCCACCGAGCTGGTGCAGCGCGCGGCCGCAGGACAGGTGGGGTCCCCTCCGCCGGAAGCCGTCGCGCTGTTCGTCACGCTCGGCTGCGCCGCAGCGGTGGGAGTCACCGGGATGACAAAGCTGGCCGTTCCGCTGACCGCGAGTCCAGAGGCAATGGTGCAGGTCACGACCTGGCTCGCTGCAGAGCATCCGCCAGGCAAGGCGCCGATGCTGAGACCGGCCGGGATCGAGTCGGTGATCGCGGCCCCCGCGGTGGTCGCCTGCGTGCCGGTGTTCTGCACCGACAGCGTGTAGCTGGCCGGAACACCGACTGTCCACGGACTTGCACTGGCCGTCTTGGTCATCGACAAGCGCGGCGCAATGACGAGCACCGACGCTACCGCGGTATCGCAGACCGCAGGCGTCGGCGGAGTGAGTGTGCAGATCTGGTAGGTAACGGCGTACGTCCCACCGGCAGATCCGGCCGGGACATTGATCGTGCCGTTGGCATTGATGCTGGCGCCGGTCAATCCGCCGTTGTTGGTGATGCTCGGAGTGACCGCACCCGCAGTGACGGTCGCCACCCCCAGCGTGTCGTTGGCGAACACCGATGCGGTAACGCCGCCCGCCACACCGCCGATCGGCGCGCCGGTGAAATCGTCGTTGACAGCGTCGATGACGGTCGTCGCGACGGTGACAACATTATTGCCGGTGACGCTGTCATTCGCTGCACCGGCAGTTCCGGTGAACGTGATCCCGGTTGCCGCAGTGTCGGTGCCCCCCGCCGTTCCTGGTGCAGTGAAATTGAACGTACACACCATGCTGGCGCCGTTGGCCAGGCTGGCAGCGGGGCTGCTGGGGGTGCAACTGAGTCCACTGATCGACCCGGCGCTGACAGTGGGCACGCACGTCGCATTGACGGCGTCGCTGGGTCCACCGTTGGCACACGTCAGGGTCAGACCGGTGACCGTTTGTCCCGGCGAGAAGACCGGGGGAATTGCACCGAACGTTGCGCTCATGTCGGCGAGCACCACGACCAGGGTGTCGCTGATGTCGACCGTGCGCTCGAGCGCCCAGGTATCCAGGGCCTTGGCCGTACCGAAGTGCGTGGCGGGGTTGCTCACGCAGTCGGTATTCGGATCGTTGGTCACCTGCGGATAGGAACGATACGTCGTGCTGGAGTCCACACCGGCAAGGGCCTGGCGCGGACTTGGCTCGACCTGCGCGTTACCGGCCCCGCAAATGTGGCCGTTCAGCTCGCCAACCAGCGTTCCGTTGCTGGTGACGTAGCCGCGATCATCGTAGTAGACCGTCGTCGACAGGCTTCCATTGAGCTGGGCGACACGAGGCCCACCCAAAGCCATGCCTTCCGTGTCGATGATCGGGAAGTGCACTTCGCCGTTGCGACCCGACACGCGGAACGGAAAGCTGCCAACAGGGAACGGCAAGCCGCCGTTGTCCAGGCCGTCCCACACTTCCATGTGGGTGCCAGTGTTTGCCGTGCCGTACAACACCCTGTTCAAGGTATTCGCCGGGTCGAAGTTGACGCCATCCCGACTGATGACGATCTGGTACGAAAGCGTGTTGACCGTCTCGAACGTGAATGTGCCACCCACGTTCTGGGTCGACACCACACCGCCCACATCGCCTGCGAATGAGGCTGAAAGCAGCTGCGGCACCGGCGGAGTCGTGGGAATCGACAGTGCGGTGAGCGTCGCGTTGATCTGAGCCGCATGCGGTGCAGACGGCGAGAGTGTTGAGAAGAAAATCGGGTACTGCGCAGCCTGGGCGGTAATGCCGGTGCCCGCCGGCTGGATCACGGAGGCGGTTTGATTGTCGCCGCGCACGCTCTTGTACAGCGGGTCGCCGTTGTCGGTGAATCCCTGGGCGTTTCCGTACAGCGCGTAGGCAAACGGATCGAGCCCCTTCATCGTCTGCTCGTAGCGATATCCGTCCTGCGTCACGTAGTAGAGCGAGTGGAAGACGCGTGCGTTGACGCCGTTGCCACCCGTGCGTCCGATCCATGCGTAGGTGAACACGCGCCCGTTGAGGTCGGTCGTCGACGCGACGTTCGCGCGCACGGCCACTTCCCAGGCAGAGACCTGGCTGGCGAGAACCTGCAGGGTTCCGGTGTCGGCCGCCTGCACAGACAGGCCGCCGCTGCTGGCGCCCGTGAACCGCACGCCGTAAATGCCCGTAGATGGGGCACGGTAGGCACACGGACTCCAGCCATTGGTGACGGTGACAGCATTGTTCGCGCTGTTCGGTCCAGCCAACTCATTCGCGCGCGATGAGATCGTGCCGCGCGTACCACCACCGAACGCTGCCGGGCCGGTATTGGTCGTTGAGCAGGTGAAGTTGGCCGTTCCGGGGATGGTTTCGTTGGCGGGTGTACCAAAACTCTGCGGGTTGTAGATGAAGACATCGCCATTGCTGCCGCGATTGCGCGACCCGACCAGGATGTACTCGTTCGCCTCGGCGTACACGTAGATGAACTGACGATTTCGCGCCACGCCGGCGTAGGTGGCGTTGTTGGTCAGATCCATCGGCGCGCGCGCGCCGGCGATGCCAGACGGGAACATGCTGCGGCTGCCTTCGGCGTGCAGTGTGCCGCTGCCCAGAAGCATGGCCGCACAGGCCAGCGCACACGTCACAGAGTGCCGCGTCCAATTCAAGATCATGGTGCTCATTCCCCGGGAGCCAAATCGTGTGGTGTTACGTGCGTCACTCATGAATGCCGAAAGCCCGCTGGTTGGACGGGTCGGTGTTCGGGTGTTGTCCGTGGTCCCCGATCACCGTTGTCGCGGCATGTATTCCCCTTTCGCTGATAGCCAGCGCCGCAGCAGGCTAGCAGATGAACTGTGAAAGTCCGGGGGCGCTTCTCCGCCTGAATCCATCGCGCCTCGCCTGAGGACGAATCGCAATGACGCAGGCGCCCAGAGCCCTCAGGCGCGCGCAGGAAAAAGCGCGACGGGCGTCACGTTCGGGGCGCAGTATACTGGCGCCCCCGCGTCAGGCATAGGCGCGTTGACAAAGAATGACGACCTTGACAGCTCGGCAGCTCGGCGCAACCGCTCGTCCGCCAGTCGCTTCGCGCTTCGGCTCGGATAGAATCACGCCATGGACACCACGCCCCCCACGGAAGACGCCCTTCTGCACGAAGGCAATTACTTGCGCTTGAAACGAAGGGGACGCTGGGAGTTTGCAGAGCGCACGAACGCCAGCTCAGCGGTGATCATCGTCGCCGTCACGCCCGAAGACCGGGTGCTATTCGTGGAGCAATATCGAGTACCGGTCTCGGCGGCGTCGATCGAAATGCCCGCCGGACTCGTCGGCGATCTCGGACACGAGGAGGCTGTCGAGACTGCCGCGCAACGCGAGTTGCTGGAAGAGACCGGCTGGCAGGCTGGCCGCATCGAATACCTGATGGCGGGGCCGTCCTCCTCGGGCATGAGCAACGAGATGATTGCCTTTGTCCGCGCGCACGACCTGGTTCAGGTCTCGGCAGGTGGCGGAGACGAGACAGAGTCCATCACCGTGCACGAGGTGCCACGACAGGAGGTCGCCACCTGGCTGCACGACAAGCTGCTGGCAGGATTCTCGATCGACCCCAAGCTCTACGCAGGCTTGTACTTCCTCGATCGCAATCCGGACGGCAGTCCGTCACGCTGATCCGTTCGGACCTGCGGCCGGTGCTCCCTCACAAACCTCGCCACCGTCCCGCGGTTGTCGGAGCCGGTCCCACCCGCAGCCATCAGGGCGCTACAGCAGTCCGGCTGCCCTCAGCAACAGCAGCACCGACAGACCCAGCGTCGCCACCATGCTGAGCAAGGTCCCGTAGAAGCGCCCGAAAGATCGCCCCGAGCGTCGATGCATACCCTGCATGTGCAGCAGCCGACCGGCGACGATGGCGATCCCGCCGGCATGTACCGCAAACGCGGGGCCACCACTGGCCTCCAGCAGCACCAGCAAGACGAGCTGCAGCGGCAGGTTCTCCATGGCGTTGGCGTGCATGCGCATGCGCCGAAGCAGCAGTTCGCTGCCGCCATCGCCGAGGCCGATCTGCAGGGCACGTCGTTGATCGACGACACCCCAGATCAGCCACAGGTTGATCAGCCCGCCCAAGCCCGCGTAGATCAGGCTCGCGGTCAGACTGCCAGCCATCACAGCCACCCTTCCTTCCACGGCCCGGTGATGGCCACGGTGAAGCCCGGCTTGTACACGTTGGCGAACAGCCACTTTCCGTCGGGCGAGAAGCAGCAACCTGCCCATTCGGCGCCGCGGAAGTCACCCACGAACCCTTTCGCCCCATCGAGCATCACGTTCTGCCGCGCGAACGGGAAGATTTCGCCGTCGCGAGTCAGGCAGAACAGATGTTGGCGACCGAGCTTCGAGTCCTGGCAGATCAGCAGCCCACCGCGCGGACTCAGTGTCACGTTGTCGGGGTAGTCGAGCACTGCCGCATCGTTCGACTCGAACACCAGTTCGAGCTCGCTCTTGCTGGGGCGATAGCAGAACACCTGACCGTTCGCGGTGTCGCCACCGTTGGTCGCGGTGAAATAGACCTCGTCGCCCTTGGCGACGCAGCCCTCGAGGCGCGTGAAGCGCGAGCCGCCGGCGACCAGTCCCTGTCGCAGCACACCGAGCGTGCTGTTGGCCGATTCCTCGTAGCCGCGATCAGGATGTTCGATCGGCACCCAGGTGACGGAGAACTTGTCGCTGCGCTTCAAACCCGAGCGCAAATCGTTGCGGCCTTCCGCCTTCAGCATGTACAGCTGACCACCCTCGCGCAGCACGCCCGGCCGCTTTGGCACAAAGCGATAGAACCCGGCCGATGGCTCGGCATCCTCGGTCAGATACAGGTCTCCGCTCGCTTCATGCACCGCAGCGGCTTCATGCCGGAACTGCCCCATGGCGGTCAGCGGCACCGCGTCGGAGTGGCCCTCGGCGGGCACCTCGAAAATGAAACCGTGATCCTTGCCGAGCGTGCGGTCGGGGCCATCCTTGTCGAAGAAAGGAACTCCGGCCTTGCAGACGAATTCCTCGCACGACAGCCAGGTACCCCAGGGCGTCGCGCCACCGGCGCAGTTGTTCATCGTGCCCGACAGCGAAGGCCGCGCCGAGATCAACTTGCCCTGCGCAGTGTCGAACTCGAGAGTGACCGTACCACCGCTGCATTCGGCGTCGTAGTGGCTCGCACTGGGCCCGAACGCGCCAGCGGGTGTCCAGATTTCGTGGTTGCGAATGAGGGTGATGCGGTCACCCTCGGCGCGCACGACACCCATGCCATCGTGCGCACCGGGGCAGGTCACGCCGCCTTCGAGACGCTCCTTGGCCCACCCGAAGGTGGTGTAGCTGAACCCCGGCGGCAGGCGCAGCAATGGCAAGCCGGTGCTTTGATCGCGCACCGCCTTGAGCGAGCCATACCCGGACACGACCGGAGCATTGGCCATCGCCACTCCGGCGCCGGCAAGCATCTGTCCCAGCGGGCTGAGCGCCACGGCTCCCTGGCCGACCGCCTGCAGGAACCCCCTGCGCGAGCGACTTCGGCGATTCATCGTGTTCAGGCTCACGGGACTTCCTCAGGCTGCAGGCGGTGGGGGCGGCGGTGGCGCGGCAGGCGGCGGCGGGGGCATCGGGGATGCACTCTGCCCGGCCGGCTTGCGCCGCACGAAGAAAATGATCAGACCGGCGATGCCGATGAGGATCAGCCCGAGCGCCCACGGCCGGTGATAGAGCCAGCCCGAAGCGATCGCGAAGAAGCTCAGGAACGCCGCGAGCACGCCGGAAACCAGCCCATTGACGGCGCGGGTGAAACGACCCGCTATGGGCAGCACGTCGGCGAACACCGCGATCGGCGCGAAGACGAGGCCAAAGCCGATCCAGCTCACCACGAAGCCGGCAAACCGCAGCGCCCAGCCGATTCCGGTATTGCGCGACAGGGCATCGTCGAACATCTGATCCGCGGTGTGGCTGCCGCGCTCCACCAGCAACAACTCGCCCTGCTCGCGACGGTCGACGCCGAGCGTGGTGCCGTTCAGGCGTCCCACGGCGCTCACCGTGCCATCGGGAATGCGCGAGAACGTGATGCGTACGTCGCCGACACGTGGCTCGCCGGACGAGGTCGTCAGCCACTCGCCGTCCTGACCGAAGCTGGCGGCCAGATTGGCAGGAAGGCGATCCAGCTCCGGGGCCATCGGCTTCCACCCGCCGATCTCCGCCACCGTTTCCGGCGCGAGCTCGACGGCCGAGATGCGCACGCGCTCGGCACGCCAGGTCTCGTTGTCGAACGGAAACCGGCCCGGGTTCTCGTGCCCGGCACGTTCCTCGAATCGGTTCGAATCGATCAGGTCGTCATCCCAGACCTGGTCGTAGTGGTAGGTCGTGCGCGTGACCTTGCCGCCGCCGAGCTTGGTCTCCTCTCGCGACTCCTTGCGCTCCTTCCACTGGTACATCTCGACCTTGCGGCGAAGCGCGATGCCTTCGGCTGGTTGATTGAACACGGGATCGAGGCGCATGCCCTCGGCGTGCGCCTCGCCGCTCACATGGGCGAGCAGGGCCGCACCCGCCGGCGGCGATGCGGGGTTCACCGAAACCACCTCGGCCTTGCCGGCTTCCAGCAGCTGCCGCTGGTGCAGCGTTCGTCCCTCGTTCCAGAACTGAAGAACGATGGCACCGACCACGAACAGCAAACCGAAGAAAATGCCGAACACCGCCGACTTGATGCGGCTGAACCAGCTCTGATGGGTCACGCGCTCGATCATGACGACGCAGCCTGGTCGGCCTCCTGCGTGGCGCCGGGAATGCGCACGGCTGCTGCGTCGACGCGCCATTCCTGCGCCGCCGGGGCTTGCCCTGAATGCGACTCTTCGGCCATGTGGCGAACTTGCTCCTCACTCAGCGTCTCGCGCACCAGCTTGCCGAACACCAGGGCCTCGCCGCTCGCGTCTTTCGGCACCGAGAAGGCGTGGTCGCGCATCATCACGCGCGCCGCCACGCCGTCATCCTCGAGCATCATCCAGCAGCCCTGCTTCTGACAGACCTCGACGATACGCCCAGACAACACGACCTCTCCTTCGGTGGGTTCGGCCTGCACGGCCTGGCTCAGGCGCAGAGGCTGCGCCTGATCCGGAAACCCGGCACCGAAATCGGCAGCGAGCACGGGCGACACCCATGCCGCCAGCATCAGACCTGAAACCCAGATCACATTTCGCATTCGTTCTTCCTCCGCAGATGGGATCGCTGCGCGATCAATCACTCGATCACGCTGTCATGCCAAGTATTGTCGTTGAGTGGATGTCCAGCCGGCTAGCGCGACTGCGGATAGCCGAGTCAACCGGTACATCCGGAAAAGAACGCCGCGCACCCGGTTCATGCATGCGCCAGTTCGCGCGCCGTCAGCGCTTCGACCTCGTGGTCCACGCCGAACCGGCCCGTCGATTCGTCACGCACCAGCCGCGCCAGCGCGCAGCCATGATCGTGGGTGAAGTACAGGCGAACCGAACGCGCCAAACAGTCGGCGAGCAGTGCCTGCTTCTCGTCAATGAGCATCTCGGGAAAGCGGTCGTAGCCCATGGTGATGGGCAGGTGCACCCAGGCGCGACCGGGGATCAGGTCGGCGCAGAACACCAGACCACCGTGCTCGTGCGGCCCCACGATCTCGCTCAGCATCAGACCGGGCGTGTGCCCATCGCTGAAGTGAAAACGCACGGTTTCGCCGAGCGCTGCACAGTGATCGCCCTCGACCAACTCCAGCCGGCCACTCGCTTTCAGCAAGTCCGGCAAGGCCGCGATGAAGCTGGCCCGATCGCGCGCGTGCGGCCGGCAGGCGCGCTCGAACGCCTGCTTGCCGATCACGTACTGCGCATTCGGGAACAGCAGCCGCGGGGAAGCGCCCTCCTCCCAGGCCGCCAGCAGTCCGCCGGCATGATCGAAGTGCAGATGGCTCAGCACCACGACGTCGATATCGTCTTCGGAGAAGCCGGCTTCGGCGAGGCTGTCCAGCAGCACATGCCCGTCTTCGACCACACCGTAGCGCTCGCGAAGCTTCGGTTCGAAGAACGCTCCGATGCCGGTCTCGAACAGCACCGTCTTGCCGTTGAGCGGCGATGCCAGCAAGGCGCGGCAGCACAGCGGAATGCGGTTCTCGGCATCCGGTTCGATCCAGCGCGCCCACATGGCACGCGGCACGTTGCCGAACATCGCACCGCCATCGAGGCGCTGGCTGTTGCCAAGGATCGACCAAAGCTTCATGAGCTGCTCCTCACCGCGACGACGGGGACGACCACCTCTGCCCTCAGCGCCCGTCCGGAACCCTCATGATAGTCCCTGCAGGCTGCAGTGAAACGCATGGCTTCGCGCAGCATGGCTACCTGGCGCCCCAACGATGCCGTTGAGCGTGCCGGCCCTGCGCATCGCGAACGCGACGCAGGCCGACCGCCCTGCAAGCACACCGCCGCGCAAGGCAGACCGCTACTCGAAGATGGCCGCCTCGCTGCCTGCCTTGCCCACGCGGGCGCTGCCCACGCCGCGCGGATCGGCTCCCGCGTCGAGATCGCCGGTGCAGCGATTCCAGCGCGCCACATGCATGTTGCCCCAGGTGCGGTTTGCGACCTCGACGGTGTGTCCCATCGCGCGCAGCCCTTCGATGACCTCAGGTGTCAATGCACCCGGCTCGGCGCTGAGCACATCCGGCATGTACTGATGGTGGATGCGGGGTGCCGCGGCAGCCTGCTGCGCCGTCGCGCCATCGTCGAGTTCGAGGATGCCGAGCAACACCATGCTGATGATGCGGCTTCCGCCCGGGGTGCCGAGCACCGCAACCTGGTCCTCTCCGATCATGAAAGTGGGCGACATCGACGAGAGCGGCCGCTTGCCCGGGGCGATGGCGTTCGCCTCGCCGCCGATCAGTCCGAACGCGTTCGGCACGCCCGGCTTCATCGAGAAATCGTCCATCTCGTTGTTGAGCAGGAACCCGGTACCGGGCACCACCACGGCATTGCCGTAGGGCAGATTGACGGTCTGGGTGACCGCGGCGAGATTGCCGTCGGCATCGATGATGGAGAAATGGGTCGTTTCCTCGCGCTCCAGCGCCGGCGAGGCGGCAGGCAGACTGCTGCTCGGCGTGGCGTGCTGCATGTCGATCTCGGCGCGCATGTCCCGCGCGTGCGCCAGCGACATCAGGCGATCCACCGGCACCGGATGGAAGTCCGGATCGCCCAGATGCTCGGCGCGGTCGCGGTACACGCGGCGCATGGTTTCGGTGAGCACGTGCACGAACGTCACGGCATCGAGTTTCGTCATGTCGATGCCGTCGAGAATCTGCAGCGCGCCAGCCAGCGCCACGCCTCCGGAGGACGGCGGCGGCGCGGTCACCAGCTGGTAGCCGTGGTAGCGAAACCGCAAGGGCTCACGCTCGACCACGCTGTATTCGTCGAAGTCGCGCTTGCTCCAGGCACCGCCGAGTGCGTTCACGCCGTCAATGAGCAGTTTGGCGGTATCGCCTTCGTAGAAACCGGCATGGCCGTGCTCGGCGATCCGCCGCAGCACCTTGGCGTAGTCGGGATTGCGCAGCAGCTGACCCTGCTGCGGCACCTCACCGTCGATCAGGAAAAGCTTGGCGGCACCGGCGTCCGCAGCCAGCACTTCCTTCCGGTAGCCCAGCATCGCCCGGTTCTTGCTGCCGAACGCCCAGCCCTGCTCGGCCAGGCGGATCGCCGGCCGCAGCGACCGCGACAGCGGCAAGCGCCCGTAGCGCTCGGCCACGTGCACCAGGCCGGCAGCCAGCCCCGGAATACCGGCGGCGTGCACGCCGTCGATGGACTTGCGCCGGATCGGCTCGCCGTCACCATCGAGAAACATGTCGCGCGTGGCCGAGAACGGCGCACGCTCGCGGGCATCGACGAACACCTCGTGCCCCGACTTCGCGTCGCGCAGCAGGAAGAAGCCGCCACCACCGAGCCCTGAGCTCTCCGGCTCGACCAGGCCGAGCACGGCGCTCACCGCCACCGCCGCATCGAACGCATTGCCTCCCGCGGCAAGGATCTCCAGCCCGGCGTCGGTGGCTTCAGGTCGGGCACTGGCCACGACCGCCTGACCCGGCTTGTCGGCCACATCGCATGCCCAGGCCGGAGGCCCGCTCAACACCGCGATCAGACACAGGTACACGCGCAGCTGCTTCACGCCGCCTCCGAGGTCAGTTTCCGGTACTTGGCCTGCAGCGCTTCCGGTGTTTCGGGATGGGCAGGATCCAGGTCGATGCACTCGACAGGACACACCGCGACACACTGCGGTTCATCGAAGTGCCCCACGCACTCGGTGCATCGGGCGGGATCGATCTCGTAGATCGTCTCGCCCTGATAAATCGCTCGATTGGGGCAGGCTGGCTCGCAGACATCGCAATTGATGCACAGCGCATTGATCAACAGGGCCATGCGTGCCGCGTCCCGCCCAATCCTTGCTTCCGCCGACTCAGTTCATCTCGACAAAGATGTACTCGGCGTCCGACGGCGCGATCGCTTCCTTGATGCGCTCGTTGTCTTCGGCCTTGCCGATCACCAGCACCTTCACGCCCTTGAACGAGCCCGGATCGGCCATCGCGAACGCGTCGACCACCAGGTCGGCCATGCGACCGGCTTCCGGCGAACCGAAGGCGAGCATGTTGCCCGGCTGCACGGTGCGCGCGATGACGCCGCTGACGTTGTCCAGCTGGCGCGCGTACTGGTCTTCGAAGTCTTCCACCGTGGCCGGCGGCAGGTAGTACAGATAGGGGCTGTTGCGCACGCCCTTCATGTTCTGCTTCACCACTCCGGCGATGTACAGCTTCCACGACTGCTCGTTGCCGTCGGTCGGCGCCGTCAGCACTGCAGGGGTCGCTTCCTGCTGCTTCTGCTGGCCCTGCTCGCTCTTGCCGCAGGCCATCAGCCCGACCAGGGCGAGGGAAATGATGGAACCCTTGATGATGTTTCGCATTGCTTTGCCTACCTCGATGACAGTGGTTGCTTGGTCATGCCGCCCGAGCATGCTCGGAAGTCCTCGTCGCGCTGTGCGCCGGGTGCGTGCCGGCTCCTTGCCGATCCCGGCATCGTGCCGGGCGGCGACCGCAGCACGCCCCCGGCCTTCACGCAGAAACCCTTCGCCGCCTCACGCCGCCGACTTCCACTTGCGCTTGAGCGCCGAGTCGACGGCGGGATGCACGAATCCCGACACGTCCCCGCCGAGGCGCGCAATCTCGCGCACCAGCGACGATGAAATGAAACTGTACTGTTCGGCCGGCGTCAGGAACAGCGTTTCCACGCCGGGGATCAGATGGCGGTTCATGCTCGCCAGCTGAAACTCGTACTCGAAGTCGGAAACCGCCCGAAGGCCGCGCAGCAGCACGCCAGCCCCGATCTTGCGCACGAAGTCCGCCAGCAGGGTGTCGAAACCCTGCACCTCGACGTTCGGAAGGTCGGCCAGCGCCAGCCGTGCCAGCTCCAGGCGCTCGTCGAGCGGAAACCCCGGGCCCTTGCTCGAGCTGTCGGCCACCCCCACGACGATGCGCTCGAACAGCGGCGACGCCCGCGCAACCAGATCGGAATGCCCCCGGGTTATCGGGTCGAACGTGCCCGGGTAGATGGCGATTCTGGGGGACGCAGCGTGGGTCATGGTGGGCCCTGGCCCAATGGGGGCGCCCAGTCTACCAGTCGGGACCAGCGAGGATTTCCCCGTCCGACCAACACTCGCTGGCCAGCGCAGAAGACCGCGATTTCCTGCTTGCTCCGTGCAGATTCCATGACCGGGTTCGCTTGAAGGTCAAGTCGCGATCGTGCTATCCCTAGGGGGCTTTTCGGGCGCCTCTGCGTCGGTACGCGGGCACCCGCCAGTACCGCTTGGGGAGAGGCAGTGTTCACCGGCGGCTCATCCGGGGGAGGGATTGCCCTCTGCGGCCGCGTTTTCAAGCGAAGCCAAGCATGTATCCATCACGCAACCGTCTTCTCGCGGCGCTGTTCTCCATGGCGCTCGTCGTTCCTGCAGCGCATGCCGCATCCTCCACGGACGCTCCCTACGTCGTCGAACAGACGCGAGGCGTCGACCAGCGCATCACCTACAAGAGTCTGGAGAAGTACGGCCCCTGGGATGACCGGAACTACGAGGTCACGCTGGAGGATCTCGCCCTGCTGCCGGATGACGACCAGTATCTGAATCGGGTCCCTGCCTTCTTCAAGATCCTGAAGCGCAAGGAGTTCATCAGCGAGGGCTTTCCCCTCGACGACGTGTATCCGCGCGAGATCCACTTTGAGTTCTACATCCGTTTTGGCGGCCTGATGCGCAACGGCCAGGTCGTGCCCAAGTCGCTCGGCAAGGTGTACTACCCGACTCCGAACAAGCCGAACTTCCCGGCAGGCACGCGCGATGCCACTGTGCCGATGGCGGCCCCCGTCGAAGGCGAAGGCCCGCTTGCGATCGGCAACAACGAAACCGCGATCGAGGTGAATCCGGTGAATCCGCTGGTCGTCATTGCCGGCTCCAACGGGAGCGGCGGGCAGAACCAGAATTGGTCCAACGATGGCGGCGTCACCTGGAATTCGGGCGGATCGCTGCCAAGCACGTGCTGTGACCCTGCACTGGAATGGTCAGTGGATGGAACGGTCGCGTATGCGGCGACGCTAGGAAACGCAGCCGGCGGCCAGCTTCGCGCGACCGTGTTCCGTTCCACAAATGGAGGCATGACTTGGGGCAATCGGGTCGACGTATCGACTGGCGATACGGACAAAGAGTTCATCCACGTCGACCACTCGCCTTCGTCGCCTTTCCAGGACAATGTGTACATGACCTGGCACCAGGGCAACGTCATGCACTTCGCGCGATCGACTGACCGCGCATTGACTTGGTCTTCACCCCTCGTGTTTTCGTCGAGTCCAACAGGCATTGGCAGCGACATCACCACCGACCCGGCCGGGAACGTCTACTACTTCTATCCGACGCTCAACCGTTCGGGCAGTCAGGCGATACTGGTGTTGAAGTCGACCGACGGCGGCGTGAGCTTCGGGGCTCCTGTCGTAGTGGGGCTGCTCAGCGGTCGTTTTGACTTCGCGATTCCTTCGATGGAGTCGCGTCGCGCGTTCATCTACGTGGCCGCGGATACCGACCCGAACACGGGCCGCATTTGGGCAACCTGGACGGACAACACGCCTGCAAGTGTTGGTCCGAGCGGTTCGGCCTCCCAGAACGTGGCCTGGATCCGCGTCGCATCTTCTATCGACGGCGGCGCAACCTGGCAGCTGGCTGCGACACCGCACGCGGCACCGCTTCCGCCGAGCACTTCCGCCGTCGACCGCTACCACCCGTGGATTTCGGTGGACCAGGGCGGCACCGTTCACCTGGGTTTCTACGACACGCGTCATAGCCCGAACCGCACGGGCGTTGATTTCTACTACGTCGCCTCCTCCGACGGCGGTGCGACCTGGGTCGAGGAGACCCGAGTCTCCGCATCCACTTCGGTCAACATCACCAATGGGCAGGAATGGGGCGACTACAACGGCCTTGACGTCAACAATGGCCAGAACAACATCGCCATGACCTGGACCGACAATCGCGTTGTTGGCGCATCACCGCTGCAGCGCTCGTTCGCCGCGCGCGTGTCCAACCTGTTCTCCGAACCCACGTTCCAGCTAGGGGTGAGCGGCAGCACCGACCTGGTCGTCTGCGCGGGCACGCCGCTGCCGCCGATCACGGTGAACGTCAGCAGCATTTCCGACTACGACCAGCCGGTCACCTTGACCACGCCCAATCTCAACCTGACCGCTTTCGGCGCCGGCAGCTTTAGTGTCAACCCGGTCACCCCGGCACAGCCTGCCGCAACGTCGGTCCTGACTCTGAACACGCTAGGCTCTGCAGGCACCAACACCTACCCACTGACCATTCGCGGTGTCGCCGGCATCGGCCCCAGCGAGATGACCAAGGAGGTCGACCTGACGGTGGCGACCTTCGGGGGCGTGCCGGCAGCGCCGGTGCTTACCGCGCCTGCGAACGGCGCCGTGGGCCAGTCCACGCAGCCGACTTTGAGCTGGTCCGCGGCGACTGGCGCGGTCGAGTATTTTGTCGAACTCGCTACCGACCCGGGCTTCACCAATGTGATTTTCAGCGCCCTCACCGAGAACACTTCGGTGCAAACCTCGGCGTTGGCGGACAACACGACCTACTTCTGGCGCGTGACGGCCAGCAACCCCTGCGGCGAGAGCACTACATCTGCAGAGTTCTCGTTCAAGACGCAGCCGGCGCCGGGTTCGTGTGACGACACTCAAGTCGCCTCCGTGTTGTTCTCGGAAGACTTCAGCAGCGGCCTCGGCGGTTTCGCCACCACGGGCAGCACCGGAGCGTCGACTTGGGCCATTTCCACGGCACGTCCGAGCCCGGCGTCCGGGGGCAATGCGGCGCTCGCCGTCGACCTGACGACTTCTTCCGACCAGCGACTGATCTCGCCGTCGATCGTGTTGCCGTCCGACCAGTCGCCGATCACTTTGCAGTTCTGGAATGATCAGGACCTCGAAGTCCGCACCGCGGGCGGTTGCTGGGACGCAGGTCTGCTGGAGATTTCGACCAACGACGGCTCGACCTGGACGCAGGTTCCAAACGGCGCCATGTTGACCCAACCCTATGATGGCAACATTGCCGCGGGAGCGGGTTCGGGGCTGCAGGGATGGTGTGGCGACCCCGTGCCCTACACGCGCTCGATCGTCGATCTCAACGCCTTTGCCGGCCAGACAGTCCGCCTGCGTTGGCGGGTTAGCACCGACACCTCCGTCGGTAGCGTGCCGCACGGCTGGTACGTCGATGACATCCGCGTGCAATCCTGCGTCACCTCGGTGCAGGCAGACCTCTCCATCGACAAGACAGTCGACAACGCTGTCGCAGCCATCGGTTCGAGCGTGGTGTTCACGCTCACCGCCAGCAATCTTGGCTCGGCCGACGCCACCTCGGTGGCGGTCACCGATGCCCTGCCGTCCGGCTATGCGTTTGTCAGCGCAAACGCCAGCGCCGGCAGCTACAGCAGCGGCACCGGCATCTGGACGATCGGCGATCTCGACAACGCACAAACCGAAACGCTGGAGATCACCGCGACCATGCTGGCCAGCGGCAACTACCTAAATGTCGCGTCCATTGCAGGTGCCGAAGCGGACCCGGACGATCTCAACAACTCAGACAGCGTTAGCGTCGTCGCTGCCGACCCGGGCTCTGCCGACCTGTCCATCGTCAAGGAAGTCGACGTCACCGGCGCAGGCTTCGGCGAGACGGTCACGTTCACCCTGACGGCGTCCAACGCCGGACCGGCTGCTGCCACGGGCGTGGCGGTCACCGACCTGTTGCCCGCGGGCTACTCGTTCACCGGTTCGTCCGCCAGCACCGGCAGCTACAACGACGGCACCGGCATCTGGACGATCGGCTCGATGGCGGTCGATGCCACTGAGACGCTGACCATCACGGCAACGATCACGCTGACTGATGCCTACCTCAACAGCGCGTCGATCGATGGCAACGAAGCCGATCCGCAGGCTGGCAACGACACCGATTCGGTGTCGGCACAGCCCTCGATCAGCCTCGGCATCCACCGCGACGGGTTCGAGGACCCAGCGCCCTGATTGAAGTCCACTGATTGGGGCGATGCCAATCGCATCGCCCTTCTTCTTCAAGGCTCCCTTTCGGGAGCCTTTTTTCTCCGTGGCGTCCTTCTGCACTTTCCTCCTGCGGCAATCCGTGTCGGGAATGGGCACGCCCTTCTCAAGGACCCCGGCAATCGGAATGACCGCGGAATTGGAGCGGCCCTGCCGCCAGCCCGCCAGGCAACGCCCAATGTTGAGAACAGACGTCACATAAATCAGAATTTTCCTACCCCGCATCGGGCGACTGCCTGATGTGCTTCGGGCCGGCTCGGACGCCAAGCTCTGCGCGTCCCGGTTGGTATCCCCCGTTTGCCGAACTCGGATGGGTCCGGCGAGGCCAGGATGGCCTCGCGCGGATCCGGCGTTGGGTCCGTCCATTTGCACCACTCAGGAATCGTCCATGGAAAGCTGGCTGTTCGATCGAATCCGTTCCACCGCGCGCCGACGTGTCATCGTCTGGTGCCTGGCGCTCGCCGCGCTGCTCGCGCTGTTCGCCCTGCAGCCGCGCTACTTCAAGAACTTCGCGTTCGGCCCCTACGACGTCAGTGCCGAGACCTTGAACGTTATTCGTGATGTCGATGCATTTGCCCAGCCCTTCGCGCGCATTCACGGCGACGAGGTGATCGATACCGGTCTGCAGGAGATCACCATCCGCAAGAAGCGCGGCGTCGAAACAGGGCGTGAGGTGTCGGCCAACTACTACGCGCTCGCCATCGGCGACAGGCTGCTGATCGTCAAGTCGATGACGATGCTGCGCGACTATGAGGGAGAGCTGGCGCCGATTCCGTCGGACCTGCAGAACCAGCTGTTCGGCGACCCCGATATGGCCGAGTATCGCCAGGCCTTTTACCCGTTCTATCTGAAGACCGAAGGCTATCGAGTGCCCGGCTACATGGCACTCGGCGTGCTCGCCGTGTTCCTGGTCTTCTTCCTGCGCGCGGTCGTGCCCGGCATTCGCCACATGCGCGACCCGTCCACTTCACCGGTCGCGGCGCGCGTGCAGACCTGGGGCAACCTGACCATGGTCAATGGGCAGATCCAGCGTGAGTTCGAGACTGCCCAGGTCAAGATCGGCGGCTGGAAGTTCGGTCAGAACTTCCTGGTTCGCTCGGGTTGGTTCAAGTTCGATGTGTTCCGCTACCAGGACCTGCTGTGGGCATTCAAGCAGGTGCACAAGCAGAGCTACTTCTTCATCCCGATCAGCAAGAGCGTCGCCGCGGTGATGCATTTCAACCAGGGCGAGGCCCGTATCCAGGCGCGGGAGAAGAAGGTCGACCAGGCCATCGAAACCATCGTCGACCGCGTGCCCTGGGCCTTCTTCGGCCACGACGACGAGATGCAAAAGGCTTTCAACAAACGGCGCGGCGAGATCGTGCAGGGCGTTGCGCTGCGCAAGCAGCAGTGGGAGGCGCAGGCGGCTGCTGCCGCCGGGTAGGGTTTTTTGGGTGCCGGTGCCGGGCCTGCCCGCAAAGGCTGCCCGACACCTGTATGTCGCGCCACGACAGCCGCTTCATGGGAAGCGGCCTTCGCCCAACGGCTTGAATCCAGCCGCGGTCAGCGACCGACTTCGGTCACCGACCCGTCTGCCTCCCGAACCCAGAAATAGCTCCCGGCCAGTACGGTATCGACCCTGACCTTCTGGTACCCGGGAACGGTGATCTCGACGCCCTTCTGCGCCGTGCGGGTGGCCTGCACATAGATCAGCCACTCGCGCTGGCCGGGCTTGCCGAGCACGCGGGCCACGGCCATCACCGGGAGCTCGGTCTGCAGTGTCCATGCGCCGGTCGGATCGACGCTGGTATCGAGATTGAACCAGCGATCCTCGTTGCGCCATTTCTCCGGAATGCGGTCGTTGAACGGATGCGCGCGAGACCGGTTGGCGACCAGTTCACCGCGACGCCAGAACCGCACCAGCACCGGATCATGGTGAATCTGGTCGACCGCCTTGATGATGGCTTCGAAATACGGCCACCAGCGATCCTTGTCGTCCGCGCTGCCGCGCCATTCGCGCGCCACCCTGGGGGTGAGGGTCCAGAGGTTGTGCTTGATCCAGGCGGCATACAGCTCGGGCGTGTACTCGACGCCGAGTTCGGCATAGCGCTTCAACTTGTTGTTGGGCGCGGGTTGACCCTTTTTCTCGACGTCGCCGTTCCAGAAGATCAGCTCGTGCCAGTAGTCGGGATTGGCCGCGAAGGCTTCCTTCTTCAGCAGCACGCCATTCATCATTTCGACCTGGCAACTCCACACGCGCCAGTTGAGCTTCTCCGGCTCCCAGTGATTGTCGTAGGCCTCCGGAATGCCTCCTTCCCAGGCGAAGGGTTCCCAGGCAATCCGGTCCTTGGTCGTGGTGGCGTGTTCGTACCAGCTCGAGAACAGGCCCATGGGGCGGCCGAAGTGGTCGGGGCCCATGGCCTTGTAGGCGATGAAGCGGCTGTTCTTCTTCCATGCATCGCTCGGTAGCCCGTCGCGCATGCCCTTGATCAGCGCGCGGTATCGCTCGATGTAGCCGTCACCGAGCACACGGCGCTTGAACTCGTCGTCCCGGTCGGTGCCGTAGCGGTCGACGAAGTACTTGTCCTTGTCCAGCGCATGCCAGCGCATCTCGTTCGCCTCGTTGTTCGAGACGAAGAACACGCGGGGGATGTCCGGATAGATCTCTGCCATGCGTTGAACGAACTCGTGGTCCGTCCATCGGCGACCCAATTTTTCCCAAGGTGCGATGGGACCAAGCGGGCTCACCGCCCGAATCTTCTTGCCGGTCTCGGCGCTCACCGCCACGCCGGTCTCTTCGGCGGGGGCATCCAGGTATTCCTTGTTCCGATAGAACGATGCCTCCCACTGCCCACCGGTGATCAGCGCCAGCGGCAATCCCCAGGCGCGCAGCTGGCGCAGCTCGTTCTCGAAATCGAACTTCTGCCCCTTGCGCCGTCGCGTGGCGTCCTCGAAGGCCTGCCAAGGCAGTATGTAGTGCCCCTGTTTGATCAGATCGATCTGGAAGCTCAACGGCATGCTGCGTCGGTGCCAGTGCGCCACCAGAGGCAGCGGCCTGCCCTCGGGGCCCCAGTTGGGCATCAGCGCTTCCTTGCGAACGACGCGAGCGGCTTCGGGGATGTCATCGGCCCTCGCCGGATGCACGGGCACTGCAAGCAACAGCGCGCAGCACGCAGCGAGACCCAGGCCGCTGATCCGATCCATGGCAACACTCCTTGATGGCGAACAGACTTCTCTGATGACAGCGGGAATAGTGCCAGACCGTCGCATGAACGCCATGTCATGCCATTCATGTCAAAGCCCCGGCACGACGTCGGACCCGGGATCGCGCGCCGGCCGGCAGTTCGCTAGAGCTCGCGGTGCCCGATCTCCGCAGACCGATGGAACAGTCGAGCCACTACCTCCCTGGTCCTGATCTCCCGATGCAGGCGCCAACAGTCGGGGGGAGTCGATAGGCGTTCAGCTGCACACTCCACGTACATCCACGCTTCCGGCTTCGCAATTCGAGTGACGGCTGCCCACAGCGAATCCGGCACGCCGTCGGCGAACGGCGGGTCGAGGAACAGGATGTCGAAGGACGCATCGCCAGCCGAGGAAACCACCTGTTCGGCCGCGTCGCAGCAAACGTGCACCGCGTCGGCGCCGATGCGCACTGCGGTGTCAGCCAGCGAGGCCGCGAGTTGCCGGTCGCGCTCGACCATCAGCACGCTGCGCGCCCCACGGGAGGCGGCCTCGAAGCCGAGCGCGCCCGAACCGGCGTACAGGTCCAGACACACACTGTCGGAGAGCTCGCGCTGGAGCCAGTTGAACAGGGTCTCGCGTACCCGGTCGGAAGTAGGCCTCAGCCCGCTCGACTCATGCACCGGCAGCCGACTGCCACGCAGTCGGCCCGCGATGATCCGTACCGTGCCGGGTGCGCCCTGCCCTCCGCGCGAGACGGCCGCCGATGTCGTTCGGGGGCGCCGCTTGTGTGGCGATTTCGGGCTCAAGCCGGCGGCCGCGCGGCGTGCCTGACGCCCTTCAGGGTCGGTGGGGGTCGCAGTGGTAGCATGTGCGCATTCTCCATCAACAGCGCCTTGATGTTCCGTTTTCTGAAGAAGAAGTCCGGCGAGCAGCCCGGTCCGGCCGATCCGGAAGCCGCACCCGCCGAAGCGGCCAGCGCCGTCGAATCGCCCTCCCCATCGATTGAACCCGCCGACGACAGCCATGCGGCGCCGGCCTCGTGGCGCGCCCGACTGGGCGGCAGCGCGCTCGCCCGCGGCCTGGGTGGATTGTTCAGTCGCGCGCCGGAAATCGACGAATCGCTGCTCGAAGAGATCGAAACCACCCTGCTGACTTCGGACGTCGGCGTCGCCGCCACCGAGACCGTGCTGGCCGACCTGCGCACCGGGCTCGAGCGCCGCGAGTTTGCCGATGCCGGACAGCTCTTGCAGCGCATGCGCGGCGTGCTGGTGGCCCTGCTGCGTCCGATCGAGGGCCCGCTGCACGTCAACCGCGCGCGCAAGCCATTCGTTTTGCTGACGGTGGGCGTCAATGGCGTCGGCAAGACCACGACCATCGGCAAGCTGGCGCGACGCTACGCCGACGAGCGATACCGGGTGATGCTCGCCGCCGGTGACACCTTTCGCGCCGCCGCCGTGCAGCAGCTGCAGACCTGGGGCGAACGCAACGACGTGCCGGTGGTGGCGCAGGGACAGGGCGCGGACTCCGCTGCGGTGATTTTCGGTGCGCTGCAGGCGGCCAAGGCCCGCGATGTCGACCTGCTGATCGCCGATACCGCCGGCCGCCTGCATACCCAGGCCGGCCTCATGGACGAGTTGGCCAAGGTCAAGCGCGTACTCGCCAAGCTCGACGATTCGGCGCCCCATGAAGTGCTGCTGGTGATCGACGGCACGACCGGGCAGAACGCGGTCAATCAGGTGCGCCAGTTCAGCCGCGCCGTCGGCGTCACCGGCCTGGTGATCACCAAGCTCGACGGCACCGCCAAGGGTGGCGTGGTATTCGCCCTCGCCCGGGAATTCCAGATTCCGATCCGTTTCGTCGGCCTGGGCGAGAAGGTCCATGATCTGCGCGCGTTCGATGCCGACGCCTTCGTCGACGCCATGCTGCCGCAGCAGCTGAACGGCTGATTCGTCGGCATGCGCTGGCGCGCGCCGCTGATTCTCGCCTTGCTCGTTGCAGGCGGATGGTGGGGCCTGAACAGGCTGTTGCGTCCGGAGAATCTCGGCGCGTGGCTGGTCTCGATGATCGAGCAGCGCACCGGGCTGCAAGTACGCGTATCGTCGCCGGCCCGACTCGACCTGCTCGGTGACCTGCGCGTATCGATGGACGGTCTCGACCTGAGTCTCCGCGACAGCGGGCGCTCGGTGCTGCGCGCCGAGCGACTTCGCGTCGCGCTGGACTGGTCGAGCCTGTGGGGTGAAGTGTCGATCCGGCAAATCGAGCTGCAGCAGCCGAGTCTTGACGTATCGGCCCTGCAGGCCTGGCTGGACAGCGACGCCGCGGTCCCCGCCAATGCCTCGGCGCCGACGCCGCTGCCGAAGCTCGGCGCGCTGGTGATCGAGGACGGACTGATCCTGTTGGCAGACCGCCGCATCGAGCAGGTCCAGGCCTCGCTGACCCAGTCGAGCGGTGCAGACTCCGCAAGGCTTGGCGCCTCCCTGCGGATGCCATGGCCCGATCGTCCGCAATCTCTGCAAGTCGTGCTCGAGGCCGGCAGCGTGCGCTTCGATCCACGCATCGACATGGATGCAGTTCGTCTCAGTCTCGCCGTCGACGACGAGGCCCTGGTCGACGCCCAGGGTGAACTTTCCATGGACACTGCCGGCCGTGGCAGCGCCCGCTTCGAAGCCGACCCCATTCGTTGGCCCGAGTCCGTGCTCGGGGCACAGCCGGACTGGGCGCAGACCTTCACCGCCTTGCCGATACAGGTGTTGTGGACAAGGCCAGACAATGGCGCCGGCACCCTACGCATCGCATCCGCACCCGGCGCGGTGCCATCCACGCAGGCAGACCTTCCGCGCTTCGATGTCAGCGGCGATCCGGCTGCACTGCTCGCGTGGTGGGAGGCGGGCCGATGGTGGCAGCCACCGCCTTGGACGACGCAAGCGGAGGTCCCAAGTGTCACCTACTCGGGCGTCACCATCGATGGGCTTCATGTGCGCGTGAATCCACGAGGCAAGGTGGAGGACGACGCTGTGCCTGCCAAAGCCGCAACATCGCCCGGCCCGCCCACGGAGAAACGGTGAGCCTGCGCTGCGAAGATCTTGCGGCTGCGCTGCTCGATTGGTTCGACGCGCACGGTCGTCACGACCTGCCCTGGCAGCATCCGCGCTCGGCGTACCGGGTGTGGGTATCCGAGATCATGCTGCAGCAGACGCAGGTCGCCACGGTCGTCGGCTACTTCGAGCGGTTCATGCAGCGCTTTCCCGATCTGCGTGCACTCGCGACAGCAGACCTCGACGATGTGCTCGCTGCGTGGTCTGGCCTCGGCTACTACCGGCGTGCGCGGTTCCTGCACCAGGCAGCGAGGCGCTGCGTCGAACTGCATGAGGGCGATCTTCCTCGCGACCTCGAAAGCCTGCAGGCGCTGCCGGGCATCGGCCGTTCAACCGCCGGCGCCATCGTGGCGCAGGCCTTTGGCCAACCCGCCCCGATCCTCGACGGCAACGTCAAGCGGGTGCTGAGCAGATTGCACGGTGTAGAGGGCTGGCCGGGCGAGCGCGTGGTCGAGAAAGCCCTGTGGAGCTTGGCCGATGCGCAGACACCGAAGCAGCGCGTCGCCGACTACACCCAGGCGATCATGGATCTGGGCGCGACGGTCTGCACGCGGTCGCGACCACGATGCACGGCATGCCCGTGGATGAACGCCTGCCAAGCCCTGCGCGAAGGCCGCACCGACCAGCTACCGACCCCACCCCCGAAGCGCGCCGTTCCCAGGCGTGCGGCCAAACTGCTTGTTTTGCTGCACGGCGGGCGCGTGCTGCTGCATCGCCGCCCACCGACCGGCGTCTGGCCCGAGCTGTGGAGCCTGCCGCAGCACGAGGCCGACGCGGTCGACTGGATCGGCGTGCTGCCGGACGACATTGTCGTGTCGATGCAGTCCGCGCCGCGCGACGACGCACCGTTCGAGCACCGGTTCACCCACTTTGCCCTAAGCTTGCAGCCGCAGATTCTGCTGCTGCCGGCTTGCCCGCCCGGCGCCATCCTGCCCGGCGCCATTCGGGACGGCGACCGCTGGCGCTGGGCCTCGCGCGCCGAGGCGCTGGAACTCGGGCTTCCGGCGCCGATCCGAACCTATCTGAGCCAACTCATCGAACTGGGAGCATCCGATTCATGACCCGCATGGTCCACTGCATCAAGGCCGGCAAGGAAGTCGAAGGCCTCACCTTCGCGCCGTGGCCCGGCCCCCTCGGCCAACGCATCTTCAATCAGGTCGGCAAGGAGGCCTGGCAAGCCTGGCTGGCGCACCAGACCATGCTGATCAACGAGAACCGGCTCAGTCCGATGGACCCGAAAACGCGCGTCTTCCTGACCGAGCAGATGGAGAAGTACTTCTTCGGTGATGGCGCGGAGCGGCCCGCGGGTTACGTTCCCGAGACGGAGCCTTCCGAGGACTGATTTCCACGCACGGCCGACGGAGTCGAGTGCGGCTGCATGAGCGTCAAACCATCACATGCCCGAGACGCCGGAACGCCCAAGGCAGGACCCTGAGTGCTGACCGAAGCGGAAAACGAGACCCTCGCCTCGGCGACCGCCGCCCAGCGTGACATCGTGCAGACTTTGCGGCAGACGATTCTTGGCGCGCATTCAACGGCCACGGTCATGGCGTGGCCGCGGCTGAAGATCATCAGCTTCGGATTCGGGCCGAAGAAAATGAGTCAGCACTACGCCTATCTGGCGCTGCACAAGCGCCACGTCAATCTGGGTTTTTACCAGGGCGCAAGACTCGCCGCGGCCCCGGGCGTCCTCGAAGGCACCGGAAAGTTGCTCCGCCACGTCAAGATCGAGACCGCCGAAGCGGCGAAGCATCCGGGCTTGAAGACACTGATCGTTGCCGCGATCAAGCTGCAGCAGGACCTGCTGACTGGCGCAAACCAGACCAGGCGCGAACCAGAGTAGGCCTGAACTGGAGCGGGCTCGAATGGGAGCGGGCTTGAATTGGAGCAGGCTCGAACTGGACCACCCCGCAAGCATTCCGAAGCGGGCTTCTGCTCGCCCCCATCGACGAAGTGCACCGGAATCGACAGGAATCGCCTTGGTGCGGCACTAGGCCGTCGGCACCTGCACCCAAACCAGATCCTGCTCGACCTTGGCGGGGAAACTGCGAACAGGCTCGTAGGCCGGCGCACACAGGGCCTCGCCGCTACGCAGGTCGAACTTCGCGCCGTGGAGCACGCACTCGATCGTCCCTGCGGCGGCGTCCACGGCGCCCGACGAGAGCTCGTAGTCTTCATGACTGCAGCGATCTTCAAGCGCGTAGATCGTGCCGTCGAGGTTCACCACCAGGACCGGCAGATCGTCCAGCCAGGCCACGTGCGACAGACCGGGCGGCACCTCGGCCAGCGCGCAGAGAATCCTCCAGTCCGGGGATGCACTCACAGCGGCTTCTCCAGCACCTCGAATCGAAGGTCATCGCGCAGCGGCAGTCCGAATCGCGGGTCGGTCGCCGGGAAGGGCTTCTTCACCCCGGTGCGGCGGTAGCCGCGGCGCTCGTACCAGGCGATCAGTTCGCTGCGCAGGTCGATCACGGTCATGCACATCGTGGTCAGCGACCACTGCTCACGCGCCAGGCGTTCGGCTTCAGCCAGCACCAGGCGTCCGATGCCGGCATTCTGCAGATCCGGGCGCACGGCGAACATCCCGAAGTAGCCCAGGCCTTCCTCGTCGCAAACGTGTGCGCAGGCGAGCAAGGCATCACCGCGCTCGGCGATGAGCACGGCCGAGCGCGGGCGCTCGATATCCTCGCGCAACACCTCGGGGTCGATCCGGTTGCCGTCGAGAATGTCGGCCTCGGTCGTCCACCCCTGCCGGCTCACGTCACCGCGGTACGCGCTGGTCACCAGCGTCACCAAAGCAGGAATGTCCTCGACGCCGGCGTGGCGAAATCGAACAGCCTGGTCGCTCGGAGCCGGGTCGGTTCGCATGGATTCCATCGTGGCTGGGTCGGTCATGACTTGGATCCGGGCAGGCGCTGTCTTCGCGGGTCGCTGTGAGCGTCCGCTCAGGCTAGCAGCTTGCGCACTTTCTCGATCGAGCGGGCGAAGAAGTCGATCTCTTCGAACGTATTCCAGAAGGCGAACGAAGCGCGACAGGTCGCGGCCACGCCGTAGAACTGCATCAGCGGATGCGCACAATGATGCCCGCTGCGCACGGCGATGCCCTCGAGATCCAGCAGCGTGGCGAGGTCGTGCGCATGGGCACCCTCGACGAGGAAACTGACCACGGCCGCCTTCTCGCTCGCCGTACCGAAAATGCGCAGACCGGGAATGGCGCCGAGCACCGAGTGAGCGTGCGCGAGCAGGGCCTGTTCGCGCTGCTCGATGGCATCCATCCCCAGCGCCTGCAGATAGTCGACAGCCGCGCCCAGGCCGACGAATCCGGCGATGTTCGGCGTGCCGGCTTCGAACTTGTGCGGTGGGTCGTTGAACACCGTGCCCTCGAAGCGCACCTCGCGAATCATTTCGCCGCCGCCGAGAAACGGCGGCATCTCGCGCCAGCACTCACGGCGCGCCCACAGCCCGCCGGTGCCGGTCGGCCCGCACATCTTGTGCCCGGTGAAGGCGTAGAAATCGCAACCGATGGCGGCCACATCGACCGCGCGGTGCGGCAGTGCCTGCGACCCGTCGATCACTGTGACCACGCCATGCTTGCGCGCTTCGCGACAAATTTCACGCACCGGATTCACCGTGCCGAGCACGTTCGAGACGTGGGTCAATGCAAGCAGCTTGACCTTGCCCGAGGCCAGCTGCCGAGTCAGCGCATCACGATCGACCTCGCCCTCCGGCGTGATCTCGACCGCCCGCATTTCGGCCCCACGCAGCCCGGCGACGATCTGCCAGGGCACCAGATTGGCGTGATGTTCCATCCGGCTCGCGAGGATCACGTCTCCCGGATTCAGTCGTGGCAACGCCCAGCTGTAGGCCACCAGGTTGATCGCGAAGGTGGTGCCGCTGCACAGCACCAGGTCGTCGGCCTGCACGTTGATCAACGCGGCGAGTTTGCGCCTGGAGTTCTCGTACGCATCGGTCGCCTCGCTGCCCAGTTGGTGCACGGCACGGGAGACGTTCGCGTTGTGCAGCCGATAGAACTCGTCGACGGTCTCGATCACGCTTCGTGGCTTCTGCGACGTGTTCGCAGAATCGAGGTAGACCAACGGCTTGCCGTGCACCTGCCGGCTCAGCAGGGGAAAGTCGCCGCGGATGGCCGCCCAGTCGCGCGAGTCGCTCATGCGGATTCGACCTGCGAGAGGGAACCACCGCCGTGCTCACCCAGGGAGCCGCGCACCGCGTCGCGCAGCATCGCACGGGTGGATTCGTCCCACGCTCGCAACGGCTCCATGCAGAACGCTTCGGTCAGCAGTGCCCTGGCCTGCTCCGACGGAAGCCCTCTCGACCGCAGGTAGAACAGCGCCAAGGGGTCGAGTCTGCCGACGGTCGCGCCGTGTGCGGCCTTCACCTCGTCGGCATCGATTTCCAGCACCGGCTGGGTATTCACCTCGGCCTGCTCGGACAGCAGCAGATTCTTGTTCGACAGCTCGGCCGCGCTGCCATCAGCGCCTTCACGAATGTGGATGCCTCCGTGGAACGCCAGCTTCGAGCGATCGCGGGCCAGCCCGCGCCACACCATCGAACAGGTGGTCTCACCTACCTGGTGCTGCAGGCTGATTCGGGTGTCGAGATGCGCGCCCTCCCGGCCCAGCTGCACGCCGTCGGCCCCGACACTGGCTCCGTGGCCCTGAAGATCGATGTGCAGGTCGTGGCGGGAAAGCCCGACACCCAGTTCAAGGTCGAGCCGCGTGCAGGTTGCGCCGCTGGCCAGCGCGACGTCGGAACGCGCGAACAGATGCTGCCGCGCGGCGAGCTGCTGGACACGCGCATGCCGGAGCTGCGCGCGGGCACGCAGATGGATCTGGCTCACGTGGGTGGCGAGCAGCTTGCCATCACCGCGGCCAAGCCAGCGCTCTCGAAGGCACACCGAAGCACCGGCCCCCACCTCCACGAGCAGACGGGTGTGGCTGGACGTCTCGCCGGCATCGGCAGCGGAGGTCAGCACGTGCACGCACTCGATCGGTTCCTCAAAGCAAACGCCGTCCTCCACCAGCAGGAGGCAGCCGTCTGCGGCGAGCGCCGTATTCGCCCGTGCATACCAGTCGGCCGGATCGCTCCAGCGCCGTTCAAGCGGGGACAACTCGCGCGCGTGAAGATCGCCCAGCGCGGCGCTCAAGGGCAGCAGCCGAACACCCTCCGGCAAGCCCGAGAGTCGGGATGCGCCGGGATCGACGCGTCCGTTGATCAGAACGATACGCGGGGAGGAAGCCTCGTCGAGCCCCAGGTCCTGCAGGGAACCATGCGGCGCTGCGATCGCGCGCGGCGCATGGCGGGCCAGCGCGCGCAACGGCGTGTAGCGCCATGACTCGCTTCTGGGGCCAGGCAGGCCGTCAGCACGCAGCGACGACAGGGCGCCCTCGCGTGCCGCGGCAAGTGCGGCCGACCCGCGCGACGCGGCGTCCATGGCCGCGTGCTGCGCGACCAGCGCATCAATCAATGGCACCGGGGGATGGCTCATGCTGCCGCCGGCGCGATGCGGTCCTTGACCCAGGCGTAGCCGTGCTGCTCCAGCTGCAGGGCCAGCTCCGGCCCGCCCGACTCGACGATTCGCCCTTCAGCCAGCACGTGCACCACGTCCGGCTTGATGTAGTCGAGCAGACGCTGATAGTGCGTCACCACGACGAATGCGCGATCCGGCGCGCGCAAGGCGTTCACGCCGTCTGCCACCGCCTTCAGCGCATCGATATCGAGGCCGGAGTCGGTCTCGTCAAGAATCGCCAGCTTCGGTTCGAGCACCGCCAGCTGGAAGATCTCGTTGCGCTTCTTCTCGCCGCCGGAAAAGCCCTCGTTGACGCCGCGGTGCAGCAGTTCGTCCTTCAGGTGCAGCACCGAGAGTTTCTCGCGCACACGCTTGATGAACTGCATCGAGTCCAGCTCGGCCTCGCCGCGCGCCTTGCGCTGCGCGTTGTAGGCCGCGCGCAGGAAATAGGTGTTGTTCACACCCGGAATCTCGACCGGATACTGGAACGCCAGGAACACTCCTTTCGCTGCGCGCTCCTCGGGTTCGAGGTCGAGCAGATCCTCGCCCTCGAACGTCACCGTGCCCTCGCTGGCCTGATAGCCCTCGCGGCCAGCCAGGAGGTAGCCCAGAGTCGACTTGCCGGCGCCGTTCGGACCCATGATCGCGTGCACCTCGCCCGGTTTCACTTCCAGGTTGAGGCCGTTGAGGATGTCGCGGTCGCCGAGTCGAACGCGCAGATTGGAGATGTTCAGCATGGTCTTGTCACTTCGTTAGACGTTGTGTTTGTGGTGCGTTGCCGGCGGGCTTCGATGGGCCTCGATGCGGCATTTGGTTTGGAAAGCAGAGCTTTCAGTCCGACCTGCGGTCGGTGCTGCGTCGAGAGGTTCGAAAGCAAAGCGTTTCGCTGCGTCCTTCGGGCGCCCCGAGTCACTTCTTTTTTCCCCGGGCATCCTGCCCTCGGTCCTTCGGGCCGCCTTCGGCGTACGGACTCGCTCCTGCTTGCCTCGTGAGTGCCCAAAGAGAAGTAACCAAGAGAAAGAGCACCCGGAGTTCGTGCAGCGCTCGCTTCGCGAACGCTGTGCCCTGCGCTACTTGCCGACTTCGGGCCGGCGTGTCCGAGCGAGAGCTCGGCGCAGCTGCGCAGCAGCCGAGCGCGCACATCCATGTGCTCAAACATGTGCGCCTTGCTCCCGAATTCGGCTGCGTTGTTGCGAGCCCCATCCATGGGGCTCGCCCTCGGCTCGCGCCTCGGGCCGCCTTCGGCGTCCGCATTCGCTCCAAGCGAATGCGTCGGCACGAACACGGGGGTTGCGCGGGGAGAGCCTTCGAGAACACGAGCGCTCGGTTTCGCGACGGTGCGAGGTCGAAGCTGGGCTGCGGCCAGGATGGCCGCCCAGTGGGGCCTCTGCCGGTCGGCGGGCGGCTGGAGGAACAGCCCGAAGGGACGCGAACAGGAGGTGCGCGTGTTGCTCGATCGGTACATGGGTGTACCGTCGAGCAACCCCGGAAGCCGAACGCGTACTCGCAGGGCAGAATGCCCGGAGAGCGACTGGCCCGGGGTGGCCTTCTCTTTGGTTACTTTCTCTTGGCCACCCAAGAGAAAGTGACTCGGGCCGGCCGCAGGTCGGACTGAAAGCTCTGCTTCGCTCTCCAATCGAAACACCGCGATGGTCGAGGCGTCCGAAGGGCGCAACGAAACGCTCTTGGTCCCGCACTCTCCAAACCTCGCGACAGCGTGCACACGAGCGAAAGTCACGCGGCCACCCCCCGCCGGCGAACCAACCCGACCAACCCCCACCCCGCCACCAGCGACCAGGTCCCTTCAAGCACGACAAAAGGAATCACGCCGAGCAGCCAGGCGGCGATGGCGGCGACACCGGCACCGACGAAGTTCATCCACAGAAAAGCAGGCGAATGCTCGGACAGCACGCCACGCTGATTGAGAATGAAGGCGAGCAGCACCACGGCGACACCTGCGCTGGCGATCCAGTCCTCAGGAGTCATCCCACGGCGCCTTCGAGGCTGACTTCCAGCAGCTTCTTGGCCTCGACAGCAAATTCCATCGGCAGCTCACGAAACACCTGCTTGCAGAATCCGTCGACGATCATCGACACCGCATCTTCTTCGCTGACGCCGCGCGCGCGGCAGTAGAACAGCTGGTCTTCGCTGATCTTCGACGTGGTGGCCTCGTGCTCGACGGTGGCGCCGGGATGGCGAACTTCCACATAGGGGAACGTGTGGGCGCCGCACTGCTTGCCGATCAGCAGCGAGTCGCACTGGGTGTAGTTGCGCGCGTTGTCAGCGTGCTTCTCGACCCGCACCAGACCGCGATAGGTGTTCTGTCCGCGGCCTGCGCTGATGCCCTTGCTGATGATCTTGCTCTTGGTATCGCGGCCGACGTGGATCATCTTGGTGCCGGTGTCGGCCTGCTGGCGATGATGGGTCAGCGCCACCGAGTAGAACTCGCCGACCGACTCGTCGCCCAGCAGCACGCAGCTCGGGTACTTCCACGTGATGGCCGAGCCGGTCTCGACCTGGGTCCAGCTGATCTTGGACTTGTGGCCACGGCACTCGCCGCGCTTGGTGACGAAGTTGTAGATGCCGCCGCGGCCTTCCTCGTCGCCGGGATACCAGTTCTGCACCGTCGAGTACTTGATCTCGGCGCGATCCAGAGCCACCAGTTCCACCACGGCCGCGTGCAGCTGGTTCTCGTCGCGCATCGGTGCCGTGCAGCCTTCCAGGTAGGACACGTAGCTGCCCTCTTCGGCGACGATCAGGGTGCGCTCGAACTGACCGGTCTCGGCCGCATTGATGCGGAAGTAGGTGCTGAGTTCCATCGGACAGCGGGTGTTCTTCGGGATGAACACGAAGCTGCCGTCCGAAAACACCGCCGAGTTCAATGCCGCGAAGTAGTTGTCGCCCTGCGGCACCACGCTGCCGAGATACTGGCGAACCAGCTCGGGGTACTCCTGCACCGCCTCGGAGAACGAGCAGAAGATCACTCCTGCTTCGGCCAGCTCTTTCTTGAACGTCGTACCGACCGAAACCGAGTCGAACACCGCATCGACGGCCACGCCGGCAAGGCGCGCGCGCTCGTGCAGCGGCACGCCGAGCTTCTCGTAGGTTTCGAGCAGTTTCGGATCGACTTCATCCAGCGATTCGAGCTTCTTCTTCGGAGCGGAGAAGTAGCTGATTGCCTGGTAGTCGATCGGCGCGAGCTTGAGCTTGGCCCAGTCGGGCGGCGTCATGGTGAGCCAGCGCCGGTATGCGGCAAGCCGCCACTCGGTCAGCCATTCCGGTTCGTTCTTGCGCGCCGAGATCGCCCGCACCACATCCTCGTTCAGACCCGGTGGCAGAAAGTCGGACTCGATGTCGGTGACGAACCCCGCGCTGTACTTGCGGGAGAGGGCCTCCTGGATTTCGCGTTGTTCGGTGGCCATGATCAGCGCGCCTGCAGCGTGTGGGGAATGGCGGCCCGCGAACGCGCGTAGCCGACGCACATGTCCGAGAGCGCGATGCCGCGCAGCGTGGCTTCCACCGCCTGGCTCACGCGCTGCCAGGGCGCACTGACTCCGCAGTGCGCCTCGTGACTGCAGGCGCCTTGGTGCACGCTGCACTCGGTCATGCCGATCGGACCCTCGATCGCCGCCACGATGTCGGCGACGGAAATCTGCTCCACCGGGCGCGCAAGCCGGTATCCGCCGGCAGCGCCACGAAACGACTCGACCAATCCGGCCTGGCCCAGCAGCTTCATCACCTTGGCCACCGTCGGCAATTCGAGACGCCCGCGTTCTGCGAGATCGCTTGCGCTGAACACGCTGCCAGGGCTGCCCGCCATTTCGGCGAGAAGCAGCGTGGCGTAGTCGGAAAGCTTGCTGATCCGGAGCATGGGAAAGACCGCGGCTTGAATTCGTACCGATATTGTACGAATTGAACGTGAACGGGTCGAGAGCCAAGGCCGGGCGCGCGCCATCTAGACAGCGGCACGCTGGCCGGAATTGTGCCGCCTGACCCGTCGGTTGCCAGCACAGGAGTCACCCGACGGCGGATCGAGCGCTATGCTTGCACCATGACCGGGTGCTGCTCCCTTTCACGATGGCTGGCTTGTCTGATGCTGCTCACGGCTGCATCGCCGGCCTGCGCAGAACGGCTGAATCTCGACATCCAGGCCGCCGGGCTTGATCGCCGCGTTCTGGTCTACGCGCCGGACTCAGCAGCCCGACAGATCACGCCACTGGTCATCGTCTATCACGGCCGGGGTGACGATGCCGCACCGTTCGCGCGGGCCGTCGAGCTGCACAAGGACTGGCCCGAAGCGATCGTCGCATACCCGCGTGGTGAACTGCATCCGGGCAAGGCGCAGCGCGGCTGGCAATACCGCAAGGGCCAGTACGACGATCGCGATCTGCTGCTTACCGACGCGCTGATCAGCGAGCTTGCAAAGCGTTTCAAGCTCGCCCCCGAGCAGACCTTTGCGGCGGGATTCTCCAACGGCGGGCACTTCGTCTTCCTGCTCATGCAGGAGCGCCGTGAGCTGTTCGCCGCCCATGCCGTACTCGGTTCGGTGCGCCCGGACTTCGCTTCGGACGCCAGCCCCAGGCCCCTGCTCTACCTGTTCGGGCGCGGGGAAGATCCGCAGTACCAGGACGACTGGGAAGGGACAATCCAGGCACTGATCCGGCATCAGCAGTCGACCGGTCCGCTGCAGGAATCGCTAGGGTGCTGCAAGCTGCAGCGCGGTGGCGACGGCGGTGCGCCGTTCGTGTTCGGTCTCTACAACGCCGGGCATATCTGGCCGACAGACGGCAACGAGTGGGTGAAGGCTTTTTTCTCCGATCCGTGGATGCGCGCCGGCCACTGACGCGGATACGCGGGCCGACGCCACACCTACGCGGCCCCAACACTGCTCCATGCACTCAGGCGCGCGGAATGCCGTGACCAGGCACCAGGCACGCGAGCATCCTTCTGCGCTTCGAGGAGTCTCCCAACGACATGCACGCTGTCATGGCGCCAGGCGCCGGCCAAGTCGGCTCGGATCCTGCCAGGCGGCTGTGCAGGATCGGCCCTGCGGCTCAGGCCAGCACGACTCGATTGCGCCCTTCGCGCTTGGCCCGGTAGAGCGCGGCGTCGGCCTGACGCATCAGGTCCTGGCTGGTCTGGCCGTTGCCGGGAAAGGCCGCCAGTCCGATCGACGCGGTCACCGCAGAAAGACGCTCCTTCAGATGCAGCACCTGCAGATTCTCGACCGCCTGACGCAAACCCTCCGCGCGCTGGGCAGCCAGCTCGAGGGAAAGCTCCGGCAGGATGATGGTGAATTCCTCGCCACCGTAGCGACAGGCAATGTCCTCGGCGCGGCACTGGGTAGGAATCAGCTTGCCGAGGGCCGCGAGCAGTGCATCGCCGCCATCGTGGCCGTGGGTGTCGTTGAATCGCTTGAAGTGATCGACGTCGAACATCATCACGCAGAGCGGCAGACCGCGCCGCTGGCAGCGCGCCAGCTCGCGCTCGATCGACTCTTCGAGATATCGACGGTTGAACAGCCCGGTCAACGGATCGCGGATGCTCTGCACGCGCAGGCTTTCCTGCAGCTGCAGATTCGACAGTGCCAGCGAGAGCTGCTCGGCGGCCGCACCGGCTACCGCGGCATCACCATCGATCGCCTCCTCCGACCCGCGCAGATGCAGCAACCCCATGATCTGCCCCTGCGCGATCAGCGGAAGACACAGGTAGCTGCTGCCCTGCTGCACATCGTCGGCGTGTTCCACGTGCGCGCAGGCCGTGGCCGAGCCGACATCGCTCACCTGATAGCGCTGTCCCCGACGCATCGCCCAGCAGTCGTCCGGCGGCAGAAAGGAGGCCGAGGCCGGTTCCGGCTCGCCCCACATGGCAGCCAATTCCAGAAGATTCTGCGAGTGCCGCATCAGGTACAGGGAGCCACCGGTAGCTGGAGACAGACGCAACATCGCGTCGTGGCAAACACCAAGCGCCTCGCCGACCGACTTGCAGCTCTGCAGCATGCCGGCGAACTCGGTCATCGCGCGCGTTTGCTGGTTGCGTCGTTCGAGATCGCGGACCACTTCGGTCAATTGCTGATTGCTCGCCAGGGTTTCGGACTCCGCCCACTCACGCTGACGCATCTCCACCAGCATGCGCCAGGCCACCAGCGCGAGAATCAGCACACTGAGGCCCTGACCCAGCTCGACGCCCAACAGAAAGCGCCCTGCGGCGACATCGGCCCGCTCGTTGCGATCCGACAGCGCGCGCCGCTCGGCCGCCGCCATCTCGTCACGAAGCTGTTCGATGGCAAGCATGAGCTCGAGCCCCTTGCCCGAATCGACGCTGGCCCGCGCCGCTTCCAACCCTTCCGAGCGGTAGATCTTCAGCACTTCGGCTGCGACCGATAGCCGCTCGTCGATCAGCGAGGCAAAGCGGCGCGCGCGAGTCTGCTGCTCGGCATGCTCGGCAAGCGCATCGGCCAGTGTCTGCGCCAGTGCGCGCGACTCAGGGCCGTTGGCGAAGAACGCCATTTCCAGGTCGGGGCGTCCGGTGAGCAGAAAGCCGCGCTGCGCCGACTCGGCGTCCTTGATGGCCGAATAGCTGCGTTCCAGCAGGTCGAGCACCGCATGGGTCTGCTCCACGCGGTCGTGTCGTTCTGCAGCCTCGTCGGCGGCAAACCGCATGGCGATGGCCACGCCGAGCATGATCAGTGCGGCAACGATCAGCCCGGTTCCGATCCGCCTGCGCACCCGGTCTTGCATGGCAGCCCACTGCTTCGCGTTCGATACGCAACATCAGAGCAGATGCGATAGGGCCCTGCAATCAGCCCCCGCGCCGGGAACAAGGGCGGCGGCGGGTGACCTGGGCCGCGGCTGGCTCGCGACCCATCCGCTAGTCGCCGCGAGTGTAGGCCTCGTGTTCCAGCTTGAGCCATTCGGTGTCGGCGATGCGGATGAAGTTCGCAGGATCCTTCGACCAGGTCTGCTGCACGCCCTTGCTGTAGTTGAGGTAGAGCTTGCCGTCGATCACGGCGAACGCGTCCGGCTGGGTCGATACCTTGTAGCCACGCGAGGTGCCGTAGGCGCAATAGCCGCCGTACTGAGGCGCAAACCGCTCCGGGTCGGCGGCGAAGCGGTCGCGGTGATCCGCGTTCGAGAACCGCCAGGTCGCCCCGTTCCACACATGCGTGAATTCGGCCGTACCCGGCACCGGGCGCCCTTCCTCGTGGTAGGCCACCACATCGTAGCCGCGCAAGGCACCCTCCTCGGTCTGGAACACCTCGTCGATGGCCGACGCGCCGCGCCAGAGCAGAAGGCAGGCACAGAACAGCAAGATCCGAACGCTCATGAAGCTCTCCTCGATCAAGGTTTGTCGGAAGGAATCCGGCTGCAAGGCGGAACCCTCCCCACACAGAGGTTGCGAACGGGAAAAACGGTTCGCGCAGGCTGCTTTCGCCGCTCCCACGCGCGGCTCACTCGAGGCCCAAATCGTCGGCGAGCGGCGAGTCAGTGTGCAGCCCATGCGGGTCACAACAGCGTGTTGAGTGCGTCCGGATTGGCCGAGGCCGTTCCGATCCGGGACAATGCGGCCACATTCCTGCTTCCAATCCGATGGGATCGCCAATGCTACGTCCGTTCACTCTCCTGCTCGGCTTGCTGCCGATCACCGCCTTCGCGGCCGCGCCGCCGATCGAAGACTTCTTCAAATTCGCGGAGTTCCGCGACATCCGCATCTCGCCGGACGGCAAATACCTCGCCGCCACCGTGCCGGACGAAGAAACCCAGGCACTGGTCGTATTCACCCGCAAGGATCGCAAGATCACTGGCGTGGCGCGTTTCACCGACGGACGCGAGGTGTCCAGCTTCAGCTGGGCCTCGAATACCCGGCTCGCGTTCACCATGAATGATCGCCAGGGCAGCCTGGTACGGCCTGTGCAGCGCGGCGAACTGCTGTTCATGAACGTGCAGGGCAAGGAAACCGCGGCCTATGCAGGCGGTAGCCGGGCGACCCAGCTCACCCATGCGCTGCCGGAAGACCCCGACAACGTGATCGTGACCGACTACCTGCCGAGCGCGCGTCGCGAAGAGGCCGAAACGATCCTGTACCGGGTGAATGCGAAAACGGCCAAGGGTCGCCTCATCGTGCAGTCGCCGGTGCCCAACGCCTACTTCCTGGTCGACCACGAAGGCAACCCGCGCGTCGCCGCCGGTACGCGCGGATTCCAGAAGGGCGAGATTCACTACTATGATCTCGACACCAAGGAATGGCGGCTGATCTACGAAGAGGCCAAGTCGAACCGCACGATCCAGCCGGTGCGCATGCACCGCGACGGCAAGCGTTTCTACGCCCTGGTCTCCGAAACGTCGGGGCCGAGCGGCGCCTACCTGATCGACCCGCAGGGCAAGCTCGAGCTGTTCGAGCGCGATGCGGTCTCCGACCCGACCGATACGGTCATCTCCACCGACGGCAACAGCCTCATCGCCATCGACTTTCTCGCCGCCGCGCCGCGTCGCGTCTACGTCGACACCGACCACCCCGATGCCAAGCTTCTGGCCGGGCTCGAGAAGGCTTTTCCCAACCAGTGGGTCGACCTGACCAGCTCGACACTGGACGGCAAGCTGGTGGTTTTCCTGGTGTCCAGTGACCGCAATCCCGGCGAGTTCTATCTGTTCGACCGCGAATCCGGCAAGGCGACCTACCTCGCCTCGCGCATCGAATGGCTCAAGCCCGAGCAGCTCTCCGAGATGAAGCCGATCAGCTTCAAGGCGCGCGACGGCGTCGAAATCCATGGTTGGCTGACGCTGCCGGTCGGCAAGGATCCGAAGAACCTGCCACTGATCGTCAATCCGCACGGCGGCCCGCACGGACCGTTCGACCGGTGGGGCTATCGTCGCGACGTGCAGTTCCTCGCTTCGCGCGGCTACGCCGTACTGCAGCCCAACTTCCGCGGTTCGGGCGGCTTCGGTCGCGCGTTCGAAGAGATGGGCTATCGCCAGTGGGGCGGCACCATGCAGGACGACGTCACCGACGCCACCCTGTGGGCCATTGAGCAGGGTATCGCCGACAAGAATCGCGTCTGCCTGTACGGCGGCAGCTACGGCGCCTACGCCTCTCTGATGGGTGTAGCCAAGGAGCCCGACCTGTATCGCTGTGCCATGGGCTTCGTCGGCGTGTACGACCTCGACCTGATGTATCGCCGCGGCGATATCCGTGAACGCGACTCGGGCGTCGACTACCTCGAGCATGTGCTGGGGCGTTCGGACGAAGAACTGACCAAGCGCTCGCCCGCGCAGCAGGTCGATCGAATCAAGGTTCCCCTGTTCATCGTGGCCGGCTCGAAGGATCGTCGTACTCCCCCCGCGCAGAGCGAACGACTGGTGAAGAACCTGAAGGCCGCCGGCAAGGAGAACCTGGTCGAGGACTTCTACGTCGAAAAGGGCGAAGGCCACGGCTTCTACAAGGTCGAGAACAACGTCAAGCTGTACGGCAAGATGGCGGCGTTCTTCGATCGCCATATCGGAGCAGGCGCGGCATCCGCCCCGGCGGGCGCTCCTTGATGCACTGATGCACCCGGTTCCGCCCGATTCAATCGGGCGGAACCCTCGCGGCCTGACTGCACCCGTTTGCCGCCGCAACTCAACCCTCCCCGAGGTCGCGCGTCCATCCAGCACCCTGCTGTCTCAGGCCGCTGGCAGCCGCCTCTCTGGCGATGCGTCGCAGTGCCTGCCGACCGCGCTTGCGACTGCAGAGCTGCTTCCATGACTTCTGGCCCATGAGCCGCCCAGCACATTCTTCTACAAATGTAGTACGACATGTGTAGGAGAGTGTTCTGGCCACCGACACCGACCCCACCCTGAGCGATCTGCAGCTGGATCTCATGCGCGTGCTTTGGCACCGCGGCGAGGCCAGCACAGCGGAAGTAGCGGAGGCCCTGGCCCCGCAGCGACGCCTGGCGCACACCACCGTCGCCACCCTGCTTGGCCGTCTCGAGAAGCGCGGACTGCTCAGCGCCCGGCGCGAAGGCAGGCAGTGGATCTACCGGGCCGAAATCGAAGAAGGCTCGGTGCGACGATCGATGGTGTCGAGCCTGCTCGGCACCCTGTTTGGCGGCGACGCCAAGGCCCTGGTCGCGCATCTGGTGCGCGAGGAAGAAATCGAACCCGACGACCTCGAGTCCTTGAAGCGATTGCTCGGCAGCAAGGAGTCCGGATCATGAGCTTCGCCGGCGATGTCCTGTTCTCGTGGTGGACGACGCTCTGGCTGCACGCCGCATGCCTGTTCGCCCTCGTGTGGGCTGCCGACCGATGGGGCCTGCTGCGCGACGCGGCGTGGAAGCAGGCAGCCTGGCGCGCGGTGCTGTTTGCGCCGCTGCTGAGTGCTTCCCTGGCAGTGGCCGATCTTCGCCCGGTGCCTGGCGCCCGCGTGCCGCTGCCCGCACTCAGTCAGCCTGCGACCACCGTTGGGCAAATCGGCGCAGCGGAGCAGACATGGCTGGCCACGCCGACTGCGACATTGGGCACCGCAACGTCGGGTGCCGCAGCGCCGGACGCCGACTCGTCGCTCCGGGCGACATGGGCACCGTCGACCCGCGTGCGAGCCGAATCGGCAGCCCCATCCGCTCGCATCACCAGCGCGCCAACGGTCGCAGAGTTGTCCAAACGTACGCCACGTTCGGCCAATCCCGTCCCTCGGCAGCACGATGAGTCGCTCCCCGCTGCCGCAGCGGCCAGCTCGGGTTACCTGCAGCCATCCGCATCGATCCTGCATTCCCTGCTCTGGCTGTGGACCATCGCCGCCCTCGCGATAGGCGCGTCGGTACTGTGGCGCTGGCGGCGCGAACAGCGGCGGGTTCAGAACCTGCCGTTGCATGGTGATGTCCAATTGAACAAGCAGTTGCGTGCGCTGCCGGATCCGCTGGCCGCGCAGACTCGCCTGCGGCACGATGCCGGCGCCGGAAGCCCGAGCGCCAACGCGCCGGCGACCATCTGTCTGCCGACGTGGGTGGATGCGCGACTGCCTGCCGCACAGACCCGCGCCATGCTGGCGCACGAACTGGCACACCTGCGCCGGCACGATCCGCACTGGCTGCTTGCCGGAGCGCTGGCCGGCACGCTGCTTCCGCCGCCGATCGCGCGGCGCGCGCGGCGCAGTCTCGAGGAAGCCGCCGAGCTGCAATGCGATGCCTGGTCGGCGGCGGTCACCGGCAACCCGCGGGCGCTGGCCGAGTCACTGCTGTGCTGTGCCGAGCACTTGAGCGCTGCCAACGTCCCTTCGTCCTTCGCCACCCCCATGGCGCGCCGGCAGTCGGCTTTGTCCGATCGCGTGCGCCGCCTCATCGAGGAGTCCACCATGCGCGCCAACACGCCACACCTTCCCCGTCGCAGCGGTCCGCACCGGTTTGCGCTGTCCATTGCGCTGCTCGCCATCGCCCTGGCGCTGCCCGGCTTTGCGGTCGAGCCGCCCGAACCGCCCGTTCCCCCCAGCGCGCCACCAGCGCCACCCGCGCCACCAGCAGCCGCCCAATCAGCAGTCGAAGCCGTGGAACCGGTGACCGCCGCGCCGTCGTCACCGCAAGCGCGTCCTGCACCGGCTGCTGCAGCCCCTGCTGCACCCGCTGCACCGGCTGCACCCGCCTCGCCGCCCGCGCCACCCGCTCCGCCCGCGGCACCGGTGCGTAGCCGGGTCAGCGTCAGCCAGTCCAACTGGCTGTTCGGGGAATCGACCAAAATCGCGCTGTCCAACGATGAACGCAGCTTCCGCTTCGAGGCCGACGGATCGTTCGAATTCAACGCGGAAGAGACCGACATCCTGACCCTGGAAGACGACGCGTTCATCGAGGAAATGCGCGGTGGCACCAAGCGGCGTGTCGAGTTCGAGAACGAGAAAGGCTCGGTGCAGCGCCGCTACTACGTGGACGGCAAGCAGCAACCCTTCGACGGCGCCGCGCAGGCGTGGCTGTCGGCGGTGGTCAAACAGGTCATCCGCGAGGGAGCCATTCAGGTCAAGGAGCGCGCGGCGCGCATCTTCCAGCGCGGCGGCGCACCGGCACTGGTGGCGGAGATCGAGCAGATCCACGGCGGCTATGCGCGTGGCGCCTACATTCGCGCCCTGTTCGGATTCGATCGCGTCGACCCTGCTTCGGCCCGTCGCGCCGTCGAACTGGTACGCGGCATCGACTCCGACTATGAGCAGCGCCGCGCACTGGTCGCTGCACTGGAGCATGACGCCACCGATGCCGACGCGGGCGTCATCGCGCTGCGCATGGCCGCCGAGTTCGAATCCGACTACGAGCGCCGACTGCTGCTGCAGACCGCGGCGCGCGAGCTGCCCGACACGTCCTCGGTGCACAACGCCTGGGTGGATGCGCTGCGCAAGGGCGAGTCCAGCTACGAAACACGGCTCGCCGTCCAGGCGTTGTTCGAACACCAGAACCCGGAAGCAGCGTCGCTGGACAAGGCCGTGGCCCTGATCGGCACGATCGACAGCGACTACGAACGCCGATTGGCACTGCAGGCAGCCAGTGCACGAGTTGCCGGCCGCGACACGGGCTTCGACGCCTACTGCAAGGCGGTTTCGACGATGGAGTCTTCCTACGAGGCGCGGCTCGCGCTGCAGGCTCTGGTCGAAGAACGAAGCCTGGACGCTCACTCCGCGGCGGCCGCCATCCAGGCGTCCACCAGCATCGAATCGAGCTACGAACGGCGCCTGGCGCTGGTCAGCATCGTCGAGAACATGCCGCGACAGGCCGACCTCATCGACCGCGCGCGATCTGCCGCGCGTGATCTCAGCGACTACGAGCGCGGTCAGGTCGACAAGGCGCTGGACCGGTTGCGCAGCTGACCCGCAGCCGTACTTGCGGAACCGATGGCCGAGTCGACATCGCACAGCACGTCGTTGCCCCGGCGTGCTGCGCGCTTCGCGGAGTCCGATCCGCGGCCAAGAGGCCAGACAGCATCCAGCAAGGGTCACTCAGTCGAGTCGCCTGCACCACGCGATCATGACGTGCTGTGCAGGGCGATGCCCCCCTCACCCTGCGGAGCTCAGAACTCACCCGCCCATCGACCCCCTGAGTGCGGGCCGAGCCCCATCCTCGACCTGCAATACCTGGGTTCTGACATCTGACCCCTGACGTCCGGGGTCGGGGTCAAAAACCGACCGCGTCGAACTCGATGATGTTCTCCAGCAGCAGGAACAGGCTCTGTTCGACGCCTTCGCGGGATTGCGCACGACCAAGCTGACGCATGCTGTTGACGATGGCGATCCACCAGCGCATGTGGCGCGCACTGAGCTGGGCCGCTACCGGAATCATGTCGCGGGCCAGACCGATGGTCTCCGCACATTCCTTTTTCAACGCGAGCATGCTGTCGAGGTCGAGTCGGGAGTTCGACACCTCACGCAGGAAGCGCGGCACGATCTTCAGGTCGCGCTCGAGTTCTTCGGTGCGCGCCGGTTCGGCATTCGGCGGCAGCAGTGCGATATCGAGGTTGGAGAGCACGCCGCGCAGGGCGCCACGCAGGCTGAGCCAGAGCTCCTTGCGGTAGGCGCGTTCGCGCGACTTCTGCAGCAAGGTCAGCAGGCCGACCAGGAAGAAACCTTCCATGCAGAACCCGATCAGTTCGGGCACCAGATTGTCGTGGAAGGGGCCTTCCTGGCCGGGCATGAAGAAATAGGCCAGCAGGCCAATGCCGGCGGCGCCGAACAGCGCCATCGGTGCGACCAGCATGAACCGGCTCGAGCGCATCATCCTTGGCGATCCGGGTCGCCACCGGTCGCTTCTTGGACGCTTGCGTCCTCCCTACCCGCCTCGTTGGCCAGCGCCTGGATGACCCGGGATATCTTTGCCGCTTCCTTGCCGGTGAGATCGAGCGGCAAGTGGGTCACGTAGACCGTCACGCCCTCGCGGAGCGGCACCGCGATGAGATCCTTGCGCCGGTCACTGACCGCCAACGCAGTTTCTTCCAGCGCCTTGGCTTCCTGGGCATTCTCCTGCTCGCTGCCGAAGCCGCGCTTGTCGCGCCGCAGCGAGTGTGCACCGATCGACGAAAACGACTTCGGATCGCCGAGCCAGGCCACGTAGTCGGTCAACGCCTCCTGGGCGCGTGTCTTGTACAGAGTCACCACTTCGGGCCGGATACTGCTGCCCTGGATCTTGTGCAGCCGAGCACAGAGCTTCTCCAGGTCGATACTGCGGATGTCCGCCTTCTCCTGGTCGGTCAACTCGACGAACAATGCCTCGACGGCGCTGGCGCGGCTGCGCGCCACGGCCGGATTCAGCAGCCCCTGCTTCGGCGACTCGCGCAGGAATTCGAGCAACCGGTCAGGCGTGTAGGCGTCATCACTCATCGCGAAGGTCCTTTCGACAACGGGCGAAGTATGGGACAAAGCGTGCGATGCGGCGAGGCGGATGCGCCACCGCGCAGCAGCACGGAGCGCCTGTCGCGCCCTTGCGGCAAAGCCGCGCCTCGTTGCCGGCGCATCGGGATCCATACGCGGCCGGTATGAGACCGGTCCCGCCTCAGGTTCGCTGCGGCCCGCGTCGGCGCATTCGGCGAGGCGAACCTGGCCGGAAGATTCCCCGCACGCGGCGAAGTTGGATAATCTCGCGCGATGAATCGAGTTCGCACTGCGGCGCTGGCCATTCTTCCGCTGATCGCCTGGAGCATCGACGCCGATGCGACGGTGATCTACGTGGATGCCTCCGCCACGGGTTCGGGCGACGGAAGCAGTTGGATCAACGCCTACCCGCGATTGGCCGACGCCCTTCCAACCGCCTCCGCGGGTGACGAGGTTCGCGTTGCGGCCGGAATCTACCGCCCGACCGACACCCCTGGCGACCGCGCAGCCACCTTCACGGTGCCCGATGGCGTGCACCTGCTCGGTGGCTACGCGCCTGGCGGCAGCGCCGAAGCGGACTGGCGCACGCACCTCACGATCCTGAGTGGCGATATCGAGGGCGACGACCTGGATTTGGATGGGGACGGAACCGGATACGCGGAAACGGACGACGAGATCGTCGGGCTGAACAGTTTGCACGTTGTGACCACGAGCGGTACTTCGCCAGACACTCAGCTGGCTGGATTCATCATCACTGCGGGCTCTTCGTTCGATCTGACATGCGATTTCACACCCGACCCGCCGTGCGCGGGCGCTGGAATACTCAATGAGGGGGGAAGCCCTGCGCTGTTGGACTTGTTCTTCAGCGCCAACGTCGGCGCTCACGGTGGAGGCATCGCCAACTTCTCGGCCAGCCCGACTATCGCCCGATCCCGATTCGAGGGAAATGTAGGGGCCTACGGAGGAGGAGGTATCGCAAATGTCGCTTCCCATCCGAACATTAGCCTGACGAGCTTCGTCCGGAACTCGGGCGCCGGAGGAGGTGGAGTGGCGAACTGGGCGAGCGATCCGCAGGTCGTTGACTCCGACTTCGTGGAAAATATTGCGAGATCCGGAGGGGCCATTCGCAACGTCGACAGCAGCCCGTCGATTCAGAGGGTCCTCTTTCGAGGAAACGGAAACTGCTGCTCCGGAATCCTTTCGGGCGACGGTGGCGCTGTGCAAAACCTCAACAGCAGTCCGGAGTTTGTCGATGTTGATTTCGTGGACAACACAGTGGACTTCGCGGGTGCCGCCGTCTACAACGGCGCGAACAGCTCGCCCACCATGAACCGCGTCCGGTTCGTGGAGAACGTCGCAGGCTTGTATCAGTCGGTCGTGCACAGTGAAGGAGGAAGTAGTCTGCGCGTCCACAACGGCACATTTTTCAACAATGCAGGCGTCCCGTTGGTCAACCTGAATGCCGGCGTGGTGGAGGTCACCAACGCGACGTTCTACGCGAATCGCTGGGGCGCGATTCGAAGCAGCGACTCCGAGCTGCGCTTGGTCAACGCCAGCTTTGCAGGCAATTTCCTTAGCGCTGCGACACACTGTAGCGCTGTCAATCTGATGAGCGCCAACGGCGCCCTCAGCATCAAGAATTCGGTTGTCTGGCACGAGAACCCAGACTCACCGCAGCCATTCTGCGCCTCCGACGCTGGGCAAATCGAGATTGGTCATAGCCTGATCCAAGGATGCAACCCGGCCGGCGCGTGGAACTCGCTGTGTGGCAACGATCTCGGCGGAAACGTTCCCGACTCCGACCCGCTGTTCACCGAAACACCGGAGATCGACGAGTTCCCGGCTGCATCTGGCGACCTTCACCTGGACCCCGCTTCTCCAGCACGCGATGCCGGTGACAACACCGCCAACCCTTTGCCGGTCGATCTTGATGGGAATGCGCGCATCGTCGGCGCGGCAATCGACCTGGGCGCCTTCGAGTGGCGCCTCCTGCCCGACATCTTCAACGACGGGTTCGAAGCCACAGCTCCCTGAGCCATGGTGCTTTCTGCTGGTTGCCGAGCCTCAGCATGAGGTTTGGACGCGACGCGCGCCGACACCTGCCGCGCGCACCGATTCATCACGATCGGCGCCCATGGCCGTGCCACAATCAGCCCACGTCCCCCCAAGCGGAGCGCGTCATGGCCGAACCGACCCCCGTACCGTCGAACCCTGCCCCATCCACGCTCCGGCTCGATCGCAGCGCGGTCAAGCAGCTGTTCCTGGGCGACATCTTCGAGGAAAACCTGTTCCCCTACCCGACCATGCGCGAGCGGGATCGCGAGATGCTGGGGATGATGCTCGACTCGATCGACGATTTCCTCGCCGCGCAGAAGGATGACCTGCGCAAGTGGGACGACGAGGCGCATCAGCCGGAAGCGTTCATCCAGGGCCTGCGCGACATGGGTCTGTTCGGGCTGATCATTCCCGAGGAACACGGCGGCCTGGCATTGAGCAATGCGGCGTACGCGCGCGTGCTCGGGCAGACCAGCGGCCACGACAGCTCGGTGTCGCTGACGATCGGCGCGCACAGTTCAATCGGCATGAAGGGGCTGCTGCTGTGGGGCAATGATGCGCAGAAGGCGCGCTACCTGCCGCGCCTGGCCAGCGGCGAGCTGATCGCGGCGTTCTGTCTCACTGAATCGGGCGCCGGCTCGGATGCCGCCTCGGTGCGCACCAAGGCCGAGCTGCAGGATGACGGCAGCTGGCTGCTCAACGGCGAGAAGATCTGGATCACCAACGGAGGGATCGCCGGCTTCTACACCGTGTTTGCGCGCACCGACACACCGGAAGGCAAGATGACCGCGTTCATCGTCGATGCCGACTGGGCTGGCGTCAGCCACGGGCCGCACGAGGACAAAATGGGCATCCGCTCGTCGAGTACGACGACGGTGTCGTTCGCCGACGTCAAGGTGCCGGCCGAGAACGTGTTGGGCGAGGTCGGCCGTGGATTCAAGGTTGCGATGTCGATCCTCAACAACGGACGCACCGGCTTGGGCGGCGGCGCGGTCGGCGGCATGAAGCAATTGATCAGGCTCGCCTCGCAGCAGGCACAAGACCGCAAGCAGTTCGGCAAGTCGATCGCCGAGTTCGGCCTGGTGCGCGAGAAGATCGCGCAGATGACCCTCGACTGCTTCGCCGCCGAGAGCGCGGTGTTCATGGTCGCCCACTACATCGACTCCGGTTGCGAGGACTACTCGCTGGAGGCGGCCATCAGCAAGGTATTCGCCTCCGAGGCGATTCAGCGCACTGCGCACGAGGCGCTGCAGATCGCCGCCGGCAACGGCTTCATGAAGGAGTTTCCCTACGAGAAGTTCAGTCGCGACGCGCGCATCCTGTCCATCTTCGAAGGCACCAACGAAATCCTTCGCCTGTACATCGCACTGTCCGGGCTGAAGGATGTCGGCAGTTCGCTGAGCGAGATCAAGGCGGCGGTGAACGAGATCTTCAACGATCCGATCAAGGGATTCGGCGTACTGGGCAGCTACGCGCAGCGACGCTTCAGCCAGAGCACCGGCATCGGCGGCGACCGGATCCTTCGCCCGCTGGCGCCGCGCCTTGCGGCCTGTGGCGCCGTTTACGAGAAGTACGCCAGCGAACTGGCCCGGGTCAGCGACGAGGCGCTGCGTGCATACGGCCGCGGCATCGCCGACCAGCAGTTCGTGCTCAAGCGCATCGCGGACATCTCCATCGACCTGTTCATCGGACTGTGCGTGCTCTCGCGCGCAGACAGTCTGGTGCAGGCCAGCGACCCCGCTGCCGACGAGGCGCAGACCCTGTGCGAGATGTTCATGGCGCAGGCGCGTCGCCGGATGCTGCGCAACGTTCGCGGCATGCAGCGCAATGAGGATGCTGCGGTGGAGCGCATCGCCACGTCGATCCTGGGTCGCGGCAGCTATCCCTGGGATGTGATCTAGCCGCAGCCCGGCGATGTCCGCCGTGCGGTGATCGGGGATGAATCCCATCCCGCACGAGCGTCGGGTGAATCCTGTAGGAGCGAATTCATTCCCGACCCCAGCGCACGGAAGCGTCCCGGTGAGATGGGGCCAGGGGATTCGGTCGGGGATGAATCCCCTCCTATGTATGGACTCGCCCCGTCCGTCAACGCTGCTCTGCTCGCCGGAA
>JAGRJY010000017.1 GCA_020442465.1 Lysobacterales bacterium
CAGGCAGCTCGTCGCCCTCATCCGATCGCGCTCGCTGTCCACCGGCCTGCCTCTGCGTCCGAGCACGGTGGCGCAGTACTTTCACACCCTGCGCTGCCTGCTTCAATGGATGGACGGTGAGGGCTTCAGCCGCTTTGGAGCGCTCGACCCGCCGGCGCTGCTGGAATTCCAGCAGTGGCTGCGCACGCGCCCCCTGACTGGCCACCCCTCGCAGCGAGCGCCGGGGACCGTGCAGCGCCACGTGTACCTGTTCGCGTACTTCCATCGCTTTCGCGGCGAACTCGACGACAGCGTGTGCTTCGACCCCTTTGCGGGACACGATCAGCGCCAGGCCGCCGGCTATCACGAGGGGCTGCGTCGACCCTGGCCTTACACGCCGGACACCGTAGCCGTGGCATTGGTGCAGGCGGCCATCGACATCCTCACCCGCGACGCTCCCATCGTTCTGCGCGCCTGGCCGACTTATCGGCAGGCGGCGACCGGCGGTCGTGGTGCGGGCCATGCCCACACCGGAAGAGCGACACGGGCACTTCGAAGCGCCAGCGCCGGCATCCCCGATGGTGATTCCCCGGTGCGATCGGTCCGCGAACTCGTCCTGCGCACCGACTTGCTGTATGCCGCCTGCTTCGTCGTCATCTCCTACTTGGTCGGCCCGCGCGTCAGCGAGATCCTGCACTTGAAGGCCGGCTGCGTGCAGCACCGTTGCGCCGACGGCGCCAGCGAGCCGGTCACCGTGATCGTCGGGGCGATCTTCAAGCGCCAATCGGGCTACCACGGGCGGCCGCACGAATGGGTTGCACCTCCTGCCGCGGTGCAGGCCGTGGCGGTGCTCGAAGCCTTGTCCGCCGGGCACCGCGCCGTCTCCGGACGCGACGAGTTGTGGTTGCGCCGCTGGCACGGCAACGGCGCGACGGAGTGGCACGAGGTCCTGCCCGAACTGCTCGAGATTCCGTCGATCGCACGGATCAACATCCAGCTGCAGCGCTTTGGCGCCTGGCTGGGCCTTACGCACCAGGACCGGCCGTGGCGGCTCTCCACGCACCAGGGCCGCAAGACCTTCGCCAGGTTCGCGGCGTTGCGTGATCGCACGTGTCTGTTCGCGCTGGCCCAGCAACTCGGTCATCGCGAACGGGCCGAGACCGACCATGGCTACGCCGGCTCCGACTACCGGCTCGCCCAGGAGATCGACGCCGAGATCCTGCAGCAGTCGGTCAACGCGTGGGAACACATGCTGGCGACACCCGGCCTGGGCGGCCGCGCCGGCGAGGAGATCATGGCCAATCGCCCGCGCTTTCGGGGCAAGCGCATGAAGGAAGACCTCGCAAGCTACGCGCGCCTGCTGGTGGACGCGGGGCTTGTGCTCGGCATCTGCGACTGGGGCTTCTGCGTCTATCGCGAGGAGCACAGCGCCTGCCTCGGCAACGTGGCCGGCCCGAACCCCGCTCGCCGCGAGCCGTCGACCTGCGCGCGCTGCAAGAATTTCGTGGTGTCGCAGCGGCATCGACCCTATTGGGTCGAGCAAGTCCACCGCTGCGAGCGGTTGCTGGACGAGCCGGCCCTGCCGCGGCAGACCCTGCGCATCGTCCGCGCACGACTCGATGAGGCAAGGTCGCTGGTCCGCACGATCGACAGCGATGGGAAGGAGCGATCATGACGAAGCAGGGGCGCGGCACAACCAAGACCGCATCGGCCCAGCGCCTGCGCGAGGCGCTGACGACGATGGTTCGACAGCGTGGCGGCAGCGCCTCGCCGCCGGCACTGACCGCCACCGCCCTGTGCGATCTGGCCGGCATCTCGCGCAACGCGCTGTACCGCTACCACCCCGATGTCGTGCAGGCGTTGCACGCGGCTCAGCAGAAGCACCTTCGGCGCCCCGATGACGCCGGGCGCGCGGCGCGCCTGCGCCGCGACAATGCCGCCTTGCGCGAGCAGCTCACCAAGCTCGCGGCACTGGTCGACCACTACTTCGCAGCCTGGCAGGAGACGCGGCTGCAACTCGTGCGGCGCGACCGGGAGTTGGCCGAAGTGCGCCGCGCCCACAAGCCCCAGGTGGTTTCGCTGCAGCGCTGAACCTCCGCCGCAGTC